>DASUUC010000020.1:0-25869 GCA_036374335.1 Acidimicrobiia bacterium
GATATCCGGCATTATGCGCTGCCACTTGTCAAGACCTCCGACCGCACCTTTGCGGACCTCTGTTTGACTTGAAGGTCGGCTCGCTCTACCCGAGCAGCGTGGTCTTCGGAGGGGAGTTTGGGCCGCTCCTGGGCCGCACCAGGGTGAGAAACGTCGAAAGTCAGCGCCAATCATTGAAAGATGCGAGGCTGGCATTCGGATGGCGTCCCGCCATTTGGTGTAAGTAGGTGTGGCCCTCAGCGTTGCCGCTCGTCTGTTTAGGCGGCGGGTAGTTGGGGTTGGTTGCTGGGGTTCACCTCCTTGTGGTCGTCAGTCTGGTCGGTCTGGCCGATGGTTGCCATTGATCCTTCGGAGAGGTAGCGGCGTTCGGCGACTTGCCATTCGTCGTGTTGTTCTGCGAGAACTGCTCCGACGAGCCTGAGCACTGATTGGTCGTCGGGGAAGATGCCGACGACGTCGCAGCGTCGTTTGATCTCTTTGTGGAGCCGTTCCAGGGGGTTGGTTGACCAGAGTTTGCGCCAGTGGGCTCGGGGATAGTCGGCGTAGGCGGTTAGATCCGCTTCGGTGGCGTCTAAGACGTCGGAGACTCCGGGATACCGGTCTCGAAGCGAGTCGGAGACCATCCGCAGCTGGCTCCTGGCGAGTGTGGCGTCGGGCTGGGCGAAGATGGTTCTGACGGTGGCGGCGACCATTTCGGCGTGTCCTTTGGGGACGTGGGCCAACAGGTTGCGCATGGTGTGGACCCGACATCTCTGCCAGGTGGCTCCGATCAACGTCTTCGAAATGGCGGCTTTCAGCCCGGAGTGGGCGTCGGAGGTGACCAGCAACACTCCGGAGAGGCCTCGTTGTTTGAGCCGACGCAGGAACGTGGTCCAGAAGATTTCGTCTTCGGAGTCGCCGATGTCGAGGTCCAGGACCTCCCGGTTGCCTTCAGCGGTGACTGCGGTGGCGACGACCACGGCTCGGGAGACGATCCGATGATCCTTTCTGGCTTTGAGATAGGTGGCGTCCAGCCAGACATAGGGATGGGAGGTCTCATCTAGAGGCCGGTTGCGGAAGGCTTCCACCTCGGCGTCGATCTCTGCACAGATTCTCGACACCGTCGACTTGGAGATCCCGGTGTCCACACCGAGAGCCTTGACCAGGCTGTCCACCTTCCGAGTGGAGGTGCCGGTCACGTAGGCGGTCATGATCACCGCCCACAACGCCCGGTCCACTCTCCTCCTCGGCTCCAGCAGCGACGGGAAGAAGCTCCCCTCCCGGATCTTGGGGATGCGCAGCTCGACGTCTCCGGCCGGCGTCGACAACATCCGGCTCCTCGACCCATTACGCCGGTTCTTCCTGGTCTCGGTGCGTTCATGTGGCGCCGCCCCGATCGCCCCGGTCAACTCGGTGTCGATCAACTCCTGCAGGGCACGCTGCATCAGTTCACGGAACAGATCCCGAACCCGGTCACCACCAAGTTCTGTGATCAGCTCACCAATTCGTGCATCATGTTCACGGGCCATCGTGTAACTCCTCTCGAGCTCGTGGTTTGAACTCGCTGAGGGTCGCACGGTGGCCCCATCAAGTCACGGACCCCGCCCTAGTTACACCACTCGGTGGGACGCATACGGCATTCGCCCAGGTCAAGTGCTGTTTTTCGTCTAGTTGCGTTGATCGTCGTTAGGTTCCGTTTCACCCTGGCCCGGCCTTTCAAGCCGGAAACGCCGGTTCGAATCCGGTCGGGACTGCCAGTTGCCTGCCCTCGCCACACGGTGAACACCGACTTCCGTTGTCGGACGGATCTGATGAATGGCTACACCCGGGTGTGCGAGGCTCTCGATCGTCAGAACGGCCTGGGGTCTCAGTCGACACCGTCATTGAGTCGGTCACGAAATCCTCCTCGGCGCCATAGCGGAAGCCAGTTGCCTCCCCCTATGTCGGCGGGGCCGATACGGCGCTCAGTCGCACCCTGTTTGGCCGATGAAAGAGACGTGACCCGCATGATCCTTCTCGCCGTGGCCGATGATCCTCATCAGGACAAGGGCTTGGCCATTCCAAGCCGTGCCTCCAGGCCGCCATTAGCCTCTTCCTCTCGATGCTTGCCGTCATCAGTTATCCCCCCATCCCCATAGTCGACGTCGGACCGCTGCAATTCTCCTTGCACGGAGTCTTCGCCGCGGTCGGTTTCCTCGCCGGGGCCTGGTTAGCCAGTCGGGAGCTGGGCAAAAGAGGCTTCGATACCCAGAGATACCAGTCGGTGCTCACCTGGGGTCTGATCGGAGCCTTGATCGGCGCTCGATACCTGACCACACCTGCCGCGATCATCGGCGGGACCTCCCTCGCCGACGCCCTCAACCCGATTTCGGGGAACTTCTCGATCATGGGTGGGTTCGCGGGTGGTGTTGTCGCCGGTCTGATCCGGATGCGCCAGGTGGACCTCTCGGTCTGGCCGGCCCTCGACGTCTCCACATTCGGTCTCGCTCTCGGGACGGTGGTGGGAAGGATCGGCGACCTTGCCATCGTCGAGCATCTCGGTCGCGCCACCACGGTCACTTGGGGGTACGGGATCAAGCCTGGCTACGACCTCGCGCCCCAACACGATTCACTGGAGTGCGTGGCCGCCGATGCCGGTCCAGACGGCTTGTGCGGGGTCTTTCATCATGTCGCTGCCTATGACATGATCGGAGCGGCCCTCCTTCTCGCATTTCTGTATCTGGCCTACCGCAACTTCCGCCTCCACTATGGACAGCTCTTCTCGTTGTGGATCATCTGGTACGGGTTGCAGCGCTTCGTCCTCGACTCACTCCGGCTGGGAATGGGAGACGCCGAGATCGGCGCGCTCACCTGGAATCAGCTCAGCGGCCTGGCTGCCGGCCTCGGCGCGATTGCGCTCTTCATGTATCTGGAGAAGTCGCAGCCCAGGGTGAGTTTCGAAGCGGATCGCGCTCGTGGCGCCTCAATCGAGCCGCCGGCAACCACAGCTCCAGACCGATAGGGAAGCCCGGCAATCGAACTCGGTGTTTGGATCATCGGTTTGTGATTGCGTGCCAGATCAACCATCACCACGGCCGTTCTCGGTACCGGTGGGACATGGTCCGTGATCGAACGTTGATGGAGGACAGGGACCTCCTCACCCTGGACCCGGGTTTCATCTACCGGATCGACGGTTGCTTCGGTCATCCCCGTATAGGCCTGTCCAGTCCACGAGGTCTCGACGGAGGCTTATTGTTGAGATGTGCTTCGGGTTGGTTCCATTGTCATTCGGGTCGACGATCTGAAGCGCCAGATGGAGTTCTGGACCGAGGCGCTCGACTATGTGCCGCGAGAGGGTGGCGGTGATGACTTTGTCCTGCTCCGGCCACGAGACGGCATGGGACCGAACATTTCGCTCGATCGAGTGAATTCCGCCGTACAGGTGCCACCGCGGATTCATCTCGACCTCTACACAGAGAACCAGGCCGACGAGGTCGAACGGCTCAAGGCGCTAGGAGCCAGCGAGGTCCATTGGGACAAGCGGCCGCCCCAAGCCGACTACGTCATCCTCGAGGATCCCGAGGGCAATCGCTTCTGCGTCATCGACACGAAACATTGACCCGATGGTCGAGTCACCCGCGGTCGGCCGATCCGGTCAGTCACTCATACCCGGGGGCGATGAGCCACCTCTCCCGCCGGGCGATCAGGTAAATCCACGGTTCTCAGTACCCATGTTCCACCTGAAAGGGCCCTCTCGGGTGGTCGATCTGAGCGCCTGACGGCTGGCGACTGGCCTGCCCATGTTCGTGTAAACCGTCGGACCGGGCAATATGCTCACATCCTCTCGAGATAATGTCCGTCTTCTTCTACAGCACCCTCGTATCTCTGCTTGCTCTGGTCGCTCTGGCGGCGGCCGCCGGGCTGCTCATCTATCGCCTGGTCCGGGGTCCCGAGGCGTCGAACCTGTTGGGCGTGAGGGCGATCTGGCTCGCCTGGCTCGTCGCGCTGGTGGCCACTGGGGGCTCGCTGATCTATTCGGAGGTGGTTCACTTCACGCCATGCCGGCTCTGCTGGTACCAGCGCATTGCCATGTACCCGATGGCAATTGTTCTTCTCGTCGGTGCGATCAGACGCGATTTCCAGACGAAGTTCTACGCGTTGCCGCTCGCTCTGATCGGACTCGGAATCTCGATCTACCACTACCTCTTGCAGCGCTTCCCCAACCTCGAGGCCACCAGTTCCTGTGACCCGAACAATCCTTGTTCGTTGGTTTTGGTGGATATCTTCAATTTCATCAGCATCCCGTTTATGGCCGGGTCCGGGTTTATCGTGATAGCAGTCCTTCTGGGGTTTTATGTCAACAAGAACAGCATCGAGCAAGAAACAAGAGTCCAATAAGAAAAGCCTGATCTACTGGATCCTGGGCGGTGTCGTCGGTCTCGGGTTGGTCGTGTGGCTGGCGATAGCCATCGCCGGTGAAGGCGCCGTCGACGAGTCGATCGCCTTTGGGGAGGTCACCGTCGAAGGTGACGATCTCCCATTTCTGGAAACGGGCGCCGCAGACCCGGCGGTTGGTCTGACGGCTCCGACGGTGACCGGCGAGACGTTTGACGGCGAACAGCTCACCATCGCCCCCGACGGCAACGCCAAGATCGTGGTGTTGCTGGCCCATTGGTGTCCTCACTGTCAGGCGGAGGTTCCCCTCGTCCAGAGCTGGGTCGAGTCGGGCGGTCTCCCCGAAGGAGTGGACCTCTATGGAGTAACGGTCCTGACCAACAGAGTCCGCGACGGGAGGACCTGGCCTCCTCAGGATTGGCTCGAGTCGGAAGGCTGGACCAGCCCCACTATCAAAGACGACCAGCAGAGCAGCATCGTCAATGCCTACGGGATGACCGGGACTCCCACATACGTGGTGTTGGGCCCGGACAACGAGAATCTGGGCAGAATCTCAGGTGAGATAGGTCTCGGCGGTCTGGAAACGCTCGCCGAGTTGGCTGCGGGCAGTCTGGAGTCCTAGCCGGATCAGGCCTCCAACGCCCTGATCTTGTCGAGCCGCCTCACGTGGCGGTCGTCACGGGAGAACTTCGCTTCGAGGAAGATCCTGACGACATCCTCGGCGAGGGACTGGCCGATGACACGTGAGCCCAGCGCAAGCACGTTGACATCATCGTGTTCGACCATCTGATGAGCCGTATAGGTGTCATGAGCGACACCTGCCCTGATCCCCTGGAACTTGTTGGCTGCGATCGCAGCACCCGCTCCTGAGCCGCAGACGATGACCCCCCGGTCAGCCCGGCCATCCAACACGGCCCTGGCGACCGCGGCCGAGTAGTCCGGGTAATCGACCGGGTCGGCCGAGTGGGTGCCCAGGTCGTACACGGCATGACCTGACTCCGCGAGCCAGGTAGCCAGGTGCTCTTTCAACGGATAGCCGGCATGATCCGATCCGAGTGCAATTCTCACTACGGGCGGCAGGGTAGCCACACGAGCCCCTCTGACCGGTCAACGGGGTGTTGCCATTGCCGTCAATTAGATTCTCCGCGATGTCCAAGATCTTCGTCGAGGGCGGAGCGCGTCTCAGTGGCACCGTGCGGACCCTTGGAGCCAAGAATGCCGTGCTCAAAGAGATCGTCTCCACCCTGCTGGCACCTGGAAGGCATCACCTCACCAACGTGCCCTCGATCCTGGACGTGGAGCTGATGGCGCAGGTCCTTGAGCACACGGGATGCCGGATCGAGCAAGGTGACCACGAGCTGTGGATCGTCGTGCCCGATGAGCCTCGCCCGGAGGCGCCTATCGAGTTGGTTCGGCAGATGCGGGCCTCAATCGTCGTGCTCGGACCGTTGCTGGCCCGCTGCGGGGAGGCCAGGGTGGCACTGCCCGGTGGAGACGATCTCGGTGCCCGCCCCATCGAGATGCACATGCAGGGTCTGGAGCAGATGGGTGCGTCTTTCGAGTTGGTCCATGGCGAGTTGGTCGGCCGCATCGACGGTCGTTTGAAGGGAACCGAGATCGAGCTGCCCTTCCCGTCCGTGGGTGCCACCGAGAATCTGATCCTTGCCGGTGTTCTCGCCGAGGGAGAGACGTTGATCGTCAATGCCGCCCGCGAACCAGAGATCCAGGACCTCATTGCACAATTGAATTCGATGGGGGCAGACGTAAAGGGATCGGGCACATCTCTGGTCACCATCACCGGGGTCGAGGGTCTGGTCCCGGTCGAGCACAACGTCTTGCCCGACCGGCTGGAGGCCGGAACCTATGCGGTGGCAGGGGCGATCACGAGAGGAGACGTCACTGTCACCGGTTGTCATCCCGACCATCTCCGCATGGAACTGGCCAAGTTGGAGGCTGCCGGCTGTGAGGTGGAGCGAGGCAACGGCTGGCTGCGGGTCATTGGTCCGCAGCGCCCCGAGCCCATCGACTTCGCCACTCTTCCATATCCCGGATTCCATACCGACATGCAGCCACAGATGGTCGCTCTGCTCGCCCTTTCGACCGGAACCTCTGTGATCACCGAGAACATCTACGACGCCCGCTATCGCTACGTGGGCGAGCTGGCCCGGATGGGTGCCGACATCTCGATCGAAGCCCAGCACGCCATCATCCGCGGTGTGGATGGCCTCTCCGGGTGTCCGGTGCTGGCCCCCGATATCCGGGCCGGCGCCGCCCTCGTGTTGGCCGGGCTCGCCGCCGAAGGCGTCACCGAGGTCAGTGACCCCTCCCACATCGACCGTGGGTACGAGGACTTCGTAGGCAGGCTTTCCTCGTTGGGAGCCAGGATTGAGCGCAGCTGACACCCCTCTCTAGAATCGGGAACAACAGGCGAGCCCACTCGGTTTCTACTAAGGAATGACAGACTCAACACCAGTTTCGATCGCGCCCTCCTCCGCGACTGATGAGCCCATTGACCACGACAAGCTGAGCGAGGCGTTGGACTACATCCGCCCCGCCGTCCAGGCGGACGGGGGGGATCTCGTATTGCTCGGAGCTGAAGATGGCAAGGTGAGCCTGCAGATGGTGGGTGCCTGCGGTGGTTGCCCGCTGTCGATGATGACCCTCAAGGCCGGGATCGAACGCATCCTCAAGGATCGCGTGCCCGGTGTCCGCGAGGTGATCGCCTCCGCTGACGCGCCCGGCACCATGGAGGAAGCCACTGAAGGCGTCACCATCTCCGTTCCCACCCTCTGAACTTCCTTCACCTGTGGCGAACCCAGGGTTGACACCGTCGCTCAGCGACGCCTACAACCCTGGGACGTAAATAGCCGCCCGCCCCGGGCCGTTGACGATAAGTAACAATGCAAGACGATATCCCACCTCACGGCGGCATTTTCATCCATCTCCGGAGTCGCCGTCGGGCGTCATGTGTTGCTGGGTTGACGGAAATGGGGCGTGCGACGTCTTAGGCTCCGCAGCGATGGACCTCGCGCTCGAAGCCATTCGCTCTGGGGACAGACGTGCCCTGTCCCGCGCCATCACCCAGGTCGAGCAGAACGGCGCCCAGACCGGTCTTCCCGCTCCCGAGAGGGTGATCGGCATCACCGGACCTCCGGGAGCCGGGAAGTCGACGTTGATCTCCGAGCTGATCGAGGTCATCCGGGACCGGGGTGAGACGGTTGCCGTTCTCGCCGTCGACCCGTCTAGCCCTGTGACCGGTGGGGCCATCCTCGGGGATCGGATCAGGATGCAGTCTCACATCGACGACGAGGGTGTCTACGTGCGCTCCATGGCGACCCGGGGCCATCTCGGAGGCCTCGCTCCCGCCACCAGGGAGGCGGTGGCGCTGCTGGGGGCCGCCGGGTTCGATCGTCTCATCGTCGAGACCGTTGGTGTCGGCCAATCCGAGGTGGAGATCATGGGAATCGCCGACGTCGTTGTTCTTGTCGTAGGCCCCTTCTGGGGCGACCAGGTGCAAGGCGACAAAGCGGGGATCGTCGAGATCGCCGACGTCTTCGTGGTCAACAAGGGAGACAGGCCGGGAGTGAACGACGTGACACGCGCCTTGAGCGAGGCGGCCGAGTCCCGGGGTGTCGCGGTCCTGGTGACCACGGCCACCACCGGAGAGGGCGTGGCCGATGTGCTCGAGGAGATCGACAGGCGCAGCGCCTAGTTTTCGCTCAGCTCCGCCTGCGCTGCGGCGAGACGCGCACCTTCCACCCGTGGTGAGCTGCAGGACACATAGTCCAGTCCCACGCCGTGAACGAACCGGATCGATTCGGGGTCCCCACCGTGCTCCCCACACAATCCCAGAATCAACGACGGATTGGCCCTGAGGCCCTCCTCGCAAGCCAACTTGATCAGCCGGCCTACTCCGGCCTGGTCCAGGGTCTGGAAGGGGTCTGAGGACAAGATCCCCTGCTCGAGATAATCCCGGAGGAACAGTCCTTCTGCGTCGTCTCGACTGAGGCCATATGTCATCTGTGTGAGATCGTTGGTGCCGAACGAGAAAAAATCCGCCACCTGGGCGATGTCGCCGGCCGTCAACGCGGCGCGGGGTAGTTCGATCATGGTGCCGACGTGGATCTCGAGATGGTCGGCGATCTCTTCTTCTATCATCTCCCGCATCAGGCGGAGCTCCTCGGCTTCCGCCACGAGGGGAATCATGATCTCCAGAATGGGCTGTCCTCCCGCCTCGAGACGTCGCTCATAGGCGGTCACTGCGGCTCTCGTCTGCATCCGGTAGAGCTGGTCGAGCATGAGGCCGAGGCGGACTCCGCGCAGGCCCAGCATCGGGTTGACCTCCTCCCAACGGGCGACCTGCTCCGACATGGCCTGGAGGTCACCGATCGGTCGGCCCGCCCGCACCCGTCGCAAGGCTTCTCGTTCTAGTTCCAATCTGCTGGGAAGAAACTCGTGCAGTGGAGGGTCGAGCAGGCGCACCACCACGGGTAAGCCGTCCATGGCCTCGAGGATCCCCTCGAAGTCGTCGATCTGCATTTTCTCCAGGTCGCTGAGGGCCCGCTGCCGGTGTTCGTCGTCCGGAGCGAGGATTACCTTCTGCACCACATCGAGGCGCTCGCCGAGGAACATGTGCTCGGTCCGGGCGAGGCCGATTCCCTCGGCGCCCCTCGCCCGTGCAATGGCGGCGTCCTCTTTGGTGTCGGCGTTGGCCCTGACGCCGAGAGTGCGGAACTCGTCCGCCCACTCCAGCAGTTCGTGCAGCTCCTCCAGAGCCTCGGGCGCGATCAACTCCACCGCGTCCAGATACACCGAGCCGCTGGTTCCGTCGATGGTGATCGCGTCGCCCTCGCGAATATCTCTGTCGAGGAGATGGGCGACCCCGGCGTCAGGGTCGACCACGAGGTCGGCGGCGCCGGTGACGGCTGCTTTGCCCATGCCCCGAGCCACCACGGCGGCATGAGACGTCTTGCCTCCTTGGCTCGTGAGGATTCCGACCGCTGCGGCCATCCCGTGGATGTCGTCGGGTGTGGTCTCGGGCCTCACCAGTATCACGTCGCTGCCGTCGTCAGCCAACGCCACGGCACGGTCAGCGGTGAAGGCCACCTTCCCGGTAGCCGCTCCGGGGGAGGCGGCAACTCCTCCGATGACTTGCGCCTGAGCCCCGTCCGGGTTGATCCGGGGTCGATGGAGCTGCTCCAGCGAAACCGGATCAACTCGTTGCACTGCTGTCTCGCGGTCGATGAGCCCCTCGTTGGCCATGGTCACGGCTAGGCGGACCGCGGCCTCTGCAGTTCGCTTACCCACCCTGGTCTGGAGTATGTAGAGCTTGTCGTGTTCGATCGTGAACTCGATGTCGCACATGTCCCGGTAGTGCTGCTCGAGCCGGTCCATGATCTCGATGAGCTCGGCATGGCATTCCGGGTGAAGTCCAGCGAGCTCATCGAGGGTCAACGTGTTGCGAGTACCGGCGACGACGTCCTCGCCCTGAGCCTGAGGGAGATAGTCGCCATAGGACACTCTCTGGCCGGTTGCCGGGTCCCGAGTGAAGCAGACTCCCGTTCCGGAGTCCTTGCCGAGGTCACCGAACACCATCATCTGAACGTTGGCCGCAGTCCCCAACTCGTCGGGGATCTTGTTGATCCGTCGGTAGTCGACAGCTCGTTTGTTGAACCAGGAGTTGAACACCGCGGAGATGGCCCCCCGAAGTTGATCCATCACCTCATCGGGGAGGGCTCCGGGTCGCTGCTCTTCAACGATCGACCTGAATTCCCTGGTTGCCCTCTCCAGGTCCTCGGCAGTCAGGTTGGAGTCATCCTCCACCCCGCGCTCGTTGCGAAGTGCCGTGAGCACTTCCTGGAAGTGGTGTTCGGGGACGCCGAGCACGACGTCGGCGTACATCTGAACGAAGCGTCGATAGGCGTCCCAAGCGAAATGGGGATCCCCGGACCAGTCGATCAGGGTCTGCACCACCTCATCGTTGACCCCGATGTTGAGGACGGTGTCCATCATGCCGGGCATCGAGGCTTTGGCTCCTGAGCGGACCGACACCAACAGTGGTTCGGGGCCGGCACCGAATGTCCGGCCTGATGCCTTTTCGAGCCGTTCGACGGCGGCTTCGACCTCGCCCCAGACGTCGTCGGGAACCGAACCGGTTTCCATCGCCTCACGACATACGTCGGTGGTGATGGTGAAACCGGGTGGGACGGGGAGGCCCAGTCCCGTCATCTCCGCGAGACCGGCGCCCTTGCCGCCAAGCAGGTCCTTGTTGGACCCGTCCGCGTCGATGAAGTCATAGAGGTATGGCAACGGAGATACTTCCTATCTGATGGAAACTACCAAGACCAGGCCATGGAGACGATACGACGGACTCGTAACATCCCGCGATCTTGGCGTTGATTCCCTCGCTCGTTTCTGCTTGATCAGGCCAGCAGGTCTTTCATCTGTCGGTACATCAGGTGCGTGGCACGGCGGGGTGCAGCGGTCTCGTCGAGGTGTCCTGGCGCATGTTTGCCCGGCGACGCGGGCATTACGTGCCGGCAGGCCGAGGACGAGCTGGCGGCCGATGCCGCTGCCTCCTCCCGTGACGACGATCACCTTGTCCCGAAGTTGCATCGAGGTTCCTTCCGCTGTGTTGACGGCCATCGGTAGGGCCAGGTCGGGCTGTAGGACGATTGCCTCGACGCTCACAGGGCGCGAGCCGCACGGCCCGGGCATGAGTTTGGGCGCGTTTGGGTCTGGTGGAGTTGGTTTGGTTGTGATTGGTCGCGACGTGTGGGCAGGTGGGGGTGGGGGCGGCTGCCCCTAGATACTGACCAGTTCGGTGAGTCGTGGGTCGAGTGGTTGCCGCGGGTGTGGGTGGGGGGTCCAGTCGGGTCGGCGGAATACTCTGGTTTGGGGTGGGCCGGTGATATGCCAGCCTTTTTCGTGGACCCACCGGTGGTGGACACTGCATAACAGGATGAGATTGTCCAAGTCGGTGGGTCCGTCTTGGGCCCAGGGGATGATGTGGTGGACCTGGAGCCACCGGGTGTTGCCACATCCGGGATGCTGACAGCAGCCGCCGTCGCGGTGGTGGACGAGCCGTCTCAGCCAGTCCGGTATTTTCCGGCTTTTCCGTCCAATACCGATGGGCTGGCCGTCTCTGGTGATCACCCATTCCACAACTGAGTCGCATCCCAGCCGTCGTGCCGTCTCATTGCAGATAGGTGCCGTATTGTCCAACTCGGCCCAACCCTTGGTGGTGAGGGCGTCGAGATCAGCGAAAACAGTCACCTGCGGGGGCGCACCGTTGCCACCGCCATCGGTGGCGGCCATTTCCACCAGTGCATCAGCAGAACGGGTTTCCAGAGGGTCGAACATTCCGGTTTCTGGATTAGTGCCCATCCCGTCGACCCTAGTGTCGATCGCCTCATCGAAGATACGGCCCTCAGCAGCCGGGAGCCGGCCCCGGAACCGCAACTCGGACTCATCTAGATTCCACTGGCGGACCAGGCGACGTCGCTCCCAAACCGAATTCTCCTCTTCTGTGGAGAGACCACGGTGGCGACGAGCCCGACGATCCAATACAGCATTCGACAGCCCAGCCAGATCCTCGACCAAAGCCGCTTCGCTGTCCGGGGTGACTATCCGGGAGATGGCATCCACCTGATCCAAAGACAACAAACCAGACGCGAACCTCGAGGCCAACACCGGCAGATCGGCGAGACGACGAGCCACTCCCACCAGTTGCACTGCGTTCTCGTGGCGGACCCCGAGCCGGGCACCCACCCAATCGGTGAGACTGCGGGCGCCGTCGGCCATCCACGACTGACGGACATCCACCTCCCGGATCAGCTCACAGACCCGAGCCCATCCTGCCGACACTAGACCCGAAAACTGGTCAACTGCCTCGTCGATCTCATCGTTGGAAACCCTCTCCCAATCCATACTCCGAACATACGTTCGAGCTACGAAAGAAACAACCCCCTTGTCAGTCATTTGAGAATTTCATCGATCAGAACCCGCCGAGCGGAAGCGTCCCGTTGGGACGGTCAGATCAAAATTCTATGGGGGTCTGTTGGTGCAGGAACAGCTTCCACTCCCCGCCGAGGCGGATGTACACCGAGGATATCAGTGCCACATAGCCGGGTGATCCGTCGTCCCTGAAGCCTTCGGCCCGGTAACACAGGGCGGCTTCGTCGTCGCCGAGATCGAGGGCCCTTATCTCGTGGAACTTGAAGTCGGCCCACGGTTCGGATTTCTCGATCGCGACGGCGGTCTCATCCCTGTCCAAGACACCGACCGGGAGCACACACAGTCCTTCGGACGCCATGTGCTCCCGGTAATAGTCGCCGTCCCCGGCCGCCTTCCAGAAGCCTTCTTCCAGTTTCAGAAGGCGATCAATCACGTTCGACGATGGTGACGCCGCCGCTCTCACGCTCGGTCTTTTCGACGCTCGCAGTCAACATGAGTGTCAGCACGAGTCCGACGACACCCACGATCATCAGGATCAGGCCGATTGTGTTGATGCTGAAACCCTCAGCCTCAACGCTCACCGCCCAATAGAGGATGGCGCCAAGCGCCACGAGGAAAAGGCTTCCTCCGATTCCACCAGTTCTCACAATCCCTTCCTTTCGGTTTTGTAACAACCCCAATTACCCGTCAACCGG
Source organism: Acidimicrobiia bacterium (assembly GCA_036374335.1). Lineage (GTDB taxonomy): Bacteria > Actinomycetota > Acidimicrobiia > Spongiisociales > ZC4RG35 > JANQRA01. The sequence goes on from DASUUC010000020.1 coordinate 13,005, forward strand.
CCTGATCAAACGCCGCTCAGGATTCGGCGATGAATGTCAGCCCTTCGTCGCCCGGAATCCAAGTCGTCAGGCGGTTCTGCTCGATCTCGACCCGGAAGCCGTCTCCGATGACTGTGAGGAAGAGGCTGTCCTGCGAGGCCACGGCAGGCCCGCATTCGTGCCCGTCTGCAGCAAGATCTGTCATCACAACCTCGGCCCCCGAGATCGTGTATTCGCCGGAGAAGGGGCGACACCCGGTGTCTCCTAGAGCAGAGCCGTCGCTGAAGAACTCGATCGTCGCCCGTGTGCCGCTGACCGGTGAGGAGACCGACTCGCCCTGGATCAAACCATCGAGGACCCAGACCGTGTTGGTGAGCCCGGACTCGGGCACCGGTTCGATGGCCTCGAAGACCATCTCGACGTCGTCTCCGCTCAAGGTCAGTTGTCCATCGAGAGAGACTCTGTCGACTCTGGGTAACGCTGTGGCGAACATCGCCTCGGCTTGCATCGTTTCCTCAGGAGAGCAAGCCATCTCGGTCATGGCCAGTTCGCTGAACGTGATCGTCGACCCGTCGAGTTCGTAAGTTCCGCCGTATCCGTTGCACGAAGCCGTTCCACTCACCTGATCACCTTGAAAGGTGATGCTGATGGGATGTGAATCGAGAAGGGGGATCTCCTTCCCATCCACTGTGCCCGTGGTCATTTGCCATGACCCCTCCACGGAGTCGGCGAAGTCGGAACCGAGACAGGCGGTGCTGGTCAACGCGAGCCCTGTGAGCAGGGCAACTCTCCACATATCCCGCTTAGACGGTCCACAGGGGTCGTCCGGTTTCACGGGACGAAGGTGACGGCGGCCGCCAGTGAGACTCCCACCCAGAGATGCAGTCGGGCGGTTGCCTTCAGGGCGCGGATGAGAGCAGGGCCATCGGTGTTGGCATAGACGATCCTCACCGGCACCGCAGCGAACGGGACGAGGAAGCCCGAGAAGAGAGTGGAGGTAGGTGTCCAGCCGACGACGGCGAACACAACAATCGCCACGAAGGCTCCATAGGCCAGGATGGCGAAAAGCATTCGGGTGCGCTCTCTCCCCATGATCACAGCCAGAGTTCTCTTCCCCGCAGCTCGATCCGTGTCGATGTCCCTGTAGTTGTTGGCGACGAGGATCGCCGTCACCAACATCCCTACCGGGATGGCCAGCATCCATGCCGAAAGCGGCGCTGTCTCGTCGTGGAGGTACCGGGAGCCAACCGTTGCCACCAGACCGAAGAAGACAAACACGAATAGCTCGCCGAACCCGCGATAGCCGTAGGGAGCGGGCCCACCCACGTAACCGAGCATCGCGATCACCGACGACACCCCGATGACGAGCACGATCCACCCGGCGATCAGCGTGAGAAAGACCCCGGCACCGACCGCGACGGCGATGGCGATCCAGGTGGCCAACCACATCTGTCTCGAGCTGATGACCCCGAGAGCCACCATCCGGGGTGGGCCCAGCCGGTCCTCGGTGTCAGCGCCCTTGGATGCGTCCGAGGCGTCGTTGGCGAAGTTGGCGGCCACCTGGATGGCCAGGGCCCCGATCAGGGCCCACACGAAGGCGTCCATACGGAACACGCCCTCCCCGGAGGCAAGCCCGGACCCGACTAGTACGGGGACGATTGCCGCGGGGAGTGTGTGGATGCGGGCAGCCGTCTTCCAGGCCCGAAAACGGCCCATGGTCAGTAGTACCAGGGGAACTTGTCGAAGTCGGGGTCGCGCTTCTCGAGGAACGAGTCCCGTCCCTCCTGGGCCTCATCGGTCATGTAGCCCAGCCGGGTCGCTTCCCCGGCGAAGATCTGCTGGCCGACCAGGCCATCGTCGATCATGTTGAAGGCGAATTTGAGCATCCGCTGCGCCATCGGGCTCTTGGTTACCACCTCCCGCCCCCACTCCAGGGCGATCTGCTCCAGTTCACCGTGAGCGACGACGGCGTTGACCATGCCCATCTCATAGGCATCTTGCGCCGAGTAATCCCGTCCCAGGAAGAAGACCTCGCGAGCCCGTTTCTGCCCAATCTGGCGGGCGAGATAGGCGGACCCGTAGCCGGCGTCGTACGAGGCCACGTCGGCATCGGTCTGTTTGAAGATGGCATGTTCCCGTGAGGCCAGGGTCATGTCACACACCACATGAAGGCTATGACCGCCGCCAACGGCCCAACCCGGGACCACACAGATGACCACTTTGGGCATGAAGCGGATCAGACGTTGTACCTCGAGGATGTGGAGACGTCCGGTGCGCCCCTGGTCGATCTCCTCGCCTTCGGCGTACTTGTAGCCGTCCTTGCCCCTGATCCTCTGGTCGCCGCCGGAGCAAAAGGCCCAGCCGCCGTCTTTGGGGGAAGGCCCGTTTCCGGTGAGGAGGACACACCCCACATCTGAGGTCTGCCGGGCATGGTCGAGAGCGGTGTACAACTCGTCGACGGTGTTGGGACGAAAGGCGTTTCGCACCTCGGGCCGGTCGAAGGCGATACGGACCACACCGGCGTCTTTGGCCCGGTGGTACGTGATGTCGGTGAAGTCGAGGCCGGTGACCTCGTCCCAAGCCGAAGGGTCGAATATCTCTGAAACCACGAGGCGAGAGCATAAGCGGTGTGCATCGGGCCCAACCCACATACAGCCGCACCAACCTGCGAATGGCAGCCCGGCCAGGCACAATCGGGTGGTGATCGAATGGCTGCGCCGGGTCGACCCTGACCTGCCTTATCTGCAAGCGGGGGAGCGTTCGTGGACGTACGGACAAACCATCGAGGAGGTGGAGTCGCGCCTCACCGCGGCCCCTCGGCTGATCCAGGCTTCATTACGGCCCGCCTCCGTGTTCGACATCATCGCCGGCATCTCCGGAGGAGGAGCGACAGTGGTTGGCCTGGATCGCGAGGCCACCAGGCCAGGTGACGCCGACCTGGTGGTGTTCACCTCAGGAACGACAGGCCCACCAAAAGGCGTCAGGCTCACCACGCTCAACCTGACGGCGGCGGCGTCGGCCTCAGCACAACATCTGGGCCACGGCCCGGAAGACAATTGGCTGTTGGCGATGCCCCTTCACCACGTCGGGGGGATTTCGATCATCGTGCGCCAGGCATATAGCGGCGGCGCGATCACCCTGCTCCCGGGTTTCGAGGCAACCGCGGCCGCCGAGGCCATGAGAGGACCGGTCACGATGGTCTCGGTGGTCCCGACGATGCTGAGCCGTCTCCTCGAACACGGTCCGTATCACGGGCTGCGCGCCGTCCTGGTCGGGGGAGGGCCGATCCCCGATGGCTTGCTCGAGTTGGCGGCGGCGAAGGGACTGCCGGTCCTGCCCACATACGGCATGACGGAGACGTTCGGACAGGTGGCCACCCTACGACCGGGGGCTCCCCTGGAGCGACGAGTTCATCCTCTTCCCGGGGTGGAGATCCGGACCGATCCAGACGGCCGAGTGGCGGTGAAGAGCCCGCAGGTCTCGCCCGGCTATATCGGCCAGCCGGATCGGGCCGATCCGTGGTTCGTCACCAACGACCTGGGCGAGATCGATGAGAGCGGCGGCTTGCGCATCTTGGGGAGGGCCGACACGGTCATCGTCACCGGGGGCGAAAACGTCGACCCCGAGCATGTGGAGTCGGTCCTTCGCCAGCACCCCGGTGTTGAAGAAGCCGTTGTATTGGGTCTACCCGACGCAGAATGGGGTGAACTCGTCGTTTGTGTCTACACCGGCGAGATCGATCGACCCGGCAGTTGGGCGTCCGAGAACTTGCCCGGCTTCATGGTCCCCAAGCGATGGATCCGGGCTGAGACGATCCCCCGCACTCCGATCGGGAAACCCGATCGGGCCGCGGTCCGTGCCCTAGCCGAGCAGGTCGCCGACAGTGGTGTTGAAGGCGAAGTCGAGAGCCAGGCCGATAGCCACCGACCCGAGTAGGAACAGCCCGCCGCGGTAGACGATGACCATCAAATCGCGGGGGGTGAGTCGCAACTTCCCTCCTCCGGTGGTCTGGCCTTGGGCACGGAGCTCTCTGCTCTCGCCGATGGCGATGCGAATGAAGAGGTTGAGCCCGATGAGAAGGCCGATGACCAGAAACATTTCCTAGAAGAGCCGGCCACTGCTAGGCATCGGCTGTGGCGACGACGGGATGGAGACGGTCCCGTCGCTCCTGCCTCATCCCCCATGCCCCAACGATCACCGAAGCAGCCATGATCACTCCGGCGACGACGAATGTGGTGTGGAGCCCGGCAACCTGGGCCAGGGGGTCAGCGGCTGAGGCGCCCTCGGCAGGTAAGGACCCGCCCGACGCTCTCGCAACGCTCGTCGCCCAAATCGAGCCCAGGACAGCGATCCCCGAGATCTGACCGAGCAGACGCGTGATGGTGAGGAGCCCTCCTCCAATACCCATGTACTCGGGCGGCACCGAGCCCATGATGGCGCTGTTGTTGGGTGAGTTGAAGACACCCACCCCGATGCCGAGTGGAATGGCGAGAAGCAAGTAGTGGCCTGCTGTGGTGTCGACCCCGAAAGTGGTGAACCCGAGATAGGCGGCGGCGATGACGATCAACCCCCACAAGGTGAGACGGCGTATCCCGAATCGGTCGGAGAGCGTTCCCGATATGGGGGATACCATCCCCATCATCAGCGGAGCCGCCCCGAGAAGCAGGCCGACCTGGCCCACCTCGAATCCGAGGACGCCCTCCAGATAGAAGGGGAGCAGGAAGAAAGTCGCGGCGAGTGAGCTGTAGGCGAGGAAGCCGGTGACGACGCTGACGGTGAGCATGGGGCTCTTGAAGAGGCGCAGCTGGAGCATTGGTGAATCGACCCTCAGCTCGACGATCACGAAGGCAATCGCGGCCAACGCGAACACCGCGAATCCGCCCAGGATCTGTGGTGAAGCGAATCCAGCGTCCTGGCCGAGCGTGAGGGCGAGGGAAAGGGCAAACAGAGAGATACTCATGAGAGCGGCGCCGGCGAGGTCGAACTTCTGGCCTCTGACCGGTTCGGTGCTGGGCACGTACCTCGACGCGAGGAAAGTGGCGATGAGCCCGACCGGGATATTCACGAAGAAGATCGCCCGCCAACTGAAGGAGGAGATCAACAGGCCGCCGATGACGGGACCGCTGATGATCCCCAGCGATACCGTGGTGCCGATCCAGCCGAGAGCCTTGCCTCGTTCGTTGGGAGGGAAGGCCTCCACCAGAATCGCCGCTCCGAGGGCCAGGATGAGAACCGCTCCCATTGCCTGGAGGACACGAAACCCAATCAGCCAGGACACATCGGGCACCAGACCGCACATCGTGGAGGCGACGGTGAACAGGACTATCCCGCCGACAAACAGTTTCTTCTTCCCGACCACATCGCCGAGGCGGCCCATCCCCATGGTCAGAGTCGCGATCGTCAATAGATAGGCAAGGGCAACCCATTGGATGACGTTGAATGAGGTCTGCAGATCTGCGACGAGGGTCGGAAAGGCTACATTGACGATCGACGCGTCGATCGTCGCCAGGATCGTGCTGGCGGCAACCGCGACCAGCACCAGCCACTTCTGGCTGTGGTCGACGGGTGGAGTGGTGACCGCGGAAGAGCTCAAGAGTACGGTTTGCCAACACCTCGGGTGGTATGGCTATTCCGTGTGGAGCGGTCCGGTCAAACGTTCCTACGGGCGATCAGGACACCCTCTCGCATCGGAGTGGCGACGGCGTCGAAATCGGGGTCGGCGGCGACCAGCCGATTGAACTCGTCGGTACCGAAGCCCTCGTCGATCCAACCTGAACCCGAGCCGTAGACGTTGTCCGCCACCAACAACCCTCCCGGCTTGACCAGCGGTTTGAGCAATCGGTAGTACTCGACGTACTCGGACTTCGTCGCGTCGACGAAGGCGAAGTCGACACTCTGTTCCCCGACTTCATCGGCGATCGGGGGAAGAACCTCCAACGCGGCTCCTCTGACGATCTCGACCTTGTCGGCCATGCCGGCCGCTTCCAACTCCGATTGGGCGAAGTCGGCGTGGTCGTCGTCGTACTCCACGGTAATCAGCCTCCCGTCCGGAGCGAGACCGCGCGCGATCCAGATAGCGGAGTAACCGGCAAGTGTCCCCAGTTCGATGGCGAGTCTTCCTTCCGTCATGGAGACGAGGATCTTGAGGAGCCGCCCGACATCTGCAGAGACAGCTATCGGAGGCAGTCCGGCCTCCACTGCTCGACTCATCAGGTCGGCGAGGTGATCGTCGTACTGGCCGAAGACGTTGTCGGCGTAGTCGCCGATGTAGCTCCAGCGTTCGGGGGTCATGGGCATTGTGGGAGGATATCTGCCTGGTCACACGTCGACGTCGGGAGGCTTGCGGAGACGCTTTGTCCGTCCTCGCGCCCGTTTCCTCTCGACTCTTCTTCTCTGAGATGCTCTGGTGGGCCGCGTCTTTCTTCGCTTTGGCGGGTCGACCAGGGCCTTTGTGATCCTCTCAGCCATTCTCCGGCGAGCCAGCGCCCTGTTGCGATATTGAGATCGTGAGTCGGCGGCAACGACTTCGATGTGATCACCGAGTCGGTCTCGCAACTTCGACCTGACTTCGTCGGGCAGTGACGAGCCCGCGATATCGAGACGCAGGCGGACGGCGGTGGCGCTTCGGTTGGCATGTTGACCCCCTGGACCACCCGAGGTGTCGAAGCTCTCTTCGAGCTCGTGTGCGGGGATCGTGTAGCGGCCAACCCGAAGATCTTCCATGTAGACAAGGGTAAGAGTTGGGTAGCTTCGCCGGTAGTCGTAGTTCGGTAGCTTCGCCGGCAGTCGTAGATCGAGAGGTGATTGGTGCAGCCCTTTGAGTTTGTCTGCGCGAATGTGTATCCCGATTGTGAGGAGACGATCGAGGGGGAAGACCGAGACGATGTCCTCGCAGAGGTCGAAACCCACATGAGGGAGCATCACGGGTTGATCGAGCTTCCTGCCGAGATGACCCGGTGGGTTCTCGGGTCAGTGCGGCCCGACGACCGGTAGGAATTCAACCGGACCACTCGATTTTGGTGTTTCATCGAGTGGTGACAATGGGTATGCCGGGCATAGACCCCTACAGGAGAGCTTCATGCCCTATGCGTTCGAATGCTCCGCTGTCATCCCCGGCTGCGACTGGAGAGTCGTCCGGGACACACAGGAGGACACGGTCGACGAGATAGATCGCCATGCCAGGGATGCCCACGACATGGCCGAGCTACCTGACGAGCTCAGTAACAAAGTATTGGCATCGATCCAGCCGACCAATTGACGTCGAAGTAGCTGGCACCGACGAGGGCCCCGGGGTCGAGGTGTTGGTCAGCCCTCGTCGTAGTACTCGGTCCCGAGATGGGTGATGAGATCTTCGCCCATCATGTGACGGAGGTTGTTCTTGAGTTTGGCCAATTGGATGAACAGGTCGTTCTCCGGGTAGACCGCCTCGGCGTGCAGCGGGCTCTTGAAGTAGAACGACAGCCACTCCTGAATCCCGCTTTTGCCGGCTCTTGCGGCCAGATCCAAGAACAATGCGAGATCGAGGACGATGGGTGCCGCCAGGATCGAGTCCTTGCACAGGAAGTCGACCTTGATCTGCATCCGATATCCGAGCCAACCGAAGATGTCGATGTGGTCCCAGCCCTCTTTGTCGTCGCCTTTCGGCGGGTAGTAGTTGATCCGGACCTTGTGATAGATGTCGCCGTATAGATCCGGGTAGAGGTCCGGTTGAAGGATGTGCTCGAGCACACCCAATTTGGAGACCTCCTTCGACCTGAAGCTCTCCGGGTCATCGAGAACCTCGCCATCACGATTTCCCAGGATGTTGGTCGAGAACCAACCGTGGATGCCGAGCATCCTCGACTTCAGCCCGGGGGCGATCATTGTCTTCATCAGCGTCTGACCTGTCTTGAAGTCTTTCCCGGCGATGGGAACTCCCTCCCGTGACGCCAGCTCCAACATGGCAGGCACGTCGAGTGCCAGGTTGGGTGCCCCGTTGGCGAAGGGCACGCCCATCTTGAGGCACGCGTACGCGTATATCTGGGAGGGGGTTATCGCTTCGTCGTTGTCCTTGAGCCCCTGTTCGAAGGTATCGAGGTCCAGATGCACGTCCGACGGCTCCTCATACGCCTCAGTGGATCCGCAGAAGACTGCAACCAGGCGGTCGACGCTCTTCTCCGCGCGGAAGCGGTCGATGTCCTCCATCAACGCTTCGGCGTTGTCCATGTGGTTGGCGCCCTCTTTCACCTGGTCGACGCCCTGGAGGTTCTTGATCCACCGCGATGAGAACACCGCGGGCATCGGTTTGACCGCCCGCAGTTCGTCGCCGATACCTTCGACATGGCGTGGGTCGAGCACACCCGCCTTCATCGCCGCCGTGTAGGCATCGTCCGAATACGGGTCCCAGCCTCCGAACTCGAGATCATCGAGCTCGGCGAGAGGCACGAACTCCTTGATCAGGGGGTTGCGTTCCTCGTCACGTTTGCCGAGCCTGATGTGCGAGAGCTGGGTGAGCGACCCGGTCGGCTGGGCGTAGCCCTTGCGGGCGGCGAGGACACCCGCCACGAAGGTGGTCGCGACTGCTCCCATTCCGGGGGTGAGGACGCCGAGTTTCCCGTCGGCGGGGGCGATGGGGGATGGTTGTGTCATGTTTCTCCGGGTCGAACGATACCGAGAGCCCGCATGTTGGGCTCAATCGACCCGCCGGTAGTCTTCAAACGGTGATGGAAACACCCCCGGATGCTCTGGGGCCGACGGTAGATGTCGCTCTCCTCGCCGATGCCGTCCAGGCGGTCCGGGGCAAATTGTTCATCCTGGGTGGGGGATGGGACACGCTCTGGGTGCGTCAGTTCCCGGCCCGCCACCCCAGTCTCGCCATCGGTCTGAGGCTTCGCGTCCCGGTCTCCTGGAAGTCGGAGACCCTGAGACTGTCGGTGGAGCTTCAGGATGCCGACGGCAAACCCTCTTTGCCCCGACCCCTCTCCCATGACATCAAATTGCCCTCGAATCCGCCTCAGTCTCCCACTGCGTCCGATTTCGGATTGATCAGGTCGTTCACTTTCAACAACCTGCAATTCGACCGTGAGGGTGCCTATTCCTTTGTCATCTCGGTCGATGGTGAACCAGTCTCCCGACTCCGTTTCACCGTGCGGCAGCGGCCGCAGAGTCGCCCGGAACCGTAGTAGAAACGTCCCGGCCGTTCTGAGAGGATCTGTGGTCAGCGGTCGAGCTCCGGCGGTGGCTCCCAGGGCACCGGTGTCGACTCCGGGTCCAGATAGGAAGGGATCTCGAAACCCAACGTAGGCAGGATGCCAGTGCGCGGCCTCAGATACATGCGGGACCAGGCATTCTCGGGGACCGTGACGTGCCACATGATGCCCATTTCCCACTCTTCGGAGAAGAACAGGTAGTGCATCACGACCAGGATCTGAGGTTTGGTGATACTGGGGGTCCACGAGGTCTCTGCGGTGATTCCAAGATCGGGGTGGTACTCCTCGAGATAAGCAACGAACCGGTCGCGCAGCTCTGTGGCGAGTGGTTGGATGGTGTCCTCCCACTCGACGACGTCCATAGTCCAACTGGTCTCGGCTCGTACGCCCGAGCTCACCGCCGTGACGTGGAGCCGCAACGTCGTGCCGACTGCTTCCTCGGCAGGTGTCACCAGGAACTCGGCCACCTTTCCCGCGTCGATCTGGGTCGTAACCGGCTCGACACTGCCGGCGCCGGTCAGAGTCGCCGACATGGTCACCGGTTCGGTCACACCCTCCGGGGATACGACAACCAGGGCCATCTGACCCGGTATGACGGGCATGAAGCTGGCAGGTTGTGCGACCAGCGCCAGTTCGGAGGAGTCGGGCGGGGTTGTGGTTGTGTCGGTTGCGCCGGCGCATGCCGCTGGGATCACGAGGGCTATAAGGGGCGCCAAGCATTTCCGTCCTAGCGGTCGCGACGTCTCAGCCGCGGACATCGCGTCTCCCAAAGAACATGAGCAGTCGCATGGTCGTGGCCTTACCGGATCCATTCGGTCCGAGGAAACCGAACACGAGCCCTGTGGGGACTTCGAGGTCCAGTCCTACCACCCCCGGTTTGTGCCCATACACCTTGGTCAGCCCCGACGTGCGAATAGCGGCATCCACATCGTTGAAGGTATGACGCGATCCGGACCTTTCCAGAGGCCAAAGTCCTCTTGCCAGAGGCCGCAGCAGTAGATCTCGTGGTCTGCTCGGATGCGACCGATTCTCCGCGGGGGCCTGGCTGGGCCCGATTTCCGTTTTGCGTAGCGCGAACCGTCCCGTAGCCTGACGCCTCATTTTTGGGATACCAGGTCCATCCCATCCGACAAGACAGAGGAGTTGCCTTGCAGTCCCGCGTCCCCATGCGTTGGTTTGCCTTCGTCGCCGCGGCAGCGGTCGGTGTCGGAGGCCTCATCCCGGCTCTGCCGGCAGGAGCTGACTCGAGTGTTCCGCCGTTCGAAGTCGTCTTCCCCCAGGAGACAGGACCGACCGAGTTCAGGTCCACCTTCGGAGACGGTCGGTCCGGGGGCCGGCGTCACAATGGCAACGACCTGATCGCCCCCCGGATGACCGAGGTGTATGCCATCGCCGATGGCACCGTGATCTATGTCGGGATCAACAATCTGTCCGGTCGCAACGTGAAGATCGACCACGGCGATGGCTGGGAGAGTTACTACCTGCACCTCAACAACGACAATGTCGGCACCGACGATGGCGACGCGTCCTGGGCCTTCACGGTTGCTCCTGGCGTCGAGGAAGGACAGCAGGTGCAGGCAGGCCAGCTCATCGCCTGGGTCGGCGACTCCGGCAATGCGGAAGGGACCACGCCTCACACCCACTTCGAGCTGCGCCACAACGGGACCCCTCTCGACCCCTACTTGCTACTCCTCGAGGCTCATGAGCGCGCTCTGGAGATCGAGGAGGCGACGAGACTGCTGACCGGGGTCCCCGGTCAGGAGATCGAGTGAGCGTCGTCGAGAGCGACGACAGTCTCGGCGAATCCGGGATCTGAGGGCCTCACCGACGTCACTTCACGGGCTTGGGTTTCAGGGTGCCTGTCCTCGGCGACCCAGATGACACGGGTCACGTCGGAGCCTTTCATGGCCCGGGCCCAACCTTCGAGAACGTCTCCGGCGGTCGAGGCAAAAGCCCGTTCTCGATCGTCACGCGCCGCCTCGGTGATGAGCACAGCCGAGAAGCAGCGCATCGCCGCAGCTTCGACGTGACTCTCGTCGGAGACGTCGCCGGTGGCCACCTTGAAACCACGCGCTCTGAGCTGGAGTCCAGTCGCCTCGTCGCTGACGAAGACCCTGATCTCCCGGGCCGTTGCGTCGAGTCTCTCCAGGATGTTCTCACCAGCGGGCGTGTCGGCTCCGACCACGATCAGTGGCATATGTCCAACATAGTGTTGGTCCTGGGACGGATCCTGACCGAATGGTTGCCTGGTTTTACCCAGAAGGACCCAGCCATTACAATTTCCCTATCTGGATAGTGGAAATTAAGGAGCCAAGTGCTCTGTTTGTATTGAGTGTGAGCGAGTTCTTGAGGTGATTGCCAGTGGCCACAGTTGATATCGATCTTGGCGGCTACCAGCTCGGCTGGAAAGACGAAGTCGCCCTCGCTTTCGAGCCCCGGAAGGGTCTCGATGAGGACGTCATTCGTGACATGTCCGCCATGAAACGCGAACCCGAGTGGATGCTCAACTTCCGTCTCAAGGCCTACCAGCGGTTCCTGCGCAAACCCATCCCTCAGTGGGGTGGCGGGGGCGCGCTCAACACCATCGACTTCGACGACATCTACTACTACGTCAAGCCCGAGGGTGAGCAGCAGAAGGACTGGGACATGGTCCCCGATTCCATCAAGGAGACCTACGAGAAGTTGGGCATCCCCGAGGCGGAGCGGAAGTATCTGGCTGGTGTCACCGCTCAGTACGAGTCCGAGGTGGTCTATCACCGCAATCGGGAGGACCTGGAGAAGCTTGGTGTCCTCTTCACCGACATGGACACCGCAGTCCGTGAATATCCCGAGATCGTCAAGGAGCATTTCGGCACGATCATTCCGCCCAATGACAACAAGTTCGCCGCACTCAACTCGGCGGTGTGGTCCGGTGGGTCGTTCATCTACGTGCCGCCGGGGGTGCATGTCGACCAGCCCCTGCAGGCCTACTTCCGGATCAACTCAGAGAACATGGGCCAGTTCGAGCGGACCTTGATCATCGTCGACGAGGGCGCCTACGTTCATTACGTCGAAGGATGCTCTGCCCCGACCTATACGACCGACTCGCTGCATTCGGCTGTGGTCGAGATCATCGTCAAGGAGGGTGGTCGCTGCCGTTACACCACCATCCAGAACTGGTCGAACAACGTGTTCAACCTGGTCACCAAGCGGGCCGCTGCCTATAGAAACGCCACCATGGAGTGGGTCGACGGCAATCTCGGCTCGCGGCTGACCATGAAGTACCCCGCGGTGTGGCTGATGGAGCCCGGTGCTCATGGTGAGGTGCTCTCCATCGCCTTCGCCGGCGAGGGCCAGCACCAGGACGCCGGAGCCAAGATGGTCCACGCCGCTCCGGATACCACGTCGACGATCGTCTCCAAGTCGATCTCGAAGGGTGGGGGCCGTGCCGGCTACCGCGGGCTGGTTCGCGTCGAGCCGGGAGCGGAGAACGCGAAGAGCTTCGTCCGCTGCGACGCCCTGATCCTCGATGAGGACTCTCGTTCCGATACCTACCCCTATATGGAGATCGAGGAGAACGACGCCGAAATCGGCCATGAGGCGACCGTCTCCAAGGTGGGCGAGGATCAGCTGTTCTATCTCATGTCTCGAGGTCTGACCGAGGATCAGGCGACTTCGATGATCGTGGCCGGGTTCATCGAGCCGATCGTCAAGGAGCT
>DASUUC010000021.1:0-22513 GCA_036374335.1 Acidimicrobiia bacterium
ATCTGGGCCGAAGCGGCAGCCATGACGCCTGCGGCAGCAAGCATCGCCACCAGCGACGACGGCATGTACTCCTCGCCGTAGAGGACGCCGACGACTTCTGGGCCGACCAGCCAGCCGACCAGCCCACCCAACACCGCCAGCACGGCTCCGCCGAATACCACTCCCCTGGCGATCCTCACGAGTTGGTGATGGTTGGCATCGCGCGACAGACCCACCAGGTAGGGCAGGATCCGACCCTGAAGGGCAAATATGAGGGTGAGGGGAGCCCGATAGAGGGTGAAGGTGACGAACACGATCGAAACCAACGTGGGCGAACCACCCAACGCAGCAACCGCGATCGGCGCCCCACCCAAGAGGACCTGCGACGAGGAGGTGCCTCCGACATATCCGGCGAGAAACGGGCCCGCCGGCGCGGCCGTAGCCTCCGGCCGGCCGTTGTCATGACGCCACCAGGCCAGAGCGAGCACCGAAAATCCGCCGATCACCATTGCCCAACCGAGTGACGAGGCGTCGACCACCAGCTGCAGGAGTATCACACCCGCCAACAGCCGGACAACGGTCTCGACCACCAAGATCCAACCCACTCCGGCGAAGTGACGGGAGCCGGCAAGAACCCCCTTGCCGACGAACAGCAATGCGTAGGCAACCATGAGAAGGACGATCTGGGTGATATAGACCGGGTCGCCGAAAAAGAGGTCGTCGAGGGTGACGATGACAAACACCACCCCGACGAGGCTTCCGATCACCGTCATCGCCAGGGCAGGTTTCAGATCCGTTGGCAGGGCTTTACGGCCACTCGCCACCTCCCTGGTGACGTACTGCTCCATCGGCACCAACAGGATCGTCGCCAGGATGAAGAATGCGGTCCACAACACGCTCACCGGGGCGAAGGCCTCAGGGTCGAGTCGGCGGGCCCCGTAAACCTGAAACAGATACGCGCCGACGGCTCCGATGAGCCCGCCGCTCACCATGAAAGTGGTGCCGGGGGCGCGGAAACCTCGCTTCGGGGGTGTCAGCAACGGTGCGCTCATCGAGCTCCGTCGCCGGTGAGCACAGTCCAGATGCTCTTCCAGAAGATCCGGAGATCCATCACCGGCGACATGTGCTTGATGTAGTAGAGGTCATAGGTCAACTTCTCGACGGTGTCGGCCTCATCATCGGCATACCCGTAGTTGACCTGAGCCCAACCTGTTATCCCCGGTCGGACCATGTGCCGGTGGTCGTAGAAGGGGATCTGCTGTCGAAACTCGGCGACGAAAGGAACCTGCTCGGCGCGTGGCCCGACGAGGCTCATGTCGCCTTTGAGCACATTCCACATCTGGGGGATCTCATCGAGGCGACTCTTGCGTAGGAAGGAGCCTCCAGGTATCAGCCGGGGATCGCCCTTCACGGCAAACCGCGCCCCGTCCCTCTCCGCGTCGCTGTCCATGGTCCTGAACTTGTACATGGTGAACACCCGTCCCCCGAGGCCCACCCGTTCCTGTTTGAAGATGGCCTGCCCCGAGTCGGCGAGCTTCACATAAGCGGCCACGATCAGCCCAACCGGTATCCAAAACGGGGCAGTGATCACGCTGAACACGATGTCAAAGACTCGCTTCCCCGGGAGCCATCGGGCGACTTCGAGAAGCGGCGCCGATATCTCCCAACCCTCGGTCAGATGAACAAGAGGGACGCGACCGGTGTGGTCCTCGTAGATCGACGAAAACGGTCTGATCGCATAGCCGGCCACGTCGCAGGACGAGAGGTACTTCGCCATGGACTCGGAGACAACGGCTCGAAGATCAATTGCGATGTTCACATCACGTGGAGGCAACTCGTCGGGACTCTCGCCGTCAGGGTCTAGCACCCAGACCACGTCAGCATGGTCGGCGACATGGAGATCGTCGGCGAGTTCCTTCTCTCTGGTGATCACCCCGACCTTCTCGGTCCAGGGTCGCTGCCGTCGCACTATGCGATGGGCGGTGGCGGGGACCAGCCAGAAGGCAGCGGTGAGTGGAATGAACGACCGCGAGAAGTTGGCCCGGGTCAAAACGAGCAGGCCAGCGGTCAGGAACAGAGTGCCGATGAGGATTGCGACCATCCGTCCATATGTGGGACGGGGCACCCCGGGTCCTGACATCTGCTCGGTGACAACCGACATCACGACCATCGATATGGCCAGGAACCCGAGCATCAGCTCATCCGCCCCGGGGGTGGTCGCCTGCCATGGCACCCAGGTCTCAAAGACGAAATACGAAGCGACCGCCATCGCCAAAGCGAGCGATAAGAGATCGGAAATCGCCACCGAGACTATGAAGCGGGTGCGCACTGTCGGATCAGACTAGGGAATCATCGGTGCTGTCAGTCGGCTCGAGCCATGGAGCGCGCCACCTCGATCAGGGTGCGCACTCCCACCCCCGAGGCACCCTTGACGAGCTCACCGGTGGTCTCCGCGCTTCGCGCCGGGCCGGCGATGTCCAGATGTGCCCACGGCCCGTCTCCGGCATACTCCTTCAAGAACAGAGCAGCGACGATGGCCCCCCCGTAGCGGCCGCCCGAGATGTTCTTGATGTCGGCCACGTTGGAGTCGAGTGACTTGCGATATCCACCGAACAACGGCAGCTCCCAGAACTCCTCGCCCGCCCGTGAGGCCGCCTCGAGGATCTGTGTTGAGACTTCGGAGTCGGAACCGAAGACCGCCGCCACCTCCTTACCGAGAGCAACCGCGGCGGCACCGGTGAGAGTGGCAACGTCGACGGTGAGGTCGGGCTGGTATCGCTTGGCGAGACCCAGACCGTCGGCAAGGATGAGCCGACCTTCGGCGTCGGTGTTGAGCACCTCGATGGTTGGGCCGTCGACCGGTAGTAACACGTCGCCGGGCCGGGTGGCGTCGCCTCCGACCGCGTTATCGGTGAGCGGGGCGATGGCGGTGACATTCAACGGGAGCCCGAGTCGGGCAATCCCGATGGTGGCCGCGGCCACCACCGCGGCACCAGACATGTCGTCTTTCATCTCTTCCATGAAGTTCGCCGTCTTGAGGGAGAGGCCTCCGGTGTCGAAGATGATCCCCTTACCCACCAGCGCCAGATGCGACGTGGCGCCGTCGGGCCGATACTCGAGGATGATCACGCGTGGATCACGATCCGAGCCGGCAGCAACTCCGAGCAGCGCCCCCAGCTTCTCGTCCTCGATGCGCTGGCGGTCCCAGATCTCGGCGACGACTGCCGTGTCCTCAGCTGCTGTTTCGATAACTCCGGCCAACGTCTCCGGTGACTTGTCCTTGGCCGGCGTGTTCACCCAATCGCGGGCGAGGATCGTCGCCTGACAGGCCAATACCGCAGCGGCGAGCTCGTCGTCCATGGCACCGAGTATGTCCACCGATTCCACGTCGAGACCGTCGTCATCGGTCTTGTAAGTGCGGAACTGATAGCCACCCAACAAGCTTCCTTCGACAACCGCGCGGGTCGCCTCGTCGATATCGACTCGAGCGAGAAGGCTCACCGCCCTGTTGGTCTTCACTCCCCTGATTGCATTGCCCGATGCTTTGCGAACCGCGTCGAACGAGACTTCCTCCCCGAGGCCCACGAGAAGGAGGGCCTTCGCCTCCGGATGCGGGAGGGTCACCACCTGACCGGGCTTTCCCTCGAATCCGGCTGCTTCGAGAATCGCCTCGTCGACGGCGCCGAACACCTCTTCGGAGCCGGTCACCGGCTCCAGCCCTTCCATTACTCCGGCAATCAGAGTCGCGTCATCTACGTTGACCCGAGCCGCAGCTGATCTGACTTCCAAGGTTTCTCCAATCACAGATCGAATGGTCCCAGCCCGGCGACGATGGCACGACCGACGAAAACCGCCCCGAGGGTGGTCAGCAAGGCTAGATAGGACAGGCCGGTAGCGGCCATGACACCGCTGTATGCGGGGTAACGCAGTGCGGCTATCACTGCCGCCATCAAGACAATGGAGGTGATCAGCAGCACCCAGAACCCCAATGCTCCTCCGGTGAGCTCGATCCCCAAACCGATTTGCAGACCGGCCTCCACCAGGAGTCCGGCGATACCTACCACCGCCAGATTGCGCAATGCCCCTCGTGGCAGCCGGGGATCGATGAGGTACCAATGACCCAAGAGCATCTCCCCGGTGACACCGCCCAGAGCCAGCGTCGCGGTCACCGCCGACAGCAGACCGGCGAACAGGGTCGCCTCGATCAGGTATCCGAGGCCGGCGACGAGAAACAGGATTCCGGCGATGGGCTGATTCCGAGCCCAGAAGACACCGACGACGAGCGCCATCATCGCCGCCCTGGCCCACCACCCTCGATCCGCCAGCGCGCCGGGCACACCCACCAGCGCCGACACCCCGGCCGTGAGCCAGGTGAAGCCCGGACCGACGATGCGGGAAAGGGACACCGCTCCGGCGACGAACCCCAACCCCGCCGCCCAGGCGAGCAGGATCAGACGGGGATCGGCGATCGTCTGCAGGTCTGAGGGCACGGCCGGGCATCTTATGAGGCACAGTCGGCCAAGTCCTCACCCCCGAACGGCGTTCAGGGAACGAACTCGTAGATCTCCGCGGTCTCCCCTTCGGAGTGGACGACGATCGGCTCTCCGGTGGTGAGGGCGATGAGGTCGTCGAGGTCCTCGGCCTCGGGCTGGTTCTTCCCATCTTCGACGATGAGCAGGTAACGGTTCTCGCCGTCGACCCGGCTCAGCGCCTCCTCCCGCTCGAGATGAGTGCGAAAGGACTCGCTGGAGCACTCGGAGAAGAAGGTGATCTGGGGGGAATAGGAGGTCATCACACCGCATGACCCCTCGGCACTCAGGTCATCGATCTCCTCGGCCGCCTGCTCGATGATCTCGGTCTCCCTCGCCCGGTTCTCCACTTTTTGCCTCACGTAGATGCTGGCCGTGGCCAGCGAGCTCAGGAGCAACACGACCAGAGTGAGACTCATAGCCCTGGCGACGTTTGGTCTCCAACGA
This sequence comes from Acidimicrobiia bacterium, assembly GCA_036374335.1. GTDB lineage: Bacteria > Actinomycetota > Acidimicrobiia > Spongiisociales > ZC4RG35 > JANQRA01. Next base: position 4,956 of record DASUUC010000021.1, read on the forward strand.
TCTCTGACGTACGAGAACCCCGTCGTCCCGCCGATGAGGGTCAGCGCCAGGGGAAAGAAGATGAATCTCGCCTCCCCATGGGACAACAGCCCCAGTGCCAGCACTTGGCCGGCTGCCGGGATCACGAGGAACAAGCACCTGGATCGCTCGAAAGGGGAACGCCAACCGGCGATCAGCCACCAAACGAAGAAGACCACCGCGAACGGCCCGACGAAGGCGGCAAGCGGCCAGCCCATCAAGAGGAAATAGTCGACAAGTCCCTCCCCGAGGAACTGTCGCCCCGCCACGTCCGCGGTGAAGCGAATGATCCCCACGGGAGATCCGGTTTCCGCAATAGCGAACAGAAGATGCGGCACGAGCCCGAGGAGCCCGACGAGACCGGTGATGAGGATCGGCCTCCAGCCGGACACGACCTTGTCCCAGAACAGAACGAAGATCATCACAGCGATGAGGCCGAAGCTGAGAACCGACTGGTAGCGGATATAGAACGCCGTCCAGGCGAACGGCAGGATCCACAACAGCCCGAAGCCGGGTCGATCCTTCTCGCCGAATTGCCTCCAGACCACGATCATCACCGCCATCAGCAGGGCCGAGGAGGGGACATCGCTCAGGTACTCGGTGCTCCTCCGCAAGAGCACAGGGCTCGACACCAGCGCTATGACCGACAGCGGCCCCACCCACTTCCCGCCGATCCGACGTCCCAACACCCATGTCGCCCACACGAACCCTGCCAGAGCGACAAGGCCCAGGAAGCGAAGGGCGGCCTCGTCTCCTCCGGCTACGAAGACCAAGTACCCATACCCGGACATGGCGATGCCCCGGTGCAGATTCCAGCCTGTCTCCGGCGTCTCTTCGATCCAGTGGCGAGCCTTGAGCGCATATGCCGATTCGTCATGGTTCAGCCCTCCACCATCGAACGCGAGGGGAACGAGGTTGGCGGCGACGATCAGCAAAGCCAGGATCGCCAGCGCAGCCACAGGAATCCCCCGTTTCCAAGACAGCTGGCGGGAGAGAATCACACCCGGCTCCGATCAGCCCTGAGACCTGGAGAGCACCAAACCCGGCCGCCGACCCCATGGCGAGGACGACGACGTGACGAGGAGGACGCGGAACCCGATGATCCCGCATTCGGAAAGGCGGAGGATATCGGAGGGCACGGTGACGCTAGTCAAGAGCTGAGAGGTCGAAAAGGGCTACCAGGTATGACTCTCCACCGGAACGCTGCAGAAGTGGCGCGACTTCGGCCAACTCGTCTACCAACTGCTCGGCTTCGTGAAGGCGGTGGGTGAATAGGAGCCATGTCCGACCGAGCCCGGGATCCGGGCCCAGCTCATCCAGGAACAGCTGCACGTCGAATTCTCTCGACACTTCTCGCACGAGGTGTTGTTGGAGCTCGAAGCGTGGCTCGTAGAAGTCGAACGCTTGCGTACTCCACCCCTGGACTATCAGGGCATCGGCAGGCTCCCAATTCCCCACCACCAATGAGAGCGCACCCTTCATGTCAGAGCCGTTTTCCGGATTGATGAAAAGGCGGAGCGAGGGCACAGCAAGTACCGCAACGAGGCCAACGGCGACGAGGGCCGCTGGAACCCGCCAGGCCCATGAACGGCGCCTCATCGCCCAGTCGAGGGGTTCGACGGCGACGAGGAAACATAGCGGCACCATGTACAGGCCGGGACGACTTCCGAATGGGTACAGACCCAACACCGAAACCGCGAAATTGGCAGCAACCACAACTCCCAGAGCGAGCCCAATCCATGGCCTTCTACGCACCAGCAGAACTGCCCCGACAACCACCAGTGCAAAGATGACCCATGCTGCCAGGCTGGGTGTAGCGGGCGTCTTGGGGACGAATCCCTCTGCGAACCATGCCATTTCCACTATTCCGCCAGCCGCCTCGGGATACCAACGGAGATCCGAGAACGAGTTGAAGGGAAAGGGGGCGAACCCTGCCGTCCAATAGTCCTCCAAGAACTCCGTACGGGTGACGATTCGGGCATGTATGAGCACGATCAGCGCCGACAGTCCCCAGGCCGAACCAATGATCGCGATCCTCTTGTACGAGCGTTTCCGCAGCCACCGGACAGCCAAGGAGAGGCCGACCCCAAAGAGGATGATGATCGATGCGTACGAAAGCCAGGGAAAGAGAACTCCGGTCAAGACCAGGAGCGGGAAGCCGCGCCGCCACTCTTCGTAAGACACGAATACCCAGACCACCGCAAGCGCAGCCAGGACGTCCAACGAGTACTGCTGTGCCTCGTTGCTGTAGTAGATCAAGACCGGCGCCAACGCAACGAGACCCGTGAATGCGACGCGCGCCGCCGCTCTATCGAAGACACGCTTGGCCAACAGGGCGGATACCACCACCGATCCGATTCCCGCCGCCAATGCGATCCACCGAAACGCGTAGTCGGTCTGCCCGAAGACAGCCACCGATAGTTTGGTGAGGACGACATACCCGGCGGGGTCGACGAACCGCTGCGTGACGGTGAGCAGATCGAGCAAGGGAGAATCCAAGATGCCGTTGGCGAACGTAGCCTCATCGAGCCAAAGAGATTTAGCGAAGAGAAACTGTCTCACCCTCAGAACAACGCCGAGTCCCACCACCCCAGCCAGGATCAGATTCTCGCTCGACCTCTCCTGCATTCAGCTGTCTCCTGTGAAGCGGGTCTGGACGGACCGGGCCGGCTCGTCGACGCGCCCAGATACGTCGAGCCGGCAGGCGGCGGCGAGTGTACAGCCGTGCCTACCCTGAATCGAGGAGGAGCGATGTACCCGTCGGCGACACGAGAAACTCCGCCGCCAAGGCCTACCAGGTGGGAACTCGTGGAACCGGCGGCCCAGCTCGTAGTTACCGGTCCCGCCGTCATAGCACTGTGACAATGTGCCAGTGAGCTCTCACCCTTCGGTCTCGATCATCATCGCCGCCGCCTCAGCGAGCGTCACGTTGCCGAAGACCCTGGAAGCAATAGCCGCTCAGGACTACCCCGGTGATATCGAGGTGGTGGTGGCTGCCGCAGACGCATCCACTGCAGAAGCTGCTCGTCAGCACGCGGTGACCGTGGTCGAGAATGTGCCGGGTACCACTCCTGCGGGCCTCAACCTGGCCGCCCATGCCAGCTCGGGAACCTTCTTGGTCAGGGTGGATGCCCACTCGTTGATACCGCCCCACTATGTCAGCCGAGTTGTCGAAACCCTGCAATCGACGGGGGCCGACAATGTCGGGGGACGACAGGTGCCGGCGGGCACCACCTTCACCGAGAAGGCCATTGCCGCCGCAATGGCGTCGCCCTTCGGCGCCGGAGACGCCAGGTATCGGGTTGGCGGACAGGCAGGACCGGCTGACACCGTGTATCTCGGGGCATTCCCCCGCCGGGTCTTCGAAGAGATCGGCGGATACGACGAACGGTTCGTCCGAAACCAGGACTACGACCTGAACCACCGCATCAGGTCGACCGGTGGCGTCGTCTGGTTCGATCCGGGACTCGAGGTGACCTACCGACCCCGCTCGTCTCTGACCGCCCTTGCCGGCCAGTATTTCGATTACGGGCTGTGGAAACGCTTCTTCGCCAGGACCCGCTCCTGGTCGCTGCGACCCCGACAGCTCGCTCCCCCACTGCTGGTATTGATTCTGGTCGCCTCGCTGGTGGGCTCCTACTGGTTGCCCTTGCTGCTCTGGCTGCCGGTGGCTTACCTCCTGGCGCTCATCCTCATCGGCACTGCATATCTTCCCCGCATCGGCGCCCCGGCTCTGCTGATGCCGGTGGCTCTCGCCGTCATGCACGTGTCGTGGGGAGTCGGTTTTCTCGTCGGTCACACCAGCGAGCGGTAGAAGTCCCGTACTTCGTCGGCCGGCCACGTGAAGCGGGAACGGATCGCGGGAGCCTGGGCTCGGGCGCCCGCAGCAACCTCCGACGAGCGGGCTTGTCTGATGGCGCTGGCCATCGCCTCCGCATCACCGGGCGGCACCAGGAAGACCGCGTCGAGGCCTTCGACCAGCTCTCGAGTGCCGGGAAGGTCTGACGCCACCACCGGCAGCCCCACGGCCAGATACTCGAGGATCTTGGTCGGCAGCGAGTTCCGGTAGTTGGGCAGGTCACGAAGAGGCGCCAGCCCCACGGATGCCTCGGTGAGGGCGTTGACCGCGACTCTGTTGGGGACGAGGCCTTCAATGGTGAGGAGATCACCCAGACCGGACATTTCGCCGAGTCGCGATCGCGTCGCCGACGTGATCCGGCCGATGAGCCGCAGAGGGACCTGCAAATTCGTGCAGGCCTCGACGGCGACGTCGGCGCCTCGCTCATAGGTCACGTCGCCGAGGTAGACGACCGGTCCGTCATCGGTGATTGCAGCCTCCGGGTACCTCGTCGTGTCGGGATAGTTGGGAAACGTGTGATGCGACCGGGCGAAGAGCCGCCCGTACCCGGGCTCGGCGAGCGTGATGATGAGTACGGGCTCGATCAGACGCAGCAAGGCCCTCATCACGACGGAGACCGGCATTCGGAGCGGGCGGGGCACCCATGCCCTGGTGTAGGCAGACGCGGGAACGTCCTCATGAACATCGAAGACCACCGGGCGCCTCCGCAGCAGCCGAGCGAGCACTCCGGCCACGATCAACTCGGGATCGTGGATGACCATCACGTCCCAGTCGCCAGTGAGTGCGATCCGAATGGCACGGACGTTCCGAGTCACCCGATTGCCGACGAGCTCGACGTATTCGAGGCCCGCCCGATCGCTGGGCCCCGGAGCCCGGACCGCATAGACGACGTTGAAATCGGAGGAGAGAGTGCGGATCAGGCGTTCCCGGATCCTGGTGTCGTCCGGCCAGTGAACCACGGTGACCACCAGGACGGTGGGCTTCACAGTGTCTCGAGGTTGTCGGCAGCCAACCCAAGTCGTCGATAAACACCACGGGTGTCGAACAGGTAGGTCGACGACTCTGCGATCAGCTCATAGGGAAGGTCGGTGTGGTCGGTGAGGATCACGGCCAGGTCATAGTGCGCGAGCTCCCCATCACCGGCTTCGAGGTCGAACCCGTAGGCTTCGATCCTCTCCGGTGTGATGAGCCGATCGAGCACGGCCACCTGACCACCGCGGTCCCGCAGCATCCTGGCCACCTCGAGTGACGCCGACTCCCGGTCGTCGGAGACATCGGCCTTGTAGGCGAGACCGACCGCCAGAATCCGGCTGCCCCTGATGGCACGCCCCGATTTGTTCAACAACTCACTGACCCGGGTGACGACATATTTCGGCATGTGCGAGTTGATCTCCTCGGCGATCTCGATGAACCGGGTGGCGAAGTTGGCGCCGCGGGCTTTCCAGGCGAGGTACTGCGGGTCGAGAGGGATGCAATGACCGCCGACACCCGGTCCCGGGTAGAAAGCCTGGAACCCAAAAGGCTTGGTGGCTGCAGCGTCGATGACCTCCCACACGTCGATGTCGAGCTCGTGGCTGAGCTGGGCCACCTCGTTGACCAGCCCGATGTTGACCGCCCGATAGGTGTTCTCCAACAGCTTGCTCATCTCGGCGACGCGCGCCGAGCTGACCAGATGCACGGCGGTCACCAGTCTTCGGTAGGCGGCTGCGGCGACCGTACCCGAATCCGGGGTGACACCACCGACCACCTTGGGGATCTCCATGGTCCCCAGGTCACCGCCGGGTGACAACCGCTCCGATGAGTAGGCCACCCACACGTCGTCGTCGAGGGTGAGGCCCGCCTTTTCGACCGCAGGAACCAAGTAGTCCTCGGTGGTGCCCGGGTAAGTGGTCGACTCCAACACGATCAACTGCCCGGCTCGCGCAATGTCGGCGATCGTGCGGGCAGCCGACTCGATGTGTGTCAGGTCAGGTTCGCGATTTCGGCCAAGAGGGCTGGGCACGCAGATGAATATGGCGTCGGCCGATGACAGTTGTGCGGGATCGTCGGTGAAGACGACCCCCTTGTCGAGAGCCGACGTCACATCAGTGTCGGACACGTCATCGACATGACTGACACCACTGTTCAGATCGGCGATGACATCGGGCGACACATCGAATCCGACGACACCCAAACCCTTGTCTGCCGCAGCGATCGCCAGGGGAAGACCCACATAGCCGAGACCGACGACCCCGGCACTCCACGCCGATTCCTGAAAGAAACGAGAACGGTCACTCACCGAAGCCTGGATGGTAGGAGGTTGCTCCGTCGTCCGACACCGGCCCGCGGGCGCCGCCCGCGCCGGGCCGGCGCCGCGAACCCAGGGTTGCAGACACCGCTCAGCGAAGTCCAGCGCCCTCGGTTCGACCGCTCCCACTCATGTGTGGCGGATACGATCGGCGGCGATGCGTATCTGCTTGATCGCTCGCAACCGTTTCCACAGCGACCGCAAGGCCGTCGCCACCTTCCGGGCGTTGACCAAGGCGGGACATGAGGTAGTGGTGGTGGCCGTGGACAACGCTCCACCCGCGGACCCTGTGGTGGCGACCATGACCGGAAGAGTGTGGTTGTCCAACCCGATTCTTCGAAGAGCGAACCGGCTGCTCCCGGCCCGGGTGGCGAGTCGCATCCTCTCTCGAAGAATGAAACTGGCCGCCAGCGATCTCCATGCGGACATCTACCTACCCCTGCACGAAGACGTGCTCGACGTGGCCGTGGAGGCCGCCCGGGCCGGAGGCGGTGTGGTGCAACGGGCACCGGGGATGAAGAGGGCAGTCCCGGTCGACCTGATCGACCTGGCACCATCGCACCCGGACCTCGCCCAACCGGTTCACGGTGTGGGGCCGTCGTTCACACCCGCCGCGACCACCGTCCCACACGAGCCCGACGCGGAGCGCTACTCCGGCGAGAAGGTCGTCATCTGTTATCGCAAGACCGGAGCCAACCCGGGGCGATATCTGGAATCGGCATTGCGACGAGCCGGATTCGACGTGCGTCTGGAAACTGACGCCCTCGATCTGGGCACCGTCGACCCGGCGACGAGGTTCATCGTCTTCGTCGAAGGCCCCTATCCCGCCATCGACGTCACCGGAACCACGAAGGTGCCGACGCTGTACTGGGTGCATCACGGAGAGCACCATCTCTTTCCCAACCTGCGGCTTGCCGACAGATATCGAGCGGATGCAGTGTTGTTGGCTCACTCGTGGCACCTGGCCCCCTGGTTCCCCACCCCGGTGCATCGTTTCCCATTCGCGGTCGCCGCCGAGCTCTTTTCCCAGCCCAAACCCCTGGCACAGCGCCGCTTCGATGTCGCCATGGTGGGCTCGAAGCTGCGAGGAGATGCCTGGCAGTACCGGCGACGCACCGAGCTCATCGCCGTAATCCAGTCGAAGCTCCCCGCAGAGCGCATCCGTTTCCTGGAAGGAGTCAGTCCTGAAGAGATGGCGGACCTCTACGGCGACAGCCGCATCGTCCTCAACGAAGGCGGGATCCGCCACTATCCGATCACCATGCGGGTCTTCGAAGCCATCGGCGCCGGAGCGGTCCTCCTCACCGATTCGGCACCCGGTCTCGACCTGCTCTTCGAACCAGGGCGGGAGTTCGCCGTAATTGGCGACGACGTAGTCGCCGACGTGGACCGGCTGTTGCGCGACCTCGAAGCCAGCCAAGCCCTGGCCGAGCGGGCCTTGGCCCGGGCCAGGGCATTTCACACCTACGACCACCGTGTCGATCTCCTCGTGGAAACCGCCCGCAAGACACCAAAACGGCAGGTCGTTCCGTCAGCGGCTGAATCCGACCTGGCCCGGATGATCGACGCCGACGCCGACGTCCAGCGCATCGTCCACGATGGCGTACCCGGGTTGGATGAGCAGCTTCCCAACCGGGAGGTGTGGCCGCTCTCGGAACGCTCGGGCCGCCTCCCCGCCGGAAGCATGGACGCCGCGATCATCACTGCTGACGAGGTCGCCGGAATGGAACCACTGCTCTACAGTGCCCGCCGCTACATCTATTCGGTCGGCGACGTGGACGGACTCGACCAATATCTGGCGAGCATGTATCCAAATGCCGTCACTCATCAGAATGGCGATGTGCGACGAATCGATCTGATGACCGAGGCCTACCGGGTGAGTTCGGCGGTGAGTCCCCGATGACCTCTCCCGTGCAACCACACAACATCCACGACGTCATACCGGACCGGGAGAAAGGCCGCTCGCTGACGGTATCGGTGGTGATCCCCACATACAACCGGTCCAGCATCCTGGCCCGGACGCTGGAATCACTCGCCTCACAGACACCTGACTCACCCCGCTTCGATGTCCATGTCGCCGACGACGGCTCGGAGGAAGACATTCGCTCCGTGGTGGAGGCGGCCACCGGTCTCGACTCGTACTACCACCGACGGGAGCGTGACCGTTTCGGGGCGGGTCAGGCCCGCAACCTGGGGGCTGCGGCCGCCAAGGGCGACATCGTCGTCTTTCTCGACTCCGACTGCATCGTGGGCCCGGACTTCATCAGCGGGCACGCAGCATGGCATGCCGGGGGTGGAAAGACCGTGCTCGTTGGCGGGAAGAGCAGCGCGGTGATGGGGTCGGACGATGTACTGGCCGACTACCGCAAGCGACTCTTCCGCCGCACTGCGGGGCTGCAGCACGGTACGGAGATCTTCCGATCGTTCGTCACCTCCAATGTGTCGCTACCCCTCAGCCTGTTTCACCAAGTGGGCGGTTTCGACGAGCGGTTTCACCGCTGGGGTAGTGAGGACACCGAGTTGGGTTGGCGTCTGTGGCAGGCAGGTGCCCAATTCCTCGACGGTGAGAGCGTCTCGGTGAGACACCAGATCGAAGAGGACCCGTCCGGCGGGTCCGAAGGTCGACGACGTGCCCAGCAGATGAACATGGGTCTAATCGCCTCGTTGATCCCCCATCGTTTCTACCGAAAGGAGCCTCCGATCCCGATCCCCGTCGTCCCCAAGGTTTCCGTGATCCTCCATAACGTGCCCGCAGGCACATCGGGGGAGACATGGCACGAGCTGCTCAGACAGCCCAGGACCGACTTCGAGCTGATTGTGACAGCGGAGGTGGACGACGAGGAGCCATTGGCCGGGGCGAGTGCGGGCGACCCGAGACTCACCTACGTTGGGATGCTCGAAGCCGCTGTCGACGCGGCCCGCGGCGAATATGTCTGTTTCCTCGATGGGCACGGGGCCATCAGTCGTGATCTGTTGACCGGGATGATCCGTCGTCTCGACAAACAGCCGATGATGGTGACCGGAACCGTCGGCTACACCCTTCCCAAAGATGAGGGTGGGCAAGTACGCAGCGAAAACGGCGCCCGCGAAATCGACAGCGGCTGGGGGACCGACATGCCCCTTTGCTGGTTCATCCGCAACCGTGAGATCGTCAAACTCGGTGACGCCGGGCATTCGGTCGACCAGCTCTGGGAAACCTCGCGGGCGTGGGACCTCCACCTCCATTGGCCCAGCGCTGCTGTCCGGATGCCAGCGGCGACGCCGGCGAGCCGCCCCGCTGGATTCGCCCACCGTGCGGTGAGACGTCAGGAGCTGGCAACCGACGTCATCACCAAGAAGCGATCGCTCCCCGACGCCGCGCTGACCTACCTGCGCACCAGGCGCGCTGCCGGCTATGACGTCATGAAAGAGAAGAGCCTCGAGCAGATGGCTGAGTCGATGACACGTCCCAGGGCCCGTTACATCGGCTGGGCGGGCCATCACAATCTGGGCGACGAGGTGATGCTGGACGCGGTACGTGACCTCCTCCCCTGGGCCGACGTGGAGACCAGCGGGGACCCGGGACAGCTGCTCATCCTCGGCGGGGGCACCCTGATCAACAGGAGCTCGTATCTGAAGCAGGTCACCGAGCGGGATACTCCGCGAACCGAGAGGGTCGTGATCGGCACCGGGGTGGCCAACCCCGACTTCTGGGGTGAGCAGGAGGATCCGCAGAGGTGGATTCGCTGGCTGTCCAGCTGCGCCTACGTCGGAGTGAGAGGGCCTTACTCATATGAGCGGCTCCGCTCCTGGGGCATGAAAGGTGATCTCGAGGTAAGTGGCGACAGCGCTCTGCTGTTGGAGAGGCCCGGTGTGAATCGGATCCCGGGCCGGGTCGTGATCGCTCCGGCGTGGACCAAAGGCAAGCTCTGGGGCGGATCCGACGAGATCGTGGTCGACGCCGTGGCCGAGGCGGTGGCCGGCTGGAGAGCCGAAGGACGGGAGGTGGTCGCACTGTCCTCCAGTCCCGACGACGACGGTCAGATCCTCCAGATCGGTGAACGCGCCGGCGGAGTCCTGCTCCCTTTCGTGCAGGGATACCTGGACCAGACCAATGCGATCGAAACCATCGCCTCCGCCGATGTGGTGGTCGGCGAGCGCCTCCACGCCTGTGTCATCGCTGCCGCCGTGGGAACACCGTTCGTGCCCATCGAATACCGACCGAAAGTTCGGGACTTCGCCGCCTCGGTTGGGGTCGAAGAATCGGTTATCCGATCGGACGAGCTCACCCGCGGGTTGCTCACCGAGCGTATCAGTGCAGCCATCGACACCGGAGCCGACGGCGCCACCGAGCATGTGGTCCGGTATCGGGAGCGTTTGAGGACGGCGGCGAAGCTCATCGAGCGCGCTGTTCTGGCGTGAGCTCGGGGCATCGGCCCCGGGTGACACTGGTCACCAGCAATGGCTGGGGACTGGGCCATCTCAGCCGGCAGCTCGCCATTGCCCTGGCCATGGGTGATCGGGCTGATGTGACCTTATTCTCCTTCTCCCGAGCACTCCCGCTGGCGGAACAATTCGGCATCAGAAGCGAGTTCTGCCCCAGCCACAGCTCGCCGTGGGTGCCTAGACCGCGCTGGAACAAATATGTGGAACGGCGCTTCGACGCCTTCCTGACCGAGGTCGGCTCTGACGTGGTCCTCTTCGACGGCGTTGCGCCCTACCCGGGGATCATCAACGCGCTCATGGGCTTTCCTACGATCTCCGCCGGGTGGCTGCGGCGGGGAATGTGGCTGCGGGGCCGAACCGAAGTTCAACTCGCCAAGGCATCGGCCTTCGACTTCGTCATCGAGCCGGGTGACATTGCCTCACCTGCCGATACCGGCCCGACGGCCAGACTCGACTCGATCAGAGTTCCTCCGGTGAGTCTTCTCGAGGTGGTTCCGATGCTCGATCGGGACGAGGCGGCTGCAGCTCTCAGTCTGGACCCGGCCCGGCCGTCGGTCCTGTTCGGGATCGGCTCGGGTCAGCCCGGTGAAGCCGCGGACGCCCGGCAGGTGGCGCGGGATCAGGCGTTGCATCATTCCGATTGGCAGGTGGGCACCGTCAGCTCACCTCTTTCGACAGACGTTGGAGCCGGCTCAGAACACGACGTGCCCATCCGGGGGGTCTATCCATTGATGCGCTACCTGACCGCTTTCGATGCCGCCATCAGCGCCGCCGGGTACAACTCGGTGCATGAGCTGATTCCGGCCGGTGTGCCCTCCCTGTTCGTTCCCAAGTCGGCGAGCCAGACCGACGACCAGATCGCCCGTGCCACCTATCTGGCCGATCACGACCTTGCTCTGGTGGCGATGGACCACGATCTCGAATCGGTGCGCAATCAGGTAGAGAGACTGCTCGGTGGGGATCGGACCTGGTTGCAGGAGGCTCTGGCTGCCCAGCAACGTGAGACCATGCTGGGCGGGGCACGGGCGGTGGCCGGTTTTCTCACCGATTCACCCCCGATCGGGGTTCGGGAGACTGGAAGGGAAGAGTGGCGGCAGCCAGGCTTCAAAGGCCTGGTGAAACGAGCCATCGGGCCCAAGGGCGTCGAGGTGGTGCAGCGGGCTCTGGGACGTGTCCCCAAACAACCGCCACGCAATCCGGTGAGTCTGCATGCGGATCCACCCCATGGAGTCGCTCACTTGGTCGTGAGCCAGGAGGTCACCGACATCAGCCTCTCGAACGAGCAGCCGGTGGAGCATGTGCTCACCGACACGTCACCGGCCTACATGAAAACCCGTCTCGAGCTCATCGACGAGTTCTACGATGTGGTGGGCTGACCGCACGCCGTGTGCGGAGCTACCGGGCGTGACACCCGGTAGATCCGCACAGAACGCAGCGTCAGCCCTCGGATCGGTGGAGGAAGGCGGTCATCTGCCCTCGGGTGACCTCGTCCTTGGGACAGAACAGTGTGTTGCCAGGCGGGTTGCATCCCCGGGTGATCCCGGCGGTGGCGAGTTTCTCGATATCCCCGACGAACGTGTTGGAGTCGGAGACGTCGTCAAAACCAGGGTGGGTGTCCTGGGTCAGGTTCAACGCTCGCACCAGGAGAGCCGCCATCTGCTCGCGGGTCACGGGATCATCGGGACAGAAGCGATCGTTCTCGGGAGGGTTACAGCCCTTGGTGATGCCGGCTTCGGCAAGGCTGTCGATGTCGGACTCGAATGTCGACCCGTCGTCATCGATGAAGTGGTCCTTGGACGCCGTCGGCAGACCGAGATGGCGCCGGAGAAAGGCCGCCATCTGGCCTCTCGTCACAGCGTCGTTCGGGCAGAACAAGATGTTCTCAGGCGGGTCGCATCCCCTGGTCACTCCCTCGTCGGCGGCCCATTCGACATCAGCCTCGAAGGTGTGGCCCCGGGTGTCGATGAACTGGCGGGTCAGGACGTTACCTGCGTTGACCCTCCCTGTCTCGACTCTTCCTGACACCTCAGGCGGTCGGTCAACCCACGCCTTGATCCGCGCCGCCAGCTCTCGATGGCCCATCGACGGATCGGTCGACTTCAACAACGCGGCAACGCCGGATACCAGCGGCACCGCGAACGAGGTCCCACTCCCGATGGCGTAGCCCGAGATCGACGTGCTCCAGATCTCCACTCCGGGTGCGGCAACGTCGATGTTCGGTCCGAAATAGGACTCCGAGGAGATACGGTCGAACCGATCGGTGGCTGCCACCGCAATATTGTTGGAGTGGGGTAGCTCGGCAGGAATCATGATGAGGCCGTCGCCGAGGTCGTCCGGAGCTGTGTTCCCGGCGGCGGTGACCACGAGCACGTCCCGCTTCTGGGCGAAGTCGATGGCTTCCTCGAGCGGGGGGTCTTCGGCCTCCTCGGGGAACGGGCCGCCGAAAGACAGGTTGACGATGTCCGCCCCTCTGTCCACTGCGTAATAGATGGCGTTGACCGCGTCGAGGGTGAGGCATTCTCCTTCGCTGCACCCCCGGATATTCAGGATTCGGGCATCGGGTGCGACGCCGGCCATGCCCACGTCATTCACTGCGGCGGCGATGATCCCGGCGATGAATGTGCCGTGTGCCTCTTCGGGTGTGTCTCCGACCGGGCTCGGGTCGCTGTCGTTGTCGACGAAGTCGAACCCGGCGATGACCTGACCGGCCAGGTCGGGGTGACTCGCATTGACGCCCGAGTCGACCAACGCCACCGTCACCCCGCTGCCGGTGGCCACCGACCAGGCGCGCCGTATGTCCACGTCGGCGTCTGGAGTGCCACCCTGCTGCCCTGTGTTCTCCAGCCCCCACTGCTGCTCGAAGTCTGGCTCGCTCTCCCCTCCCAGCAGCGGATAGCTCCTCTCGACCACGACATCGGCGCCCAGTTCGCTCCGGATCGCCGAGACGGTCCTATCGACGGTTCCTTCGACCGGGACAACGACCCGCTTCCACCCCGCCCGGGACCCGGTGACCGATTGGGCTCGCAGCGTCTCGGTGGGTGTTTGCGATGGCACGAGCAGGTTGACCGTCTCAGGAGACTGGGACCGGCCGTGGGCGGATGGGGTGCCGACCAGAAGAGATACGGCCAGGACCGCGAGGACGATTCGCACCAGGTGATGTTGGCAGACCCCAGGCGAAAAGCGGTCGGTCCTCGTATCAGAAGATGACCACTAGCGTGCCGGGAACACCGGCCCGGCTCCTCCGGACCCCAACTCGATTCCCCATGCCAGACGCAGCCAGGGTCACCACCATGAGCACTCCAACGTCCAAGTCAAGGGCTCTGGTCCTCGCAGTAGCCGCGGCGGTCGGCTTGACGCTGGTCTCGTTCCCGCCACCCGCTTCCGCTGCGGACACCGCTACCCGATGGGACAGCTTCTCGGAGTCGTCGGCGTGCGGCGATCCATTCACCAGAACCCCGGTCGCCTCGAAGATCGGTGATCTGGGCAACTCGGAGGCGATCCTGGGCCCGTTCGGCGCCTACCTCGGCCGGTCGATTGCCGAGGTGAGGACCAGACTGAGATACTGGACCGTCCCCCAGAGCGGCGGCGCCCGCATCCAGGTTCACGAGGCCATGTTGCCCTCCTTGTTGAAGGTGACCGCCGGGCTCAACGCTCACGCCCGAGAAGGCCGGGTCTACGAGATCTCGTCGGCATGGGCGTTCACCCCCCGCACCATCGCCGGGAGATACCACGTCTCTCGTCACGCCATGGGGACCGCCATCGACATCAACCCTGCTCAAAACCCCTATCGAAGCGATGGCGTGCTCATAACCGACATGCCCGACTGGTTTGTTAAGACCTGGCGTGACGCCGGCTTCTGCTGGGGCGGCGACTGGCGGGGGTCCAAGGACCCGATGCACTTCTCGTGGATGGGCCCCGGCGCGACCCCGGATCCCAACGACTCCCTGAAGCCGCTTGCGCCGAAGACCACCAAGACGGCATTCCGCCAAGCAGCCACCCACGGAACCCAGTTCGGGCCCGTGATGTCCCGCTATTCGCTCAATGTCATAGACGCCAACAGCAATGGCGCTCCCGACGTGGTGGGTCTGCGCTCTCACCCGGGCGGCTCCGTGATCGACATCGCCAACAGCCACCGGGGGTTCGGGCTCTGCTCGATTGGCAGGTGGTTCATCGAAGACGAGTCGTTGGCGGGCTCGGACCACGTGATCTTCGCCGATGTCGATGGTGACAGCGGCCAGGACCTGGTGGCCCTGTCGGCATCCGGTGCGTCGCTGGTGGCCACCACCGCTAACAGGCGTGAAGGCTTCGAGGACTCATCGCAGGCGACGACGGGTGCCTTAGCCGATGCGGTCGCCCTGGTCGGGGCCGATTTCGACGGCGACCATCACGCCGATCTCTGGGAGGCGACACCCGACGGGGACCTGCGGGTCTGGAAGGGCCCTGAGTTCACCGAGCTCATCGACGACTCGCCATTGCCCGATGGCCCCCCAGCCCAGCTTGCTGCCGGTGACCGCGACGGGGGCGACCGACCCGAGCTCTACGCCCTGTACCCGGCAGGAAACGGCTCACGTATCGATGTCCTGGGGCACAACGGGTTTTGGGCGCAAGAGAACTCGATCGCCCTCGAAAAGCCCGCAGACTCGATCCCGGCGATCGGAGCCGGCGACTATGACGGCGACGGCCGCTCCGACGCCCAGGCTTTGGCCGGCAACGGCGACCTGCTGGTGCACATCGGGAACTCGTCGACCGGCCAGCCCGCCAACCGCTGGTTTCTCTATCCGGACACCGAATGCGACGACCCGGTCCTGTTGGACTTCGAGGGGCGGTTCATGGACGATGACGCCAGCACCTTCGTATCCAACATCGAGTCGATCGCGGAGACCGGAGTCACTCGAGGGTGCAATCCCCCGTTCAACGACAGGTTCTGTCCCGAAGACAAGGTGAGCCGGGAGCAAATGGCGGCTTTTCTCGTCCGTGCTCTCGACCTGACGAAGAACACCCATGCCGGGTTCGCCGACGTGCCGTCTCGATCTACCTTTGCCGGTGACATCGGCAAGCTGGCCACCGCCGGCATCACCCGGGGATGCAACCCGCCCGCCAACGACAGGTTCTGCCCGAAGGACAACGTGAGCCGGGAGCAAATGGCTGCGTTCCTGGTGCGGGCCCTGGGGTTGACCCAGAACACCAATCCCGGATTCAGCGACGTCGGAGCGCGGAGCACTTTCTTCGACGACATCGGAAAACTCGCCACGGCAGCTATAACCAGGGGATGCAATCCACCGGCCAACGATCGGTTTTGCCCGAAAGACCCGGTGACCCGAGGCCAGATGGCGGCTTTCCTCGACAGGGCGGAGCTGGATCGCCGATGACTTCCAGAACACTGAAACTGCTGGTCATCGTGGGACTCGTCCTTTCCCTGCCGCTTGCCGCGGGGGCACAGCTCCCTCCGGGCGGCACCTTCATCGATGACGACGGCAACACCCACGAGGGCAACATCGAGGCCGTCGCCGCCGCGGACATCACCAGAGGCTGCAACCCGCCGTTCAACGACCGTTACTGCCCCGAGGACACCGTCACCAGGGGCCAGATGGCCGCGTTCATCCGCCGCGCCCTCGACCTCCCCAACACCAGCACCGACCACTTCGACGACGACAACGGGTCGACTTTCGAAGCCGACATCAACGCCATAGCCGAGCGCGGCATAGCCAGAGGTTGCAACCCACCTGCGAACGACCGGTTTTGTCCCAAAGACGAAGTGACCCGCGGGCAGATGGCCGCCTTCCTCCGCCGCGCCCTCGAAATCGCTCGTACCAGCACCGACCACTTCGACGACGACAATGGATCGACTTTCGAAGCCGACATCAACGCCATCGCCGAAGAAGGCATCACCCTCGGCTGCAATCCGCCGGACAACACCCGCTACTGCCCCGATGACCCGGTGGAACGAGACCAGATGGCCTCGTTTCTGGCCCGGGCTCGCAACCTGACACCGGAGGTTCCGCCCGCCCGGCCAGCCCTCGACTGGGAGGTCGTCGTCGGTGGTCTCGACGCTCCCGTTCAGGCTCTGGCGCCTCCCGGTGAGGATCGGCTGTTGATCGCCGAGCAGCGCGGCCTGGTGAGAAGCTTCGCTAACGGGAGCCTGTCTTCGTTCCTCGACATCCGGGATCTGGTGGAATTCGGCGGGGAGAAAGGGCTGCTCTCCATCGCGGTCCACCCCGACTACCCCACCGACCGACGCTTGTTCGCCTGGTACTACGGCAGGGACGACCGCACCCACCTCGCCGAGTTCAACATCGCGTCAAACGGCAATTTCGCCTTCTCACCGCGTGATGTGCTGTCGGTGGCCCAGCCCGCGGGAAACCACAACGGCGGGTTCGTCTCCTTCGGCGACGACGGGTACCTGTACCTGAGTCTCGGCGACGGCGGCGGCAGCAACGACGTTTTCCGCAATGCCCGCGACCTCAGCACCCTCCTCGGCAAGATCATCCGGATCGACGTCGACGGCGCCGACCCATACGAGATCCCCTCCGACAACCCCTACGTGGGCCGGTCGGGTCGTGACGAGATCTGGGCGTCGGGGCTGCGCAACCCGTGGCGTTGGTCATTCGACGACGGCTACATGTTCATCGGCGACGTCGGACAGAGCACCCGCGAGGAAGTCGACCTGGTCAGGGTGTTGCACGTGGGTTACGACTTCGGTTGGTCCCGCTTCGAGGGAAGCCTGTGCAATCCCGACGACCACGACACGAGCTGTTCCCCATCCGGCCTGGTGTTTCCGGTCGCCGAGTACGGACGGACTGACGGGCAGACGGTCACCGGAGGGATCGTCTACCGGGGGCCAACGGTCCGCTCCCTGTCGGCCTACTACCTCTACGCCGACGTCTACAGCGGACTCCTGCGCGGTTTCCGGGTCCTCGACGGCCTGCCCGTGGAACAGGTCGATCTCACCAGCGAGCTGGGCATGGCCGG
>DASUUC010000022.1:0-53799 GCA_036374335.1 Acidimicrobiia bacterium
ACCGAATTGCATGGGATTGGTCAACACCTCCAGCGCGGTCCGTCTCAACGGGACGTTCGCCCCCGTCTACCCTCCCGCCGGGAATGTTGCCATGTCGTCGCAGTCGGGGGCCCTCGGCATCGCCATCCTCGACTACGCCACCCGTCACAACATCGGCATATCGCAGTTCGTGTCGGTTGGGAACAAGGCGGACGTCAGCGGCAACGATCTCATCATGTCCTGGGAAGACGATCCCCAGACCGATGTGATCACTCTCTACCTGGAGTCCTTCGGAAACCCTGCCAAGTTCTCCCGGATCGCACGACGGATCGGGAAGAAGAAACCCATCATCGCGGTCAAATCGGGTCGGACCGCTGCGGGCAGCCGCGCCGCGTCATCGCACACCGGTGCTCTCGCCTCCTCTGACGAGGCGGTCAATGCGCTGTTCCGCCAGGCAGGGGTGATCCGCGTGGACACCATCGAAGAGCTGTTCGACACCGCCAGCCTGCTTGCCAATCAGCCGGTGCCAAAGGGGCGACGGGTTGGCATCGTGACCAACGCAGGCGGTCCCGCGATTCTCGCCGCAGACGCTTTGGAGGCGCATGGTCTCCAGCTCCCTGAGCTGTCCGGGGAGGTGCGTGGCCAGATCGCGGCGCGGCTCCCGGCGGAGGCGTCGACCCGAAATCCCGTCGACCTGATCGCGTCCGGCAGCCCCGCCGAGTTCGAGCACGCCACCTCCCTCCTCCTCGACTCCGGCGAGGTCGACGCTGTGATGGTCATCTACGTGACGACGACCGCAGAGGGTGCGGGTGGAGTGGCCCGGGCCCTCCGTGACTGTCAGGAAAAGCATGAGGGAGAGGTGAGCCTCCTCACCGTGTTCATGCAGGCCGAGGGAGCAGGTGATCTTCTCGCAGGTGGGCCCGATCACCGCTCAATTCCCACCTACACGTTTCCCGAGGCCGCGGCTCATGCCCTCGCACGCGCCGCCGGCCACGGGGAATGGCGGAGCCGGGAGCCTGGAGAGGCACTCGAGTTGGACGACGACGTCGTGACCCAGATCCGGGATGTCATCGAGCCGGCGCTGCGACGCCTCGGCGATACCGGCGGCTGGCTCGATGCCGATGAGATCGACCAGATCCTCCAGTCCGCAGGCCTGAGAACCCCAATCACCCGCGTAACCACATCTCTGGAGCAGGCCAAGTCGGTCGCATCCGAGATCGAAGGCCCAGTGGTGCTCAAGGTGATCAGCGACGATGCCCTGCACAAATCCGATGTGGGCGGCGTGGTCCTCGGTGTCGAGGGCGACGAAGCGGTCGAAGAGGGCTACCAAAGGGTGACGTCGGCAGTGGAGAACTTCGACGGAGTGCTCGTCCAGGAGTTCATCCCCGGCGGAAACGAGGTCCTCATCGGGATGGCCCAGGACCCCAATTTTGGCCCGATGATCGTGTTCGGTCTGGGCGGGGTCTACGTCGAGTTGCTCAAAGACGTGGCCTTCCGCCTGCAGCCGATAACCGATGCCGACGCCCGGGAGATGGTCAGGGAGACCAAGAGCTTCTCGCTTCTGGAGGGCTATCGCAACAATCCCAAAGGAGACGTGGAGGCCCTGGAGATGGCCCTGCAGAAGGTATCCGCCCTGATCTGGGCGGTGCCCGAGCTGATGGAGATGGACCTGAACCCGGTGAAAGTGTTGTCCCCGGGAGATGGAGTGGTCGTCGTGGATGCCCGGATGCGGATCGAGCCCGTAGCCCCGGCCCGTCGACCCTTCATGCGCGATCTTCCGGGGGTCACCACGAACCCACCCCTGTAGGACGCCTGGGGGCGAACCCGGATCGCTGGCGAAGAATGGCGGCCGCACGCGAGGTGGTGACTCACCTGGAGCCATAAGATCGTGGCATGGAATTCGTCGAAGTAACCATCGAAGGTCCGGTCGCACTCGTCCGCCTCGACCGTCCTCCGGTCAATGCCCTCTCAGAGCAAGTCGCGGTCGAGCTTCATGAGGCTTTCGGTCGGTGTGAGGACCCGGCCATCAGAGCCGTAGTGGTCACCGGGCAACCCCACTTCGCCGCCGGTGCCGATATCAAGGGTTTCAAGGAGACATTCGACTCGGGAGGGAGGGAGACCACCGCATCGACGCTCCTCGAAGCGATCGGCAGGCTCGACGCGCTGGCCAAGCCCACAATCGCGGCGGTGCATGGCTACGCGCTCGGTGGCGGATGTGAGCTATCTCTGGGCTGCGACTTCCGTTACATGGCCGAGGATGCCAGGATCGGCCAACCCGAGGTGCTGCTCGGGCTCATACCGGGAGCCGGTGGCACCCAGCGGCTGCAACGAGTCGTCGGGTTCCAGAAGGCAAAGGACATCGTCTACACGGGTCGACAGGTGGGGGCCGAGGAGGCCGAGGCCATCGGATACGCCGACAAGGTGGCGCCAGTGGACGAAGTGCTCGATCTGGCGATGCGGGACGCCTCCGAATGGGCGACCAAGGCGACCCGGGCCATCGCCGAGGCGAAGAGGGCGCTCGCTGCCGGGCGTGGGGTCCCCCTCGATGAGGCCCTCGCCATCGAACAGGAGGCTTTTCGCGCCAGCTTCGCCACCGACGACGCCGTCGAGGGCGTCAACGCCTTCATCGACAAGCGGGAAGCGGGTTTCGAAGGCAAGTGATCACGGCCCGGTGTTCTGCGCCGGGGCGAGGGCGCCCCCGGCGGCTGTTCTGCTCAAGGGGCGGTGATCCGCTGCTCCAGCCGTTCGAGGTTGCCTCTCCAGATGGCAGTCAGAATCGGGCGGGCCAGCCAACCGGTCAACCGGCCTCCCAACCACCACGGGAAAGTCAACTCCTCGACCCAGCTGACGACGGTGTCTCTGTCATCGGGAACCACGCTGAGCCTGCCCCGACCCTTGACCAGTCCCTGATGCGCGACGTCGATGGAGTTCCCCTCCTCCCATCCCACCACCTCCAAGACATCGGTGGTCAGGAGCGGACCGACTTTCGTCCTCACCTTCATCCGTGTCCCGGCGCCTCGACGTTGATCGCCGACGAATACCAGCGACCTGGCGTCTTTCATCCACTCCGGGTGAGAGCCGAGGTCGGCAATGGCCTCCCACACTCCCGGCTGGGGAACCGTCATCCTCTTTGAAACCACTATGCGTGTCATCGCGCTCCATGCGACAATATCGAGGTGATGATCTACCTCGATCATGCTGCAACCACACCGATGCGACCCGAAGTCTGGGAGGCCATGGCGCCATATGGCAGCGAGGCGTTCGGCAATCCCTCGGGGGTCCATGGAGTGTCGCGCATCGCCAAGAACGCCCTGGAGGAGTCTCGCGAGAGAGTCGCTTCCGTCATCGGCGCCAGACCGCTGGAGGTCGTCTTCACCTCCGGGGGGACAGAGAGCGACAATCTCGCCATCAAGGGCGCTGTCCTCAACAGCGCTCCCCGTCAGGGGCTGGTGACCTCTGCGATAGAGCACGAGGCGGTCTTGGAGACCGCAGACTTCCTCAAACGGCTGGGCATGCCGGTCACCATCGTCGGGGTAGACGCCGAAGCCCGTGTCGATCCTGACGAGATCGCCGGTGCCGTCAACGACGACAGCGCCGTGGTCTCGGTCATGATGGTCAACAACGAGACCGGGACGGTTCAGGACACCGCCGCCCTTTGCGAAGCGGTGAAGCGGGTAAACCCCGAGGTCTTGTTTCACACCGACGCGGTGCAGGCTTTCGGTTGCGAAGCCATCGACGTCAACGAGTCGGGTATCGACTTGTTGACCATCTCGGCCCACAAGTTCGGTGGGCCCAAGGGCGCTGGCATCCTCTATGTCCGGGAGGGCACAACCCTTGAGCCGGTCATCCACGGTGGAGGCCAGGAGCTGGGTAGAAGGTCGGGAACCCACGATGTTGCCTCTGCCGTCGGTATCGCCACCGCGGTCGAGTCTGCTCTCGACGACCGGGAGCGATTCGAGACGGAGATCAGGGCGATTCGGGATCACATGGAGCGGCGACTCGTCGATGAGGTCGGGGATGTCGTGGTCAACACCCCGAGGACAGGACGGTCGAGTCACCATCTCAATGTTCGGTTTCCCGGTGTGCGCAACGAGACTCTGCTCATGCTCTTGGATCAGAGCGGTGTCGCTGCTTCGGCGGGCTCGGCATGCCAGTCGGGCGCAGCGACGGTATCGCACGTGCTCGAGGCAATGGGGTTGACCCCGGACCAGGCGCGGGAGAGCGTGCGGTTCACCTTCGGCTGGACTTCGACATTGGACGAGGCCGACCGGGCCGCGACGATCGTCAGCGACATCGTGTCCCGACTGAGATGAAACAGTGAAGGTTCTGGCTGCAATGTCCGGGGGAGTCGACTCCTCGGTCGCCGCCGCCCTGATGAAGGAAGCGGGTCACGACGTGATGGGGGTGACCCTCAAACTCTGGTCAGGGCCCAAGGGTGAAGCGCCCACCGCGGGATGCTGCACCGTCTCCGACGCCGAGGACGCCCGACGTGTGGCCGCCCAGTTGGACATCCCGTACTACGTCCTCGACCACACCGACGACTTTCGCGATGGCGTCGTCGATCGATTCGTCAACGACTACGCCACCGGGCGGACCCCCAATCCTTGTATCGAGTGCAACCGGACCGTCAAGTTCGATCGGCTCCTCTCTCGTCTCGACGACTTCGAATGTGAAGTGCTCGTCACCGGCCACCACGCCCGCAGCCGCGAAGTCGACGGGGCCTGGCAGCTGTTGCGGGGCAGAGACTCCGCCAAGGACCAATCCTACGTGCTCTCGATGCTCACCCAGCGAGAGCTGTCCCGGACCCGGTTCCCGGTTGGTGAGCTGACCAAGCAGGAGGTCCGCGCCCTCGCCGCCGACATGGGGATGCGGACAGCGACCAAGGCCGAGTCGATGGATATCTGTTTCGTTGGCCACCGGGACTACCGCGGCTTTCTCCACGATGTGGCACCCGAGGTGTTCGCTTCGGGCTCGGTGGTCGACTCCGACGGTCGTGCGTTGGCAGTGCACGACGGCGTCGTCGGGTTCACCGTCGGCCAGCGTCGCGGCCTCGGTGTCGCCGTCGGCGAGCCGCGCTTTGTCATCAGAATCGAAGCCGGCACATCCACAGTCGTAGTCGGTAGCCGTGAGGAGCTCGCCGTCAGCGAGATCGGGCTGGAGAAGCTGACCTGGTCGCGGGGCTCCGGCAGCGACCGGCCGGTGATGGCCCAATATCGGGCGCACGGGGAGACGGTTTCCGGCTGGTTGACCGAGTCCTCCTTGATCTTCGACGAGCCCCAGGAGGCGATCGCACCCGGTCAGACGGTCGCCTTCTACGACGGCGACGTCGTGCTCGGCGGCGCTCTCATCGCCACGGCTCGGTGAGCGTGGTCGACGGGTCACGCGCGGTCATCTTCGGTCGGGATGCCCTGACCTACGACGAGGCGCGCCCCTCGTACCCCGGTGCGGTCATCGACCACGTCCTCAGCCTGATCACGGCCCGTGACGCTCTCGAAGTTGGAGCGGGCACCGGCAAGGCCACCACGGCGATGGCGCGAGCCGGCCTCCGCCTAACCTGTCTCGAACCCTCCGCTCAGATGGCGGCGATACTCGAATCGAGACAGCTTCCTGGTGTCACCGTGACGGTGACCACCTTCGAGGACTGGGATGGCCGGGCCGACTCGCAGGACCTCATCTACGCGGCACAGGCCTGGCACTGGGTCGATCGAGAAGTCGGCTTCCCAAAAGCGCTGTCGACACTTCGTCCTGGTGGTGTGTTGTCTTTGCTGTGGAACATCCCGGTGGATCGCTATGGCCGGCATCGTGACCTGTATGCACGTCATGCCCCGCACCTGCTCGCCGAGAGGGACGAGCGGATCAAGCGCCGCGACGACCATGACTGGTGCGCCGACATGGTTGCGGCAGGCTTCGTGGAAACGCAGAGATTCACCCACAGCTGGTCGGAGGAGCTGACTGCAGACCGATATCGGGCCCTTTATTCGACTTACAGCGACCACATGATGCTGGAGGAGCCGGCGCGCACCCATCTTCTCGACGCTCTGGCCACCGATGTCGATCGCTGGGGAGGGGTAGCCACCGTGGAGTACCGGACCGAGGTGTTCAGCGGCCTGAAACCCGACACGGGGCGGCGGTAACGTCGATCAGATGACTGACCCAGGTCTCCGCATCGAAGAACTGCGCGCTCAGATTCGGGAGCACAACCACCGCTACTACGTGCTCGACGAGCCCATCATCTCGGATGCTCAATTCGACTCCTTGCTGCGCGAGTTGATTGCCCTGGAAGAGGAGCACCCCGATTTGGTCACGCCGGACAGCCCGACTCAGCGTGTGGGCATCCCGGTGGGCGAGCTGTTCCGCCCTGTCACCCATCTCCGGCCCATGTTCTCCCTCGACAATGCCGAATCCCGGGAGACGGTGGCGGCCTGGGAGGCGCGCATGGAGCGCCAGTTGGGGAGAGCGCCGTCGGGATATGTCTGCGAGCTGAAGATCGACGGGCTCGCCGTGGTGCTCACCTATCGCGATGGTGTGTTGGAAACCGGGGCGACGCGCGGAGACGGCAGCACAGGTGAGGATGTCACCGCCAACCTGAGAACACTCGATTCGATCCCGCTCCGTCTGCTCGGCGACGAAGTGCCATCGGTCCTCGAAGCCCGCGGAGAGGTCTACATGCCTTACTCAGCCTTCGATGCCCTGAATGACCGACAGCTCGAGGAGGGAAAGGCGGTGTTCGCCAACGCCCGCAACGCCGCGGCGGGGAGTGTCCGGATGAAGGATCCCGCCATCACCGCCGGGCGGAAGCTGGGCATCTGGATCTATCAGCTCGGGCTGATCGAGGGCGGCCCCGATTTCTCGACCCATTCCGAGACACTCGACTACTTGAGGAGCGCAGGGCTCCGCACCAACCCGACCACCCGGGTGTTGGAGACCATCGACGAGGTCTTCGAGTATGTGAACAAAGCCGAGGCCGAGCGGCACGACATGCCTTATCAGACAGATGGCGTCGTCATCAAGGTCAACTCTCTGGCCGAGCAGGAGGCCCTCGCGTACACGGCGAAGGCTCCCCGCTGGGCCATCGCGTACAAGTTCCCACCCGAAGAGCAGATCACGACCCTCAAGGACATCCAGATCAATATCGGCCGAACCGGCGCGGCAACGCCATTTGCGGTCCTCGAACCGGTGTTCGTCGGAGGCGCCACCGTGGGCATGGCCACCCTCCACAACGAGGATCAGGTTCAGCTCAAGGACGTTCGCATCGGCGATCAGGTGATCGTGAGACGAGCCGGTGACGTGATTCCCGAGGTCGTCGGCCCGGTGGTTGCGGCACGCACCGGCGACGAGAAGAAATGGTCGATGCCGGCCAACTGCCCGTTTTGCGGCAATCCCATAGTCCGACCGGAGGGCGAGGCGGTGGCCAGATGCACGGGCGGGTTCGAGTGCCCCTCGCGGGTTCGGGAGTGGCTCTTCCACTTCTCCAACCGCGGGGGTATGGACATCGAGCACATGGGCTACAAGACCATCGATCTCCTCCTTGCCAAGGGCTGGATCACCGACCCTGCGGACATCTTCACCTTCGACACCGGTCAGTTGCTCGACATCGAGGGATGGGGTCAGATCTCGGTCGGCAACCTGGCTTCCGCCATCGATGAGGCCAAGGATCGTCCGGTGGCCCGGTTGCTCACGGCCCTGGGGATCCGCCATGTCGGGGGAACGGTCGCCAGAATGCTCGTACGCCACTTCGGCGACCTGCGCCGGCTCATGGACGCTGGCGAAAAGGAGATTGCCGCCATCGAAGGCATCGGCCCGAAGATCGCAGCCGGTGTCGCCGAGTGGTCGTCGGATTCGGCCAACCGGGCGCTCGTCGAGAAGCTGGGTGAGGCGGGTGTCCGGCTCGGCGAGGAGCCCCCTGAAGATGTCGTCTCCGACCTGCTCGCAGGTGCCACCTTCGTCGTGTCGGGGACCATCGAAGGTCTCACCCGGGAAGAGGCCCAAACCGCCATCGAACAACTCGGGGGCAAGGCGACAGGCTCGGTTTCGGGGAAGACAACAGCGCTCGTCGTCGGTGAATCGCCGGGTGCCTCGAAGACCGCCAAGGCCGAGGAGCTGGGGATCCCCATCATCGACGGGGACACCTTCAAGGAGCTGCTGGAGCGGGGACTCTCCGTACTCGACTAGTCACCGATCCTCTCCCTCGCGAACAGGGCGTGGCGCCCCGGAATGCTCGCGAGCAGAGCAGACTCAGCCCACCCTGAAGGTCCACTCGAAGTTGCCGGTGTCAGGAAGCCCCGTATAGGTGTTCCAGGTGATCCGAATGGTGTGCTCTCCCGGTGTCCATTCAGTGATCGTCGGGTGGTTGGGGTGAGGAGACCACCGATAGACGCCGGTTGGCTCCACGAAGGTCGCATCGTTGATCGGCCAGCCGTCGACGGCGATGTCGGCCTCGTAGCCGACCTCGAGATCGATCTCGAGGATCGCTTGTCTCGGCACCTGGGAGCCGGGGGAGGGCGAGACCGCTTCGATGGGGCCAGGGAGCTCGATCTCCTCACCATCTGGCGACAGCGCGATCCCGAGAGCTATGGCGGCAATCCCGACCAGGGCAAGACCGACGTAGATCAGGCGGTATGGCATCAGTTGACGTGCAGTGCCTCGTTCAACCCACCCCAGGACCCGCTGCGGGGCAGGGCCTCAACGGCTCCGGAGACGGAGTTGCGCCGGAACAGCATGTCGTTGACGCCGGACAGGTCGCGTCCTTTGGCTGTCTTCCCGTCGGGCAGGGTGATCACCGTGCCCGCCGTGACGTAGAGGCCGGCCTCGACCACACATCCGTCGCCCAGGGATATCCCGATGCCGGAGTTGGCGCCGAGGAGGCAGTTCTGTCCGATGCTGATCACCTCGGTGCCGCCGCCCGAGAGAGTGCCCATGATCGAAGCACCGCCGCCGACATCGGAGCCGTCACCGACGAGGACCCCGGAGCTGATACGTCCTTCCACCATCGAGGTGCCGAGGGTGCCTGCGTTGAAGTTGACGAAGCCTTCGTGCATCACCGTGGTTCCCTCACCGAGATACGCCCCGAGTCGCACCCGGTCGCCGTCGGCGATGCGCACTCCGGAGGGGATCACGTAGTCGACCATTCGGGGGAACTTGTCAACCGATCTCACCATCGGAGGTCGGCCTGCACCGATCAACAGCTGCTTCACGGTGGTGAAACTATCGACGTCACAGGGACCTTCGGAGGTCCACACGACGTTGTTGAGGGCACCGAAGATGCCGTCGACGTTGATGTCATGTGGCTTGTAGACCCGGTGGGAGAGAAGGTGGAGGCGTAGATAGGCGTCAGCCGGGTCGGACGGGGGCTGGGAGAGATCGTCGATGGTGGTGGCCACGACCCGGGTCTCCACTTTGCGGGGCTCGTCGGCCATGGCCATGTTGGAGAGATCCGCGCTCGTGTCGGTGGGGTCGGGATACCAGACGTCGAGGACCTTCTCTCCCGAATAGGTGGCGAGCCCGACCGCTTTGGCGGAGTCGTTGTTCACGTCTGGGCAGAGTAGTTTCGTGGCCCGTGGTGACCGAACCCGACACCCTGACTTCTACCCTGGCTTGGCTCGTCGACATCCCATCACAGACAGGAACCGAGACGAGGATTCGCGACGCCATCGCCGAACGTCTCGCCGGGTTGCCGCTGCAGACCGTGAACAAATCCCTGGTGGTCGGGGAGGCGAGACCGGGGAGGGTGTTGCTCGCCGGGCATCTCGACACGGTTCCGCCTCAGGGCCATGTCGGCCCCCGGATCGAGGGCGACCGTCTTTTCGGCCTCGGGGCCACCGATATGAAGGGCGGGCTGGCGGTGATGATCCATCTACTAGAGGATCTCGGCACCGAGCGAGCGATCGGGATCTTCTACGCAGGCGAGGAAGGGCCTATGGCCGGCAACGACCTGGGCCCCGTGCTCGACGCCATCCCCGGTTTGGCAGATGCCGATGCGGCAATCGTGATGGAGCCGACCAACCGGGAGATGCATGCCGGGTGCCAGGGCTCGGTCAACGCCACTGTGACGTTTCTGGGCGAGGCGGCGCACTCTGCCCGGCCATGGCTCGGAGTCAACGCCGTCACTCGGGCGGGTGGGTTCCTGACGTTGATGGACGTGCTGGAGCCGGAGGTGCATCCGATAGAAGGACTGCAGTTCAAGGAAGTCGTATCGGTCACGAAGGCATCGGGGGGAGTTGCCAACAACATCATCCCCTCCCGGTTCGACCTCAACGTGAACTATCGCTTCGCCCCTGATCGAAGCCTCGACGAAGCGGTTGCCCGTCTCCGCACCCTCTGCGAGATCGCCGACGAGTTCGAGGTGGCCGATACCGCGCCCGCCGCCTACCCGGTGACGAGCCACCCCCTCTTCCAGATCCTCGCCGAGGCCGCCAGTGCGACGGTATCCCACAAACAGGGCTGGACCGATGTTGCGCAGATGGCAGGACGGGGCATACCGGCGGTCAACTTCGGCCCCGGGGAGACGGCTCTCGCCCACAAGCCGGGCGAGTCGATCGCCCTCGACGATCTCCGATGGGCGTACGACGCCCTCGCCACCGTGCTCTCGTAGGTTCTCGGGCGGGTTTCCTACACTCGCTCGTTCATGCCCGTAGAAATCGACATTGCCCACGTCGCCCGTCTCGCCCGTCTCGACCTGACCGAAGAAGAGCTCGAGGGCTACAAGACTCAGCTGGGAGCCATCCTCGACCATGCCGCCAGGGTGCAGTCTCTGGAAGGCGACCCCGCGGTCGAGGCTTCCCATCCGCTCGAGTTCGAGAACGCGTACCGCGAGGACGTGATCCAGCCTTCCCTCGACCGTGACGAGGTGCTGGCCCAGGCGCCTGAAGCCAGGGACGGCTACTTCGTCGTACCCCCCACGTTGGAGGGGGAGTAGATGGAACCGGCTCTCCACGAGCTGACCATCGTCGATGCCCGCGCTCGGCTGCGCGCCGGGGAGACGACCGCAGTCGAGCTCCTCGATGCCGTCCTCGACCGTGCCCACAAGACCGAGGCCCAGCTTCATGCCTATCTCACGCTGGACCGGGAAGGTGCCCGCGCCGCGGCCGAGGCAGCCGACGAAGCACTGGCGGCGGGCGACGACAAAGGCCCTTTGCACGGCGTCCCGATAGCGCTCAAGGACAACATGTGCACCCGGGGCCTGGAGACCACCGCGGCCTCCCAGATCCTTGCCGGCTATGTCCCCCCATATGACGCCACTGTGGTCACCCGTCTTCGGGATGCCGGTGCGGTGATCGTGGGCAAGACCAATCTCGACGAGTTTGCGATGGGCTCCTCCACCGAGAACTCGGCATACGGGCCGTCGTTCAACCCGTGGGACATCAGCCGCGTTCCTGGCGGGTCGTCGGGCGGTTCGGCTGCGGCCGTCGCCGCCGGGTCGGCTTTCGGCGCCCTGGGATCGGACACCGGGGGATCGATCCGCCAGCCGGCCTCACTCACAGGGACCGTCGGGGTCAAGCCCACCTACGGCACCGTGAGCAGATATGGGCTGATCGCATTCGCCTCTTCGCTCGATCAGATCGGCCCACTCTCCAAGTCCGTCACCGATGCCGCTCTGACACTGGAGACCGTCTGGGGTCACGACCCCCTCGACGCCACGTCCTACAGGGGAGAGTATCCGGACCTCCTCGCCGGCCTCGAGTCCGGTGTGGAGGGCTTGAAGGTCGGAGTGGTGGAGGAGTTCGCCGGCGAGGGCTACCAGCCCGCGGTGGAGGAGGCTATGGCGACGATGCTCGACAGGCTGGCCGGGGCGGGAGCCGAAGTGGTCGAAGTGTCCTTGCCCACGGTGGATATCGCCCTGTCGGCGTACTACTTGGTGGCCCCGGCCGAGGCGTCGGCGAATCTGGCTCGTTTCGATGGCGTCCGCTACGGCAATCGCGCCGAGGGCGCGACCACGGAGACACTCATGGCGAGGACACGGGCCGCAGGCTTCGGCCCGGAGGTCACCCGTCGCATCCTATTGGGCACCTACGCGCTGTCAGCGGGGTATTACGACGCTTTCTACGGCCAGGCGCAGAGGGTGCGCGCCGCTCTCCGCGATGAGTTCGGGGCCGCATATCGAGAGGTCGATGTGCTGGTCTCGCCGACTAGTCCCACCGTCGCCTTCCGGGCGGGCGAAAAGGTCGACGATCCGCTCTCGATGTATCTGACCGACATCTGCACCAACCCACTCAACCTGGTGGGCCACCCCGGTATTTCGGTCCCGGTGCACATCGACGACGAGAGACTTCCGGTTGGATTCCAGGTGATGGCTCCGGCTTTGGGGGAGACGGTGATGTTCCAGGTTGCCGCCGAGGTCGAGCGTCTTGCCGGTTTCACCGCCCGGCCCGTCCTCGAGGAGGTGGCGGGGTGACGGCGTGGGAACCTGTCATCGGCATCGAGGTGCACGTCGAGCTCATGACGAGGTCCAAGATGTTCTGCGGTTGTGCGGTCTCGTTCGGTGACGAGCCCAACACCAATGTGTGCCCGGTATGCCTCGGTCTTCCCGGTGCCCTGCCGGTGCCCAACCGCACCGCCATCGACTGGATCATGGCCATCGGCCTGGCGCTGAACTGCGAGATCTCCGAGCGCTCAGTGTTTCACCGGAAGAATTACTTCTATGCCGATCTCCCCAAGAATTATCAGATATCCCAGTTCGACGTGCCGGTCTGTCGCGAAGGGCACCTCGACGTCGTAGTCGATGGAGAAACTCGGCGTGTCGGCATCGAGCGTGCGCATATGGAAGAGGACACCGGCAAGTCGATCCATGTCGGTGTGGGCGGTCGTATCCATGCCGCCGAGTCGACGCTCCTCGACTTCAACCGAGCCGGCGTTCCTCTCGTCGAGATCGTCTCCAAGCCTGACATCAGGAGTGCTGCCGAGGCACGGGCCTATGCCCAGGAATTGCGCTCCCTGGTGGCCGAATTGGGTGTGTCCGACGCCAGACTCGAGGAGGGCTCCATTCGCTTCGACGCCAACGTGTCGGTCCGCCCCACCGGCCGGGATGAGTACGGGACAAAGGTCGAGATCAAGAACATGAACTCATTCCGCTCTCTGGAGCGAGCGGTCGCCCATGAGATCGAACGGCAGATCGACGTGCTCGAGTCGGGCGGCGTGCTGGTCCAGGAGACCCGCCACTGGGACGAGGAGTCGGCTGTGACCCACTCCATGCGTACCAAGGAAGGGTCGTCGGATTATCGCTACTTCACCGAGCCCGACCTGGTTCCGATGCATATGGATCGCTCCTGGGTCGAGACGATCCGCTCCGGCTTGCCCGAGTTGCCCGCAGCTCGCCGTTCCCGTTACCTGGAGGCCGGTCTCGAGGTCGATCTGGCCGGGATCCTCTCCGATACACCGGCTGTGTTGCGGGAGATCTTCGATACGGCGGTGACCGCGGGTGCGCCCGCCAGGTCGGCCGCCAACTGGCTGACCGGCGAAGTCACCGCGTGGCTGCGCCGCACCGAGTCGAATCCCGAGCAGATCTCCCTGTCGGGAGAGCAACTGGCCGAGTTGGTGGCGATGACCGATGACGGCACCGTCTCCTCATCTGCCGCCAAGGAAGTACTGGAGGGGGTGCTCGCCGGTGATGGCGATCCCCGCGATGTCGCCGCCTCACGTGACCTGGTCCAGATCTCCGACATGTCCGCCCTGGAGGCCGCCGTGGACGAGGCACTGGCGGCCAACCCCGACGCAGTCGCCAACTTCCAGGCGGGGGAGCAGAAGGTCGTCGGGTTCCTCGTCGGTCAGGTCATGCGGGCCACGCAAGGAAAAGCCGACCCCAGGGTCGTCAACGAGTTGATCACCAAGAAGCTGTTGGACTGACACCGAGCGAACCCAGGGCTCACAGCGTCGCTCGACGCTCACAACCCTGGGTTCGCCAAATTCTTTGAATTCCCGTGTCGTTGGCTTGAATGCTGGAAATGCGGCAGACCAAAGTCATCGCGACACTTGGCCCCTCGGTGGCCAGCCTACAGGGGGTCAGATCCCTGATCGACGCCGGGATGGACGTTGCCCGCCTCAACTTCTCTCACGGCGGTCACGACCTTCACCGACAGTTCCACGACTGGGTACGGCAAGCCGCCAGAGACTCCGGTCGCACCGTCGCCATCATGCAGGACATCCAGGGTCCCAAGCTCCGGGTGGGCGAGTTCCCCGGCGGAGTCATCAACCTAGAAACCGACAGTGAGGTAGATCTCGTCCCGGGTGCGGGTCGAGGTGAAGAAGGTCGAATACCGGTCGGCTATGACGCCCTGCTGTCTGATGTGAATCCGGGTGACCGGGTCATCCTCGCCGATGGCCTGGTCTCCTGTGAAGTCGTGGGTCGAACCGACCAGGCACTGCGGGCCCGCGTGGTCAACGGCGGTGTGCTCAGCGACCACAAGGGTGTGGCTTTCCCCGACAGCAGCCTCTCGGTCGGGAACGTGACTCCCAAGGACGAAGCCGATCTCGCCTTCGGTCGTGAGCTGGGCGTCGACTTCGTGGCCTCCTCTTTCGTCCGCACTGGATCCGATGTGGAGGCTGTGGCCGTGTTGGCCGGCGAGGTTCCCATCATCGCCAAGATCGAGCTCGCTCAGGCTCTCGACAACCTCGACGAGATCCTGAAGGTCTCATTCGGTGTGATGGTGGCCCGAGGCGATCTGGGCGTGCAGTTGCCGCTCGACCGTCTGCCCCTCATCCAGAGCGACATCATCAAGCGGGCCAACGCCGCCGGTCGGGTGGCCGTCACCGCGACTGAGATGTTGGAGTCGATGACCCACAACCCCCGCCCGACACGGGCTGAGGTCACCGACGTCGCCCACGCCGTGATGGGTGGGACCGACGCGGTCATGCTCTCCGGGGAGACCGCCATCGGAGACCATCCCGCGGAGACGGTTCGCGCCATGGCCAGGATCTGTCAGACCATCGAAGAAGGCACTCTGCAAGAGCAGAGCGCCGTCCCGTTCGTCGTCGGGGAGAACGATGTCGCTTCGGCCGTCGCCCAGGCGGCGACGGCGATAGCGAAGAACGTGGGAGCTAAGACCATCGTCGCCTTCACCGAAACTGGAAGCACCGCCCGTCTCATCTCCAAGTACCGCCCGCCCCAGCGTGTGGTTGCCTTCACGCCGAACACCACCACCCGTCGTCGGATGGCGCTGTTCTGGGGCATTCAGCCTCATGCCTTCGAGCGTGCTCAGTACACCGATGATGAGATCGCGGCCGCGGCCGCGGTCCTGGCCGATGAAGGCGTCTGCTCGCCTGGTGAAACAGTGGTGATGGTGGCGGGGGTGCCCCCCAACTTCCAGGCTTCCACCAATCTGGTGAAGGTCCACGAGATCGGTGCGCTGCCCGGTTCGCTGGGTGGATGAGACCACGAGGGTTAATCTCCCCACACACATGGGCCAAGATGTAGTAATCAAAGAGAGCGTGACCATGGGTGACGTCCTGGTCATCGACACCGACCGCAGTTTCACCGGCCAGGATGGCCACACGATCACGCCCGATTCGGAGCCTCATGGGGTTCCGGGCGTCCTTGCCCGGAGACTCTTCTCCCTCGATCTCGACGTCGATTACGTCTACGTGTTGCAGAACACGGTGACGGTCCGTCGCCCCGGCGGTTGGAGCGAGGACTCTGCCGGAGTCGTCGCCGACGTCATTGGCTCGTTCCTCCGTTACTACCCCGACGAGGAGGAGTAGGGCCTAGCCGCCCCCATCGTCGGGAGGCGGGGTGGTCGTGGTCTCGGGTGGTGGAGCGGTAGTCGTGGTGGAAGGCACCGTTGTGGTGGTGGTCGTCGTGGGGCACGGAGTGCTCGTTCCAGGGACCTTGCAGGGGTGCACCTCGATGATGGCTTTCTGCGGCCGGTAGCGCACCGGCCAGGTCTCTTCGGAGATCAGCTCTTCGCCACCTCTGAGGATCCTTCGGATGACATCGATCGACCAACCCTCGGCCTCGCTCTGCACCTGGTCCTGTTGGTCGACGCCCAGATCCGGATTCGGTCGGTATTCTGGATCGCCCGGCGGGGTGATGTTGTAGCGCTCCGATCTGTCCCACTTCACGTGCAATGCGTCGGAGCCCCCTTCGTTCGCCACGCTCACGTGGGTGTCTCCACCGCTCTGCTCACCCACGAGAGTCCGGCCATCGTTGAAGCCGTAGAAACGCACCGTGATCGAGGTGTCGCTGTACGAGGTTCGGATGAGGACGGCGTGCTCGCGGTTGTTGCGGAACTTGAGGTCGATTGATCGCCAGAACAACGTGGCTTCGATCCCTTCGGGGTACCGGGAGAAGTAGTAAGAGTGCGGCTGGTGCTCCACGTCCTCGTATCCGCCCCAGAACACCGCGCCATAGAAAGTGGTGGCGAACTGGCTGACACCTCCACCGATGGTGTCGACGATCTCACCAGCGACGATCGACCCGGCATCGAGGTATCCCTTCTCCACGGTCCGCTCCCCGACATGCCCGTTGATGCTGAAGGTCTCTCCGGGGAGGACCAGTGTCCCGTCGATGGCATCCGCCATGAGATGGATGTTGGTGACCCGGGGCTCACAGCAGCCGTGGTACGTGGTGAATTGAGACACGAGGTGCTCCACCCGGAGCCCCTCCAGGTATTCGGTGGTGATCTCCGGCTCGGCTCCTTCGACAATCGGTAGCTCGGCGGTACGCGAGCTGGTCTGGCTGGCTTCATAGAGACGGTCAGCAGCCTCCTCCGCGTCGATTCGGGTTCCGTTGCTACCCGGCACAACGGAGACGGTGTGATCGTCGTTGACCCGGAGGCGGGCATTCACGGGCTCCGCCTCGAATTCCGCTCTGACCGGGTCGAGGAAGCTGTCGATGACCTCTGGATCGAAGGTGTTGACAATCCGCGGGGGGCTGTTGCTCACGGTCCGGGAGAGGAACGCCTCCTGGAGCTGGCCCACCTCGACAACTGTTGATCGGTCCTGGTACGTGAGGGTGATCGGCCCAGCGAGCATCTGCCTCGCTTCTTCCAGGGCCCGGTCGACATCGGCGCGGGTGAGCAGAGGCTCGACTGTGACGGTAGGTATCTCACGTGTGTTCCGATCCTCAGCGAGAACCGTCTCGAGCAGGATGGCGGAGGCCACCTCTCGGTCCACCCCGACTCCCGTCCGGGGATAGACTGCCACCAGTTCGCCGTCTTCCATTTCCACCGACCCGGGCTGGATCGGCTTGTCGATGACCCGAGTATCCCAATCATCGAAGATCTCGTTCACGGCCACTTCGCTCAAGGTGCCTCCGAGCTCGATCTCGGCAGTCGAGAAGATGTTCGCAATCCAATACAGGAACTGGTTGGCGAAGTTCCCCTCACGACCTACTGCCATCGCCTCGGCCACGATCGCCTCTTCGTCGATGTCCAGGCCCGTGTACCCGGGCTCGAGCTCGACCTCGTTCCCGTCGATGACGAAACCGGCAACCCGGGCGAGCCGACCGATCTCGAGAGCTTTGATCGAGTCGAGAGCCTCTTCTCGGGTCCGCCCTCCCAGCTCGGCCTCGGCTACTTGAACCCGGCCCATGACCTCTCCTTTGGATGCCCAACGGGTGATTCCATAGGCGCTGAGCAGGATCCCGAATAGGCCACCAACGACAATGACCGCGGCGAGCAGTGGATGGATAGGAAAGGAGAGTTGCTTCTTCATCTGGAGGGCCACCCCATCCGGCCCGAACCGTGCAGGTCGAATCGTACTTGAGCCAGGACCATTAGAGGAATCCACCGCCAGACAGATTGGGTATACGCTCGGCTGGGATGTTGGTCTCGATTCCTCATGTGATCCCGGGCGACGCGGTGCGTCTCTCGGCATCAACGTATGTGGCGTGGAAGAAGTGCCCGGACAGCGCCAACGCGCGGCTCCAGGGAATATATGGTCCGGACTCTAGACCGGCCTTCCTCGGAAGCCTCGCGCACCGAATCTTCGCCCGGCATCTCACAGCCGGCCCGATCGCCAGTCATGAGTTCGTCCAGGCGTGTCGCGAGGAGATCGGCGCCTCCAATCTGAACCACAAGCTCGCCGGGCTCGCCCTCAAACCGTCGGCGCTGGCCGGGGTGATCGAAGAGGTCAGGGGTCTCTACGAGCGATTCACCAAGTTGCCAGGTGAGGGCTTCGACGGCTCGGAGGTGACGATGGAGTTCGAGAATGATGATGGGGTGCGACTCGTGGGGACCATCGACGCGGTCTACCGGGAGGACCTCGGGGGCCATCGGTTGGTCGATTGGAAGACCGGAGAGGTGGGCGAAGCCGAGGACCAGCTCATGTTCTACTCGTTGCTATGGGCCCTCGACCGTGAGGAGATGCCCGCATATGTCGAGGCAGTCTCGGTGAAGACGGGGGAGAGGTATCGCACGGTTCCCTCTGCAGGGGACGTGAACCGGGTCGCCGGTGAAGTCGGGCAGCTCGTCGATGAGATCCGACACGCCTGGGGCAGCGGGGAGCCCCTCCCTCGCCATGGCGGGCCCTGGTGCAAATTCTGCCCGATACTCGCCGAGTGCGCCGAGGGCCAGGCGGCGGAGGCGCTGCTCGGGTGAGCAGCGCCTCCTGATCGATCCGGTTTCAGCAACAATCGCAGCCAGAGCCGCCGCAGCATCCACCGGGATCGGTGTTTCGAAGAGTCATCATGCCTCCTTTGGACAGATAGAGGGACTTCGATACATCGAGCATGGTCGATATATTGATCTTTGTCAATGAGTGCCGGTATCCTGGCGTAATGGAGATCTGCTGCACCCCTCTTCATGAAGGCGAGATAGACGAGTTGCGAGCGGAGGCCATGGCCCCGGTGCTGGCTGCGCTCGCCGACCCGGTCAGGCTGCGCATCATCTCGATGCTGATCGCCGCCCCTGGCGGAACGTCGTGCGGATGTGATCTCGAGGCACCGCTCGAGCTCTCCCAGCCCACCGTCTCCCATCATCTCAAGGTCTTGCGAGAGGCCGGCCTGGTCGAAGGAGAACGCCGCGGCCGCTGGGTCCACTACCGGGTGATACCCGCCCGCCTCGCCGAAATCGCCGACGCCCTCACCCCCGAGTTGGTTACCGCTTCCTAATGCTGTGGCTCCCATATATGGGAGGCACAACGTCTCATTCGCGTCCCAGCTGATCCCGGAAGATCTCAAACAGCCTTTGATGGTCCCCCTCGAGACGCTCCGGGTGCCATTGCACGCCCAGCATCCACCAGTCACCGTCCCATCGGACAGCCTCGATGAGCCCGTCATCGGAGCGGCCCTCGACGATCAGCCCTTCGCCCAAGCGGTCCAGGCCCTGATGATGGAGGGTGTTCACCTTTGCTTCTGCTGATCCGTAGACCCCGCTCAGGATCGACCCGGCCTCGAACCTGACCACGTGACGGCGGGCGTTCAACTCCTCGTGGTCATCCCCGATGAGGTCATGGACTCCATCTTCGGAAGTGACCTCCTGACGCAAAGTGCCGCCGAGGGCGACGTTCACCACTTGCAGTCCGCGACAGATAGCGAGAACGGGCGTGCCTTGTGCGCGTGCTGCCTCGAGCACAGCGATCTCGAACCTGTCGACCGCGGTGCTGGATCGCTTCGAACCGGTGTTCTCGGCACTGTATGTGGATGGATCGACGTCGTCTCCGCCAGACAGCACGACCCCATCGACGGTGGCTACGAGCCGATCGGCGTCGGCCGGGTCGAGCGCGGCGGGGAACATGACCGGCACCATGTCCGCAGCGACCAGTGCATCGGTGTAGTAGGTGGACAGGGTCTGGAGCGTGTCGGGACCGTAGAAGGTCTCGAGACGTCTCCGCCACGATGTGACACCAACCAGGTTCATTGGCTCAGCTCCGATTCGTAGTGCTCGGCTCCACTTCCACGGGGTGCCCGGACCCCGCGGAACTCCCAGTCCCCGCCGAGGGCGGTGGAGACGACCTCTTCGGACTCGCTGGGTTGGGCTCCGACGTCGGACCTGACTGCCACGCTTCCTTCGACGATTCTATTGGTCAGGGCCCCCAGCCCTTCCACCTCGACGGTCACCTCGTCGCCGGGCTCCACGGGACGCGATCCGGCCGGAGTGCCGCTGAGGATGACATCTCCCGGAAGCAGGGTGATCGTTCTGGCGATGTCGGCCACGAGATAGTGCATGTCCCATTCCATCTCGGAGGTGTTGCCCGATTGTCTGACCTCCCCATTGACCACGGTGCGGATGCCCTTGTCCTGGAAATCCCAGTCGGTGACCAGTCCGGGCCCTATGGGACACAGCGTGTCCGAACCTTTGACCCGGAGCATCGATCCGGCGTCGGTGTCCCTGAAGTCGTGGAGCCCGAAGTCGTTGGCGATGGTGTAGCCCGCGATGTGATCGGCTGCTTCGTCGGGCGAGATATCGAAAGCCTTCTTACCGATGACGATGGCGATCTCCCCTTCGAAGTTGAGGAACTTGCAGCGTCGGGGTCGGACCACCTCGCCCATGTGGGCGTTCAGGGAGCTCGTCGTCTTGTGGAAGTAGGTCGGAGCCGGTGGCAGCTTGGCCATGAACTCCTCGACCCGGGAGCGGTAGGTGAGATGGGTGGCGATGATCTTCGTCGGCTCCACGGGTGGGAGATGGTGTGCTTCTGAGATCGGAACCCGCGTCCCATCGGCGGTGACCAACTCGTCTCCGTCGACGTGCACCTGGACGGCTTGTCCGTCGAGAAGGATTCTGCGGTGCTCGGTCATCACCGGCAACGGTAATGCCTAGGGGACGGCCGCGACCCAAACCTCGAATCCCGGCGGGGAGGACGGGTGGAAGTAGCCAGCACTGTCCACGCCGGTGGCGACGACGTGTTCGTCGGTTAGAGCCAGGAGATGGATGAAGTCGTCAGGACCCAGGTCTTCCATCGATTGGATGGTCCAGTCTTCCCCGTCGGAAGTGAAGGCGAACACGCCGTATCGATTGGTAACTGCTTCTCGTTCCATGGTCAGGACGTCACCCTGCGCGTCCACGATGTCTTCCAGCGGGAACGAGGTGATTGGATCGCCGGATTCTGGATCGAGAAACCGGAGCGACGGCGTCTCGAAGTCGACCTCGATTCCGTCCTGGGTGGTGAAAGACCAGATATAGGTCCTGTCAATGGTTTCCAGCGTGTACCGACTCGACTGGTGGTCGATGGTGAGTGTGCCATCCCCATTGGCGATTCTCACTGGTTGCGAGCCCATCGGCGTTGGGAAGGGCTGCTGGCTGTCGTCCCACCCTTCGATGCTCATCGCAATGCCGCCCGGGCCAGCGGCCAGGGCCGCCGTCCACCACTGAATCAAGCCGGGGAGGTTCTCCGCAGGGCCGATGTCCTCCCATTCCTCCCCGTCTAACGACATCAGGATCGAGATGCCCCCGCTCGAGCTCGGTGCGATGAGAGCATCACCCCATCGTTCGTTGATGTATTGGTGCGATGGACGAGGCAGCTCCTCCCAATCCACTCCATCAGTCGAACTCCACGAACTGGCGCCCAGAGAGCCCCAACCATGGACGAAGATCTCCCCGTCGGGTGTGGCCCCAATCCGGTCAATCCAGGTGGCCTCGGGAATCGTTGCCCGCCGAAAATTCGAGTCGCCTTGCCTCACCCAGATTTCAGCAGTGACGTCGTCGAACGACGAGACAGCCTCCGTGATGGTCTCTTGGTCCTCGTCGCTCAAACCCAGTTCTTCGCCCGAGACGGCGGCAAGGGGCAATCCGAGGGGGCCATAGAGGGTGTAAAGGAGTTCGCCTGCGATGACGTCGGCTCCCCAGCCGTAGGCAGCGATCTCACCGAGCTTTTCTCTGAGCGGCGCGAGATAGTCGATCTCGACAAACCCGGAAACGACCAGTAGGTCATCAGTGCCACCGGCGGTGTTCGGGTAGATGGTGGTTAGGTGAGGGGTACCCTCTATCGAGATCTCATGAGCGATCCAATCCGTTCCGTCCTCAGAGATCCAGATACCGAGACCCGGTCGACCCGACTCCGAACCTAGAGCCACCATGCCCTGCCCGGTCGACGAGACGGAACCGATCATGTGGCTGTCGTCGATGACCTGACCCAGCGACTCCCACCTGATCCCGTCGCGCGATCTCCATGCGCGTAGCCCGCCCCTTTCGAAGCCTGAGAAGTTGGGCACCTCGGTGGCGAAGAGATACAGGTAGCCGTCGTGGGACAGGAGTTCGATCGGGTATCCCTCGACGACTCTGAGGGCGGATTCCCACTCGAGGGGCTCACCGCGAGCGATCTGTTCGATCGAGAAGTTGTCTGGGTCGATCGGCGGTTCGACATCCGCGAGCGTTGTCGAGGTCGTCGATGTGGGCGTGGCCGCCTCGATTGCCTCCGGATCAGGCGAGGTCAGACTGGCCAGCAGGAGCCCGCCGACGAGAGTCGCGGCGAGGCCGACCGCCGTCGCTATGGTGCCGCTCGGACGTCGACGGCGCGGTTCCTCGCGGTGGTCTGGCGTGATCACGGGATCTCGGCTGTCCAGATGTGGAACGGTGTGCCGATCCTCTGCGCGGTCGAGGGCCCGACCAGGCCTGTAGTCTCCGATTCGACGACTATCGCCAGGACCCGCCCTTCGGCCACTTCCAGTTCAGCGATGACGACTCCGCTGCCGATCTCGTATGCAACGTCCTGGATCGTCCAATCGATCCCATTCGCCGTGAACACGAAGGCCCTGTGCATGTTCCGAAGGAATCGGTCCGCGAAATACTCTGCTTGTGCGTGTTGCAGCGCTGCCACGGGTACCTCGGCGAGTAGCTCGCCACTTGCAGGATCGGAGAAGCGCACTGATTGTTCCCCGGGGTTCACCTCGATTCCGGGCTGATTGACTCCTGTTTCGTCGGGCAGGGCCATATCCCAGGTCAGGGTGGTGGTCTCGGTGTCCAGGACGAACGCGCCCTCCTCGAAGTCGAGAGTGAGGATTGCATCTGTCCCTGTTCTCAGGACCGGCAGCTCGATCTGCCCTGTGGGGACGGCGGATTGCAGACCTTCCACTGCCAACGCCAACCCACTGTCGCCGGCGCCCAGGGTCGTGGCTGCCCAGGAGATGGGCAGGGGAAAGTGCTCGCCGAGGCCGAGTGCTTCCCAGGTTCTCCCGTCGTCGGACACCAGCACGTCCGGGCGAACCGTGACGGCGAGACCCGCGAGGTAGTCATCCCATCTGCTGACAGCTATCGGTACCGAATCGTCCGTTGCCGACGTCCAGTCGAGACCGTCTCGAGAAGCCTGTGCGATGGGGCCGATCGCTCCGTCCCCGAAGGCAAGGAAGTCCCCTTTTGGACGTTTGACGATCGAGTAGATCGTATGGGCACCTTCGATCGCGCTCGGTTGCCAGCTCGCGCCAGGATATTTCACCCAGATATCGGTCCGTGGAGCGCGGTCGAAGCCGTTTGCCACCCATTCCCGCTCCTCGAGGGTGAGGTCGAGGTCATCGAGAGAGATCTCGGTTACGTCCAGACCCAGGGGCCCATCCAGCTGCAAAACATGCCCTTGTTCTCCAGCCCATTGCACCCGCCAAGTGGCGCGCCTCATGTCGATTTCAATCCCGGCATCACCAAGCCGGTCTTCGATCAGCCGGGGAGTGTCGAGATCGGTGGTGACCGCGATTAGCAGGGTTCCGTCTTCCGTTCCGGCGATGGCAGTTGCTGTTTGCATCAGGTAGGGGTTCTCGGAGTCGCTCGGAATCTCATCCATCGACCATTGCGTGCCGTCCTCCGACGTCCAGATGACCAGACCTGGCTCGTATCGTCGCTGCCCTCCGGCCACGAGACCGTGGGGCGTGGACACGACCGTGGAGATCAGATACTCATCGCCGATCACGCGTCCCAGCGGGACCCAATCCAGGCCGTCGCTGGAGCGCCAGGCGGTCAACCCGCGGGAGTCGATCTGCGTGGTGAACAGATAGAAGTTGTCCCCGTGCTCAGTCAGACCGATCGGGTAGCCATCGAACTCTCCGGCCATGGTCCACTGCAATGGCTCACCCGTGACAATCTGACTGACGCTGAAGTGTTCAGGATCTACAGGAGGTGCCGGCTCACTCAGCGTGGTCGAGGTGGTCGTCGTCGCCACCACTGCCACCCGATCACTCGAGCTCACCGCACCGAGCACGACGAACCCGATGACCATCACCAAAGCCGCACCAACGAAGAGGACGCCCCGCCCTGTTGCGGGCCGGTCTCTATCAGACCCCGTGCCTTCCGGTGCGACCACTATGACAAAACGCTCCTGGCCTGCCGCGACGTTCCGAAGCAGGCAAGAGACATATTGCTGGTCGCGAAGGAATACCGATAGGGATTAAGTTCGAAACCGAACGACATGGCATTTCCGCTCGACTCCGAACCAGGTGATCCCCACGCCGACATCACCTCGCACGACACTTATGTGAAGGGATTCCCCTACGCAGCATTCGAGCGTCTGCGCACAGAGGAGCCGGTCTCTTGGACGGTCGAGGAAGACGGCTCCGGGTTCTGGTCGGTCACGAAACACGCCGACGTCATCGAGGTCAGCCGCGATTACAGCCGGTTCACCGCCTCCCGCGGCATCCGCATCGAGGAGATGGACCCCGACGAGCTCGAGGCGCGACGTTCGATGATGGAGTTCGACCCGCCGGAACACACGCGACTGCGCCGGCTGGTGCAGCCTGGCTTCACCCCCAAGGTGACGGCGACCTATGAGTCCGCGTTCCGCAAGTTGGTGGGAGTGGTGCTCGACCGGGTGCTGCCTCTTGGTGAGTTCGACTTCGTGACCGAGATTGCCCGGGAGCTGCCTATCAGAATGCTGTGTCGGCTCCTCGGGATCCCGGAGGAAGACGCTGCTCGGATGGTGGCCTGGGGCGATCAGATGATCTCCAACGCCGACCCTGAATACACGCCGGTGATCATCGACAAGGTGGACACCGAGGAGTACCGGCTGCTGCCGTTCCGGGCACCTGCCGCATTGGAGGTGTTCCGCTACGCCGAAGACATTGCAGTGAAACGCCGTCAGGATCCGAGAGATGACATCATCACGACGTTGTTGACCGCCGAGCCCGATGGTGAGCCGCTCACCGATCTCGAGTTCAAGAACTTCTTCACGCTGATGATGGTGGCGGGCAACGAGACGACCAGACACACCATCAGCCACGGTCTCGTGTTCTTGAGTCAGAATCCCGAGCAGCTCGATAATTGGCGGTTCGACACAAGGGGACAGTCGGTGGACGCCACTGAGGAGATCTTGCGTGCCTCGGCGGTGACCATGCACTTTCGGAGATCAGTGGTTGAGGACACCGCAATCGGAGACATGCCGTTGAAGGCGGGCGATCGGGTCGTGATCTGG
The DNA here is from genome assembly GCA_036374335.1 of Acidimicrobiia bacterium. Classification (GTDB taxonomy): domain Bacteria; phylum Actinomycetota; class Acidimicrobiia; order Spongiisociales; family ZC4RG35; genus JANQRA01. Next base: position 25,237 of record DASUUC010000022.1, read on the forward strand.
TACACGTCGGCAAACCACGACGCGGATGTCTTCGCCGACCCCTACAGCTTCGACATAACACGCAAGCCGAACCCCCACCTGGCCTTCGGCACCGGTCGCCACAAATGTCTCGGGGCGTCGCTGGCCCAACTGGAGGTGCGGGTGTTTTTCGAGGAGTTCCTGGATCGTGTCGACCGTTTCGAGGTCGGCGAGCCGGACCGGCTCCGCTCCAACTTCATCCGGGGGATCAAGCATCTCCCCGTGAAAGTGTGTTGAGCGTTCCGATAGGCAGGCATCTCCATTCCTCTCAGAATGGTGCACCGTTCTCCTATTCGTTGCTGTCTTCGCCCTCTCCAAAATCGGACTCCGACCCAATGACCGGCTCCACCACCGGCTCATGGACGACTTCGACACTGCCCACGAGACCAGATAGGAACAACCCGAGAATCAACGACGAGGCCAGGAGGGTGCGGTCGTCGTAGAGGAATTCCGCCGCACTCGTCGGCAAGGCCGGGAACCATCCAAGCGTGACTTGAGTCCAGAAGTAGTAGAGCGCCGCAAAAGGAATGAAGGCGAGAGAGAGGAGAATCGCCGGCCGGGCCCGCTCGCGACTACTCCTCGCCGACGAGGTGGTCATCCCAAAGGAGAAGCCGGAAACGATGAGAGTGAGCATCCACAGCAGCAGCCGCGCCGATGGCACCTGAAGTTCTTGCCCCATGACCGCGGCCATGTTCAGCCACTGCTCATACGCCCACCACAGCAAGCCGACGCCGGCGAGAAAGAACCCGACGCTCAGCAACCAGGCTCGAAGGTTCGCCGACACGAGCTAACCGACCAGTGTCTTCTCGATGATGTCGATCGCATGATCGACGTGATCGATTGTCGTCCGCCTGTTGAGGACGGCGAATCGGAGGACAAAACGGCCGTCGACCACCGTCGGACTGAGGTGGACTCTCCGGTCGGCGTTGACCGCATTGAGGGCGGCCCGACCCATCTCGTCGTCGTTGAAGCGAAACGCCACGATCGAGAGATCAGGCTTCCATGGCGTCTCGATCCCATCGATCCCCTGAAGCCGTTGGTAAGCGTGGTCGGCCAGGTCGAGGGTCTTCTCCAGGGCATCGCGAAAAGCAGCGACTCCGTGGAGCTGAAGCGGGAGCCACACCTGAAGACCCCGAAAGGGTCGACTCAACTCTGGGCCCAATGAAGCGATGTCCCGGACCCCGTTGTACGAGTCCTCGTCGAGCAGATATGCGCCCCGTCCCAGGTGGGCGTCGACGAGGCCCGCCTCATCCCTGACGACGAGTGCGCCCACTCCGAACGGCACGGAGAGACCCTTGTGGGGGTCGAGCGCGATCGAGTCGGCCCGTTCAATTCCGGAAAGGACCTTTCGGCCCCTCTCGGTGAGCTGAAAGAAACCTCCGTAAGCGGCATCGGTGTGCAGCCACATACCGTTGGCGGCGACGAGGTCGGCCACGTCGGTCAGTGGGTCGACTGTGCCGGTATCGGTGGTCCCGGCCGAAGCGATCACCAGGAACGGCTTGCGTCCCGCCGCCCGATCCGACGAGATGCGTTCTTGCAGAGAGTCCGTGGACATGCGGAGATCGTCGTCAACGCCCACCGACACCACCTGGTCGGTGCGGAGACCGGCGAGACGTGCCGCCTTGGCTGCCGAATGGTGAGTATGGGGCGTGACATAGGCGACGCCGTCGGTGAAGTCGTCACCGAGCATTGCGGTGCGGGCGGTGACGATGCCGGTGAAGTTGGCCATCGACCCGCCGGAGAGCAACAGCCCTGACGAGTCGGGACCGAGGTCGAAGATCGAGCACAGCCAATCGACCACACCGTGCTCGATCGCGGAGAATCCGGGGGCAGCGGCAGCCACGCCGGTGTACCGGTTCAGCCCGGCGGCGAGAAACTCCCCCAAGGCCGCCGTGTACATGCCGGAGTTGGGTATGTAGGAAAGATGGCCCCCGGAAGGGTGCATGTGACCGTCGCGCCCGGCGAGATCGAGATCGGCGAGGATCGACTCGAGTGATCGTCCGGACTCAGACGGTGGCTTTCGGAAGGAGGCGAGGGTTTCTGCGTCGAGCTCCTCGCCGTGGGCCTTCATCTCCGCCGCTGCGTCGTACCAATCGTTGAGGTATTCGACGATGGTCTCGGCCAGTTCGGTTCTTCGTGCTCGGTCCGGCTCTAAGGCGTGGGCCATCGCCCGCCAAGCTAATACTGCCGGCGAGCCACTGCGTAGTTGGCAGCGCGCCATCTACGATCCAGCCGAGATGACCATCGAGTACGACCGTCTCCGTCTCCTTTGGCCCGACCACCTCGGTCTGGCCCGGGGCAAGTACCTCACACCGGAGAAAGCCGAATCGGGCACCGCCCACTGCATCACCCTGTTCACTCTGGGTTTTGACCGGGAGATGATCCCTCACGACGGGGGCCTTTTCTGGAACGGGCTTCCCGATTGTGACGCCACTTTCGAGGATGAAGCGATCCGTCCCGGGTGGCAGGAGGGAACCGCAGTCGTCGTTCCCGACATCACGCGTGAGGGCAAGTCGGTCCCGCTGGCTCCTCGCAATGTCCTCAAGGACTCGATCGCTCGGTGGAACGAGAAGGGCTTGACTCCCGTGGTTGGCATCGAGTTGGAGGCGTACCTGTTCGAACCTGACGGAGAAGGGGGGTGGCGTCCGATCGGCACCCCGGGTGCCTATGTCTATGGCACAGGTACCGCAGTCGATCCCTCGGGGACGATCGACGAGATCATGAAGACTGCTGCCGCGTCCGGTTTTCGCATCGAGTCGGTCAACAGCGAATACGACAACGGGCAATTCGAGCTGACCCTGCGCTTCGATGAGGCGTCGACCGCCGCCGACGATGCCTTTCTCTTCAAGGTGATGGCCCGGGAGGTCGCCGCCAGTCGAGGAATGCTCCTCACTTACATGGGCAAGCCGATCAACGAACGTGGGGGCTCCGGTTTGCATATCAACCTCTCCTTCAACGACGAAGACGGCAACAACGTGATGGCCGATCCCGAGGCGGGCGACGGGCTCAGCGAGACCGCCCGTGCCGTGATAGGAGGGCTCCTCCACCATCACGTCGGCATGACTGCCTTGCTCGCCCCCACGGTCAACGCCTACAAGAGACTGCAGCCCGGGATGCTGTGCGGCTACTGGGCCAACTGGGGTTACGACCACCGGGGAGTGACGGTTCGAGTCCCTCCGGCGAGAGGTCAGGAAACTCGACTGGAACATCGCTTGGCCGATGGCTCGGTCAACCCCCATCAGGCGATTGCCACGGTGCTCACCGCCGCCCTGCTCGGCTACGAGAAGGGATACGAGCCACCGCCTGTGGAGACGCTCGATTGCATCGAGCAGGCGTCGACCGACATCGTCACCCCCGCTTCGTTGAACGACGCACTCGATGCCCTCGAGGCGGACACCGACCTGGTCGAAGCTTTCGGTGCTGCGTTTGTGGACGGGTTCGTCACCGTGAAGCGAGCCGAGTGGGACCGCTATCAGAAGTGGACCACCGATTGGGAGATGTCCGAGTACCTGCCGTTCCTCTGATGGGTTCGTTTCTCTTCCCGCAAACCCCGAGTGGACGTTCCTCTCTGATCCCGCCGCCTCCCTGGCACTACTCGGGGGAGATGATCACAGTCGAATACCGCACCGACCCCGAGCGGGTGGCGCAGTTGCTCCCCGAAGGAGCCAGAGCTGCCCCCGATGATCCCGGCGCCGTGGCGCTCATCTGGGCCGACTGGCAAAGCTGCGGCGACGACTTCTCCGAGATCCTGGACCCGGTGCGTAGCCAGTACAAGGAGTGTTTCGCCGTCATTCGCTGCCAATGGGAGGATGAGACCTGGAGCCGATGCCCCTTCATCTGGGTCGACAAGGACTTCGCTCTGGTCCGGGGCTATCACCAGGGATATCCGAAGAAGCTCGGTGACATCTGGATGACCCGGCCGGTCACCGTGGGCCGGGCCGGGCCCCGGCTGGAGCATGGGGGACGCTTCGGAGCCACTCTCAGTGCGTCGGGTCGACTTCTGGCCCACGCCCGCATCGAGCTGACCTACCAGGTCGATTCGCCCGGCTTCGTCAACGCCCACCCGATGTTGCACAACCGATACTGGCCCGCCATCGAGTCGGACGGGACGGCATCGATGGATGAGCTGGTGACGATGCGTGGCTACGACGGAGAAGTGGCCGATGCCTGGGCCGCCAGCGCCTACCTCGACATTCTCGACTCGCCCCATGACGAACTGTCCCTGCTTGCACCCGACGAGGTCATTGGCGGGTTCTACCACCGGGTGGGGGTCTCCTGGAAAGGTGGCACCACCCTTCGCCCCGGTAGTTAACCGACGCTGCCTTCGCTGATCTGGAGTGTTTTCAGGTCGCTGTGGAACTCGAGGGCATAGTCCCCGCCCTCGCGACCAATCCCCGAGATTCGGCATCCCCCGAAGGGTGCCGTGAGATCTCTGACGAGGAAGGTGTTTACCCACACGGTGCCGGCGCGGATCGACGACCCCACCCGGAAGGCTCGCTCCTCCGATCCTGTGTAGACGATCCCAGAGAGCCCGTATTCGGTTGAGTTGGCGAGGGCGATGGCGTCCTGTTCGTCAGTGAAGGTCTGGAAGGTGAGCACCGGGCCGAACACCTCGCGCTGCACGACCTCTGAGTAGTTGTCCTTAGGGGCGATGAGGGTGGGCTCGTACCAGAGCCCGTCGTCTTTCCATCGCTCACCACCACGGAGAATCCGGTCACCCGCTTGCCGTGCCCTGGAGACGAACCCCTCGACACGGGCCAGGTGGTCGGGGTGAATCATCGGGGAGATAGTGGTTGCCGGGTTGCGGCTATCCCCCAGCACATGTTTGTCCGTGTGAGCATTGAACAACTCGAGGAACTCACCGGACACGGACTGTTCGACCAACAGCCGGGTGCCGGCGAGACACACCTGGCCGGAATCGTCGTACTGACCGGCTGCCTTCTTGGCGGCTGCGTCCAGGTCGGAGTCGGCGAAGACGACCAGAGGACCCTTGCCGCCCAATTCGGCGGTGAACGGCGTGATGTTGCGGGCCGCGGCGACCCCGATGTGACGTCCCGTTTCCGGTGAACCGGTGAATGAGATGCGTCGGACTCGTCGGTCGGCAACCAGAGCGGCGCCCACCTCCTCTCCGATGCCCTGAACGATGTTGAGGACGCCTGCGGGTATCCCGGCCTCCTCGGCCAGGTCGGCGAGTAGCGAACCCGAGAGGGGAGCCCACTCGGCGGGTTTGAGGATGACGGTGTTGCCCGCCGCCAAGGCCGGTGCGAGCTTCCAGGTCGACAACAGCCAGGGGGCGTTCCAAGGGGTGATCACCACCGCCGGCCCGGCAGGCATCCGCTGTACGTAGTTGCTAGTCCCCTTGGATGACCATTGACGCCCAACATGGTCGGCAGCGAGATCGGCGTAGTTTCGAAGGTTCTCCGCTCCCCGATGGATGACCCTCGCCTGGAGACTCTCGAGGAGCATCGCCATGTCGGCACACTCCACGATGGCCACATCGTCGATGTTCTCGTCGATGAGGTCCGCGAGACGGTGCAGGTACTCCCCACGCAGACCGGGACCGAGCGCAGACCAGGCGGGAAAGGCATCGATAGCCGTGGTAACCGCCCGATCTGCGGTTAGGGCGTCGCCACGGGCGACATCGGCGAGCTTCCAATCCCAATCGAGCGGGGAGCGCACCTCGAAGCTGGTGTCCGAGCTCACTCGCTTGCCACCGATGTAGTGGTCGGGGGAGACTGCGATGTCTGAGACTTCTGCTCTGGCTGAGGGCATCCTGGGTCCGGGAAGGTCTTGTCGGTGAGACAAGGATAAAGTGAAACGCCATGGGCGAGATAGTCGGCGTCGGTCTCATCAGCCACGCACCAACGATCATGTTCGACGAGGCGGAACGCCGTGGGCTCAACGAGGGCAAGGAGATCAGCCTCGTCCCCGGGTTAGTGCGTCTCCGGGAAGAGGTGTTCGACCGACTGCAGCCGGATACGATCGTCATCATCGATTCCCACTGGGCGAGCACGGTCGAGCACATCCTCTCTGCCCACGAGCATCGCAGCGGCCATATGACATCCTCGGAGCTTCCCCGGGGCATGGCTGGGATCCCTTACGACTACGACGGAGACCCCGAGCTGGCCATGCTCGCCGCCAAGATCGGCGACGAATTGGGGACACCCACCCATGCCACTCAGGACGACCATCTGCCCGTTTACTACGCCACGGTCAACCTGGTGCACTATCTGCACAAGCGGGAGCGGGTGGTTTCGGTATCCGTGGTCCAGACCGGAGAGCCCGACGACTTCCTCACCATGGGCCGGGCCATCGGCGAGGCCGCCGCCGAGCTCGATCGAAAGGTCGTGGTACTGGCGTCCGGAGGGATGAGTCACACCTTCTGGCCGCTTTCTCAACTCCCCGAACACGAAGCCTCAGATCCAGTCCACATCTTCACTCCCGAGGCCCGCGCTGCCGATGAGCAGAGGTTGGAGTGGATGCAGTCCGGAGACCATCGTCGGATCGTGGAAACCATGGATGACTACATGCCACACAATCCCGAAGGCGGGTTCGGCCACTACTTGATGATGCTCGGTGCGGTGGGCGGTGCCGACTGCGTCGCAAGGGGTGAGCTCTTCAGCGACTACGAAAACGCCACCGGCACCGGACAGGTCCACATCTGGTTCGAGATGCCCGACGGAGGCTGGACGGGCTGAATCCCGGAGCGGGACTACCAGGTCGACGAAGTTCACCGTGGCACAATCAAGGGGTGCTTGCGCTGACAGAGCAGAGAGTCACAGTCGATGCCCTCTCCCGGTTGGCGGAGACGCTGCAATCACTCGACATCGGGCCCGCGGCCACTTCGGCCTCCGCCGATCGTGATCGCCTCGTCGGAACCATTCGCTCCTATCTGATCCCGCGAGCCCTCGATCCGGAGTTGCCGACGACCGTTGTGATCGCGGGCCCCACCGGATCCGGAAAATCGACTGTGGTCAACTCGCTCTCAGGCACAGATGTTTCCCCGACCGGACCACTTCGTCCCACCACGAAGAAACCCATGGTGCTCGCCTCGTCATGGCGCATAGCCGACTACCAGGTAGTCGGGGGAGTCCGGTGCGATACCTATCCCCTCGACGTGCCGATGACCGAAAACATGATCCTGGTGGACACCCCCGACATCGACTCCACCTCGACGCGACACCGTGCCATGACCGAAGTCATCATCGACAACGCCGATGTGGTCGTTTTCGTCACCTCGGCGCTTCGCTATGCCGACGACGTGCCCTGGCAGGTCCTCCGCCGCGCCCGGTCACGCGGAGCTCCTGTCATCCACGTGTTGAATCGAGTCGAGTCGGCGTCGGCCGGCGCGGTGATCGACTTCAGATCGAGGCTGGCAGGAGCGGGCATGGACGACGACCTCGTCACGATCTCCGAGCACCATCTACCTGAAGGAGCCCATCGGGTTCCGCCGATGGCGGTGCGGGCCTTGAACGAGCGGTTAGCCGAGGTGACGGCCAATCGAGAGGTTTTCGCAACCGAGGCATTCCGCCGAGTCCTGTCGGCAACTCTCGCTCAGATCATCGAACTGACCGACACCATTGTGAATATCAGGGATGAGATCGACGTCTTCGAGAAGGGCATGTCCCACCGTCTCAGGGAACGTGTCGCCGCCCTGGAGCTTGGCGACATCGGCGGTGATCTGTTCCCCACTCCGCCGGAGCGTAAGTCGAGGCGGGCGACGCGCCGGTGGAAGAAGCAAGCCGCAAATGTCGCATCAGGGCTCGGGTCGACAGAGACCAGGCTGATCGAGCGGGCAGTGACCGCTGTGGTCGCCGACTTGAGAGGTTGGCTGGTCGAGGAGCGACAGACGCTGGATGATCGTGGTATCGACCCTGTGCCCGTGGTCGACGGCGTCTCGGCCGCCACTCGCTCCGCTGCCGGGGGATGGGTCGACTATGTGGCACGGATCGCACTCGATTTCGACGAGGATGAAGCATGGCTGGGGGCGCGGGTGTTGATCAACTCTGCAATCGTGGGGGATATTGGTCCGGCCGTGGCCGCGATGTTCGGGGAGAGGGGCCCGATCCTGGTGGAACGCGCTCGCCGCGAACTATTGGGGAGACTCGAAGTGGTATATCAGCACGCGGCGACGTTGCTCGCGGACACCCTGCGTGACCGTCATGGTGAGCCAGACGAGACAGAGCTGAGGGCCTCACTGGCTGCAGTGACGGCCACGCTTGCGCCCATCGATGCGTGACCAGCTTCTCGGTCTCCTCGAGAGGGCCGACCTCGCCTTGGGCTCGTCACGAGATGTCCTCGAAGAAGAGACAATCGCTGCGCTGATCGAAGCCGTGACCTCGGTGCGCACTCGCCTCATCTACCCCGAAGATGTCCTCGTGGTGGCCCTCGCCGGAGGGACCGGCTCGGGCAAGTCGTCGCTGTTCAACGCTCTGGCCGGAGCCGAGCTCGTCGATGTCGGTGGGATCAGGCCCACCACTTCACACCCCACAGCCGCGGTGCCTGCCACCGCAGGCGACTCGATCAACGGCTACCTCGATCGGCTGGGCGTCGAGGAGCGATATGGCTACGAGGATGGGCTCCACTGCCTGATCGACCTTCCCGACACCGACAGTGTGGAGATGGAACACCGTCATCGGGTGGATGTGATGCTCCCCCTCGTCGACGTGGTCGTCTGGGTGAGCGATCCCGAGAAATACCGGGATGCCCGATTGCACAACGGCTATCTGAAGCCGTTGTCCCCCTACTCGGACCAGTTCGTCTTCGTGATGAACCAGATCGACCGACTCGCTCCGGCCCAAGTAGCTGTGGTCTGTGACGATCTGGCCACCGCCCTGGAGGCTGACGGCGCCGGGAGGCAGACGGTCATCCCGACTGCAGCCGCCCCGTTCAGCGGACCACCGATCGGGCTCGACCAACTGGCAGCGGCTCTCGATTCGAAAAGAGACAACCGAACCGCCCTCTACGGCAAGCTGCTCACCGATCTCGCCATCACCAGTAGGACTCTCGCCGACGAGGCGGGAGCGGGCCTCGACTTCGATGCTCGAGCCGAGACCGCAGTCGCTGCCGCAGCCAACTCCCTCAGTGAGGGGGACGAGCCGGGGGCCGTGGCCTCGCTCACCGGCCTGCTCGACTCGATCGCGGTCGAGTCGGGCTCGTCGACCGCAGTCACGATCGAGCAAGTGGCCGCCGACGTCGCGGCTCACATCGATCGGATCCACGCCCAGTTGCGCCAGATCGCACCGGCCAAGCGGAAGGGTTGGCTCCGGGGTCGCCGCCACGACAGCGATGCAATCGACACAGCCCGGGCACGGGCCCTTCTCTCGGAAGCTGTGATCAGGCCGACTCGTGCCGTGCTCGCCCGCCGTGCCCTTGCCATCGCTTCGATCGCCGATCTGGCCCTCGAAGTGGACAGACTGCGGCGCGAGATCTGACCGTTAACCTGCCCGCACATGCCTCCCGTCGCTCAAGAACTCTTCGAAGACCTCTCAGAGAGCGCCCTGATCGCCACCGGGGTGATCGTCGCCATCGCTGTTGCCGCCTATTGGCTGGCGGCAATCACCGGCCGCCGGTATGTGCGCCGCATGGGTGGAAAGGGACCGGAACGAGCAGCACGCGCCGAGACGCTGTGGACGGTTCTCCGCCGCGTCATCCTCCTGATCATCACGATCACCGCCGTCATGTTCGTCTTCACGGCCTGGGAATGGAGCCTGGCTCCCTTCCTCGGCATTGGCACCGTCCTTGCGGCCGCTCTCGGATTTGGGGCCCAGGACCTGGTGAAAGACTTCCTCTCCGGGTTCTTCATCCTCATGGAGGACCAATTCCATGTGGGAGACGTGGTCACCATCGCCGGGGTGTCGGGAGTGGTTGAAGACATCCAGCTGAGAGTCACCCTGCTCCGGGATCTCGAGGGCAACCAGCACTTCGTGCCCAACGGGCAAATCACCGTCACTTCCAACTTCACCTCGAAGTTCGCCCAACCGGTGATCGATGTCGCCGTCGCCTACGAGTCTGATGTCGACCGCGCTCTGGATGTGTTCGGTGACGAACTGGAACTGCTGGCATCCGATTCCCAGTTCGGCCCCTTGATCACCCAGCCTCCGGAGATCCTGGGTGTCAACGAGCTTGCCGACTCGGCGGTGGTCCTACGTGGCCGTCTCACCACGTTGGCCGGCGAGCGCTGGACGGTGCGGCGTGAGGCTCTGAAACGGGTCAAGAAACGCTTCGACGCCGAGGGCATCTCGATCCCATTCCCCCAGATCACCGTCAACGAGAAGACGAAGTAGGCGCCCTACAGGCCGGTGATGATTGCGAGACTGTCCGGCAGCCATTCCAGGGTGCCGCCGTCTGCCATTCCCAACCCTTCCCCATCGGCTTGGGCGGCAACCGGGGGATCGGCGTGAAAGGTCATCGACTCGACGCCGGACCAGACTTCGAATTCGGCGATGTCGCCGAGGTCACGATGGGTCAGGGCGTTGAACAGGATTCGCGGGACTCGACGCCTCTTCAGTCGCTCCACAACCAAAGCAGACATCGGGTCGGGTGGATCGTCGCAGAACCGAAGCCCGATCTTCCCGAAATAGGTGTAGACCTCGCGAAATTGGACGAGTGCGGTCACCACCTCTCGCACTTTGTCGCCGGAACTGAGAGTCACATGGGGACGTACCGAGGGATAGCTCTTGAGCCCCACTCCGAGCGCTGACCTGGCGTAGTGGACTGCACCGAACCGATACTTCCGGTAGGGGTCGGCGTCGGCCACCTTCACCACCTCGGCGTCGAGACCGAGACCACAGGCGAAGACGGCGTGGTGCACGGTCTCGGTATCCCCCCTCAGCAACGTGAGCCGGGCGGTTCCCAACCGTTTCGGCTCGGGGTGGGCGGTGATCAACCTGGCTGCCTTGGTCTGCTTGGAAGGGATGTCGAAAAGTCGTGCCACGACATTGGTTGTCCCGGCGGGGATTATGGCGAGGGCGGTGTCGGTGCCGATCAAGCCCTGGGCCACATGGTGGACCATCCCGTCGCCCCCCATCGCCACCACGATGTCCGCATCATCTTCCACCGCCTGGATCGCCGCCGCCGTGGCCTCTGTCGCCGATCCCGGCCATAGGGCTTCCACCTCGTGGGTGGCGTCGAGAAGGGACATGACATCGCGGTGGGACCCTCCCGTGAATTGAGAGGCCACGGGGTTGGCGATGACTACGACTCTTGGCATGGCAGGTCGAAGCTAGTGGTCCGCAAATCATTAACTACGCTGCCAACCCATGCCCGAACTCGTAGATCCGCCGGGCGAGCAAAGCTCGTCTGACTCCCTATATACAGTCGTCGCCGGCGAAGGCGATGGATTCCTGCTCGGGCTAGCTGCCGGGGACACCGCCGGCGGGGCTTGGGAGTTGGGTTACTCGGCCATCACCGAGCAGGCCACGATTCTGGCCTACGAGCTGATCACCAAGCGCGGCCTCGAGTTGGACGCGGTCGTCGCCGGACTTCTCGAGATGGACGGGCTCCATGAGGAGGAGCCGGTTTTCCGTGCCGAGAGCGACGAATTCCGAGCCTGGCTCGATCGTGCCCGAACCGGGGAGCCGGTTCCGGGACCTGAACCGTCTCTGGACGCCGCGGCACGAGCTCCGGTTCTCGGGGTGGCTTTCCGCAAGGAGCCGAAGGAACTCGTTGCTCGGGCGCTCGAGCTGGGCCGTCTCTTCCACGCCCACGCGCCGACAGTGGCTGGCGGGGTGATCGCTGCCGCAGCCGTTGCCGCATCCTGTTTCGCACAATCGGGACTGGACCTGATCGCCGGAGTGGGAGAGACCGTGGACTTGTGCGGGGATCGTCTGACCACAGGTCTCGTCGGGTCGGATCGAGTTCGGAATCTGGCCGGAGAGGTGCGTGCGTTGATCCCTTCCGTTGGAACGGTGACGTCAGGGGAGGAGGCGATCTCGGCGGTAGGTGGCGACTCCGAAGACCCGGTGCAGATGGTGCTGGCCGGTGTTCTGCTGGCTGCCCCCGTGGCCCATCGTCACCACGTCCCCATCTCGGAGGCCGCCACCCTTGGGGGGAGCCGGCTCGGAGCCGTGGTCGGCGCAATCGTCGGCTCCCGGGTCGGTATCCGGGCCTGGCCCTGGGCTTTCGCCAACGACACCTGGTTCGCCGAGATCGGCCGTCGGTTGGTGCGGGGTCCCAACGAGGTCCGCGACCTGCCCATCCCCTACGCCGTGGAGCAGCACCTCATGTCGGGGGGACGTCCGGGGTTTCACTGACAGTGATAACTGAGGGGGGCGACCCCCCTCGAACCCCCCGCTGGGTTACGTCCCCCGGTTGACTGGGATGGCGGGGGGTGTGGACGGGGTGAAGACCGCCCTCGAACCCGCCGGGGTTACGTCACCAGCAGGTCGTCGGCCGTCCACTCCCTGACCCGGTCGTCCACCCGTCCCAGAATCAGCCAGCCCACTGCGATGAACAACCCGAGGGCGGCCATGGCGAAGCTGCGGGGAAGCCCGGCCAGGTCGACGATCAGAGCCCACACCAGAGGGCCGATGATGGTGGCAAAACGGCCCACCGTCGCATAGAGACCGTAGAACTCACCGAGATGTCTCGGCGGCGAGACTCTGACCATCACGACGCGATCGGAGGCCCATGTGGTTCCGAGAGCCAGCCCGCCGAGGGGGCCGATCACCCAGGCCACCGTGGTGACTCCGGTGACTGCAGCGATGACCCCGGCGGCAATCGCCACGACCCACATGACGAGAACGAACCTCAGGATCCGCAGTGGACCGAAGCGACCAATGAGAGGTCCCGAGCCGATCCCGCCCACGATGGCGGCGGCGATCGCCACCCCCATCAGCGCGGTGAAAAAAGCCCGGTCGAGCCCGAGCTCGTCGATGACGAAGATGGCCAGAAAGCCGCCGATGAGCGTATTGATGGCATCGGTGTAGAAAAACCGGCCCACGAGAAAACGGACGACACCGTCATATCGCCGAGCCCGCCGCCAGGAGTGGAAGATTCGGGCCGCGATGTCGCGCACCGTTGGCAGTGGAGCATTGGCAACGCCGGGCCTCTCGTCGATGAACACAAAGGCGGGAATGGCGAATAGCAGGAAAGCGGCGGCGATGAGGCGGAACGCGCCTTCATGGCCCCAATCGAGGACATCGAGAGCGACCAAGCCGAGAGCCAAGCCGATCACCGATCCGAAGTAGCCCACCCCGACCCCGATACCGGAGACATGACCACGGTTGGCTTCGGTGCTGACGTCGACGAGCAGTGCGTCGTAGACGACGGAACCGGTGTTGACCGAGACCACGGCCACCCAGAGCATCAGGAGGGTCAGCCAGACCGGCCCGATTGCGAGTAGCGAGGTGGCGATGACCGCCAGGACGGTGGTGGTCACCAGTGTCGGAACCCGTCTGCCGAGGACATCGGAGCGGGCGCCAGCCCATGGGGCGAGGAAGATGACGAGTGCCGCCGCTGCCACCTGGACTCCGGCGAGATAGCTGTCCGGGTGGCGTTCTGCGACCAACCAGTCGGAGAAATAGAGCCCGACCACACCAAGGGCGAAGATGGTGTTGGCGAGGTCGTAAGTGACCCAGGAGGCCGTTGCGAGCCGGCTCGGGCCGGAGGGCCGACCCCCGCTCACTAGTGGCCCGTCACTAGAAGGTGACGGCGACCGAGATGAGCTCTTCACGTCCCAGCAGGCCAGCCGCTGCCTGGAGGGCACGTGGTGCCTCCGAGAGAGGGAACTGGTGCGAAACGAGATCATCGATCCTCGGATCGGTCTCCAACTGATTCGTGGCCCATTGATAACCGACGGTGGTGGCACCCATCGCCCCGCGCACTGTGAGCTGTTTGGCCACTATCACGTCGGAGAGGAAGTGGAAGGCACGGTTGCCCTTGGTCGAGGCCAGGATCACCCGCCCTCCACTGCGAACCAGGTCGAGAGCGGTGAAAACCGCCTCCGGGTCGTCGGAGGTGACATCGATCACCACATCGGGGCGTCGGCCCAGATTGTCGGCCAACTCGGCGACAACATCGTTGGCCTCGACGTCGATGACTGTGTCGGCGCCAAGTCGTTTGGCCAACTCGAGACGGTCCCGGTCGTGGCTGAGACCGGCGATACCCACCCAACCCGCTCCGGCAGCCTTCGCCGCAATGAGACAGGCCAGACCCCGGGGACCCGGCCCGAGGATCAGCACATCCTCACCGGGCTTGAGGGACGGGAGCTCCACCGCCCAGGTGTGACCCGAAGCGAGGGGATGCACGTACGTGGCCACCTCAGACGGCACATCATCGGTGACCGGGTGGAGGTGGGCATTGGGATCGAGGTAGAGCAGCTCGGCGAGCCCACCCCATAGGCCAGGCGGCTCGGCGGACGCGATCATCCCGTAAGAGTTCGAGGGTTTCCGGCTGACACAGGTGGCGAGATTGTTCTGGCAACGATGGCACCGCCCGCACCTGATGCGGGGCTCGACAACCACCCTCGTGCCCACAGGATAGGGGACGTTGGGGCCCTGCACCGCCACCCGGCCGACCACCTCGTTGCCGGGTACCAGGGGATAGACGATATCCCTGGCCTCTCCCTTCCACACCTGGACATCGGAGCCTGAGACGCCGGTGGCTTCCACTGCCAGCCACCCTCCAAGCTCTCCACCGTCGGTGGAGACAGTTGTCATCGAGAAATGTCTGGGTTCGACGAGCATCATCGCTCGAGCCGTAGAACCTGCCTGCATTGCGGGCGAGTGTAAACCGGCGTCAGAGCCTTCCGAACATGCTGACCATCCGCGACACGCCCCTCTCCAGGTCGGTGTCGGAAAGGGCGTATGAGAGGCGGATGAACCCGGTGGCGCCAAAAGATGCGCCGGGCACCACAGCCACTCCAGCCTCCTCCAGGAGACCCTCGGCGAGCGCCTCCGAATCGGGATAGTTGTCGTTGAGCACTCCTGCGACGCTGGGGAAGACGTAGAACGCGCCGGCCGGTTCGACACAATCGATTCCCGGTGCCTCGGCCAGCATCGACAGCATCGTCTGCCGTCGCTTGTCGAACGCCTCACGCATCGCCACCACGGTGTCCTGGGGCCCACTTATCGCATCGAGGGCCGCCATCTGTGCGACATTGTTCACATTCCCGGTGGCATGTGACTGAAACCTCGCCGATGCCGCGACGACGTCTGCAGGGCCGACCATCCAGCCCACCCTCCAGCCGGTCATGGCAAAGCTCTTGGCCACTCCGTTGATCAGAACGAGCTTGTCGAGGTCCGGAGTCATGCCGGCGATGGAAGGGGCGACGTTCTCGGAGCCGTAGACCAGCCGTTGGTAGATCTCATCTGCGATCACCCATATGTCGTGTTCTTTGGCCCACTCTCCGATGGCGCCGGCCTCATCGGCGGTGTAGACGGCTCCGGTGGGATTCGACGGGGAGACGAAGACAATCAGTTTCGTCTTCGGGGTGAGGTGTTTGCTCAGCTCTGCCGGCGTCACCTTGAACCCGTCTTCGCCTCGGGTGGGGACTGACACGGGCACGCCGCCGGCGAGCTCGATCCCCGCCGGGTAGGTCACCCAATAGGGTGCAGGGAGCAACACTTCGTCGTCGGGGTCCAAGAGCGCGGCGAACGTCTGGAAGATCGCCTGCTTGGCACCGTTGGTGACCAGGATTTGGGTGAGGTCGACCTCAACCCCGGAATTGGTTTTCGTGTATTCGACGATCGCCTGCCGCAGGGGGGGCAGTCCCACGTTGGCCGAGTAGTGGTGGTTCGCCGAATCGTCAGCGGCGCGTCTCGCCGCGGCCACGATGTGCTCCGGGGTGGGGAAATCCGGCTCCCCTGCGCCAAAGGAGATCACATCACGGCCACTGGCCCTCATCTCCCGAGCGCGGTTGTTGATCGCCAGCGTTGCCGATCCCGGCAGCCGGCCGAGACGTTGCGAGACACGACCCATCGAGTCAGCCGCTGTCTTCTTCGGTGACGGCGTCGACGGCTTTCTCGGTTGCCTCTTTGGCTGCCTCTATTGCCTTCTCTGCGGCTGCTTGGGCTTTCTCAGCCGCCTCCTTGGCGGCGTTGACCTGCCGATCCAGCTTCTCCCCGGCAGCTTGCTTGGCCTCCTCGGCACTTTCTTTGACTCCGGCGGCCATCTCCGAGACCTTCTCTTTGGTCTTCTCGAGGTGGGGCTGGGCCTTCTCGGCGAGGTCGCTGGCAGTCTCCTTGGCCTTCTCCATGGCCTTTTCGACGTGGGGCTGGGCCTTCTCGGCGGCTTCCTTGGTCGCCTGCACGGCCTTCTCCACATGCGGTTGGGCTTTTTCGGAGAGATCGCTGGCCGTTTCCTTCGCCGTTCCGAACCACTTCCGCAGGGTCTCTTTGAATCCCATCGTCTTCCTTTCGGTGTCCGCTCAGAGTAGATGACTCGATACATGACCGGGGCTCAGTATCGCCAGCGGCTGACCACCTGCCCCACGGGGTCGAGAAGGAGGGCCATATCTCCATCGTTGTTCCAGACCGCCGAGCTGCCTGGACTCCATCCCGGATGATCGCTGCGCACCTCGAAGGCCTCTCCCGGACCGACGACGGTGCCTTCGGGGAAGGTGTAGCGATGCCGGCTCGAAGTGTCCCGCAGGGTCCAACCGCTGATGTCGACCGTTTCCGTTCCTTGATTGGCGACGGTCACCACCTCGTCGCCAAGTCTGTCTTCGTCCGGCCCTCGTGGGTCGGGTTCCGAGGCGGCGGGGTCGATGGCGATGTCGGGCGAGGGTGGGCCGACACCGCAAGCATCGCCCGCCCATAAACCCATACCGGTGTCGAATGCTGCCTCTTCTGCGTCCAGGAGGACGGCTCGGTAGGGGTCGTCCACGGGGTCCGACACCAGAGCCAGCCCGATCGCGACCATCTCGTGGTTGATGTGACGATCGTCGAAGAGGACGTGGGCCAGGGTGCGGTCGAATTGATCGATGCCGACGACCTCGAGAGAGATCGGGGCGTTGCTGACCCTGGCCATGAGGTGGGCCGTCGCCTCCTCGTGGAGGCATTCTCCGAGGTCCGGAGCGTTGATTGCAGCCAATCGCACCGACAATTCCTGCTCCGAGGTCATCACCTGGAGGGTGTCGCCATCGGTTATCGAAACCACCTCACTCGCAACCGGCAGCCTCGGGGCGATCGTGGGTGGTGCCGAAGGCTGGTTGGTGGAGGTGCAAGCAACCAGCAACAGTGTCGCCGCGGCGAACGTCAATCCTCGGATCGTAAGGCCCTCTTCACCTCACGACGCCGGCGGCGCTTCCTCCGGTAGAACACGGACCCGATCCCTGTGAGCACCAGGGTGGCCAGGGCCGTGATCATCACCAGGAGCGCAACCGGCATGCTCCACGACCATGCGAGGAAATCGACGGTGGTGTCGTCGGCGTTCTGCACCGAGAACACGATGAGCAGGACGGCCCACAAGAGAAGCAGGACAGCGCCCCAGGGGACACCTTCCCTCTCGTCGGCTCCCACAGGACGTGGCTCAGGCTCGAGTTGGTCGTCGACGTCGTAAATCTCATAGTCGTCCATTGCCTCCGACCTTACGCGTTCTCGAAAGCCCAGAGTCCCCGCGAGCCCCGGGCTTCACGCGAGGATGGTCCGGGCGTCGTTCATGGCGACGGCGCTCACAAAGCAGGAAGCTAGACGTACCCTGGTGCCCGATGCGCAGGGCTCTGCTGACCGGATTGCTGGTGACGGTGGCGTGTACCAGCTCCGGTGAGGAGCCGACTCCGACGCCGACCACCGCCGATTCCACCACCTCGACGTCTTCGCCCGCGCCTACGACCACCTCGGCAGAGGCCACCACCACGACCACACAGCCAACCACGACCACCACCACCCTGGCAGAGCTGCAGTCACTCGCATACGAGGAGGTGGCCGCGCTGGACTTCCCTGTTGAGATGACAGCTCTCCCCGGTAGTGAGCTCTCTTACATCGCCACCAAGGACGGCCAGGTCTGGGCATATGACGGGTCGAGCCTTCTCGAAGCTCCCGTGCTCGACATCAGCGACCAGGTGCGCAACGACGGTGAGCAGGGATTCTTGTCCATCGCGCTCCACCCCGAGGAGACCGATCGATTCTTCGCCCACTACTCCGACAACAACGGCGACACGGTGGTTTCCGAATTCACCTTCAGCTCCGCCACGAAGCTCGATGCAGCCTCGGAGCAGGTGTTGTTCACCATCGACCAGCCGGCCGCGAACCACAACGGCGGGATGATCCAGTTCTACCAGGGGGAACTGTTCCTGGGGCTGGGCGACGGGGGCGGCGGGGGAGACCGGTTTGGCAACGGGCAGAACACCGACACGTTGCTGGGCGGTTTGGTCCGGTTGTCGGTGAACGACGACTCGGAGCCGGTCCTCTGGCAGTACGGGTTGCGCAATCCGTGGCGATTCTGGATCGACGGTGACCTCATCTACACCGCCGACGTCGGCCAGAACGCCTTCGAGGAAGTCAGCGTCGCGGCCACAGAAGAGGGCATCAACTATGGGTGGCCCATCACCGAGGGGCTCCACTGTTTCAGCCCCGCATCCGATTGTGACATGTCAGGGTTGACACTCCCCGTCGTAGAGGTCGAGCATGGCGACGCCGGGACCTGCTCGATCACGGGTGGCGTCGTGTACCGGGGTCAGGCGATCCCCGAAATCGATGGCCATTACTTCTACAGCGATTACTGCGGCGGGTATCTGCGCAGCTTCGCCTATCGAGCTGGTGAGATTGTCGGGGAGATGGACTGGACAGACCAGATCGGAGAAGCCGGGAGGGTGGCCGGGTTCGGGATCGACGGTCATGGTGAGATGTATGTGACCACCACCGAAGGGTTGCTCAAGGTAGTGCCGGACCGGGGCGAATAGGCTCACCGGCCATGCCAACCATCTTCACCAAGATCATCGAAGGCGAGATCCCGGGCACGTTCGTGTGGAGAGACGACCGCTGTGTCGCCTTCATGTCGATCAACCCGCTCCGGGACGGCCATGTCCTCGTCGTGCCCCGGGCGGAGGTCGATCACTGGCTCGACTGTCCCTCCGATCTGCGTGACCACCTGATGGAGGTGTCCCAGTCCATCGGTCGGGCGATCCACAAGGTTCACAACCCGGCGAAGGTGGGGCTCATGATCGCAGGCTTGGAGGTCCCCCATCTCCATATCCATGTCGTGCCCATCGACGGGGTCAGTGACCTCGACTTCGCCAACGCGGCTGCCTCGGTGGAGAGGGAATACCTCGAGGAGCAGGCCAGCTCGATTCGCGATGTGCTGATGTCGATGGGAGTTGACGGAGTCGCCGGATAGGTCGGGCCACTGATTGGGTGTCCTTCTCGGCGGAGTCAGCTCGTTCTCTATGGTTCGGAGACTTCCTCGGCGGTGAAGGCGCGAAACGGGTCACCGCGGCGACGGTCGTGCTGTGGGTCGGTGTCCTCGGTTCCGCTCATTGCGGTCTTTGCCGTTGCCCTCGGTGGCGACGCCGAAGGGTCTGATCTATGGCTCGGTGCCGCCGCCGGGTCCGCTGGTTCCCTGGGTCTCGTCACGCTCTTCGCCGGCTTGGGTCGGGGTCAGGCTGCAGCGGTAGCTCCTGCTGCAGCGGTTCTCAGCGGGGTGTTCCCGCTCGTGGTCGGGGTGGTCGCGGGGGAGCGCCTCAGGGGGCTCGAGTGGGTGTGGGTTGCGGTCGCGGTCCCGGCCGTCGTGCTCTGCTCATGGGTGGCCGATCCGGGAGAGGTGCCAATGGGTGGCCTCTGGTATGGGTTTGCGGCCGGTCTCGGGCAGGCTCGCTGGGCCGGGTGAGCATCGCCGCCTCGTTCTATCCGGCGGTGACTGTGCTCTTGGCTCGGCTGATCAACTCGGAGCATCTGGCCAGGCGTCAGATTGCCGGGCTTGCTTTGACCCTCTTCGCCTTGGGCGCCATCGGCTTCCGCTAGCCGGCTCCCTCGAAGTCGGTGACCGTCCCTTCCAAGTAGGAGATAGCGGCGTCGTAGCCGAGTGGGACCTGATGGGTCGAGTAGTGGATGACTCTTTCCACCCAGAGCCGGAACGCCGCGGAGCGCCAGGCAGGCTCCGCCAACCGGAAGTTCGCGAGCAGGGCCGGGAGGATCTCCAGCCATCGCCTCGCATCGATCTCGAGCGGCTCGATTACCCCGAGGGCGTCGAGAATGGCCGCCTCGTCCCGATCAGGAGGGGCCGCGATCGCGGCCCGGGTCGCGTCCAGGTCGAACGCGACGGTTTGCTTCAAGTCATGGGGGACTTGCGCCGGCGGGTCGGATTCGAACGTGCTGTCGGGTTGGCGACGGCCTCGCAGTGATGCCACGGCATCCAAGCACTCGATGATCATCTCCCTGATATCGGTGAGGGCGCCATAGAGAGCGTGCCGTTTCCCATCTGGGGCATTGTGCTCGTAGATCCCGACCCCCAGGGTGGACGTGGCATGGGTGATGATGGTGTCGATGCCCCAATCGGAGCGCGCCACGACGAATCTGTCGTGAGCGAGAGCCTCGATCACCTCTCCTGTCATCAGGAGCTCGCCACCGAGGGGTTGGCCGAGTCGGGGGAGCAGAGTCCCGGGGAAGAGCACCGCCAACCCGGGACGTGTCACCATCCAAGTGATCATGGCGTCGGTCGCGGCTCGGGGGAATCGATGTCTCACCACGTCGAAACCCCGGTCGGCCGCCTGCTCGGCACCGTCGATCCACGATTCGTCGAAATTGGTTATGTCGGCGTCGTAGAAGTGCACCCGGTCGAAGCCACGTTCTGCCGCTCGCGCGATGGCCGTGTTCATTCCGTC
Source organism: Acidimicrobiia bacterium (assembly GCA_036374335.1). Lineage (GTDB taxonomy): Bacteria > Actinomycetota > Acidimicrobiia > Spongiisociales > ZC4RG35 > JANQRA01. The sequence goes on from DASUUC010000022.1 coordinate 46,016, forward strand.
GCCCTTGCCCGGGCGAAAGACCCCCAGTCGGTGCTGGGGGAAGACCGCGATGGGGCAATCCGCTGCCGACTCGATCTCGGTGGCGATGTTGCCGACGTCCCCCATTGCCGCGTCTTCTTCGGCCGCGACCGCCCACACCTCGTCGACCCGATCGTGTCGGGCCGCGGTTGCCAGGTTGGTGGCCACCACCGACAGGTCCTCTTCCTTGAAGGGGAAGACGACCAGACTCACGAGATCTGTCTCCGCGGTTGAGCGAGAAGTGTCACTGGCTCGGTCTACTCTCGGCGGCCATGACTGATTCGGTCGGGAGAGTTCTGGGGACGAGAGACGCCACGCCACTGGAGTTCTGGGTTGGCGTTGGGGAAGGGGAGTATCTCCAACTCGACGACGTCGTCGCCTTGGAGAGAGTTCTTCCCACCGGTGAGGTGGTCCGCATGTACGGCACGGTGGCACAGATCGTGGCCCGCCACGAGGGTGCCCGGTTCGACTCAGATGTCTTCCTGATCGAGGAGGGGATCCTTCCCGCGGAGGTCACCGAAGCGGCCCAGGTCACCGCCACCCGATTCGAGCCCGAGGTATTCGTCCCGCCCCGGCCCGGCCAGGAAGTCCGCATTGCCGAGGGCGAAGAGCGCGATCGTGCCCTTTTCTTCGACCGCATGGAGCGGAAGGTCCCGGTGGGCCTGGCCCGCACCGGTGAGCCGGTCTGGGTCAACTTCGAGTTCATCAACGGCGAGCGAGGGGCCCATGTCAACATCTCCGGCATCTCGGGTGTGGCAACAAAAACCAGTTACGCAACCTTCCTGCTCCACTCACTCTTCGGCTCCGGCGTGCTGGGGAATGCCGCGGTGAACACCAAGGCCCTGGTATTCAACGTCAAAGGTGAAGATCTGATGCATCTCGATCGGGTCAACAATCGGCTCGATGACGAGCAAAGGACCCGTTACACCGATCTCGGTCTTCCCAGCACCCCGTTCGACTCAGTGGGTCTGTTCGCCCCACCTCGATTGGACGACCCCAGGGCGACCGCTGATGTCGCCTCGCGCTCTGACGTAACCTCGTTCTTTTGGAGCATCGATGAGTTCTGCACCGAGGATCTCCTCCCGTTTCTGTTCGCAGATGCCGAAGACGACCGCGCCCAATACACGACGGTCGTCTACAACGTCATGGCCCAACTCCGCCATGCCGAGCCGACGGAGACCGGAGCGGCGGTGATCGATGGAGTCAAGGTGAGGACTTTCCGTGAGCTCGCCGACCTCATCACCGAGCGGGTGCAGAGTGAGGATCGTCGTCATCAGTGGGCCGGTCCCGCCATGGGCACCGGCACCATCAACGCCTTCGTGAGACGACTCCAGGCGGCGGTGCGTCATCTCGGCCGTCTCATCCGGTCTGACGTCGCCGACCCCGGACGTCACCGGATCAGTCTCCAGGACCAGGTCACGGTGGTCGATCTGCACAACCTCAACGATCGGGCGAAGCGATTCGTGGTGGGGGTGACACTGAAAAAGGCGTTCGAAGACAAAGAACGGGCCGGTCAGAGTGACGAGCTGTTGATGGTGGTCCTCGACGAGCTCAACAAGTACGCACCACGGGAGGGATCGAGCCCGATCAAGGAAGTCTTACTCGACATCGCTGAGCGGGGGCGCTCGCTCGGAGTCATCCTCATCGGGGCACAACAGACCGCCTCGGAGGTAGAGCGGCGGATCATCGCCAACAGCTCGATACGAGTGGTGGGCCGTCTCGACTCGGCGGAGGCGGCACGCGAGGAGTACGGGTTTCTCCCTGGACCTCATCGGCAGCGGGCCACCATCGTCAAACCGGGGACCATGATCCTCAGCCAACCCGAGTTGCCGATACCGCTGGTACTCGAGTTTCCCTTTCCTGCCTGGGCGACCAGAGCCTCCGAGGCGGTGGTGCCCACCGACTACCGCGGGCCCGAAGACCCCTTCTCGGATCTGTAGCGCTGGTTCCCCAAATCTGTCAGGGGTGACTCCTACGATCTTCGACTGTGAAGATATTGCATACGTCCGACTGGCATGTCGGGCGCCGGATCCGGGGCCGGGACCGGTCCGATGAGCACCGTGAGGTGCTCGACGAACTGGTAGGGCTGGCCGACGAGCACTCGGTCGATCTGACCCTGATAGCCGGAGATGTGTTCGATACCGCCTCTCCTGCTCCCGCCGCCGAGCAGATCGTGTGGAGGGCTCTTCTCGACCTGTCCGAGGTGGCTCCGGTGCTGGTCGTTGCCGGCAACCACGACAATCCCGCCCGTCTCGATGCGGTGGCCCCACTCTTCGAGCGTGCCGGCGTGACCGTGGTAGGAGCTCCCCGGTCTCCACGAGATGGCGGGTTGATCGAGCTCGACGACCCCGAGGTCAAGGTGGCCCTGCTCCCGTTTGTCTCCCAACGCGGGATCGTCAAGGCAGAGGACATCATGGGGTCCGATCCCGACGAACATGCCGGGGCCTACGAGGAACGTCTGCGTCGTATCGTCGACTTGCTGACCGGGGACATGACGACCGACACCGTCAACCTCCTGGTGAGCCATCTCACGGTGCACGGCGGCCTGGCGGGGGGCGGAGAGAGAACTGCCCACGTCTTCGGGTATGCCATCCCTACCAGCCTGTTTCCCGGACATCTCTCCTACGTCGCCCTCGGCCACCTCCATCGTCAGCAGAAGATGCCCCACTCGTCGGCCGTGTGGTACTCGGGCTCGCCTCTTCAACTCGATTTCGGCGAGGTCGCAGATCAGAAAGGCGCCCTCCTGGTCACCGCGGAGCCGGGCCGGCCGGCGTCGGTGGCCGAGCTGCCGTTGCATTCGGGGCGTCGGCTGCTGTCGATCACAGGAACGCTGGAACAGGTTCTCGCCCATGCCGGGGAGACCACTGACGCCTATGTGCGTGTCGTCTTGCACGAGCCGGCGCGGGTCGGCCTGGCCGATGAGGTCAGGGCAACGATTCCCAATACCGTCGAGGTGATCCTCGACAATCCCACCGAGCCCAGACGCCACACCGAGCCGCGACAGTCTCTGGAGCCGGTAGAGGCTTTCGCCCGGTACCTCGCCGATCGCGATGGCGCCGATCCCCGGGTCGAGGCGCTCTTCGCCGAGTTGCTCGACGAGGCGATGACGTGAGGCCGGTCAGAGTCGAGGTCGAGGGCTTTTCCGCCTACCGAGAGTCGGTCACCGTCGATTTCGGTGGAGTCGACTTCTTCTCCCTCACCGGCCCCACCGGCTCGGGCAAGTCGAGTCTCGTCGATGCCATGGTCTTCGCCCTGTTCGGCCGGGTACCCCGGCTCGGCGGCAACGCGGTGGCTCCGGCGATCACCGCGGGTGCAGACCGGGCACGAGTCCGGCTCGACTTCGAGGTCGGCGACACCAGCTACACCGCGGCTCGTCTCGTGGCGCGGACATCGACCGGCGGGGCCACTGTCAAAGAGGCCCGACTCCAGAGAGGTGCCGAAGTACTCGCCGACGGGTCCGATGATGTCACCACCGCGGTCGAAGAGCTGCTCAAGCTGCGCTTCGATGACTTCACCCGCACGGTGGTCCTCCCTCAGGGCGATTTCGCCCGGTTCCTCACCGCCACCAAGGCCGAGCGTCAGGGGCTCTTGCGCAACCTGTTGGGGATGGACGTATACACGAGAGTCCGCGAGCTCGCCAAGATGCGGGAGGCGATCGCCACCGAGCGCGCCGACGGCGCCACCCGAGCTCTGGAGTCACTCGATCTCGTCACCGAAGACGAGCTGGATGCGGCGAGGCAGCGACAACATCGTCTCACCGCACTCGCCGGGTCGATGCCGGATTGGGAGAGGAAGCTCGCCGGTCTCGATGCCGAAGTCGAGAACGCCGACAAGCGTGCCCGCGACCTGGGCGACGCCATCGAACGCCTGGAGTCAATCGAGATTCCTGAGCGATTGACCGAGCTCGATGAGCTGATTGCCGAGGCGCGGGCCTCCCTGGGCGCTGCCGAGGATGCCCGGGTAGCAGCCGGCGAGAGGTTGCACGCGGCAGAGGACCTGGCTGGATCGCTGCCCTCCGCCGAGCAGATGACGGCATGGCGAAGAAGGCGTGAGAAGCTGGTCGAGATCGAAGGACGGCTCGCCGAGAGCGGGTTCGAGCAGGCAGCGGCACGCGCTCAGCAAGTTGGAGAGGCTCTCGATGCCGGGCTGGTGAGACTCGAAGATCTGCGCAACCGCCTGGAAGAGGCTCGCTCGCAACACGCTGCCCACCTGCTGACGGCCACTCTCACGATTGGCGAGCCGTGCCCGGTCTGTGACCGAGAGGTCACCGACGTGCCGGCTCGTCGTGCGCCTTCCGATCTCGATGCTCTCGTCGAGGAGGAGGCCAAGACCGTATCCGTGATAGAGGCGCTGCGTCATGACGCGGATGAGGCCCGGTCGGATTTGACCCGCATCGAGGTCGGGCGGTCCGGTTGGGAAGAGCAGCGCATGGAGCTGTTCGTCGAGCTCGACGGATCGCCGGACGAGGACCAATGGGATGGAGTCGAGTCCGAGGTGACAAGTCTCCACCGCGAGATCGAGCAAGCACGCCAAGAGCTGGCCGTCCGCGAAGCCGAGCAGAAGATGGCGGAAGCGAGCCTGGAGACTCTCGCCGACGACTCACGGCGAGTAGCGAAACTGTTCCGGGCGGCCGAGCGCACGGTGGCCGATCTCAATCCACCGCTTTCGGAGAGCGACGATGTGGTTGTCCAGTGGAAAGAGCTCATCGCCTGGCGCGACGAGACCACCGACCAACTGAGGGAGGATCTGAAAGCGGCTGGAGAATCGGCCGCCGCGGCGCAGAAACTGGCCGACCAAGCACGATCGGAGCTGATCGAAACGCTCCTCACCCACGATGTGGCCGACCGGGAACCATATGCGGTGCAGGTCGCCACCGAGCTGCAGACGGTTCGCGCCTTCGTCGAGACTCAGGCGAAGGCGGCGAAGGACGCCGCCGAATTGCAGGAGTTGGCCCAGAGCGCCTCCACCGCGGCTGCGGTCGCCGCCGCGCTGGCCAACCACCTTCGGGCCAACGGTTTCGAACAATGGCTCATGTCGGGGGCTCTCAACGACCTCGTGTCCGGTGCCAACGAGCTACTCGGTCAGCTCTCCGGGGATGGCTACTCGCTGCATTCGGATGAGTCGGGCAACTTCTCGATCGTCGATCATCGCAATGCCGATGAGATGAGATCGGTTTCCACCCTGTCGGGTGGGGAGACCTTTCTCGTCTCACTGGCTCTTGCCCTGTCTCTGGCAGAGACACTCGCCGCGAAGGGCGGTTCCGGCCTCGATGCCATCATTCTCGATGAGGGGTTCGGCACCCTCGACGACGAATCCCTCGACACGGTGGCGTCGGTTCTCGAAGAGCTCACCGGGCGCGGGCTGATGGTCGGGATCATCACCCACGTCAAGGAGTTGGCGGCGCGGGCACCGGTTCGCTACGAGGTTCGCCGCGACACCGGTGGAGCTCAGGTTCGGTTGACATCATGAGATTCACCGTCGAGGCCTGGGATTCGGACTATGGCGCTCCTACCGATGCCGAGCTCACCGATGCCAGCCAGAACGTCGACGTCGCTGTGGAGCTGAGGCCTGAGGACTGGCGGCCTCTGCTGCCGGAGACGGAGCCAGTCGAAGACATCCTCTTCATCGACGGGGTGCGCCGGGTCGACGCGACCCTCTGGATCGACCAGCCACCTGACTTCCCCGGATTTGCCCTCGCCGCCACCTATGCCGCCGGCGCCGTGCGGTGCAACGGCCGGGCTGTCGTCGAGGAGTCTGCGGTGGAGCGGGGTCTGTTCACCTCGGCACCGTCCTCAAACGTCCCCACCGCGATCGGTACTTACGAGGTGAAAGCGACCAAGGGCACCACCCCCGAGGAGTTGTGGCTGGGCATCCAGCAGCGGATGGGTTCGCTGGAGGCTGCGGTCACACGTCGTGCGGGTGGCGCCGAATTGGTGGTCGTGGACGGGCCCCTCTCCCACGCACGGGACATCGACAATGCCGTGGGCTACATCAAGACCCAGAAGGTGCAGTATTTGCCTTTGGAGCTGCGCCAGGTGCTGACGTCTCTCCCCGCCGGGTACAGAACACCGCTGTTCCTCACCACGACCAGCTGGAGCCGCTATTCGTGGTATCTGCGTCTGGCCAACCACGCCGGGCCGGCCGGTGGTCTGGTCCGATGTGAGATCGACGCCGATATGGCCAGCGCCGATGCAGCCCGGGTAGCCACGAGGGTGAGTTCCACGCTTCCCAGATACGCCTCGGCGCGCCACAAGGACCCGAGGGCTCCACAGAATCTCTATCCCATCGGGGGTCTCGAGCGCGAGCTACGGCACCGCCTGGGTGACAAGGAGCTGGCGATGCGGGCGTTGCGCCGGGCCGCTCAAGCCGCAGCCTGATCAACCGCGACGACACGACGGGTCTCACCGCGGGAGGCCAGCACTGCCCCGATGATGACCAGGAGCACACCGAAGACCGCCACAGGCGATATGACCTCGTCACGGAAGACGACCCCGAGGACGAGGGCCACCACCGGAATGAGATAGGTGATGAACGATGCCCGGGTGGCGCCGACACTCCCGGCGAGGGTCCCCATCAAGATGAAGGCGAGCCCGGTGCCGAGTACCCCGATAGCGGCGACTGCCAGCAATGACGACCAGGAGAATGTCGAGCTGCCCAACCCGACGAGCCCGAAGGGAGCAACCATCAATGTGGCCAGCGAGAGAATCCGTGCCATCAGGGGCAGCGAACCGTACTTCTGTTGCAGCGGGGTGACCAGGTTGAGCGACACCGCGTAACAGACCGTGGCCAGAACGACCAGGATGACCCCGATCGCGGCGGTGGCCCCGGTTCCCGCCGAGGGCAGGGCGATGGCGAGGATTCCCACAAAGCCGACGACAAGGCCCGCGATCTGAAGTGGTCCCGGCAGGGAACGAAGCAGGACCGTAGCCAGCAGGGCGGTGAAGATCGGTGTCGACCCGTTGAGCATCCCGGCAACGGCAGAGTCGATCCACTGTTGGGCTATCGGGAACAGGGTGAACGGAATAGCCACCCAGATCGCAGCGATCAGACCCACTTTGAAGCGGTCCTCACGTTCGATCTTGATCGCCCGGGTCCTTGGGATCAGGGCCAGGAAGGCGGCGCCCAGCCCAACCCGGAGCAGGGTCACCAGACCGGGATGAAATGCGTCGAGCCCGATCGCGATGAACAGGAACGAGGAGCCCCAGATCATGGCCAGCGACACGAAAAGCGCCCAGTCGGTTGCCGTGAACGCCTCGCGGTTGGTCCCATGCGAGGTTGAGAACATGCGTGGTGTGGTCATTGCCTATAGAACCCCAATCGGCCGCCCAGGTTGCGCTCGAGTCATGACCAACGCAGATATGGCCTCAGATAGTCCGGCATTTCGATCCCCGCCCGGAGATCCGGCGCCGGGATCGCTTCGCCGGCGACCAGCTCCATCGGGATAACCCCCGCCCAGACTTCCTGAGACAGGTCCGAGGGGTCATCGACTGGTCCGCCGGAGCGCACTTTGGCCGACACCTGGTCCAGGGCAAGCTCGATCACCGAGGTCTGGGCGATCTCCGAGCTCGTTGACGGCCTGAGGTCGGCGAGACGCCCCGGGATCAGCTTGTCCACGATACGGTCGAAGGCATCGACCTTCTCCCGTCCGTCGAGGGGCCGACCCATGCCATGGATGACGACGCTCCGGTAGTTGGCCGACGAGTTGAAGGCGCTGCGTGCCACCACGATCCCGTCGAGATGAGTCACTGCCACGCTCAAGGGAGAAC
>DASUUC010000023.1:0-27538 GCA_036374335.1 Acidimicrobiia bacterium
CGATGTCGCTATCGAGACCGCCGACGTGGTCCTGATGCGTTCCGACCCCCTCGATGTTCCCATCGCCATTCGCATCGGCCGGGGCACACTCCGCAAGATGCGACAGAACCTGGGCTGGGCGGTCGGCTACAACAGTCTCGCCCTCCCCATCGCTGCCCGGTCTCCTCTACCCCTCGCTCGGCTGGGTGCTCCGCCCCGAATGGGCAGCGCTCTCGATGTCCGGGTCGAGCTTCCTCGTCGCCACCAACGCCGTTCTGCTCAAGGGCCTCCGCCTCCCTTCTGGCGATGGCGTGGAGACAGAAGCCGCCTCCCGGTAGTCTCGGCCCGGCATGTCGCCTGCAAGAAGACGAATCGCTGCGACGGGGGCGGTGACGCTGTCGATGCTGCTGACGGCGTGTGGAGGCGCCAGCTCGGAGGTCGACATTCCGATCCAGGATCCGGATTTGGTGGCCACCGGCGAGGAGCTCTACGCCGCCAACTGCGCTGAGTGCCACGGCGCCGACCTGCGAGGCACCGACAAGGGACCATCCCATCTCTCCGAGGTCTACGAGCCGGACCATCACGCCGACGGGGCGTTCCTCTTCGCCGTCCAGGCCGGCTCCCAAGCCCACCACTGGTCGTTCGGCGACATGCCCCCGATCGACGGGCTCTCCAGCGAAGACGTCGAGGCCATCGTCGCCTTCGTCCGGGAACAACAACGCATCCACGGCTTCGAGCCATACACACCCTGACCGGCCACAGAGGCTTGGCACGGCCCAGGCGTTGGTGGCGCTTGTTGGAGCGCAGATGGGTAGCTGAGGACGAAAGTCGACGGCACAGCCTCGTTTCCCAGGATGCCTGAGTGGGATCATGTGAACGAGTACGGCAAAAGGCCGTTTGGCCCTATCTATGCCCGCGTGCTGGATGTAACCCGCGGGTATATCCCCAAATCGGGGGTGCGTGGTGATGACGGCGAGTCGACTGACTGAGAGCGGGGTCGAACCGGCGTGGATGGACACTGAGCCGGTTCGCGGGGGCTATCCAGATCCTGTTCTGCTGGCCCTGTCGGGTCTGGAACGGATGCGAGCGCCCGCCCGTCGCTTGATGCCCACGCCACCCATCCATCATCTCTTTGGATTGCGACCGGTATCCGTTGGACCCGCGGGGGTGACCTTCTCGATTCCCACGAGTCCGCGGCTGATGTCAGATGAGGGATTCTTCTACGCCGGGACTTCGGCGCTGGTGGCCGACGCGGCCCTGGCGGGTGCAGTGCAGGTGACCCTTCCGCCGGGTGCCTTCGTGGCCACCTCGGACCTCTCCTTCAACTTTCTCCGACCGGTGACTGTTGCCGGCCAGCAGTTGATTGCACGGGCCAGGCCGATCGACGTGGGCAGGTCTTTGGGTCTCGCCGAAGCGACCGTCGAGGATGCACAAGGGCGCCTTATTGCCCACGCGACGACCCGGTGTTTCATATCCCGCTTGGAGACACCGCAACTGGTAGAGGATCTGGTTGAACTACCGGAGCCGAGCTACCCGAATCCGGATCCGTATCAGCGGATGGTCCCCGGGGGCGGCGATGGTCTAAAGGACTACTCGAGTCTTCAAGAGATCGTGGCCGCGAAACAGAGTGGTGAGCTTCCACTGGCACCGTGCCTCGATCTATTCGGCTTCTCCCAACCGTCGGTCGACAGCGGGTCGTTCACGCTGATCGCCAAGGCCAGTCCCTGGCTGACCAGCCCCGTAGGCGTGGTCTACGGAGGCGTCCTGGCGCTACTGGCCGACATCGTTCTCTCCGGTGCCGTGTCCAGTTCCCTGTCCGTCCGCACCGTGTTCTCGCCACTCGATCTCAAGGTGCAATTCGTCCGACCCGTGGTACCCGACGGGAGACAGCTTCGGGCAACCGGCAAGGTGGTGTACCGGGGCCGACGGATGGCCGCTGCACGCGCCGAAATCGTCAACGAAGACGACAAGCCGGTGGTGTTGGCCACCTCGTCCGTGGTGCTCTTTCCCGACAGGACCTGGGCTGAGGTGTCGGTGGCCGACGAAGCACCGACAGATGAAGAGGTGGCGTCACTTCCCGGGGGTGACAGATGACCACGACCGGCCTCTCGGGGCGGCGGGAGTGCTCCTACTGGGAGCAGCGATCGCCACTGTCATGTTTGCGCCCCTAAGCCCCACTCTCACCAGACTCTGGGGATCACGGGTCGTCTGCGGCATCGGGTTCTTGCTGCTCATAGTCAGCTACGCAGGAATGATCACCGTCGACCGGTCGACACGTGTTGCGGTCTTCGAGTTGCTCCTCGTTTTCCTCGGGGCCGGGTCGGCGCTGGTCATCGCTCCAGCCATCGACCTGGTGATGACATCGGTCCCATCTGAGCGTGCCGGTGTCGGTTCCGCCTTCAGCAGTGCCATCCTCTCAACAGGTAGGGCGCTGGGCATTGCCGTTCTCGGTTCTGTTCTATCCACCGGATACCGTTCCAGAATCTGGGGTTCTCTCGACACACTTCCGGCCGGTGTCCGCGAGGCTGCCGGCGAGTCAATCGGCGGGACGCAGCTGATCGTCTTTGGGATTCACGATCAGCTCGCCGATCACGGTCGGGGACTTCTCGAAGCGGCAAGCAGTGCGTTTGCAGGAGCGATGCACATCACGGCCGGACTCAGCGCGGCAGCAGCCGCGGTCGCCCTTCTCATCGTCCTGGTTTGGATGCCTCGAAACTCAACTGCTCCGACACGACCTTGACGGGGACCCAGGCCTCGATGAGCAGGGTCCTGTGGGTGTGTCTCAAGTCGTGGAGTCGGATCCGTCTGACGCCCGCCCGTGCGGGATTCGTTGGAAAGTCCGGGAGATCGAGTGAGGGTGAATCGGGTTGCCGTCGCGTCGGTGAATACCCAGCAGCTGGATTCGACTCCTGCAGCCCCTTGTTCCGCTCTCTGCCAGCCTCGTCACGCAGTTAGCACCTTCGTTCAGCTCTGTGCCAGGCCGGGCCGCCAGCTTCTCCGCCTCGCCCCGACTGCTGCCAGCCGGATGCCGCCTGCGTCGCTCCTTGCCGACCTTCGAAAACCCGGTAGAAGGATCGGTCGAAGTCCCCTGCTCAACAGCAGACTTCACGACTCCGTGCGCTGCAACCGGCGAAACCCTGCTCAGGGGGGATCCGCGCTCGGTCTACGAAGAGGGTTGACCGGTAGAAGCCGTCACGGGGTGTCGCTTGTTGGGGTAGCCCCACCTCTTGAGGGGTATGGCCCAAAGCGTTGCGAACGCGGCGATCCCGACGGCGAGGAGCCAGCCTTCCGGGGTGACCGCTGTGATTCCCATGACCTGATGGAGCCCGGGGAGGAGGAAGAGGACGGCGACAACCGCGGCCCCCGCCAGGAGCAGGGGAAGAAGTACCCGGTTCTTGGCTTCGGTCTTACGGGTCCGCTCGGTGAGGACGAGGAGGAGTTCCCCGGTGAACAGGCAGGCGAGGGCTATGCCCCTGGCTACTTCCTCACCGTCCGAGAGCTGAGCCAGATAGAGCGCACCGGTTGCGGTGGCAAGGGTGAGACCGCGGACGGCCGGGGCGATGAGCCAACGACCGAGGAGGCCTTCGCCTCGCCGGCGGGGCGGCCGGTTCATGATGCCAACGGGAGGAGGATCGTTCTCGAAGGCAAGAGCGACGATGGGATGCAGCAGGAACTCGAGCGCGATGAGATGGAAAGGGAACAGGAGCAGCGGTTCTCCGAGGATCGGGATGAACAGCGCGAGGATCAGAAGTGGAACGTGGAAGGCCACCAGGTAGGAGAAGGCGTTGCGCAGGTTGGCGTAGATCCTCCGGCCCTCACGCACCGCCTCGACGATGGTGGCGAAGTTGTCGTCGAGAAGGACCAGAGTGGCTGCCTCCCGAGCCACTGCGGTGCCCCGTTGTCCCATGGCCACACCGATGTCTGCTTCCCTGAGGGCGGGGGCGTCGTTGACCCCGTCGCCGGTCATTGCCACCACTTCGCCTCGAGTCCTCAGCTCGGAGACGATGCGGTGCTTCTGCTCCGGGCGGATCCGGGCAAAGACGGACGCGTCTCGAATGCTGTCCGCCTGGTCGAGGTCGTCGCCGGTGACCACTTGTTCGTCGGGGAGGCCAAGACCGTCGGCCACCGAGCGTGCGGTGATGGGGTGGTCGCCGGTGATCATCACAATCCGGATGCCGGCGTTGCGGCACTCGGTGATCGCCTGCGGGACTTCGGGTCGAGTGGGATCGATGAATCCGATCAGGCCGAGGAACTGGAGAGAAGATTCGGCTTCGTGTCGGTTGGCGGGAACCCCGGGGAGCGATCCGGAGGCCACTCCAACGACGCGGATGCCTTCTGCTCCGAGCCGTTCCATCTCGGTCTCCGCCCAGCGTCGGATCTCAGTGTCTGGGTTGGTGAGGGAGAGGATGCCTTCGAGGGCTCCTTTGGAGGCAACGGCCAGCTCGCCGTCGTGTCCCCAAACGTGGGTGACGTTCTTGGTGGCCGGATCGAAGTCGAAGTCAGAGACCAACATCCTCTCGTGGAGGCGGTCTACGTTCACTCCTGCCGATTCGGCTCGGGCGACGATGGCCTTGTCGAGCGGGTCGAACGGCGTGACTTCCGATGCGAGCACCGCTGCTTCCAGCAGGTCTGTCGGCTGGTGTCCGTCCGAAGGGGTCACATGGGACACTGTCAGGGCTCCGGCGGTGAGGGTTCCGGTCTTGTCGGTGCAGATCACCGTGGTAGATCCCAGGGTTTCGACGCCAGTGAGACGACGGACCAGAGCTCGATGTCGGGCGATGCGGCGCGCTCCCAATGCCAGGTAGAGGGTGAAGACGAGAGGGAACTCCTCGGGGATGGCTGCCATCCCCAAGCTGACGCCGGCGATGATCGCGTCGCCCAGGGATCCCCCGCGGCCCAGTGACGTTGCCCCTACCAGCACGGCAAAGACTCCGGCGACGACGCTGAGCCGCAGTACCAGGGTACGGATGGATTCCTCGAGGGGGGTGCGGGTGATTCCGGTCTCGGCGACGAGATGACCGATCTGTCCGTATCGCGTTGTGGTTCCGGTGGCGGTTACGGTCATCGCCGCTCGACCGGTGAGTACGGTGGTCCCCGCCCACACCTGGTCGGCGGTCTCGCCGTCCTTGGTGACCGGCAGGGACTCCCCGGTAAGGGACGATTCATCGATCATCACCGCGGTGCCGGGGCCGAGAATTCCGTCTGCAGGGACGATGTCGCCTTCCTGAACTCCAACCACGTCACCCGCCACCACCGATGCGGCCGGGATTGCCTGCCAGCGCCGGTCCCGCCACACCCGGGCCGTGGGAGCGGTGAGGGCCGCGAGCTCGTCGAGGGCCCGCTCGGCGCGCCTTTCCAGCACCACACTGACGCCGACGATGGGGAGCAGGGCGACGATGGCCGCTACCCCATCGACAGCGTCACCAAGCAGGAGATAGGTCACGGCGGCGACGACCAGCAGAATCGACATTGGCTCGGTGACGGATCGCCAGACGACCGACCACCACCCGCTCCTCCCCGTGTCAGGCACCAGCAGGTTGGGCCCCTGAACCCGGAAGCGCTGGCCCGCCTCGGCCTCGGTCAGGCCAGGGAGATTGCCGGGGGGTGGAGGGAACTCACCTGGCTGCGAGACATCTGGTCCGGTCACGTGCAGCCGCTTCCACTACGCAGCGAGATCGTCGGGCCCGGGAGCTTCATGCCACCTTGGGATGGCGCTCCGCCACCCACGGGGCGACGACCCCACCGGCCAGGGCCAGCAGCGTCAGGAGGAGCAGGCCGCCTGCGTCGGGGAGTTCCAGGTAGGGCTGGCCGTAGGCGCCAAAGAGGGAGACGTTCATCGTCCAGTCAGGCAGGTCGAACAGCGGTATCACGAAGGCGAGCAGGTAGGAGGCGAAAGTGACCGCGGAGAGGAGGATCACCGAAGTGGAGGTTGGCATCCACGCCACCAGCATGGCTCCAAGACCGAGTATGGCCAGTCCGAGGACGAGGGTGATGGGGATGGTCCGCAGGAGCCCGATCAGGTTCAGCGGTGCGTCAACTGCGGCGGCCCCCAGGGATAACCCAACTGCCGCCGCTGTCGAGATGGCCAGAACGCCGGCGGACGCCACCGCCAGCCGAAGGAGGATGAGTATCTCCCATGAGATCGGATGAGAGAGAAACAACTCGACTCGGCCGTCCCGCATCTCGGCCAGCCATCCTGCGGTTTGGCTGATGGTATAGGCGGCGACCACCGCCGCCACTAGCTGGGAGGCGAAGGAGAGATACTGGTCAGCGACCGAGGCCCCGGAATCGGCGGCAGACAGAAACTCGCTGAATCCCGACTCTTCCCACACTTCAACCACCACCGGTTCCAGCCATGCCATCAGCCCGGTGATGAGTGCCGCCCCCAGCGACCAGGCGACCAGGCCCACTCTGTGGTGGCTCGACTCGCTCCACCAGTAACTCCTCGAAGCCACTCTGTAGGGACGGGGTGCCGCGCCTGCTCTCGCCCGCAGCCTCCCAAGCGGTGCCCTGAGATCGCGGCGCTGGAATGCCCAGACGGCAATCCCGACTGCGCCGACCGCCATTCCGAAGAGGACGATCATCGCGGTCAAGTCGAGCGACTGACCCGGTACCAGGACCCTGGACTGATTCGAGTAGTAGAACGGTGACAGGTAGCGGAGACTGCCGACCCAGCCCAGCTCTTCCCACACATTGGTGAGCAGATACATTCCCGTGACAGCCGCCGAGGTGACACCAGCAGCGAACCGGGCCGAACCCGCCAGCTGCCCTGTCACGAGCCCGAGCCCGAAACAGGCCAGGGCGGCCAATCCTGCTGAGGCCATGGCGATCATCGAACCGGACAGGTCCAAGGCCCCGGCCACCGCGGTAGCGACGGCCAACCCCATGCCAATTCCCGTCGTCACGAAGAGCAGGATGATCACGAACCCGGCCACCCGGCTGGCGAAGACCCGCCTTCGCCCGTATCCGGTGGAGAGCACGTACTCGAGCTGACCTTCGGCCTTGGGGCCCCGCAGCAGACTCGCCCCCTGACTCGCCCCCCATATCCCCAGCGCCAGGGCAACCACCGTCAGGTTGTGGTAGGTGATGTACCCGCCGAACGTGTCGAGACGCTCGGCCGGCCAGCGAAGCAAACGCATCGCCTGTGCTGCCGCCTCGAGAGCGGCTCCTATGCCTGGTGCTCCACCAGGGTAGGTCTCCACCTCCTCGACATAGCCGTAGCCGATGACCAGCATGAAGGCCGCGCCGACCACGATCCAGACCACGGCGGCGAGACGGCGGGCACGGAGAGTGTCAGCGATCAGCACGGGTGGGCGCCGTCTCGTACTCGGAGATGAAGATCTCTTCGAGGGTCAGCTCGCGGCTGTCGACTTCGACCACCCGGGCGTCGACCAGTGCCTGGAGCAGCGGCGAGACGGGACCCCGCACCGAACAGGTCAGGCGGTGGTCCTCGACCCTGACGTCACTAACGCCGGGCAACGACTCAACATCGGTGGCCTGGAGAGAGCCTTCGAAGATCGCAGACACCTGATGGAGCCGCAACTCTCGTAGTTCATCGAGTGTCCCCACCCGTACCAGTCGTCCATTGCGGATCAGGGCGATCCGGTTGCAGATCTGCTCCACCTCCGACAAAACATGCGAAGACAGGAACACCGTCGCGCCCGCCTCTACCGATTCGGTCACCAGCTGGCGGAAACGCCGCTGCATGAGGGGGTCCAGACCCAACGTCGGCTCATCGAGAATGAGCAGCTTCGGGTGATGCATGAAGGCCTGGATCAACCCCACCTTCTGCCTGTTGCCGTGGGAGAGGTCCTCGTAGCGGCTACTCAGGTCGAGGTCGAGGGTCTCCGCCAGCGCCGAAACACGAGCCATGTCGACCGAACCTCGCAATCCGGCGAGAAGGCCGACCACGTATCCAGCGGTGACACCGGGAAAGGAGGCCATCTCACCGGGCAGATACCCGACGAGTCGCTTCACCGCAAGACTGTCCTCCCGGCAGTCGAGACCGAACACCGTGGCGGCACCCCGATCTGGGCGGATCAGATCCATGAGTAGCCGGATCGTGGTGGTCTTGCCGGCGCCGTTGGGCCCGATGAACCCGAACACTTCCCCCACTTCCACAGTGAGGTCGAGGTCGAACACCCCACGACCGCTCCCATAGTCCTTGGTCAGGGCGGAGCAACGGACCGCAGGCGGCGACGAGACCGAGCCTTCCTTCAATCGTCCCCCTCTATCTCTTCCTCCTCACTACCACCATCACCACCGAAGGTGGCTGCCAGGCCATTCGCCAGCGCACCCAGTTCGACGTCGGTGAGACGCGCATCCGGGTGGGTCAGCAAGTAGGAGCGAGGCGGCATCGAACCCTCGCGCACCGTCTCCGCCGACTCCTCACCCTCCTGGGGTCGGTTCCATTCGGAGTAATTGAGCTCCTCCCGGCCCTCGTCGACGTCCCGTTGCACCAGCCAGGACAGAGGAGCCACATTGGAATACCACGGCCACACCGTCTCGTTGCTGTGACAGTCGAAACAGGCCCGAACCGCCAGCTCACGGGTCTGGCTCGAATCCCACGACGGCTCCGCCACCACCGGCGGATTGGCATGGTCCCTGCCGTAGGGAACCAGCTGGATGACCAGCAGTCCACCCAGGAGAGTGGCGAAACCCCATTTCACCCAACGCATGGTCGCGATTGTTCCCCAGTGAAATGCTGATCGACAGAGGCGGAAGGCCTCTCATTCCAGGACCAACCAGACAGCCTCAGCATTATTGATGCGTGCTTATCCCCCAGCAGCAGCGGGGATTCAGGACCGGGAGCATCCCCGGCGCGGATGACCGGTAAGGGGGCTGATATTTTCAAGGAATCTTGGCTGCGATTGGCGGAATTTGGCTGAACTCGGGGCGCTGGACTTCGCTGAGCGGTGTCTTGAACCCCGGGTTCGCGCTCGGCGTCCCGGCCCCGGCGTACTGAGGGCGCTGGACTTCGCTGAGCGGTGTCTTGAACCCTGGGTTCGCGTATCTCGTGTCCTTCGCACTAGCAAGGCGTTGTCCCGACCACTTCATCGGTGATGGCGCCTCTAGTTGTGTCCCTGACAATTTCAAGGGCCGTCCGAGGACCTCAGTGCGGAAAGCTACTCGGATCCAAGCGGGAGACCACGGGATTTGGGATGGTCGCTGTCAGCCTCCGTCCCACCGTTCCAATGCGGTCACGGCCAGGGTGGCGGCTTGCTCGATGCGGGCCTGGTCGCCCGGGTCGATTCCCAGAAACACGACCGTCAGTTCCACGAACCGTTGGCCGCTCGCGGTGATGATTGAGCCCACTACTTCGCCCTCGGGGGTGGTTACGGCGACCGTGTCCTCCCCGACGTCGACGGGGATGATCTCCGCCGCGTTGGGGAATCCCTGAGCGGCAACCGAAGCTGCATCGCCTTCCAGGATCGCCGTATTGACGGCGAGGTCGGCAACATCGGATCCGGGCGGGATGAAGCCGCAACCCAGAGGCGAGTCCTCGTCAACTTCCAACTCGTATCCGGCCAGGGCCGTCGCCTCCTCCGATGTGACAAGTGAGCAGTTGTCGGGCTCCTCATCGTCGGTCGCCTCGGTTGGCTCGGTTGCCTCAGTCGGCTCGGTCGCCTCGGTTGGCTCGGAAGTATCGGTACCCGCTATTTCTGTGTCGGTCACATCCGTGGTGACCGACTCCCCTCCTTCGCCGCCGCATGCCGATACGAGCAGCATCAACCCCGCGAGCAGCAATGCCGTTGAACGTCTCAATCGACCTCCTTGCCGCTCAAGCATATCGAACGCGGCTGAGCGTTTGAGTTGAAGAGGCTTCCTTGATGGCCATATTCCGAATGGTTAGCTGAGGGAGCGTTGTCTTGGCTGGGGTTCGGGAGGACGCTGCGTTATGGGCAGCATCCAGTAGCAGGGCCACACTTGAGGCTCTGGCCCGCTCCCTCCCTGAGAGGATTATCGACGGGATGGAGCGGACCGACGCTGACGCGGAGCGTCTGGCCGATGCCCTCGGGTAACGCCATCGCCGCCTACGGGTGGAACGGCGACCTCGACTGGCTCGCCAACCTCGTTTCCGCACAACGACGAGGCCATCCACGAGCTTCGGGACAAACCGCACATACACTCATCGAGGAAGACGAAATGGAGCACGACCGGCCCGCGCTGAACGGCAATATGCGTTAGTGAACCACGAGGCGATCACTTGGATGGCAGGGCCCACGACAGCTTTCGCGATCTTCCTCTGAACACGATCTGAAGACGAACGACCTAACAAGCCTGTCCATGGGGAGATTCGCTGTCATCCGTTCCGAATGATCATGACGCTGACCATCGCCACTCAGCGGCGTATTGTCCGCAAGGACGCAGGAATGCACCTCGGCTCAGGATTCGTGTGGGCCTTGGCGGTTGCAGCCTGTGGCAGTGTTCAGCGCCTGTGGTGGCCGGTGGCCAGATACGACCGGTAGTCCTCTTCGGTTGTGAAGATCTTCCAGACAGTGACCACTTGGTCGTGTCGTAGCCTCTCGACGGGCCGTATGAAGCAGTCCTTTCCCGTGGCCATCTGCGCCGATTTGAGGATGTGGACGGCTTCTCGTCTCGTCCGCATCGGGTACCGCCAGTGGAGGACACATTGGCGGCGTCCGCATTCTGGGCACTGGTACTTGTCGTGGTCGCATGGCGAGTCGCGGGGCACCCATCCGTAGCAGGTGGGACAGGGATGCTCTTCGCTGTACCGCCAGCTGGGATCGATGAACACTCTGGTCCGCCCGTCTCGGAGGCCGCTCAGGCCATGCAGCTGCCTCTTGTTCCGGGCGTTCTCATCTGCTGGAAGACCGCGCCAATCCGGGTTCGGCCTCACGTAAGCGTAAGTCCGCCGTCGCAGGTCGACCCGATACACCCCCCGGTCGACGTTCATCTCGATAACCCATGGCCTCATGTTGGCCCGGTGTCGATTGTGCGAGCAGGATCGGCTCCGGGAAAGGGCCTGCCGACCCCCGGGGGGAGGACAAAAGGCCCTTGTCGGGGTGAAACGGGTTCGACGATGGTCGCCGCATGCTTGTCGCGGAGCCGTGGGTGGAGGTGTTCCACGTCGATCCTCGGCCCTGGATCCTCTCCTCCGAGGAGGCGCCGGAGCGATGGGTGGCGTTGGCCGCTTCGGCAGTCGAAGACGAAGAGGTTGAGTCGGCGCGGCGGCGGGCCGTAGCCAGCCCGATGGTCCAGGAGCTGATTGCCCGGCTGGCCCAGCGCATCCCATTCCCCGGAAACCGACGTGCCAGAAAGAGAATGGTCGCTGAGGAACCTTGATCGGGAGCCACCCGCCCCGCTCCGGCGAAGAGGCCCGGCGAGCGAGACAGCGGGGTGACATCCGATTCTCGGGGGTCAGGCGTGCTGGCGGCCAGTTGGCCGAGAGCCAGGGCGCCGAGGAGTAGTCCAAGGTCGCGGAGGTCGATGTCCCCAGAAGCCTTCGGCGATGATGAGAATGATGATGATCACACCCAGCCAGACGGCGACGACGTAGGCGAAGATCTTGGGACCTAGCCACACTCCAATTCCGGCGGCGATCTCCACGATTCCCACGATGGCCAGCTACGCCCGCTCGCCGGTCTCGCCTTCCCGGTGGCGTCCGTCTGCAACGATGCAGCACCTTCCCTTTGAGAGTGCGACGTTGACGACTTGAGCAGTCATGTGCGACCTGGCACGATCGCGCAGGTGACCAACGGGGCCGCCACACCGCAGCACTTGAGCGACCTCGTGTGGCTGCGTCGCGCACGCGACCGCATCGACCGGGAGTACGCGCAGCCGCTGGACGTCGAGGCTATCGCCCGGAGCGCGCACATGTCAGCCGGGCATTTCAGCCGCGAGTTCCGGCGCGCCTACGGCGAATCGCCGTACTCCTATCTGATGACGCGGCGCATCGAGCGCGCTATGGCGCTGCTCCGTCGCGGCGATCTGAGTGTCACCGAAGTCTGTTTCGCGGTCGGCTGCTCGTCGCTGGGCACCTTCAGCACTCGCTTCACCGAGCTGGTCGGTATGCCGCCTAGCGTCTACCGGCTCCAGGAGGCGGGGGCGACAGCGGGGATCCCGCCGTGCGTGGCGAAACAGGTGACCAGACCGATCAGGAATCGAGAAGCGCCCGCCCCGAGCCCCACTTAAGGTGACTGTCATGGACATCACCATTTACCAGACCATGCTCCCTCATGAAGACCCGAACGCGTCGCTTGCGTTCTACCGGGATACTCTCGGCTTCGAGGTGCGCAACGACGTGGAATACGCTGGAATGCATTGGATCACGGTGGGCCCTGCCAACCAGGCCGAGACGTCCATCGTCCTGTACCCGCCGGCCGCCACTCCCGGCCTCACCGACGAGGAACGGCACACCATCGCCGAGATGATGGCCAAGGGCACTTATGCCAGCATCAACCTGGCCACCGGCGATCTCGACGGTGTCTTCGAGCGGCTGCAGGCCGGCGATGCCGAAGTCGTGCAGGAGCCGACCGACCAACCGTATGGCGTTCGCGACTGCGCTTTCCGCGACCCTGCGGGCAACATGATCCGCATCCAGGAGCTGCGCTGAGCGGTCCTGCGATCGCGACTGAGAGGCTGATCTAGCGTGGACACGATGCATGTGGCCGACACCCACGACTTCATCCGGGTGATCGGAGCTCGAGAGAACAACCTCAAGGACGTCGGTATCGAGATCCCGAAACGCCGCTTGACGGTGTTCACTGGCGTATCAGGGTCGGGGAAGAGCTCCCTCGTATTCGACACCATCGCCGCCGAATCACAGCGGCTGATCAACGAGACCTACAGCGCCTTTGTGCAGGGCATCATGCCGACGCTGGCACGACCCGAGGTCGACCTGCTCGACGGCCTGACCACCGCGATCATCGTGGACCAGCAGCGCATGGGGGCCAACGCCCGTTCCACTGTTGGCACCGCCACCGACACCAACGCGATGTTGCGACTCCTCTACAGCCGGCTCGGTGAGCCGCACATCGGCCCACCCCCCGCGTTCTCGTTCAACATCCCGACCCGGACGGCGAGCGGGGCGATGACCGCCGACAAGGGCAAGGGTGAGCGGACCGTTGTGCGCAACGTCGTCTACCAGGGCGGCATGTGCCCGCGCTGCGAGGGAATGGGCTCGGTCAGCGACATCGACCTCACCCAGATCTACGACGAGACCAAGTCGCTGAACGAGGGCGCGATCACCGTGCCCGGCTACAAGGCGGGGGGCTGGTCCGTTCGCTACTTCACCGAGTCGGGCTTTCTCGACCCGGACAAGCCGATAGGCAAGTACACCAAGAAGGAGCTCAACGACTTCCTCTACAAGGAGCCGGTAAAGGTCAAGATCAACGACATCAACCTGACCTACGAGGGGCTGGTCCCGCAGATCCAAAAGTCGTTCCTCTCCAAGGACGTCGACACGCTGCAGCCGCACATCCGTGACTTCGTGGAGCGCGCGGTGGCGTTCACCGTCTGCCCCGACTGCGATGGCACCCGGCTCAACGAGGCGGCGCGGTCGTCGAAGATCGCCGGCAAGAGCATCGCCGACCTCTGCGCCATGCAGATCAGCGATCTCGCCGACTGGATCCGAGAGCTGGACCTGCCGTCGGCCAAGCCCCTGCTCGACTCCCTGCAGGACACGCTCGACTCGTTCGTCGACATCGGCCTCGGCTATCTCTCACTGGACCGGCCGGCGGGCACGCTGTCGGGCGGCGAGGCGCAGCGCACCAAGATGATCCGCCATCTCGGTTCCCCGCTCACCGACGTCACCTACGTCTTCGACGAGCCCACGATCGGCCTGCATCCCCATGACGTCCAACGCATGAACGCTCTTCTGATGCAGTTGCGTGACAAGGGAAACACCGTGCTCGTGGTGGAGCATGAGCCGGGGACCATCGAGATCGCCGACCACATCGTCGACCTGGGGCCCGGCGCCGGCAAGGACGGAGGCGCCGTGTGTTTCGAAGGGACTGTGGCGGAGCTTCGATCGAGTGGAACGCTGACGGGCAAGCATCTCGACGACCGGTCCTCCCTCAAGTCGGATTTCCGCGAGTCGACCGAGAGTCTCGAGATTCGAGGCGCGAGTCTCCACAACCTCCAGGACGTCGACGTCAACATCCCGCTCGGTGTGCTGGTCGTCGTCACCGGCGTCGCCGGGTCGGGTAAGAGCTCGCTGGTCCAGGGCTCCATCCCGGAGGAGGCAGGCGTCGTCTTGGTGGACCAGACTGAGATCCGTGGATCACGGCGCAGCAACCCGGCCACCTATACCGGGATGCTCGACTCCATACGGAAGGCCTTCGCCAAGGCGAACGGCGTCAAGCCAGGGCTGTTCAGCCCAAACTCCGACGGCGCCTGCCCCAACTGCAACGGGAACGGGGTCATCTACACCGAATTGGGCTTCATGGACACCGTCGCCACCACGTGCGAGGTGTGCGAGGGGAAGCGGTTCCAGGCCGAGGTGCTGGAGTATGCGCTGGGCGGCAAGAACATCAGTGACGTCTTCGAGATGTCGGTCTCCGAGGCCGAGGAGTTCTTCGCCGAAGGTGAGTCCAGGGTGCCCAAGGCGCACGCCATCCTGGGGCGAATGTCGGCTGTGGGACTCGGGTACCTGAGCATCGGTCAGCCGCTGACGACGCTGTCCGGTGGTGAGCGGCAGCGACTGAAGCTGGCGATCCAGATGGCGGAGAAAGGCGGGATCTATGTACTCGACGAGCCGACCAGTGGGCTCCATCTCGCCGATGTCGACCACCTGCTCGGTCTCCTCGACAATCTCGTGGACTCGGGCAAGTCGGTCATCGTCGTCGAGCACCACCAGGGCGTTATGGCCCACGCCGACTGGATCATCGACCTCGGCCCGGGAGCTGGGCATGACGGAGGCAGGGTGGTGTTCGAGGGCTCACCGGCCGAAATGGTTGCCGATCGATCGACCGTCACCGGCCAACACCTCGCCGAGTACGTAGGTATGGCGTAAGTCCTTCATCGCCATTCGTGGCCGGCGAGATTGTGCGCGCCATCTCACGACTGTGGCTGAGTCCCCTCCCGTGCCCCTTTCGTGTAGTCCCTCGGGTCGGCGTGTCATATGACCTCGACACGATCCTGCTGAGGACGTCGAGGTTCACGGCTTCGAGGTCTTTGATATAGATGCAACCCACACCGGTGGTGTGGGGGCCCAGGTCCCGGAGCAGGTCGTCGTGTTCCCCGACCCCATCGGCCACGTAAATGGTGGTTGTCGCCTTGCGCGGGAGAAGCCGGCGGCCGGGGCCGTCCCTTTCCGTCCGCTCTCATAGCGGTACTCGTACTGGCCGAAACCCAAGATGCTTCCCCACAGACGAGGCCCCTCGCCCGTGGCTCTCTCCATGAGCCCGACCAGGGTCATCGCATCACGTCGACGAATCTCATGTCGATTCCTTGCAGAGTCCCTCACTCGGCTTCGGGCCGGTGCATATCGGCCCCACTATTGGCGGGGTAGCTGTAGCGAAGTCATGGTTCTAGTCGATCCCTCGGTGATCGGCCCCTCTCTGATCGTCTGGACTCGCCGCATGGTTCGTAGCCTTCGACGGGCCGAAAGGAGGCCAGTTGGGGAGTGCGCCAGACACGCCACGATGAGTTACGTGACCTGTCCGGCGGCCAGAAGATAGTGCTGACAGTGCAGAGGAAGGCGCCGCGAAGGGATCAGTTTTGAAGAAGCATCTGGCGCGGCATCCTCTTAGATTCGGTGTCATGACCGTTTCACTCAGCACTGTGCACACCTATGTCGACGATCACGATGCCGCTCTCGGCTTCCATCGCGACAGTCTGGCCCAACGGTGAGCAATGAGGTGGCAAACGACGGCTTCCGCCGGATCATCCTCGTCACCGACAGTCAGCCGGAAATCGGGATCGTGTTGTCGCAGCCCCATGCGGGCCGTCCCCGGGAGGACGGGGACACCCTCGCTGCCTTGCCTGCGAAAGGTGAGCTGCCCGGTCCAATCTTCCGCTCCGACGATCTCGACGCGACTTTCGGGAAGGTCGCCTCCGCGGCCGGGGTCGAGGTCCTGTCAGAGCCCGCCGATCAGTTCTGGGACACCCGCGATGCCGCCGTGCGCGATCGGGCCGGCAACATCGTCCGCATCGAGCAGGCATAGGACCGGGTCATGTGCTTTCGAGCCAAGCCGTACCACGTGGGTTTCAGGGTCGACGATCAGGAGACCGGGCCCGATCCCAAAGCCCAGGGCAAGACCGCTTCGGTCGACTATTGGTACCTCGACGGGGTCAAGAGGATCCAGGAGCAACCGTTCGGGGTGAGCGCCGAGATCCAGAGCCCGATCGCCGATGTCAGAGGTGGCACGTCGATCGCCACGCTCACCGATCCGGATGAAAACCCGGTCGGACTTCTCGAAGACACTGCATGACTGTCGCAGACACAGGACCGCCTCAGATCATCAGCTGGGGTGAGTTCGCCAAACGTGAGCCTGAGCTGGCACGGTTCGGGGCAGACAGACTGACCGCAGCACCTGCTTATCTGGCGACGCTTCGTCAGTCTGGGGCACCTCGAGTCCATCCGGTGACACCGATCTTCACTGCCGTTGGGCTGTTCCTGTTCATGGAGCCGACATCTCCCAAAGGGAGAGACCTCCGGGACCGGGGATGGTTCGCCTTGCACAACGGTGTCCCGGACAATGCAGGATCCGGCGGCGAGTTCTGGGTCAGTGGCCGTGGACTCGCCGTGGACGACCCGGACATGTGGTCCCATGTGGCCGACGCTGCGAGCTACGCGCCGGCCGACCGTTACATCCTTTTCGAGATGCAACTGAGCGAGGCTGCTAGCCACGGGTACGGCGACGTGCCCTTGCCCTTCACTCGGAAATGGTCGGTCCACGAATAGGCGTGCAACGGGGTTGCCATGGCGACAGGTCGTGGTTACCGAAACCGATGCACGCTCACTATGTCGCGGAACGCTATACATCTACGCAGGCAGGGGGCCACGCATGGATGGCACCACCACCGGGTAAGCAGATGCCGAGTATCTTCCGTTACGCCGTTGCGATCAAGGAGGACGCATGAGTGACAACGAGACGACGCCTGGGACCCTGACCGACGAAGACATCCGAACCATCGGCGGAACAACGCCAAAAGCCACAACTCGGGACAGCGACGGTGTCGATACCACGGATAGCGATGGTGTCGACAGCACGGACAGTGACGGCGTGGACAGCACGGATAGTGACGGTGTCGACAGCACGGATAGTGACGGCGTGGATTCCACAGATAGCGATGGTGTCGACTCCACGGATAGCGACGGTGTAGACACGACCGACACCGACACGCAGGACAGCTGACACTGCCCACGGCGACCAACCCAACCGACACGGTCGCTCGTGAGGCGCTGGCTCGAGCGGTCGGCGACCCGGACGCTTTTGCTGATCAACTTTGGGCGAGACACCCGAAGCATCTGAGGGCGTCTGGCACGGGCGGTTTCAATGACCTGCTCTCCCTCGACGATGTCGACCTGATCGTGTCCTCAACGGGTCTTCGCCTTCCTGCGTTTCGTCTGGTGAAGGACGGCGAGACACTTCCTTCTGCCCGCTACACCAAGACCACACGGACTGGCTCAAACGAGGCGACCGGGGTGATCGACTCGAGGGCAGTGTTCGACGAGTTCGGCAACGGAGCGACCATCGTCTTCCAGAGCATGCACCGCTACTGGGCACCCTTGTCCCAATACTGCCGGGCGCTCGAGATTGCCCTGGGCCATCCGGTTCAGGCCAATGCCTACATCACTCCGCCCGCTGCGCAAGGCTTCGCCGCTCACGAAGACGAGCACGATGTGTTCGTGCTCCAATCCCACGGCACGAAGCAATGGACGGTCCACGATCGTCACGACCTGCCTCCCAGCCGCCTCCCGCTCATCGACGCCCTCCTGGCGTCGGGAGACTCGCTCTACATCCCCGCAGGTTTTCCCCACTCGGCCAGCACCCGGGGGGAGGCGTCGGTACACGTCACGGTCGGCATCCTCACCGTGACATGGGCCGCCGCCATCAGAGAGGCATTGAAGATCGTCGAGTCCGACCCTGAGCTTCGTGCGCCACTTCCCCTTCGTTTCGCAGCCGAGGACGGTGCTCTTGTCGACCAGATCAGGCAGCGTCTGGAAGAAATCGGCTCGTCGTTGGGAGAGCTCGACCCGTCGGCGATTGCGCAGAGACTGCGGCGTACGGTGCTCACCACCCGACAATCCTTGCTGAGAGGCCAGATCCATCGCCTTCTCACCCTCGACAGGGTCGAGGACGAATCGGTGGTCACCCGCCGGGAGGGGTCCATCTGTGTGCTGGGCACCGTCGATGGAGAGCTTTCGGTCCTCCTCGGAGACCGTGAGCTGAGGATGCCAGGTTGGCTGGAGCCGGCGATGAGGGTCATCGCCGCCGGCGGGAGGGTCGTGGTGGCCGATCTCCCCCACCTCGATGAGGCAGGCCGTCTCGTTCTGGCGCGAAGGCTGATCAGAGAAGGTCTGCTCGAGGTCATCAGTTGACTCTGGGCGGGCCACGATGCTCGGCTGAGGCTTTGGCCCGTGACGAGCCTCTCTACGCCACCGCCTCGTTGGTCTCCTCATGGCTACTCATCGAGCAGCCGGGTGCATGGGGGCCCGATGCCCTCGCCGACAGCAAGTTTCCATCACCGATCGCATCGGAGTTGCAGCGGAGAGCATCTGGTGTCCGGATCCTGCTGATTCGGCGTCGCACAGCATCGAGTGACGAGCTGGTCTACTTCAAAGCTCACTCAGGAGGTGAGGGCATCACCCCGTCCCTGGTATCGGTCCCTTTGTCCGAACCGACTGCCCTCTTGGAAGTCGACTTCGCGGCTCTGGCTCACGGTGACCCGGGTCCCGGGACGACTCTCGACGATCCGATCTACCTGGTGTGTACCCACGGCCGCCACGACATCTGCTGCGCCGACAATGGTCGCCCCTTGTACCGGGCCCTATCCGAGGTACGACCGGATCGGACGTGGGAGGTTTCTCATATCGGCGGCGACCGGTTCAGCGGTAATCTGCTGGTCCTCCCCAGAGGCGACTACTTCGGGCGCGTGGAGCCGGAAGACGCGGAGCGGCTCGTCTCCGGCTACGAGGAGGGACGCCTCGACCTGGCCCACCACCGGGGACGAAGCATCCACGCCCGCCTGATCCAGGCTGCTGAGCACTTCGTGCGCGAATCGGAGGGCCTGAGTGGTCTCGACGATCTCGTAGTGGCGAGCTACACGAGGTTCGACGATGACCGTGCCGAAGTTGTCTTCGGCGGGCAGACCGGGCTGTTCCGGGTGGAGGTGGCTGCGCGCCGTCTCCCTGAGCCTGCCTATCTCACCTGTAGGGCCGGTCAGCCCGGCTATCCCGTGGCGTACCACGTGACGTCTATCACACGGGATTGAGTGGTCTCACCGCGGCTGTCCCGCCCAACCCAAGCAAATCGGTCAACGTGCCCTTGCGCCTGCTCCAACTCGGACCCGTCCAGTAGGCCGCGTAGCCAGTTGGTCGGCAATGAGAATGAAACCTCGCGACACGTCCGCGGTCATCGCTTTTCCCGTTTCACCATGATGGTGGGACTGAATGCAGGGGTGTCCCCGAGTCTGGTGAGGAGCGTGCGGAGCAGTTGGGTCAGGTGGTCCCGGTCAGAGGGCTCGAGCGACCCGACGATTTCGGTGTGGGCTTGGAGAAGGTTGGTGAGAGCGTCTTCGGCGAGGTCCTTGCCGGCCGGGGTGAGATATATGAGCACACCACGCCCATCGTGGGGGTTTGGTTGGCGTTCGATGAGCCCGGCTGTCTGGAGACGATTGAGTCGGACCGTCATTCCTCCACTGGTCAGGAGGAGATCTTCAGCCAGCTCGGATGGGGTCAAGGGGCCGACGAGGTCGAGCTTGGTGAGGACGTCGAGATCCCCTTGATGGCTGAGGCCGTAGGCGGCGGCGATGCGGTCCAGTCTCGCTTGAAGGAAGTGGGCGGCGCGAAGAACCCGGGTGCCCACTTCGAATGGAGAGAAGTCGATTTCGGGGCGAGATGTTCTCCAGGTCTCGAGGATGTGGTCGAGACGGTCGGTTGTGCTCGGCTCAGCGTCCATGTTGGGTTCAATATAGTTGACAATTAACTATACTTCAAGTAATGTATCGAGGTAGGTGGAGGGGTCACTATCGGCCCTCACACGGGCCGATAGTGATGAGGGTCAAGAAATGAGCGACAGCAACAGAGAAGATCCAGCCCATTCATTCGATGCCGAGGCCGCGACTGAAAGCGAGAAGACCCCTTCAGTGGCGGAGCCGGAACGAGTCTTCGTTGGAACCGGCCTGTTTTGGGGGCTGATCGTCGGGGTCATATTGGCGTTGGCGGTGGTCATCCTGGCGGCCCAGAACACCGGCACCGTTACCATCTCCTTTCTCGTCTGGGATTTTTCAACCCCGTTGATCGTGCTGATCCTTGGCTCACTATTAATCGGCATCATCGTCGACGAGTTGTTCGGCTTGGTCTACCGAAAGGGCCGACGCCGGACGTTGGGTGAACGTGAGGAGTTGAAGCGCCTACGGTGACACAGAGTCGAGCTATCACCTCCGAACGGCCGTTCGGCGGGGGAGGGCCGCGGTTTTGCTGGCAGAGCTAGCCGAATTGGCCGTGCTGATCGCGCTCTCCTTGGTCCTGGTTCTCGGCATTGTCTTCCGACCAACCAATGCGGGTCGGTCGCGAAGGAAGCTCGCCGTCTCAGCCCGGGAAGAAGCCGGTCCAAGAGGTCCTCGGACCGGCACCGACCAGGGAAGCTGCCCAGATCTACAGGAAACTGCTTCGCGACGCCCACCACCTGGGCGTCACCATCAACTGGGAGCAGGCGCGAAGCGAACAGATCACCATTCGGCCACAGCCCTCACTCGTCGCCGCCGCCCGCCACCAGATCAGTCGAGGTCTCTAGCCGGCCAGCAAAATGAGTCCTCAGCCGTCGCAGCCCGTCGACATGGAGCCGGGCGCAGATCGGTGGGACGATTTCGCATGGTCCCGGGCTGCATGACGGCCGTTTCGTCTCTGAGTCGGGTCGAGTCGCGCGGGCAGTCCCTCCTGAACTCCACCTTTGCGCGCGACCCGCTATCGGGACATGCTCCATAGGCGAGTGATCCCGCCGAGTTGTCGAGTCTCTGATCGATCGACGCAAGAGGGGACGGTTGGGCGATGGACCGGGTCGAGGTAGGACGCTTGCAGAACCCCGTGGAATTCTCCACGGTTCGGCGGCCGTGGTGTCGGTTGGGGGCCTGATCGCGCTACTGGCCAGAGCAAACGAACGCCCACGGAGCATCTTGGGGGTGGGTCAGAGTGCGGGGCGCGGGCCCGGCGGAGCTGGTTCGCAAACGATGTGTGAGAAAATGGTGTGTGGCCGCCACGATTGGCGGCCGAAGCCTGGAGGCAACCATGGGAAACAAAGACAAGGGCGGCAAGAACACCAAGACCGTCGCTGCAAAGAACCTCAAGGAGAAGCGCCTCGACAAGAAGGAAAAGCGAACGGCAGCCGAAGCCAAGCGCAATCGAACCGTCTGATCAACACCTACCGGGATCGTCGGCTGAATTGAAGGTTGCGATGCTGGCGCCCATCTCCTGGCGGGTTCCGCCTCGTCACTATGGGCCCTGGGAGCAGTTCGTGTCTCTGTTGACCGAGGGTTTGGTGGAGCGTGGAGTGGATGTAACGCTTTTCGCCACTGCAGACTCCGTCACTTCGGCTCGGCTTGTCGCGGTGGCACCCACCGGCTATTCGGAGGATACGTCTCTCGATCCCAAGGTCTGGGAGTCGCTGCACATTGCGAGACTGTTTGAGAGCTCGGATGAATTCGATCTCATCCACAACAGCCTCGACTTTCTCCCCCTGACCTTCACCCGTTTGGTGGACACGCCGGTGGTGACCACGATCCATGGATTCGCCTCCGATGCGACCTTGCCCGTCTATCTCGAGTATTCCGACCGGGTTGGTTATGTGGCGATCAGCGAGGCCGATCGACATCCAGCTCTGCGTTACGCAGCGACGATTCACCATGGCATCGACATGGCTGCCTTCGAGTTGGGCCCAGGCGGTGGGCCATTGGTCTTCCTGGGGCGCATCCATCCGGACAAGGGCACGGCAACGGCGATCGAGGTGGCCCACCAAGTCGGCGTTCCCTTGGTGATCGCCGGGATCATCCACGACCGGGAGTACTTCGAGCGATTCGTGGAGCCTCGCCTCGACGGCGCCCGGGTCTCCTATGTCGGTCCTGTTGGCCCGGCTGACCGGCAGCTTCTGCTCGGCGGAGCGAGAGCGTTGCTTCACCTGATCGACTTCAACGAGCCGTTCGGGTTCAGCGTGGTGGAGGCCATGGCTTGCGGGACTCCGGTCATTGCCAATGCCCGCGGATCGATGCCGGAGATCATCCAGCCAGGGGTCAACGGGTTCCTGGTCGGCTCGATCGATGAAGCGGTGGCGGCGGTCGCCAACGTCAGCCACCTCGACCGGTCGCAGATTCGCGATTCGGTGGTCGATCGTTTCGGTGTCGGCAGGATGGTGGACGATTACCTGAAGGTGTACCGGCAGGTGCTCACAGATGGTCGTCCCTCATGAGCGGGGCGAGCTGCGAGCGGCGGGCCCGGGAGCAGACGCGCCTCTGATCGTGACTGGGATCTCGGGCATCGGCTGTCCCACCATCATGGCTGGGGTCGGCACCTTGCCGCGACCTGGAGGGCCCCGATACCGGCCAATGTCGATTCCGCTCCCTGGTTGGCGTTGACGCCGTTTGGAGTCAGCCCGTCGAATGTGCTGCCGGTTTTGATGTCATAGAGGATGGCGCCTGTGTCGTTTCTCCCGAGCAGCCACCTCCCCGCCTGCAGGGCCCGCCGCCTCCAGACCGATTCTCCGGTCACGGACCAGGCCCGGTAACAGGCGTCGGCCATGGCCCATGCTTCGAGAGGCTGTTGGTCGAACCCAGGATCCAGATCGCCGGGCCTCCGTCCCCCAACGGGCGTGAAGCTGAAATGGTCGACTCGACTCTCGTTCCCGGTCAACCATTCGAGCAGGCGAATCCCCAGGGTCGTCCTTCGCTCATCTCCGAGCGCGACTCCGGCGGCGATGAGTGCTTCGGGGATTCGGGCGTTGTCATAGGTGAGTCTGGCCTGGGGCCAAGGGATCGTCGATCTGGCTGCGGCGGTGATCAATGTGCTCGTCCGATCGAGCAGTTCGACGGCCGGCTGGAACGCCGCCCACTTCGTGACGAGCTCTACCGCACCCAAAGCGGCATACGCGTTCGCCCTGACGTGTGAGGACTGGAAAGCCGCGCACGAATCGAACTCTTCGAGCGCGGCTGCGCGCATCCCCTCCTCGGGCGCTTGGCGTGCAATGGCTCCGAGGCCCCACCATGCCCGACCTTGACTGTCGTCGCTGCCCTTCTCATCCACCCATGTTCCAGCTGCATCCCGGCGGTTGTGGAATGTCCCATCGGACTTCCGCGCGGCGTGGACGAATCTGACATATGTCGCCAGCAGGTCTGCCACGTCTTCGATCTGCTCACGGGCAACGATCACGAGGGCCCGCGCATTGTCGTCCGTGCAGAATCCGTGTTCTTTGCGTGGCGTGGAGTGAAGGGCATGTTCCCAGAGGCCGTATTCGTCGGTCAGGCGCCGCAGATGGCTGAAGGTCGGACGGGGCACCCCGGCGTCTCGGGCCGAGGGATGGTCGGGGTTGGTGAAGTCATCCTGTGGCACGTCGACGATCCAGAGTCGGTATCGCGTATGGAGTGTCGGTGGCTGCGGCCATGTCCGACATCGTCTCCGCAAATCGCTGGCCGACCGTGGGCCAGTACCAGTCCCTTGCCAACTGCCGCGCCTGGGAGGTCATGAGCTCGTGGGTCGGCCGATCTGAGAGGATCCGTCGTAGTTCCCAGCCCAGACGGTACGGGTCGCCAAAGGGGACAACTGCACCAGCTCCGCCGGAGAGCAATTCGAGGGCGTGGGGAAAATGAGTGGCCACCACCGGCTTCGAAGCTGCAATCGCCTCCACCAGAACCCCTGAGGTCACCTGTTCCTGGGACTCGTAAGGAAGAACCACGACATCGGCACTCCGAACGAGACGAGCCAGCTCCCGACGGTCCAGATATCGGTCGTCAAACTCGACCATCAGGCCCAGCCCCAGACTTTCGGTGAGTGCTACCAAGCTCTCCCGGTAGGTCTCGCCGGTCTCCTGTCGTACCTTGGGATGAGTGGCGCCTGCTATGAGATAGCGGGGCAGTGGTTCCATGTCGATGATGTTGGCGAGACCCTCGATCGCCCACTCCAGACCCTTGCCCGGGCCGATCAGACCCCAAGTCATGATCAGGGGCCGATCGCCATTTACGAGTGACGGACCCCCAAACTCAGGATCTGCTCCGTGCGCGATCACGCTTATCCGACTCGGGTCGACGCCGTAGCAGTCGATCAGACGGGTGGAGGCGGTCTCGCTCATCACGACGACTCGCTCGGCGAATCCGCACAACCTCTCGATGATCGCTCGCTGATCGTGCGTCGGTTCCCGGAGGACGGTGTGAAGGGTGACGGCGGCCGGTACTGTCAGACCCGACATGAGGTCGAGAACCTCGATGCCATCCCGTGGTCCCCATATGCCGTATTCGTGCTGGATCGAAACCGTGTCGTAGGTGTTGAGAATTGCCTTCGCGGTACGAAGCGAGGCCCGGTCGCCGGTCCGGTGATGTATCACAACGGGCGAGTCGTTATTGCTCCTGGAGCTGTCGTTCAGGCTTACGACACCAGTTCGGTTGCGTGGACTGCTGCCCGCGAGGGCTGCGACGAGGGAGGCGGTGTAAGTCGCGATTCCACAAACTGTGGGGGGGAAAGTGGATACAAACCCAATTGAGGGATCCGAACCGGGGAACATGGGGCTCCTCCTGTCTACGCGTGTCGAACGCGTCATAGTGGTCACTGGTCCAGGCAGTGGTACCGGGTCGCCGGGCCGGAGGATCCGCGAGCAAGAGTGAATGGCAACGTTTCGCTGCCTTCACAACCATAGCCCATTTGACGTGGCCCAGTAAAGCCTACGGATATGAGCTCTCACTAGGCCGAGGTCGTCGCAACTAATTAGATATATAACTACATCACAAGTAAGCTCTTAAGGAGCATCACGGATTGAAGGAGATCGCGATGGCCAGTTCCAATGAGACCAAAGTGTTCCGGAGGATTCGAGATGGCATTGCCAGGTTTGTGTCCCGGATACGCGTGAGGTGGGTTTGGTACGACACTCATCTCCCACTTGTCCCGCAACCGGTCCGTGTCGAGCGTTCTTCCCTTTCCGGCCAGCGATCGATCATCGAGATTCATAGGGCTGGCAGACGATGAGCGCATCGGACAAGGCGTCGGCTCGGAGACGCAGCATGAGTGAACGGGGCATGGCAACGCGCGCTCAGTGCGGGGGATGCGGTCACCCCCGAAAGGAACATCGAGACCGGATTTCGTGCACGGTTCCGAGATGCTCCTGCACCGGGTACTTCCTGATGGAGCTGGCGTCGAAGTAGGCCGACTCGTTCGTGAGTCGTAGTGACCTTGTCAGCGTCCGGCCATGGCGCCGATGGCTCCCACCCCGATTGTCCATTTCCTCGTCGTGTTTCTCCCTGATTCGACCAAGTTATCTTGATATATAGTTAGATTTCAAGTAAGGTTGTCAAAGATCCCACTTCTAGGAATGAGGACGAGATGGCCGGTTCGAAACATACTGTCTCGGGTTTGACCCGGGTTCGAGAGGTCGTCACCGGATTCATGTCTCGCCTCCGTTCGGGACCTGTTTGGTATCTGCAACTGGTCCTGGCAGCATCACCGCTCGAACGTCCTGCCCTGGCCGGTTCAAAGACAGATAGCGGACGTCCATGGAGCCGCCTCGGGCCAAGAGCGAAACCGGCAAACCCTTTGGCCGTTGCGGAGACGCGCCGGACTCCACCCCGAGGCAACTCATGAAAAGGCCTGGCATGGGTGGGCTTGCCCGATGTGGCGGGTGCGGCCACTCTGGTGAGGAGCATCGAGACCCTGTCTCCTGCACGGTCCCTATTTGCAGTTGCACCGGATACGTCTCAATGGACCGGATACTCCCCCATGGAGCTGACGCCGGAGCGGTCCGGCTCCCCGTGGAAGCCGTCATGGTCACTTCACCGGCCGGGTTTGGGAGAGACTTGGGCTGTGGACCGACTTCGATCGTGGAAGGCGAGCTGGCATGCCGGTAGCGGTCGACATCGATACCTCGGCATATCAGCTGGGATGGCACGACACCGAGGACGAGTACGTCTTCAAGCCGAAGAAGGGTCTCAACGAAGAGATCATCCGAGAGATGTCGATGATGAAAAAGGAACCCGAGTGGATGCTCGAATTCCGTCTCAAGGCCTACCAGCGGTTCCTGCGCAAACCCATCCCTCAGTGGGGTGGCGGGGGCGCGCTCGAAGACATCGACTTCGACGACATCTACTACTACATCAAGCCGACCGAAGGCCAGTCCAAGGACTGGGACATGGTCCCCGAGTCGATCAAATCCACATACGAGAAGTTGGGCATCCCCGAGGCGGAACGCAAATACCTGGCTGGTGTCACCGCTCAGTACGAGTCCGAGGTGGTCTATCACCGCAATCGGGAAGACCTCGAGAAGTCCGGAGTCTTGTTTTGCGACATGGACACCGCGGTCCGTGAATATCCGGACATCGTCAAGGAGCATTTCGGCACGATCATCCCGCCCAATGACAACAAGTTCGCCGCACTCAACTCGGCGGTGTGGTCTGGTGGGTCGTTCATCTACGTGCCGCCGGGGGTGCATGTCGACCAGCCCCTGCAGGCCTACTTCCGGATCAACGCCGAGAACATGGGCCAGTTCGAGCGGACCTTGATCATCGTCGACGAGGGCGCCTACGTTCATTACGTCGAAGGATGCTCTGCGCCAGTCTGGGCCACCGACTCGCTGCATTCAGCTGTGGTCGAGATCATCGTCAAGGAGGGTGGTCGCTGCCGTTACACCACCATCCAGAACTGGTCGAACAACGTCTACAACCTGGTCACCAAGCGGGCCGCTGCCTATAGAAACGCCACCATGGAGTGGGTCGACGGCAATCTGGGATCGAAGCTGACCATGAAGTACCCCGCAGTGTGGCTCATGGAAGAGGGTGCTCATGGTGAGGTGCTCTCCATCGCCTTCGCCGGCGAGGGCCAGCACCAGGACGCCGGAGCCAAGATGGTCCATGTCGCCCCTAACACGACCTCGCTGATCACGTCGAAGTCGATATGCAAGGGTGGGGGCCGTGCCGGCTACCGCGGGCTGGTGCGGATCGAGCCAGGAGCAACGAACGCCAAGAGCTTCGTCCGCTGCGACGCCCTGATCCTCGATGAGGACTCTCGTTCCGATACCTACCCCTATATGGAGATCGAAGAGAGCGACGCCGAAATCGGCCATGAGGCGACCGTCTCCAAGGTGGGCGAGGATCAGCTGTTCTATCTCATGTCTCGAGGTCTGACCGAGGATCAGGCGACTTCGATGATCGTGGCCGGGTTCATCGAGCCGATCGTCAAGGAGCT
>DASUUC010000024.1:0-32182 GCA_036374335.1 Acidimicrobiia bacterium
CAGACCATCTCCGGCATCGAGATCCCCGAGGATCTGGAGGTGGAACGAGAGATCCCCATGGTGCTCAACGACGCAGGCGTCATCGGGCTCAGCCTCAACGGCAAGTCTTTCCCGGCCACCGAGCCCTACGTCGTCAACGAAGGCGATTGGCTGGTCTACCACTACTACAACGAGGGCCTGCAGGCCCATCCCATGCATCAGCATCAGTTCCCCCAACTGGTCTTTGCCAAGGACGGTATCCCCCTCGACAATCCCTATTGGGCCGATACGGTGAACGTCGCACCCGGCGAGCGCTACTCGGTCCTGGTCCATCCCGATCGGGCCGGTACATGGGTCTGGCACTGCCACATCCTCACCCATGTCGAGAACGACGAGGGCATGTTCGGAATGGTGACCGCCCTCGTCGTCCAGCCAGACGAGTCCTGAACCCGCTTCTGTGTCGATTATGGGCCCAATAGCGGCCCATAATCGACACAGAACGGGTCATGAGCGGCGGAGACGGTCCATGTGCTCGGCGAACTCCGGCGGGAGACGTCGGGGGCGTCCCTCGAGATCGGTGAATGCGGCCGTCAAGCTCACCCGGGCCACCTCCTCATCGCCGCGCAGCATGGTCTGTCGCCAAATCGACTTCACCCGGCCGGCGTCCTCGACCCAGGTGTTGATGGTCAGCTCCTCGCCATAACGGGCCGCGGCGAGAAATCTCGCCGAGATGTCGACCACGACGAGCTGCCAGCCCCGATCCTTGAGAACATCGAGTGCCCAGCCCATCTCGTTGAGGTACTCGATACGGGCCGTCTCGAAGTAGGCGAAGTAGTTGGTGTGGTTGACGTGGTCGTAGGGATCGAGCTCGTAAAAGCGCACCTTGAGGCTGGTGGTGTGGACCTCGCGATCCGTGGGCAGGTCGAACGACAAGTCTCTCCTCTGACCGGGAAACCCAACGCTACCCTCGCCGCCATGAAGGCCTGGCAGCTCGAAGACACCAAGGGAATCGACTCCTACGTTCTCAACGACGTTTCCGAGCCGGACCCGGGTCCGGGCGAGGTGCGGGTCGCCATCGAGTACTCGGGGATCAACCATCTCGACATCTGGACGGCGATGGGGCTTCCCGCCCCCAAGACGCTTCCTCACACCACAGGGGCGGACGCTGCCGGGGTGGTCGACGCAGTCGGTGACGGGGTTGACGGTATCGAGGTGGGCGACGAGGTGATCGTCGACCCGTCACTTTCCTGCGGGAAATGCGTGTTCTGCCTCAACGACGACATTGTCTATTGCTCCGAGTTCCAAATTCTCGGTGAGCACGTGCCCGGAACGTTCACCGAGAAGATCGTGGTGCCCACCATCAACGTGGTGCCCAAGCCGTCGGCTGTCGATTGGGAAGTTGCGGGCTCGTTCGGGCTTGCCAGCACAACCGCCTTGCGGATGCTGGAGAAAGGGCGTCTCAGAGCGGGAGAGACCGTCCTGGTAGTTGGGGTTGGTGGAGGTGTATCCGCCGCGGCGATGTCTCTCGCTCAGGCTTTCAATGCCGTTGTGTATGTCACGTCACGATCCCCAGACAAGATCGACTGGGCGATGTCCCAGGGAGCGCGCGGGGGATTTGCTTCGACCGAAGAGTTCGGCAACGAGATGACCGCGCTGGGGGGAGCCGACCTGATCATCGAGAACGTTGGGCCGGCAACTTTGAAACAGTCGATGCGAGCGGCAAAGCCCGGCGGTCGTATCGCCATATGCGGTGGCACCAGTGGGGCCAAGTTCGAGCTGACCCTCCCTGCCCTGTTCTTCAAACAGCTCGAATTGATCGGCTCGTCGATGGGCAATCACAGTCAGTTCGCCCGCGCTCTCAACTGGATAAGGCTGGGCAAAGCCAGCTCACCAGTGGCCAAGGTGTTTGCGTTCGACGAGCTTCCTGAAGGTCTGCGATATCTCGACTCGGGCGAGCAGACCGGAAAAGTCGTCATCCGGCACGACTGAGGCGTATCACGGGGGAGCGCTCGCCCTCTTGTCGAACATACCGGTGCACGATGCACCGGAAGGGAACAGAGGGAGAAGGCGTGACACACGTCGACACACCAAACGTGGGGGCATTGCCGAGGCAACGCAACCCGAAACTGGGCTCCATCGGAGCCATCGCCTTGGTCATTGCGGTAGGAGCCGGGATCGCCGGTGGCATCGCAGTCACGACCGATGAGGCACCTGCGACGCCCGTGGTGTCGCACCCATCCACCGAGCTACTCGAACGTCAGGCGAGGTCGGGCCCGGCAATGAGCACAGAGGGAGCAACTCAGAGCCAGATCGAGGAGGCCGCCAAGCGAAGCCACGCCGCGACCAAGGCGTCGCCGAACTCGCTCCCGTTCGTCGACTGATCCCTAATGGCCCGACAAAGGGGCCGGCACCCAGCGAAGCTCCGGGTGCCGGCTCCTGACGCGTCCCGGACGGCCGATCACAGCGAGCGCAAGGCGGACACGGTCTGTTCCAGCGCTTCTTTGGCATCGGCGAAGAACATCAGGGTGTTGTCCTCGTAGAAGAGAGGGTTGTCGATGCCGGCGAAACCTGGCGACAGACTCCTCTTCACGACAATGACGGTGCCGGCGCGGTCGACGTTGAGGATCGGCATTCCGTAGATGGGCGAACCGGGGTCGTCGCGCGCCGATGGGTTGACCACGTCGTTGGCGCCAAGGATCAAGACCACGTCGGTTTGGGGGAACTGCGGGTCGGCCTGCTCGAGATCGAGTAGCTGCTCGTAAGGCACGTCGGCCTCGGCCAGCAAGACGTTCATGTGCCCGGGCATGCGCCCGGCCACCGGGTGAATGGCGTAGTGGACCTTGGCGCCTCGCTCTTCCATCAGGTCCGCTAGCTCTCGTACCGCATGCTGAGCCTGGGCCACCGCCAGCCCATAGCCGGGGACGATCATCACCGAGTCGGCATAGCCGAGGCTGATGGCCGCGTCTTCGGATGTGGCCCGGCGCACCGGCTTGTCAGACATGGTGGCGGCTGCGGTTGCACCCTCCGTCCCGAACCCGGCGAAGAGAACATTGGCCAGCGAGCGGTTCATCGCCTCGGTCATCTGGAAGGTGAGGATCAGCCCGGCGGCCCCGACGAGAGCGCCGCCGATGATCAACGGGTTGGAGTCGATGACAAACCCGGCAGCGGCAGCCGCCAGGCCGGAGAACGAGTTGAGCAGAGAGATAACCACCGGCATGTCGGCGCCACCAATGGGGATCACCGCCAGGATGCCAAGGAGAAGCGAAAGCCCGCCCACCATCCAGTAGCCAGTCTCGTCTCCGGAGACGCCAGCCCACATGGCAAAGCCAACCAGGCCGATGACTATGAGGGCGTTGACCACCTGCTGACCCGGATAGGTGAGCGGTCGCCCGATGACAATGCCCTGGAGTTTGCCGAAAGCGACAAAGCTCCCGGTGAAGGTGATCGACCCGATCAGTATCGAGACCAAGATGGTCACCACCGTCTCGGCCGGGATCCCGGTCATTTCGAATTCAACGACCTCTGTCGCGGCCACCAGGGCGGAGGCGGCGCCGCCGAGCCCGTTGAAGATGGCGACCATCTGTGGCATCGCAGTCATCTGGACTCGCACCGCCGCCAAGGCACCCAAGACCGCACCCACGACGAGGCCGGCCGCCACCACCTCCCAGTTGAGGATGTCTTCGGTGACGAGGGTGATCACGATGGCGGCGAGCATCCCCAGCGCGGCGATGCGATTGCCCGAGCGGGCCGTCCGTGGCGCCCCGAGTCGCTTCAACCCGACGATGAAGGCGACTGCGGAAGCCAGGTAGAGGACGGCCGTCATCTGGCTTGGCGCTCCCGGTCGCTTCGACTCTTGAACATCTCCAGCATCCGGTCCGTGACGAGGAAACCGCCGACGACGTTTACCGTCGCCGTGGCGACCGCGATGAACCCGAGCACTTGCGCCAGTAGGCTGGCACCGCCTCCGGCGGCGGCGAGTGCTCCGATGATGGTGATTCCGGATATCGCATTGGCGCCGGACATCAATGGGGTGTGCAGTGTGGGTGGGACCTTGCTGATCACCTCGAACCCGACGAAAGCGGCGAGGACGAAAACCGTTACCCCGACGAGGAGTGTGCTCACGCTTCTGCCTCCAATCCCATAGCCCGGCGCACCACCGGATGGGTCACCTTCCCGTCGTGGGTGATACAGGCCTCCGAGACGATCTGATTGTCGAAGTCGAACACCTGCTCAGCGTTCTCGCCGGTGATACGGCTGATGAAAGCAGCCACGTTGCGGGAGTACATCTGGCTGGCGTCATGCGCTACCCGGCTAGGGAGGTCGGTGGGCCCGAGGATGGTGACCCCGTTGTGTTCGATGGTCTCACCGGGCCGGGTCAGCTCACAGTTGCCTCCCGAAGGCGCGGCGACATCGACGATCACCGACCCGGGGCGCATGCGCTCCACCATCTCCCGGGAGACCAATAGCGGCGCGGGAGAACCCGGGATCTGTGCAGTCGTGACGACGACATCCGAGTCCTCGACCACCGGGGCCAGGGCGTCCTGCTGGCGACGTTGGGTCTCGTCGGAGACCTCCTTGGCGTAGCCGGTGGCGGCCGCCGCCGACTCGTCGACTGGGGCGGCAACGAAACGCGCCCCGAGGCTCTCGATCTGCTCCCTGACTTCAGGGCGGATGTCATAGGCGGAGACAGCTGCTCCCAGCCGCCGGGCTGTGGCGATGGCCTGGAGGCCGGCGACGCCGGCTCCGAGGACCAATAGCTTCACGGGCGGGATGGTGCCGGCTGCGGTCGTCAGCATCGGGAAAAACCGGGGTGTTGCCGCCGCGGCGAGGAGCACCGCGTGATAGCCGGCGGCGGTTGCCTGCGAAGACAGTGCGTCCATGGTCTGGGCGAGTGTTGTCCTCGGGATCGACTCCATGGCGAAGGAGGTGATACGCCTCCTGGTGAGCACCGACACCAGGTCGGTCGCAGTGAAAGGGTCGAGGAATCCCACTAGAGCGCATCCTTCCGGGAAGCTCATTGCCTGCTCGACCGAAGGCGGGCCCACGACCACCACGAGCTCAGCACCCGGATATGGGTCGGCCGCCAACTCCGCACCGACCTCGCGGTAGGCATCGTCCGAGAAGCCGGCTCTTTGTCCTGCACCCGATTCCACCACGACGGAGTGCCGCTCCTCGATGACGCGGACCACCACTTGGGGTGTCATCGCCACCCGTCGCTCATCTGGCCCTTCGCGGGGAACCACGATTTTCATCGGGAGCGACGGTAACGGCTCAGTCGATCTGGGTCAGGTCGGTGTCGCCGTCCAGGGCCGCCAGTGCCGATTTCAACGCCTCCCGGGCTCGGGCCGCCGCCTCGGGATCGAGACTGCTGGGATCCAACGTGAGATTGAAGTCGCCGAACTTCGCCTCAATCAGGTTCTCCATGTTCATGTCGCTGAACTCACCGACGACCTCGTAGCTGCGGAGGGGATGGCTTATGCCTTTCAGGCCCTGGTCACCGAGTGGCCGGCAGTAGATCTCATCCTTTATCAGGGTGTAGGTGGAGTGAGAGATCTGGATTTGATCCGGCCGGGCGGTCGACTCCAGCCGAGAGGCGGTGTTCACCGCGGCGCCCACGATCGTATAGTCCAAACGGTCCTCGGATCCGAAGTTGCCGACGGTGCAATATCCGGTGTTGATGCCCATACGAGCGTGCATCGGCTCGGGGCCGACGCGGTCTTCCCACTCTGCGCACAACTCCTGAGTGCGTTTTCGCATCCGCAGCGCCATTCGCACGCAGGCCAGGGCGTCTGCCTTGCGGCCCATCGTCCCGGGATCGCCGAAGAAGATCATGATCCCGTCACCGATGAACTTGTCGATCGTGCCGCCGCATTCATCGGCGATGCGGGCCATCTCACTGAGATAGGAGTTGAGGATCTCGCTGATCTGCTCCGCCTCGAGCCGATCGGTGAGGTCGGTGAATCCCTCGATGTCGGAGAAGAAGACCGTTAGCTCTTTCCGATATGACTCCACCTTGACCTCGGTGCGCCCCTCGAATATCGAGTCGTAAACCTGTCGGGAGAGATATTTGGCCAACTTCGCCGACAGGGCTTCGAGCTGCTCGTTCTTCTCGTTCAACGACTTGTTGGCCAGATGCAGGGCATGCTCGGCCACTTTGCGTTCGGTGATGTCACGGACGATCCCGCTGTAGTAACGCTCGCCGTCCACCAGCCAGGTGGCCAGGGACAGCTCGATGGGGAACTCGCGGCCGTCCCGATCGATAGCGGCCAGCTCGGCGGTCTTGCCGATCACGTGCTGCTCGCCACCGGAGCCGACCCGTTCCAGACCTTCGACATGGTCGCTGCGGAACCGATCAGGGATGATGGCCTCCAGGGTCTCGCCGAGCATCTCCTCGGCCTTGTAACCGAACATGTCGGTGGCGGTCTGATTCCACAACACCACCTTGCCTGTGGAGTCGATCGAAACCACCGCGTCGGAGGCGGACTGGAGGATGGCATCGAGACGCTGCTCTGAAGCAGTGAGGGCGTGCATCATTGCCGTCCGCTCAGTGATGTCCCGGATGATCCCGCTGTAGAACCGGTCACCGTCGACATCCCAGGTGGCCAGGGACAGCTCGATAGGGAACTCGGTCCCATCATTGCGTAGCCCCCACAGCTCGACCGTATTCCCGATTACGTGTTGGTCGCCGCCGGACCCGACTCGACGTATGCCCTCGACGTGAGCAGCGCGGAATCGCTCCGGAATGATCGCATCCAGCGTCTTGCCAAGCATCTCATCGGGTTGATGACCGAACATCTCGGCTGCCCTCGGGTTCCACAGGACTACCTGGCCGGACGCGTCGATCGACACCACCGCGTCGGAGGCGGACTGCAAGATCGCATCGAGCCGCTGCTCGGAGACACTGAGGGCGCGCATCATCGCGCTGCGTTCGCTGATGTCGCGGATGATCCCGGAGAAGAAGCGCTTGCCCCCATCGACCCAGGTAGCCAAGGACAACTCGATGGGGAACTCGCTGCCGTCCTTGTGGAGACCCCACACCTCGACGGTTTGACCGATGATCCTTGTCTCGCCGGTCTCGACGACGCGGCTGATGCCTGCCTCATGTGCCTTGTGGAAACGTTGAGGAACGAGCGTCGTCAGTGAGCGTCCCACGATTTCCGATTCGGCATATCCGAACAGACGCTCCGCAGCCGGATTCCAGGTGACGACGTCACCACCGGAGTCTGCAGTCACGATGGCATCGGTGGCAGACCTGATGATCGCGTCGAGAGATCCGACCGAGGACCCACCGGTATCCAAATTCACGCAGTCAGATTACGCCGGCAGTCGCACCAAGGTTCCCATCCGACACACGAAGACCGGGAATCGGCGATTTCCGTACGGGCATGTTAGTCACTAACATTCTTGAATGGGCCGCGCGGAGAACACCCGGCAACGTCTCCAGGAGGAGGCGATCCGTCTCTTTTTCGAAAGAGGCTTCGACGGCGTGACCGTCGAGGAGGTGGCAG
This sequence comes from Acidimicrobiia bacterium, assembly GCA_036374335.1. GTDB lineage: Bacteria > Actinomycetota > Acidimicrobiia > Spongiisociales > ZC4RG35 > JANQRA01. The sequence goes on from DASUUC010000024.1 coordinate 7,488, forward strand.
CGGCCGCAGGGGTGTCCCATATGACATTCTTTCGTCATTTCCCCACCAAGGAGTCGGTGGTGCTGGACGACCCATACGACCCGATACTGGGCGAAGCGGTAGCACGCCAGGACCCGGATCTACCGGCTCTGGAGCGGATACGTCGAGGCGTTCTGGATGCATGGGAGACCGTCGACGATCCCGGTGACGCGATGACAAGGCAGAAGATCGAGCTCGCGGCCTCACATCCCTCCCTACGGGCACGGGTCTGGGAGAACAACCGACGCACCGAGGAGGTCCTCATCAGGGCCCTCACCGAAACCGGCACCCCCCGGTTCGAGGCCACTATCGCCGCGGGCGCAGTCATGGGTGCCCTGACCGCGGCCCTCTTCGACTGGGCCGAACGGCGAGATGACACGCTCGGGGGGATGGTGACCAGCGCGATGGAGCTCCTCGATGCGATGGGGGCATCGCGATGACCGCTCCCATCGAGGCAACGAGACTCACCCGGAGCTTCGGCGCAGAGTTCGCCGTGGACGGCATCGACCTCGAGGTGGGCACCGGGGAGATTCACGCCATCGTCGGACTCAACGGAGCCGGCAAGACCACTCTCATGCGGCTGCTTCTCGGGATGCTCCACCCGGATTCGGGGAAAGCCAGGCTCCTCGGCTCTGACACCCAGGACGCGACATCAGCGGTTTGGCGAGAAGTCGGCCACCTCATCGAGACTCCGTTCGCCTATCCCGAGCTGACCGTCAGGGACAACGTCATGGCCAGCGCCCTCCTTCACTCTGTTCCCCCGTCTTCGATCGGGGCTGCCGTCGATCGGGTCATCGAGCAGTTCGAGCTCGGCCACTGGGCCAAACGCAGAGCGCGGGTCCTCTCTCTTGGCAACCGGCAACGTCTCGGCCTGGCATCGGCATTGGTACATGAGCCGTCGGTCTTGATCCTCGATGAGCCGGCCAATGCGCTCGACCCCGCCGGAGTCGTGTTCATCCGAGACCTTCTCCGCCAGTACGCCGGTGAAGGCGCCGCAGTTTTCGTGTCGAGCCATCACCTCGACCAGCTGGCACGCGTCGCTCACAGCATCACCGTGATGCATCGGGGCCGACAGGTAGGGATGCTCGACCCAGGTGGAATCGACCTGGAGCAGAGCTTCTTCGAGATCGTTCATCAATTCGACATGGCGATCCGTGAGGCTCAGTCATGAGAGCTGCGTACCGGGTCGAGATTCGGAAGCTGCTCCGGTCTCGGGTCGCGTTTGTCGCCACAGCCCTCCTGGGACTTCTGCTTCCGGCGATGGGACTCGGCTTCTACACGGTCGCCGTGTCGGGAGGCACCGGATCCCTGGCCGACAAGGCAGCTGCACTTCTCACCGGCGAAGGATGGGTCGGCTACCTGGGCCAGGTCGATCAGATCGCCGCAGTTGCCCTGTTTCTCGGTGCCGGTGTCGTCGTCGCCTGGGTATTTGGCCGGGAGCACTCCGACAGAACCTTCCCATCCCTGTTCGCCCTGCCTGTTGGCAGGGGAACGATCGCGGGCGCCAAGTTCGTGGTGCTCATCGTCTGGATGGTCGTCCTGTCGGTGCTCATCGCCGTCGTGGCTCTGATACTCGGGGTCGTAGCTGGTGTCGCACCGTGGGATACTGGAGTGGTCCTATCCCAGTTGTCCCGTCTCGTTGTCATCTCGCTGGGAGCAGCCGTGCTCTCCCTGACGATGGGGTGGGTGGCGAGCATCGGCCGGGGATACCTGTCGGCTATCGGCACGATGAGCGTGATCGTTGCTTTGTCCCAGATCGCCGTGTTGTTCGGCACCGGTGGCTGGTTTCCGTTTGCCGTGCCGGGGTTGATGGCGGTCGCCGGCATGGAAGGGATACCTACCTTGACCCCGATCCAGCTGGTCTTGGTCCCCGGATTGGCCGCGGCGAGCATGTGGCTCACGGTCGGATGGTGGCGTCGGGTGGAAGTGGTCTAGCCGGTGGCAGGAGATTCCACATGAGACCAAACTTGTTGTTGTGGACCTGTTCATCACATCTCTCGTCATATTCACGGGGTTGCTGATCGTCCTGGCCGCTCCACTCTTCTACGTGACTTGGCGCAAGGAGAGGCTGAGAACTGCGCGCAACTTCGCCATCAGCGCCCTCGTCATCGCAATCTCCTGCGCGGTGCTTGCAGTGACCTCGGAGAGACAGGTCCTGCAATGCTTCGACGCGGGCAACTCCGACTGCATCGACTCGGGAGCGGCTGGATTGCAGTTCCTTTTCGTAGTGATCTTCACCGCCGCGTCCTGGTTCAACGCATATTTCATGTGGCGGGACTGAGAGACGGTTCTACGCTTCGCTCATGGCTGTAACCGGTGAAGTCATGGGCGGCGATGGTGCCGTGCTCGTTGAAGAGATCGCGCGCGCTCGAGTTGCCGGTGGCGCTGCGAAAAGCGTCATTCTCGTCGAAGGGGTCAGTGATCAGCGGGCGATCGAGACGTTGGCCATGAGACAACACCGTCATCTCGCGAGCGAACGGGCCGTGATCATCCCTATCGCAGGGGCAACCAACATCGGCCGGTTCCTCGACCTGCTGGGCCCGCGAGGACACGACGTGAGACTCGCCGGGCTCTGCGACGAGGCCGAGGCGGCAGCCTTCCAGGCTGCCTTCTCAGAGGCGGGTTTGGGTTCTGGGCTGGACCGAGCCGCCATGGAGGAACTCGGCTTCTTCGTCTGCTCGGCAGACCTGGAAGAGGAGTTGATCCGAGCCCTCGGGGCGGAGACGATGGTGAGCCTCATCGCATCGCAGGGTCATCTACGCAGATTCCGGAGCTTCCAGAACCAGCCTGCCCAACGCCACAAGACGATCGAAGCGCAGCTCTGGCGTTGGCTGGGCAACCACAAGATCCGCTACGCCCCCCTTATGGTCGAAGCCCTCGACATGGAGGCCGTGCCGCATCCGCTCAGGGGTGTGTTGGCCAGTGTCTGAGGCGTCGTCGCCCGTGGAGACCAGCGAGCTCATGGATTGGCTCCTCGACACCGACCCGGCAATCAGGTGGCAGGTGATGCAGGACCTGATCGACGCCGAGGCTAACCAGGTCGCGGCAGAGCGAGCGAGAGTGGCGAATGAGGGCTGGGGAGGCCGTCTCCTCGACCTCCAGGCGGAAGACGGTCAGTGGGGTGGCGGCGTCTACTCCCCAAAGTGGATCTCCACCACCTATACCCTCCTGCTTCTCCGTCGCTTCGGTGTCAACTCAAACGACCCCAAGATGCGAGCCGCGATCGACCTGGTCCGCGAGCAGGTGACCTTTGGGGGACGCAATCGCCCATTCTTCGAATATGCGACGGAGACTTGTGTCACCGGGATGGTGCTGGCACTGGGCTCGTACTTCCTGAAGGACACTCGCATCCTGCCCCAGCCAGAGTCCCTTGCCGAGAGACAGCGCGACGACGGAGGCTGGAACTGCCGGGTGAGCTCGAAACGCTCGTCATTTCACACCACCATCTCGGTGCTCGAAGGGTTGCTCGAATACGAACGGGCAACGGGTGGTGACACCACCCTGACCGAGGCGCGCGGTCGAGCACACGAGTATCTGCTGGAGCGGAAGTTGATGTACAGGTTGTCCACCGGTGAGTTGGTCGACCCGCGATGGCTGCTCATGTCGTTTCCGCCGCGATGGCACTACGACGTCCTTCGTGGCCTCGACTACCTGCGGGATGCAGGGGCGATTCCTGACGAGCGCTGGGAGGAGGCCGTGGAAGTCATTCGATCCAAGCGACGTAGAGACGGACGGTGGCCGCTGCAGAACCGTCATGCCGGAAAGGTGCACTTCGAGATGGAGGAAGGTTCCGGCAAACCGAGCCGCTGGAATACCCTGCGTGCCCTCAGGGTGCTCCAGTGGCATAACCGGTCCGGCTAGCCGCGACCTCTTTTTTCCGGTTGGGCCGGACGTAGAAAAACACGGCTATCGCGTTCACCAAGGCGAGGCCGATCATGTAGGGGATGACCGCCTCCGAGGCAAAGGACGAGGTGGGGTCGGCTCGATGACCGAACCATTGGTCGACGGCTATCCCAATGGCCTCGATCACACCGAAGACCAGCCACGAGCCGGTGAGCAGGACACCGATGCTGTTGCGATGCCACAGCCAGTACGCGGCCACGGCCATCATCGGCAGCCAGAAAACCAGGTCCTGGACGTAGATGGCGTTGGTTGCGACACCGACTTCGTCCAGGAAGGCCAACGGGTCCTCAGCGAGAAGCGCCGGCACGACGACCTGGAGCCAGGCGGCGGCGTTGAGCACGACGATGGTCCAGACGAAGACGGCGAGACCTCGGAAGGGGACTTTCCGCATCTGTGCCAGCAGCCAATCCGGATCCAATGCCCGGATCAACGCGAAGACCGCAAAGATCGCCAATGACTCCGTGGCCACGTTGAGTAGGAACAGGCGGTTGAAAGGGGTGAGGAAGAGCAACAAAAAGGCGTTGTACGCCAGGTAGAGCATCGAGCCCAGCCAGAAGAACACCGCCCGCCACGACCCTCGACTGGCGGACAACACTGCAATCAGCAACACCGGCACTGCTCCGGCGAGCATCACCAACGCAGTGCCCCGGGCATTCCCGTTGGTCACCTCCGGGCCCAACAGGATGCCGGGCACGAAGAACGTCAGCGCGGACGTGATCGCCGCCATGACCGCCAAAGCAATAGACAACACGGTCACGTGGCGGGGGGGTGAGCTGCTCTCGACCGTGGTCAAGGTGACCGAGCCCTCGATCAGAACCGTCAATTCAGACCTCCGTCGTGGTCGAACAACGAGATTGTCTCGCCTCGCCACACCGCCAACCAGGGGAAAAGGTCACGAACCGGAGGGACAGAGCGCCCTGTGTTACGGCTCGACACTGGGCGCTCCGATGCTTCAGAGGGTCAGGATCACCTGGTATTCCCTGACCTCGAAGTGTCTCGCACTCTCTTGGTCCTACGCATCTGCAAACGCTCGCCGATTGGCATCATCCGGTGGCCGAAGCTGGCGCCCGATAGGAGGTCGCCTCTCTTCAGGGGCGATTGCTCGGATGACGTCAAGCATTGCTCGCATGCGCCGAAAGACCTGAATGTGGCCCACGCCGTAGATCATCGCGACGATCAGGGTCAACGGCATTAGCCCAACGGAGATCCCGGCTCGTCGCAGTGGCCGGCGGGCGAGAACATTTCTGATTGGCACGTCAATCATGGGTTACGAGATGCACAGAGCACCTCCTGAGTTGCATTGTCCTCAGGGCCTGGTGGCCTGGCCAGAGCCGAAAGACCCCACCTGATGAAGACGTGTTGGAGACAGTGACCCGTCCTGTCATTGCGCGGACCAACGCCAGCCGATCCCTGTCGCAGCAGTGCACGAGCAGTGGTTCGTCACAACATCTACAGAGGTTCGTTGGAGCCCAGCTCGCCGTGTCGGCGTGTTGTCCCATTCCGGGTGGGTCTAGCCGCGGCGACCTCGAAGGTGCCGTCCTTGACCCAGACAATCGAGTCCTTGTGCCCAACCTGTTCCAAGATGGCGTCGGCCATGGAATCGGTGATCACCGCGCCCCCGTCTTGACGCCAGAGGATCCTTATCCGCGCATCCTTTGGAGCATGGCCCAACAGCGGCCCTGCATCCGAGCAGACCACGGTGAGTTGGAACGGCCGCGAAGGGGCGAGCTCTTCAGCCAGCCGACGATCCGTCCGGTACACCATGAAGAGGTGAGCCGTGGCCGCACCGGCGCCCACGGCGAGGGCGCCCTCCGATGCCAGTGCCAACCGGCTGGGCTCGACGCCGAAGGCCGCTTGGAAGATGACAACGAGTGCGGCAATCAGCGCCTGGGCCGCGGTGAGGCCGGCCACGACGCCCATCCCCAACAGATAGAACCGTCTCGGCATGGCGAGCACTTCGCTGCTGCGATCCGCTCGCTGGCACTTCGACCAGAACAGCAGCCACACTGCAGTAGCCGCCAAGGCGATCACAGCCATGGTGACGATCCCGGCCTCACGCTCCTGGGCCACATCAAGCTCACCGAAGGCGAAGGCTGAGAGGGCTGCCAGACCGCCGATGGCCACGGCGAGCCCGGTTGCGGCCATCGCGTACTGGTAGGAGCGAAGCGTGTTTTCCCTGATCGGTGAGAGGCCGCCGATACGACCGCGATGGTGAGCCCAGATCAGGAAACCCACCAGTCCCACGGAGAGAGCATTGGGTATCACGGCAAAGTGCTGGCTAGCCGACGGCGCCGTCGTGATCCAGTACGTGGCAAGAGCCACGATGATGACGACTACGGCTCCGATAGTGGTGACAAGGCCGGCAACCGAAGCGATCGCCATCCAAGTCTTCCGCTGCCAACCCGGAGGCAGCGGCCAAGCGGACAACCATCGGTACGCCCAGAGCATCCCTCCCAACGCCGCCATGGTTGCCCAGCGGCCGAGGTCGAGGTCGCCGGCGGTGGCGAATAGTGACCCATAGGTCCAGTCGAGGAAGGCCCAGAGGACACCACCAAGCCCGATCGAGCCTCCGATCAGACCGATGGCCGACCCAACTACACGAGGTGATTCGGCGAGACTCGCGGTTGGAGCCTCACGGAGCCTCGCCACCTCATGGAACACAACCACGGCGCCGCTGACCACCGCGTCGGTCCAATAGGGGCGCCGGCCATCGAACAGCAGCCAGTCGAGCACGCTCACCGCGGCAACGAACAGCAAGGTCACATACACCGCCTCAGAGATGGTCAGATAGAGAGGCCAGCCGGCGGCGTTCGGGAATACGCCTCGTCGCCGAGCCTGCCTCACCCAAAGCAAGACGGCCCACGGTGCGCCAACCAACAGGCCGGCCAGCGCGGCGGCGAGGAGCTCCTCCTCGGCACCCACGAACGGACCGGGAAACGCCGCCCTTCCCAATTGCACGAGTGAGAACACGGTGATCCCGACACCAACCGCGAGGAGAAGGTAGGCGAGAAGGTCGTCTCCCCCGGTCGCGACTCCTCGGTCGCTCTGTGCGACCCGCCGCCTTCCAAGGAGGACGACTACCACGACAACAATCAACAGCAGGAGAATCGGTAGCGCGATCATTCGTCACACCTCCACTCGAAGTATGGCCACGGGTCGTCGGTGATCATCCATCCCCCGTCCGACGTGACGAGGGCGAACACCGTTTCAAAGCCGTTCTGACCGGGGTCGAACGGCCCCGGGGTCGAGGGGTCGCTCATCGTCACCGGCACCACCGCGGTCCCGTCGTTGATCGTGGCGTCACCGATCACTGCAGCGAACGATCGGTCGGAGACGGTCAGGGCGAGATCCGAGACGACGCAATGCTCTTTCGACTCAGGGTCTATCAAATTCCATGCAGTCTCATATTCGGCGTCGGCCAGAGCCTGCAGGTAGGCCTGGACGGTGCCCTCCGGGGTCGAGGGGTCGAGGGTGACAGGCTCTCGGAGCAGAGCCACACCCACGAGAATGGCGACGAGAGTCAATGCCCCCAGGCCCAACAAGAGGGTGCGATAGCGACTCCACATGAGTCCATTATCGTTGCCTAGCGCAAACGCAGGAAGAGGAGAATGGCCTACTTGGGGAGGATGGGGAGCCCGGTGCTCACATCACCCGCCAGGCGGTCTATCACACGACTCTGAGGTGCACGGTCCACTTGAACTCGGTCTTGGTTGTCAAACTGTCCATCGCTCCAAATGCCGACATCGCCGAGTTCACTTCCAAGCCATGTGTCATCCTCAAGGCACGCTTCGATCGCGCGTTCATCGAGCAGCAGAGCGCTGGTCCCGCCGTGACGTTCTTCCTTGAAGAAATGTTCCTGAATAGTCAGCCATTCAACGGGCTCAGGACTGATCCGACCCAAGACGGTTTCTGGCCATGGCCGCCTGGAAACTCCCCTCCTGGTCGGCGACCACTCATCCTTCAGGGCGTGCCCCGATTGTGCACGGTGTAGCCGGGAATTCGGGGAGTGCTCATTGCCGAGTCCATGTTCGCGCGCCGAATTCGCTCCCTGCCGAGACCATGTCGCATCGTCATGCCACGCTGAGCGGAAACGGCAAACGCGCGGAACCCCTACCCAGCCCCCGCCGTTTGAGCAGCACGCGGGGACCGATATACTCCTCGGGTCGCCCGTAGTCTCGGGCCAGCTCCAGGGCGCGTAGAACAGTCTGGAGTGTTCGCCGGCCTGTCAAGCCGGAGGTCGCGGGTTCAAATCCCGTCGTGCCCGCCAACCGAATCTGCGAAGATCGGTTGCATGGTCAGGTAGCTCAGTCGGTAGAGCGCCGGTCTGAAAAACCGGAGGTCGACGGATCGACGCCGTCCCTGACCACCATCCATCGAGCTGCGCGGTCGCCTACTTGGGGCCCCGAATGAGAATCCCCTACTGGTCGAACCTGATCGACGCCGAGCTGTCGAACTGACGCTCGTTGGCGATCACCCAGAGCAGCGCGCCCTCGCCGTGGCGGAGTCACGTCGACCAGCCCGCAGTCACGGAAGCTGACACATGCCATGATCCCCTCGCTCGGGCACGAGGCCCGAGAGCCGCGGGTCGCGGCTCGATCCCAGGCGATCGACAAGGCGACCGACCGGCACACATCGGTACGAGGCCACCAACAACCCCCTCGGGCCCTTGGCGCGACACGCGGTTGCGCGAGTCACGCACTCCAGTCCGGTGAGCGGACTCCCTTGGACAGGTCCCGGGCACCCTCCCCATAAGTCCTCTCGAACTGGGCCTTGTACTCCTCGTCGAAGAGACCGGAGAAGATCTCGAGCAAGGTCGGAGTGAGAGCTGCGAGTCCCTCGGCGGTCAGTAGGTCGACTCCGGTATTCCGCTCGACATGGGCGTGGAACGCCACCATCCCCAGCATCATCGCCATCTGCAGGATGGTGCGTGTCTCCAGTTGCGCCGAGCCCTTCACCATTCCCTTCTCCACGGCCGCCCGGGTGATCTCGTGACCTTCTCGTGCCATCTCGTCGAAGAGCTCGTCCGCGGCGGAATGTCCTCGAACCAGGGCCCAGCTGAAGTAACGAAGCAGGGTCGGCGCCATCTGGAGTGCGGTTGCGGCGAAGGCGGGGTTGGCGACATTCCCCTCTTCCAGAGCGGAGAGTTTGGTCTCACGGAACTTGGCTACGACATAGCGGTCGCACTCTTCGCGCAGGCCGTCCTTAGATCCGAAGTGGTGTACAACCAGTCCCGGAGACACTCCGGCGTCGGAGGCGATGGATCGGATCGTGGTCGCGGCGAATCCCTCATGTGGGAAGCGAGCAAGGGCGGCATCTCTGATCCTCGCCTTGGTGGTGAGGTCGGCAGTGTCAGAAGTTGTGGTTGAACGCATATTCAGTATTATAAACGTGCGTTCAAGCAACATGCTATGATCTCTAGGACCATGACCAACGCGATATCCATCTCCGGTCTGGAGAAGCGCTTCGGCCACGTCGTGGCCCTGGATGGACTCGACCTCGAAGTAGCTACCGGGGAGATCCACGGTTTTCTCGGCCCAAACGGGGCCGGGAAGACCACCACCATCAGAGTCCTTCTCGGCTTGCTCAAGGCCGACGCAGGCCAAGTGAGCTTGCTGGGAGGCGATCCGTGGTCCGATGCCACGGAGCTTCACCGCCGCCTCGCCTATGTACCCGGTGACGTGTCGCTGTGGCCGGGGCTGACCGGAGGTGAGGTGATCGATCTGCTCGGGCGTCTCCGGGGTGGGCTCGATGAGAGGCGTCGCACCTCGCTCCTGGAGCGATTCGACCTCGACCCCACGAAGAAGGGCCGGACCTATTCGAAGGGGAACCGTCAGAAGGTGGCGCTGATCGCAGCCCTGGCCTCCAATGTCGAGCTGATGATCCTAGATGAGCCGACCGCCGGTCTTGACCCCCTCATGGAGGCGGAGTTCCGCGCCGCCGTAGAAGACGACCGGAACGAGGGCCGCACTATTCTGTTGGCCTCACACATCCTGGCCGAGGTCGAAGCACTGTGCGATCGGGTCAGCATTGTGCGCAAGGGGGTGACCGTGGAGTCAGGCTCTCTCGCCGACCTCCGCCATCTCACCCGCACCACCGTGGTCGCCGAACTGGCGGGCGACCCGGCGGCTGTATGGCACCTGCCCGGTGTCCACGACGTCGAAATCCACGACCACCGGGTCGAGCTCGAGGTGGACAGCGACCGGATCTCGGAGTTCGTGAGCGGTCTCGCCCCGCTCGGTGTGCGCAGTCTCGTCAGTCATCCACCCACGCTCGAAGAGCTCTTCATGCGTCACTACGAAGACGGTGAGGCGTCGGCATGAACACCCTACAAGGGACCGGAGCCCTGGCCCGTCTCATCCTGCGGCTGGACCGGATCCGACTCACCGCCTGGGTCGTCGCCCTCGGCCTTGTACCGGTGGGGACGGCCAGCGCCTTCCAGGGTCTCTACGAGACCGAGGCAGCTCGTGAGCAGTTCGCGGCCACCGTGACCTCCAATCCGGCGTTCACCGCCCTCCTCGGTCCCCTTTACGACTCCTCGATCGGCGGTCTCACCGCCTGGCGCATCGGGACGCTGGGCACGTTCCTGGTCGGGATCATGGCGATCCTCACCATGATCCGCCATACCCGCGACGATGAGGAGACCGGCCGACGCGAGCTGCTCGGAGCGACGGTGGTCGGACGCCACGCTCCTCTGGCGGCGGCCAGCCTGGTAGCGGTCGGCGCCGGCGTCCTCATCGGGGGGCTGATTGCCATCGGCTTGGCTGGACTCGGCCTGCCCTGGGCCGGGTCGATCGCCTTCGGAGCCGGGTTTGCCGCCGTCACCCTGGCTTTCGCCGCGGTGGGGGCCCTCACTGCTCAGCTCACCCAGGCTGGGTCGACGGGCCGAGGCGTGGGCATCGGTATCGCCGGATTCTTCTTTCTGCTGCGCATGGCCGGTGACGCCTCGGAGGAGAGCCTGGGGTGGCTCAGCTGGCTCTCGCCGATCGGCTGGTTCAGCCGTATGCGTCCCTTCGCCGGAGACGAGTGGTGGGTGTTCACCCTCTGGATCGTGTTCGCAGTGACCTCGATCGTCGTCGCGTTTAGTCTGGCGGCACGGCGGGATGTGGGCGAGGGAGCCTTTCCGCCACGACCTGGCCCGGGCCGGGCCGGGCGGTCGCTGCGAAGTCCGGCCGGGCTGGCATGGCGGCTCCAGCGCGGATCGCTGCTGGGCTGGACGGGTGGGCTGGCGGTGCTCGGTGGAATCTACGGCGCCGCGGCGGACAGCATCGCCGACATCCTTGAGGACAATCCACAACTCAACGAGGTCTTTGAGAGCCTGGGGGGTACGCAAACCCTGACCGATACCTTCTTCACTGCGGCCCTTGGCATCATCGCCCTCGTCGCTGCCGCCTACTCGATCCGCTCCGTGCTCAAGCTGAAGGGCGAAGAGGAGGCGCTGCGCGCCGAGCTCGTCCTCGCCACTGATACGTCACGCTCTCGCTACGCCTGGAGCCATCTCGCATACGGATTGGTGGGGCCAGTCGTGATCCTGACCGTCGCCGGGACGGTCGCGGGAGCGACCTACGGCTCGATCGTCGGCGACGTGGCGGGGCAGGTGCCTCGAGTTCTAGCTGCGGCGATGGCCCAGATACCCGCGGTGTGGGTGGTGACAGGGATCGCCATGGCCCTCTACGGGCTGGCGCCGAGGCTCTCCGCGGTGAGTTGGGGTGCCCTCGCCACCTTCCTGCTCCTCGGCCAGCTCGGTCAGATCCTCCAGTTCCCGCAGTGGACGCTGAACCTATCGCCCTTCAGTCACATACCCCTGATCCCGGCCGAGGACTTCTTGGGCCCGCCTCTTATCACCCTCTTCGTGGTCGGGGGCGCACTTATCGCCGCCGGGCTGACTGGATTCAGACAAAGAGACATTCCGGCCTGATCGAGATCTCCACCTCCCGATGCCAAGAACGCCCCAATGGTGCGATATCACTGGGCGCGATATCGGAATCGGCGATTCGGCAGTGTGCTGAACGTCGGACCGAGGATGAGGCAGACGGCGCACTCGGAGAAGACAAGGAGGGAACGTCACGTTCGATCCGCTTGGATCTTCCAGCGTGACCGGCTTTCACCCACTAATGCCGGCTCTTCGGTCGGTCATTGCTCCGAGCGCACCGTCCGATACTGAGAATGCCCTCAAATGCGTCGATGAGTCAAGCCCAAATGAAGAAGTCGCAGGAGTGGACGGCCACTCTCTTGGCACTCAGGATTCTCTTCACGGATGATTCGGAGCATCAAGTGACAGCACGATCAGCGCACTAGGTGCCGTTCCCGGACGGGTGAACGAGAGGGGCGGTTTCGCTCGATAATCGTTGTGATCTGCGCTGGTTGCGGCCCCAATTATGTGTGCTGGGAGAGCGAGCGTTTTCCCGGGCGGCAGGAGGCTCACAGATTCTCCAGGTTCATAGAAGGGCGAGCGCGTAATCCGTCGCCTGACGAAACGACATCTGGTAGCCCTGGGCCCAGGCGGTCTCGAACTCGGCTGCCTCCAACGCATCCCGTGCCTCGGTGATCGCTTCGCTCCAGAGCTCGGCTTCCACGGGATGACCGGGGAAGCCGAGCCGGTCTCTTATCGCTTGGGTGGACGCCAGAACGGTGCATGCCTCGCCCGCTCGTCCTCTCGCAGTCTGCAAACGTGCAATTTGGTCCATGTTGTGAGCGGAGCACGCCTTATTGCCCAACTCGGCGAGTGCCCGCGTGGCGTACCCGAGCTCCACGGCAGCCTTGTCCAGCTCGCCGACGTCCATGAGATAGATGCCGAGCGAGTATCCGATGTGGCCGAGGAAATTGCGATCGCCGACCGCTTTGGCCGGATCGACGAGGCTGGCGACGAGCGCAGCTGATTCGTCGTCGATGGCCCCTGTCTCGAAGCGCGACCTGAGACCTGCGGACGCAGCCTTCATCCACAGCGCGAATCCGACGCCTCCCATCGACTGCGCTTCCTGGAACTCGTCCAATGCCCTCTCGGCGTGTTCGCTGCCGTCTTCGAACTCCTTCTCCATGATGTCGAGGAGACACATGTAGGCCCAAGCCCAACCGGCTAGCTCGGCGGAACCGACTTCCTCTGCGTACCGAAGCGCCTCCACCAGATGCTCACGCGAGGTCTTCCCGGTATCGCGCCTCATCAGCCGGGCCGACCCGATCAACAGCCGAGCCCGAACTGCCGGGTGCGTGGCGTCCAGGTGGTCGATGAGCCGGTCCAGCCATGTCTCACCTTCGTTGTAGTGGGAGTGGAGAAACCAGAACCACGCCAGATCTGCAGCCATCTCCACAGCGATACCCATCTCACCTGAGTCATAGGCTCGTTCGAGCATCGCCCGGAGGTTGTCGTGGTCGCGTTCCAGTCGGCCCAGCCAGACGAGCTGATCAGCAGAAGTGAGATGAGGAATGGCGTCCTGAACGAACTGCCGGTACCATCTCCGATGCCAATCGATCAGATCCGATCTCTCACCAGCGGCGGAGAGCTTGGCTCGGGCGTATTGCCGGACTGTCTCAAGCAACTCGTATCTGACCTCGTCGGTGCTTCTCTCAGTGTTGATCAGGGACTTGTCGACCAGACCAGTCAAGACGTCCAAAGCTCCGGTCGGGTCCTCTTCGAATGTCTCATACAGGTTCTTGAGCGCGTCGAACCCGAAGGTCCCTCGGAAGATCGCCAGTCGGCGAAACAGTCTTTGCTCGTCAGGCTCGAGGACATCGTGGCTCCAGTCGATGGCGGCCTCCAGAGTCTGTTGACGAGGATCTGCCGAGCGGGCACCCGCCGTGAGCAAACTGAACCGATCCCTCAACCCCGCTTCGATCTGCTCCAGGCCGAGCACCTTCACTCGGACCGCCGCCAGCTCAATTGCCAGTGGAATGCCATCGAGATGACGACAGATCGACTGCAACGTCGTAGAGCTCTCCGGCGTGATGCCAAATGAGGCGTCGTGCGCAACGGCACGCTGGGCGAACAAGCGCGTCGCGTCGTTCCCAGGGAGACCAGGAACCCGAAGCTGGGCCTCACCATTTATCGCCAGGGGCTGCCGGCTCGTGACCATGATCGTAACTCCAGGGCACGCGGTCACAATGGCCGAGACCAATTGAGCGCTGGGCTCGACCAGATGCTCGCAGTTGTCGAGGATGATGAGCATCTCAGCATCGCGGAGGCGCTCGGAGATGGTGTCCACCACCTGCCGACCAGGTTGCGGGTCGATTTCGAGGACGTGGGCAACAGTCAGCGCAACCAGTGGTGCCTCCCGTAAAGGAGCCAGCTCGATGAGCCAAACCCCGTCCCTATACCGGCCGATGGACGCGACACCGACCTCCACTGCCATCCGGGTCTTACCTACTCCGCCGGTGCCGGTGAGGGTGAGAATCCGAGCGGAGTCCAGCAACTTGATCGCAGTTGCTACTTCCTCCTCGCGTCCCACGAAACTGGTGGGTAGCGTCGGGAGATTGGTTGGGCGGCCCTCTGACTCCAGTGCGAGGGATGGGTCCTGGAGGAGCACGTTCTCCTCCAGGACCTGCAGCTCAGGGCCCGGCTCCAATCCCAACTCCTCGCCGATCCCTTCCGAGAAGTCCTTGTACGCGGCCAGTGCGTCAACTTGTCGTCCGGCGCGGTACAGAGCGACCATCAAATGAGCGCAGAGACGCTCGTCGTACGGGTTCTCTGTAACTGCCGTCTGCAAAGGGCCAACCAACGCATCGTGGTGGCCAAGCCGCAGACCCACTTCGAAGTAGAGCTCTTGGATATGGAGACGTAGCTGGGAAAGACGGGATCGCTCAGCGGCGAGCACCGAAGTCGACTCCAGATCACCATAGGGGCGACCCGACCACAGCCCCAAAGCAGATCCCAGGGTCTCGAAAGCGGTCTTCAGGTCACCTAATTCCACGGCTGCACGACCCTGATCCAGGAGCCTTTCTGCATTCGCGGCGTCAATCGAAACTGCGTCGACCTCGAGCCGGTAGCCCTCGCCGACCGTCTTCAGTAGTGACCAGTCGTCCCCTCGTCGATGATTCGGCTCCAGGGTCTTTCTCAGCTCAGAGATGTGAACCCGAAGGGTGTGTGCTGGATTGGATCCCGTCCGCTCCCCCCACACTTCTTCGACGAGATAGTCGGCGCTGACCACACGGTTGGCATGGGCGAGCAAAACGGCTAGGACAGTCTGCTGTGTCGGTCCGCCCAAATCGAGTGGACCTTCTCTTTGTGCCTCCAGGGTTCCGAGGACGCGAAATCGTGTGCTCACATGCAGCGACCCTCCGACTGGAAGGTAGCAATCTCGGAGTCAGGAACGGATCAAGAAACCCTTGAGCCGGGTTTGATCGGTGGCTGATCGACATGCGGTCTGCTGGGCATCGTTCGGGAGCGTCCCGACCGATGCGAAAGGAGATCGCAATGCTCGCACGAAAGATCCGGCGCAAGAAGAGGACCGCAAACCGGCAGTTCTTTCTCACCCCACCCCTCGACATTACCTACCGCGACCTGGTCGCAGACCTCGATCCCGGAATGCTCGACTGGGAAGCGAAGGTCTCCACGACCGACATCAAGGCTGCCTAAAAGGAGGAGCAATGACACAGATAACCACTCGAGCCGAGTTCGGAGTCGACCGCAAGGAAGCGTTCGAGTTCCTCACGGACCCCCATAACTGGGATCTCTTCTACTCCAATCTGACCGGTCTCGTCGGAGACGAACCCCAGACCCTGGCCAAGCGTGGAGACACCGTGAACTTCCATTACTCGATTCTGGGACGGCGGGTCCAGGCCAACGCCGTAGCC
Source organism: Acidimicrobiia bacterium (assembly GCA_036374335.1). GTDB lineage: Bacteria > Actinomycetota > Acidimicrobiia > Spongiisociales > ZC4RG35 > JANQRA01. The sequence continues at coordinate 23,193 of DASUUC010000024.1, forward strand.
CAAGAGGTCGTGTACGGCGAGAAGGTGCTTCTCACCGTGTCCATCCCCGGTCTGCCCGATGTTCACCAGGAGTGGACCTACAGCGACACACCCGACGGTTTCGCCGCTGAGGTCACCATGAACACCGAAGAAGCCACCAGCTTCCTCGGCAAGGCGGTGGACCGCTTCGTCGTTCCCCGGGCGCTCCAGCGAGATCTAGAGAAGACCCTGGAAAACATGAAGCAGATGTTCTCCATCGGCATCCCGGCAGCGGACAATTAGGTCCCGGCACTCGGATGCCGGACCATCCCTGGCTCCGGCATCCGATCCGGCCGACAACGGTGATCCGTCCGGCTGCTCGCTGCCGACTAGACAATGCAGGTGATCGTGGTGCGGAAAACGGTGCTGCGAATGTGGGCCAAGGCGAACAAGCGGATTGAGTTAGTGTCGGCCCAATGATCTCGCTGAGGAGATCGCCTCCGGCGAGGTTCTGCTGCTCGAGTTCGTTTGCCCATCGAGATCGACCGGCGGGGGACCATCGCTGGGTCGGTTCCTGTGCCGCGGCAAGTGGAGGAGTGGTGGGCCGATCCAGACAGTCCCTACTTTCGATCGGGCGACGTCTTCGGCGACTTCGACAGGCGGGTGGTCACATTCTGCGACGGCGGCGGAAACGGCGCTTTCACTGCCGTGGCGCTACAAGAACTCGGATACCGGAACGTGGTTACCCTCGAAGGCGGCTTCTAGGGATGGGTCGGTGCAGGCCATTCGATTGTTCATCGCGCCGACGGACCCTCTACCCGCGGCCAGACGCAGGCCGCTGACTGGGATACCTCAAGCAATGCTCCGATATTTCGGCGTACCCGCCCAAGCGCCTGAGGTCGTGCTTACCGCTTCAGCGACTCGGCCCTGAGCAACGAGCGCAGCTGAAGGCCCCCGGCGCAATTTCTGGGGTGGGCCGTCACGTCATTAATCAGGCTATCCCAGGGCGCTCCGGACGTGCCGCTCTGCTCGGTTTCCGGCTGTGTGAGCTATCGCCCGGGATCGGTTGATATGCGCTATTCGGACATGAGGCCCATGTCTCAGGAAATATCGCGAGGAATCGATCCGGTTTCATCACTCGTAGTCCTCCGACTCAGTTGCTTCAAAGGCTTGTACTTCCTGCCAATTCCGTAAGTCGACGTTCGATGAAGCGTCTCTCGGCACCGTCGTCGGTGAGGACGCGGGCACGTCGGTAGGCGTCGAGCGCCTCGTCGATGCGCCCAAGGCGTCGCAGGAGCTCTGCTCTGGTCGTGTGCAGGTAGCGGAAGTCGTCGAGGCCGAGTTGGTCGACGATGCGGAGACCAGCAAGGGGGCCGTCGGTTTCGGCGATTGCGATGGCGCGGTTGAGCTCCACGACCGGTGATCCACTCAGGCGGGCGAGCTCGCCGTAGAGGGCTGCGATCTCGGCCCAGTCGCATGGGGACTCGGCGTGCAACGAGGCGATGGCCGCCTTGATGACGTAGGGCCCACGACCGCCCAGGGCCAGCGCCCGCTCCAGCTCGGCGCGGCCCGCAGCTATTAGCTCTTGGTCCCAACGCGAGGGGTCCTGATCATCGAGCAGGACGAGTTCGCCGCCGCTGAACCGCGTCTCGCGGCGAGACTCGTGCAGAAGCATCATGGCGCGCAGCCCCAGAACTTCCGGATCGTCCGGGAGCAGTTCGGCGAGCGCCCGACCCAACCACAATGCTTCGTCGGCCAGCTCGTCACGACCGCCGTACCCTTCGTTGAAGATCAAGTAGACGACCGCGAGTACGGCGTCGAGCCGTTCTCGGAGCAGGTGGGCTGGTGGCACGCGAAACGGGATTCGAGCGGCTTTGATCTTGCGTTTGGCGCGTACCAGTCGCTGTGCCATCGTCGATTCCGACACCAGAAAGGCGCGGGCGAGTTCGTCAGTACGGAGTCCGCCCAAGGTTCGCAGGGTGAGCGCTACCTGCGCTTCTATCTCGAGTGCTGGGTGACAGCAGGTGAAGATGAGCTCCAGACGCTCGTCGGGAAACTCTGTGGTGTGTCTTGGCATGTCCTGACGGTCATCGTCGATGAGCAGACCGAGCTTGGCCTTGAACACGCGGTCCCGACGGATGCGGTCGGTCGCCCGGTTACGCGCTGTGGCCATTAGCCAGGCGCGGGGATTTCGGGGGAGGCCCTCATGCGGCCACCGGTCGGCAGCGATTGCGAAGGCCTCCTGCGCGGCTTCCTCCGCGAGGTCGAAGTCCCCGAGGAAGCTGACCAGGCCTGCCACGATGCGGCCCCATTCCTCGCGAAACACCTGCTCGAGCTTGGTTACCAATACACCTCCGAGGGACGGATCTCCACCGCGCCGCCGTAGCGTGCCGCAGGAACATGAGCAGCCACCTCGATGGCCGCGTCGAGGTCCTCGGCCTCCAGGATGAACACGCTGCCGATGGCTTCCTTCATCCCGACGAACGGGCCATCGGTCGTCAGAGTCTTGCCGCCCTCCACACGAACGGTGGTGGCGTTCTCAGGCACGCCCAGAGGCGGAACAGACGAGACGCCAGGCATCTCATTGATCCTCTGATAGTCGGCGTAGACCTGCCTCTGCTCCTCCTCGGACAGCGCGGCCTGCCGCTCCTGGGCGTCGCCCTGATAGACCAGCATGACGTACTTCACTCCATCTCCTAGCTTCTGCCCTGCCAGCCCGCGGTCATCAGACCAGCGATTCGAGATACTCCTGCGTCTCTCGCTTGTTGAAGTATTGCGCCCAGCCAGCCGGCTGAGCCCCCTACTCGGGTTCGCGTGCCTTGGGGTCCGCACCATGCTCAACCAGCACCTTGGCGGTCGTCAACTCTCCAGCGGCGGCCGCGTGGTGCAGGGGCGTTGCGCCGTCCGGTGTGACGCCGTTGACCTCGAAACCAAGATCCGCGAGCAGTCGAATGGCCGTCCAGTTACGCGTCTCGGCCAACCTCGAGATCAGGTCCGCATGTTCGTCGCGCAAGCCGGGGTCGGCAGCAAGCATCGACTGCAGCGTTTTCTCGTCGGCCGCCTCGGCGGCCTCTACGAACTCCATGGTCTTACTCCTCAGATGATGGGTGCTCAAACCAGCAGTCAAGGATCGAGCCCTGACTTAGATGGTTCAACAGTAAGACGAACGAGCACTCGGCATATCGACAGGTCCAAACAAAAGGCGTTCTCGAGGTGCAAGCCTTCGCACACGGAGAACAACGATCCGAACGCAACGAAACATGCTCAAGTCCGGCATCAGTGTCGGCCTGATCTCTGTCGTGCGGGGTGGACTGAACTATGACGCCGCGGCCCAACCTGCAGTCACCGCGTAGGGCCCCGTTAGCGAGACGACCACCTCTCAGGCACGCCCAAGCTCCTCCCGCTCCAACGTCGTTCTCGCTCGTGAGCCTGGGTGCTGCGGCGCATACGATCAGGTCGGCTCGTGCCACCGCACCGCCGGATCGGGCAGAAGCCGCGGCTGACGAGGAGTGCCGCTGGCAGCATAAACAACTCCCGCCCGAGATTCGCCACCTCGTCTTGGACGGCCAGCGACAACGAAACGGGCTTTGCTGGAACGTTCACAAGCCGAACCCAGAACCCAATCGACTCTACAATCTTCGTTGAGAATCCTTCACGCCACCCATCAGAGCCGGAACCAGCCCAACAGCCCCGCCCATAACGTCCACAGCCTTCGCAAGAGAAAGCTCCGGCAGGTAGAGCATCACCGGCATTCCCGGACACCCGTGTAAGCCACGGACAGTGGCCTCAAGGACTACCGGGCACCTGGAGGCCGTGGCATCGCATGTATTTGAGGCCTGAACCGCAGGGACACGGCTCGTTCCTCCCCACCTTCACAACGGTGCGTGCACCGGTGATCACCGCCGACTTTCGCTGGAGCCGAGCCTCGCGATCTCTCAGCAGATGCTCGATTCTCCGCAGCTGCGACGCTCGGTCGTCAAGCTCGCGCTCCCAGGCTTCGAGTCGATCTGCTCGTTCCTGCGATGCCCGTTGGAGATCGAACGCCCTTTCGGGCGCTTCGTCAACGACGGCGGCGAGCTCGTGGCTGATGAGACCGGCGACAGCCTGACCCATGGTGACATCCAGCACGTCGCAGTAGCGGCGCCAGCTTGACCAGACCGCGTCCGACACCGGCACCTTGACCACTTGCACGCCGTCAGAGTGATTCAACTCAGTGAACACCCGCCGATCGATCCTCGCCAGCATGCCACGATCCAAGACCATCACTAACGCTCCCTGGTTGACCAGAACACCGTCGCAACTTGTTGCAGGTGCGTGGGTGTTGACAGGGTGTGGGCGCGATCAACTTGGAGCCTGTGCCCGGACCTTGACGTCGCGCTCTCTCGGAATCCTCGAGTCGTGCTTTTTCGAATGAGGATGCTGGATTCTGGAAGGGGATCTATCTGCACGCCGTGTCTTCTTGAGCGAATGGACGACTCGTCTTGAGAGCCCCGGCGGAGCCGCCGGACGAGAAATCCAGAAGATCCTCGTTGTTCGCTGGCCGTCATGCGCATCGCGATAGTCAGCGACCCTGTCAACAGAGTGTCAGGGACCCTGTCATCGGGCTTTGGCACTCTGATGACAGGGTCCCAGCCCACGTTTGCCCGGATGGGGCACGTCCGTCGAACGGAGAGTGGACGGTGGCAAGCTCGCTACCGGGATCCGAGCGGGCGCGTAACTTCACCCGCAAGGTCGTCGCCGACCGGTTCCTCATCGGGATCGAGTCGGACAAGCTACGAGGCCAGTGGATCGACCCGGAGGCTGCTCGGATCAGACTGTCCGAGGTCGCTGAGCGTTGGTACTCGACCACGGCGCCCCTCAAGCCCAAGACCCGAAGCGGATACCAGTCGCTTCTCAACTCGCGGATCCTTCCCTATCTCGGTGGCTTCCAGCTGCGGCAGATCGACCCGGTTGTGGTCCGGGAATGGGTTGCCGAGCTCCAGGAAGAAGGACTGTCGGCTTCTCGGATACGATCAAGCCCGCAACGTCCTCCACGCGGTCTTCAACATGGCGGTGGACGGCTCGATGGTCACCCGGAACCCTGTTGCCGGAGTCAAGACGCCGCCAGTCGTCACGCCGCCACGCCACTACTTGACGGCGGAACAGGTCGGGAGACTCGCGAACGCAATGGAGTCGCCCTACGACCTTCTGGTGCTCATCCTCTCCTACTCAGGGATCCGGGTCGGCGAGGCCGCCGCCCTCAGACGATCGCACTGTGACCTCTAGGGCTCACGGCTGCATATCGGCGAGTCTCTCGCCGAGGTGGCCGGTCAGCTCCATTTCGGGACCACCAAAACCAATCGCCAAAGGGTCGTCGCGGTGCCCGCATCGATCCGTGACAAGCTCCGGCACCACCTCAAGGAAACCGCCATCGCCTCCGATGGCCTCGTCTTCACGTCTCCGAAGGGCCGGGCGCTTCGCTACTCGAACTTCCGACGCCGGCAATGGACACCAGCGGTAGAAAGAGCCGGACTCTCGGGTCTGGAGATCCACGAGCTTCGACACACCGCAGCCTCCCTGATGATCAACCAAGGCGGAGACCCCAAGCTCATCCAAACCCAGCTTGGCCACTCCTCATCTCGATTACATACGACATCTACGGACATCTCTTCCCCGACCGACTCGATGAGCTCGCATCGCGACTCGACCACGTGATCGAACGAGTCGAGCGTTCGCGGGCTCGCGATCGTGACATCGGTCGCTCGCTCTGACAAGGAGATTTGGCTGCTTCTTCGCGTTTTCCTCTTGTTCAGCAGGTTCGGCTATCCGACATAAAAGAAACAATTGTTTCTTTTATGCTGGTAACCTGTTGGAGGAAGATGGACTTCATCCACCCTCTACAAGCCGTGGTCCCCGGAGTCCAAGGGCGCATCCTGGCGGTGCTGGCAGAAACCACCGCTGAGTTGAACCTGCGCACTATCGCCTCGATCGCCGACGTCAGCGAGGCTCAGGTTTCACGCGTTCTCGCTCGGCTGGTAGCCGTCGGGGTGGTGGAACGTCGTGAGGCTCCACCTTCCGCCCTGTTTCGACTGGTCCGTGGACACATCGCCGCCGGGCCCATACTCGCTTTGTCCCGGAGCAGAGACCGCATGATTCACGAGATGCGCCAAATCGCCGAGGGACTGCCTGTCGCACCGGCAAGCGTGATCATCTTCGGCTCGTTCGCTCGGGGAGAGGCGGACGCAGAAAGTGACATCGATACCTTGCTTGTCCGCCCGACTCGCATTGACGAGTCGAATGAATCCTGGTCTGCATCAGTACAGCAGTGGATTGAGCGGGTCGGCGAAGTGAGTGGGAATCGCGTCGAAGTCCTCGAGACCGATGAGGACGACGTGCCTGCACGCCTCGATCGTGAAGGAAGTGTCTGGCAAGACATCGAACGCGACGGGTTGATCATCCACGGGCCACCCCTCGACTCGTTCAGATCGTTGTCACATGGCTAAAGAGATCAAGACCCGACCGGTAACGATGGTCCAGGTGCGCGAGTACCTGGCCAAGGCCGAGGAGTTCCTCCTCGCCGCCACCAGCGAACTGGAAGCGGAGCGCAGCATCGCTGCCACCAGCCTCGCCATACACGCCGGAATCAACGCCGCAGACGCACTTTGCGGTGCCCGCCTCAAGAAGCGCGCAGCCGGGCAGGACCACCGGGAGACGATCAGTCTGCTCGGTCAGGCCGGAGATGACGGATCTCAGCTCGCCAAAGACTTACAGCGCCTGCTCCCGATGAAGACCAAGACCGAGTACGAGCCTGACGACGTTCAACATTACGGCTTGACATCCGACCCGTGAGCTCGACCTGACTTTGAGGGCTGTGCCACCTAGCGTCTTCAGCCCGGCGGTAGCTTCCGGCCGCCGCTCGCCCCTGGTTGGGACGATCGCTCCCCGGCGGCACGCATTGCATGACGAGCAACCCGCGCCCGATTCCCGCATTCCGGCGAGCACCACCGTTGGCGCGGGTTCTTTGGTACGAAGAACATGCCACATCGAGGAGCGTTGCAGCGAGCGATGTGGGAGGAATCCGCCGAGATGACCTCGATCAGGGTTCGGGCAACCTCGGCGGCGAAAAGATCGAACTGGTCGTGGTTCACTTCGATGATCTCGCGGTCGCCGTCAGTGGAGAGAACCGGGAAACTCGGCGATCGTGCGGAGATCTCGTTGATGGCCTGGATAACCCATGCGGGGAGCGATTCTCCGCGGACGTGCGCCGAAAGCAGCTTTCGTACTAGGTCGCGTAGTTCACGAACATCGTCAAGACGCCCACGCGCCGCCTGGGCGCTGGGATAGCGGGGCACCTCGGCGGTGATCCAGACGTCGAGGGCGGCGTCGTCTTCGAGTAGCTCGATCTCCTGATCTCCAACCACTCGCACTGTGTCAGTCAGGTCGACGGCCAAGGGAAATCGGCCCAACCAGCTGAATGTCCTGTCCACGTCGGTGATGCCTCTCATGACGATTGACCATCTTACTTCCCACCGCCATGCTCCTAATGGTTATAGTCGTGTCAACCGTTAGCCAGTGGTCGAACTATGGGCCACGAGGAGGTGTTGAGATGAGTGAGTTGCCGCAGCTGTGTTTCTACCCGGATCCCACTTCGTATGCCCCGATTCCGTCGGTGTGCTACGACGACCGCAGCTCTGAGGTGATGGAGGCGATCCAGACGAAGGGTTTCTACACATTCGAGTTGGCTGATGGGGTCTACTACGCCACAGAGGGTTGGTATTTCATGCTCGTGGTCGAACACGACGACGGGCTCATCGTCGTCGACGCACCACCGACGATCGGCTCGGATTTCTTGGGGAACAACATCCTCAACGCTGTTGGCGAGATCTCGGACAAGCCGGTCACCCACCTCATATACAGCCATCACCATCGGGACCACATTGGTTCGGCCAACGTCTTTCCGCCTGACGTGACCATCATCGCCCAGGAGGAGTGCGCCCGTTACGTGGAGACCGCCGAGGATCCGCAGCGCCCGGTTCCAACTGTCACCTTCGCTGGCTCCTACACGCTCGAAGTAGGAGGACAGACCCTCCAGCTCGATTATCACGGTGACATCCATTGCCCGGGAAACATCTTCATCTATGCGCCGGCTCAGAAGATCCTGATGAACATCGACGTCATCTTTCCCGGGTGGGTGCCGTTCTCCAGCCTGGCGATGGCATCCCATCTCCGAGGGTTCCTTCGCGGTCACGATGTGGCTTTGGGCTATGACTTCGACGTTTTCGTCCCGGGTCATCTGACACGTGTGGGTACCCGGGCTGACGTAGAGGTCCAGAAAGAGTATTTCCGGGACCTGGTCGACACGGCGATGAAGTATCTGGACGTCACCTCACCTGCCAGACCCGCTCACGAGGCCGAGCCCAACTTCATGTCTGCCGCCGACCTTGCCGGTGGGTTCGAGAATGCGTGGCTCGTGTTCGACACCTATCTCAATGGCGTGGCGGAGAAAGTAACCGAGGAAGTGCTGCCACGTTGGACCGGTCGCCTCGCCGCTGCCGACGTGTTCACCAGATCCCATGCCTGGGAAGTAGTCGAACGACTCCGAATCGACGCCTGACACCAGCCCCGGTCGGGGGGACTCATCGCTCTCGGAAATCCAGGTGTCGAATCCGGCCGGGTGAATTCGTATATACCTCGAGAGCGGGAAATCACCGCCGAGACAGGAGTAGAGAATGGGTCACACAGGCGGACACGCCAGCCCAGATGCCGCTTACGTCACTCGACGGCCGGAATGCCCGCAACTGATAGTTCCCAGGAGAACCCCTCGCTCACGCTCGACCAAAAGCCCAGGGGGTGCTCCCGACCCCACCCGACATCGCCAGGGCAGCCGACGTAGCCCACCCAGCCATGTGATTCATGCGGTGCATCGGATCCGCGGCCAGGCCAGACAGAATCCCACCAATTTCTCAACCGAGTCTGCTCGAGAGCGGGTCCCGGAACGATCAGGTCAACGAGCCCAAAGCCCAGGGGAAACACGTCACGACCGGGACCCCTCC
>DASUUC010000025.1:0-10162 GCA_036374335.1 Acidimicrobiia bacterium
CCGGGAGCACTCCCGCCTCGTCGCAGATCGCCTTGATCGTGGTGCCGTCGAGTCCTTCTTTGGCGATGAGCCTGCGGGTCGCGGTGAGAATCTTGTCGCGAGTCTCGAGACCCGCCTTGTAGCGCATGGCGCGCAACTTAACTGCCCACCCCCATAGACACCTACTCAAGCGGGGAATCTTCCGTTTCTTGAGTGATGACTCAAATTAGAGTGTATGCTCAATAAGAGACACCGATTCTTACAAGCAGGTGAGGTGATGGGTCACTACAAGTCGAATCTGGCGGACATCCAGTTCAACCTCTTCGAGGTCAATCGAATCCAGGACTATCTCGGAGGGGGTCCTTGGGCGGAGCTCGATCGCGACACCTCCAACCACATCCTCGTTGAGATCGAACGTCTCGCCGTCGAGGACTACGCCGCTTCATATGAGGATCAAGACCGGATTCCGCTCGAGCTCAACGACGGGGAGGTGACCCTCCCTGATTCGGTCAAGGCGAGCGTCCGGGCGTTCAAAGACGGAGGCTGGGACCGGCTGGGTCTCCCCGAGGAGATGGGTGGGACGCCCGTTCCGCCATCGCTGATCTGGGCATCGTCGGAAATGCTCCTGGCTGCAAACACCGCTGTCCAGTTCTATGCCGGCGGCAACCTCTTTGCCCGGGTCCTCTTCGAAGAGGGCACCCCTGAGCAGAGGGAGCTGGCGAAACTCTGGGCGGCCAACAGCTGGGCCGGCACCATGGTGCTCACCGAACCGGACGCCGGCTCAGACGTCGGCGCCGGCACCGCCAAAGCCATCGATCAGGGTGATGGCACCTGGCACATCCAAGGGGTGAAGCGCTTCATCACCGGGGGAGAGCACGATCTCACCGACAACATCATCCACCTCGTCCTCGCTCGACCGGAGGGAGCCGGTCCCGGGACAAAGGGGCTGTCCCTGTTCGTCGTTCCCAAGTACCTGATCAACGAGGACGGCTCGCGCGGTGAGCGCAACGGGGTTGTCGCCACCAACATCGAGAAGAAGATGGGTCTCAAGGGATCGACCACCTGCGAGCTGACCTTCGGGATCGACCGCCCCGCCATCGGCTATCTCGTCGGGGACAGACACGACGGGATCCGCCAGATGTTCCGGGTCATTGAATACGCCCGGATGATGATCGGGACCAAGGCCATGGGCACCCTGAGCACCGGTTATCTCAATGCCCTCGAATATGCCAAGGAACGCAAGCAAGGCCCCGACCTCGCCGAGGCGACCAACAAAACCGCTCCACGGGTTCCCATCATCGACCACCCCGACGTTCGCCGAATGCTGATGACCCAGAAGGCTCACGTCGAAGGGATGCGGGCCTTGGTGCTCTACACCGCTTGGGTGCAGGACCAGGCGATCCTTCATCCCGACGACCCGAATTGGGAGAAGCGCAACGAGCTGCTCCTGCCGTTGGTCAAGGGCTATTCCTCGGAGAAGGCCTACGAGCTGTTGTCGATGTCCCTGCAGGTGTTGGGTGGATCCGGTTACACCATGGACTACCCGATCGAGCAGTACATCCGCGACGCCCGCATCGACAGCATCTACGAGGGCACCACCGGCATTCAGGCGATGGATCTCTTCTTCCGCAAGATCGCCCGTGACCAGGGCCAGACCCTGGCCGAGCTCGCCTCCGAGATCGTCGAATTCGTGAAAGGCGGTGGCGACGCTGACCCGCTTCAGACCGAGCGTGACCTTCTCGCCCGGATGCTCGACGACACCCAGGCCCAGCTCGGATCGATGGTGGAGTACCTGATGGGCTCGGTGAGCGGTGACAAGAAGGAGATCTACAAGGTGGGTCTCCAAACCAACCATCTCCTCGAGTCGATGGCGGAGACGGTGATCGCCTGGCTGATGTTGCGCCAGGCCGAGATCGCCATCAAAAAGCTGGACGATGGACCCTTCTATCGGGGCAAGGTGGAGTCGGCTCGCTGGCTCATCCCCCACGTCGCCCCGAAGGCGTCAACCCGCCGCGTTGCGGCGGAAGCCGAAGACGGCTCCCTCATGGACATCCCCGTCGAGGCGTTCTAGAACCGGTCTGTGCGGATCCGCCGGGCGTCACGCTTGGAGAAACTCGCACAGAGCGAGCTTTTGAAGAAGTGGGGGCCACGAACCACTGGTGCCCCGCCAGCGCGGCAGCACCAATACGCATTGCCGACCTTATGCTGGCCGGAGATGACGGCCGTTGACGAGCTCGTCTCGCCTGAGGAGGGGCTCACCCGTGAGGAAGTCCGCTGGCGCGTAAACGCCGGGATGGTCAACCATGTTCCGGACCCGCCCAGCCGGACCACCGCTGAGATCATCCGATCCAATGTCGTCACCCGATTCAACATCCTGCTGGGGGCACTGCTCCTCGTCGTGTTGATCGTGTTGCGAGAGCCGCGAGACGCCCTGTTCGGGATTGTCCTCGTCACCAACGCCGCAATAGGGATCATCCAGGAGCTCCGTGCCAAGAAGACGCTGGATCGGCTCGAGCTGCTGGCGGCTCCCAAAGCACGGGTGGTGAGGTCGGGTCGGGTCGTCGAGTTCCCGGTCGACCAGATCGTCATCGACGATCTCATCGATCTCAGGTCGGGAGAGCAGCTCGCAGTCGACGGTGTGGTGGAGAGCTCGCAGAGTCTGGAGATCGATGAGTCTTTGCTGACAGGTGAAGCGGACCCGATAGCCAAAGAGCCGGGCGACGACTGTCTCTCCGGTAGCTTCGTCACCGCTGGGTCGGGGCGATATCGAGCCACCCGTGTCGGCGGCGACTCTTATGCCGCCAAGCTGGCTCATGCCGCCAAGCGGTTCGAACTGGTCCGCTCCGAGCTTCGTAACGGTATCAACTGGATTCTCGGTGTTGTCAGTTGGGTGGTCGTGCCCATGGGAGCCCTGCTGGTTTGGAGCTCTGTCCGTGGAGGCCAGACCTTCATCGACGGCCTGGGGGGAGCGGTGGCAGCGGGTGTTGCCATGGTTCCTCAGGGACTGGTCCTGTTGGCATCCATCGCCTTCGCCGTGGGGGTGATCCGGTTGGGTCGGCGCAATGTGCTGGTGCAGGAGCTGCCTGCCATCGAGGGTCTGGCGCGGGTCGACACGATCTGTTTCGACAAGACCGGGACCCTCACCGAGGGCCGGCTGGATGTAGAGCAGGTGATCCGGCTCAACGAGGTGAACCCCGAGCCTGCGATCGCGGCCATGGCCGCCGCCGAGACCCATCCCAACGCCACTCTCGCTGCGATCGCCGCGGCCTTTCCCGATGCCCCCGAGTGGCCGGTCCACAATACGGTCCCGTTCTCGTCAGGGCGCAAGTGGAGCGGGGTGGCCTTCGTCGGGCGGGACACCTGGGTGCTAGGAGCCCCCGATGTGGTCGCTCCGACCAGTAACGAGGTGATCGGCGAAGCCAGTCGGGCCTCCGAAGAAGGAAAGCGGGTGTTGCTGCTGGCCAGGAGCAACAGACCGATCACCCCGAGTCACCTTCCCGAGGACCTGGTGCCCATCGCCATCATCACCCTCTCCGACCAAGTGAGGGTCGACGCCGCCGATACCCTGCGCTACTTCGCCGAGCAGGGAGTGCGGGTGAAGGTCATCTCGGGCGACCACCCGGAGACGGTGGGCTCGGTGGCCCGCCAGGTGGGGGTTCCCGGGGCGGCTCATGTGATCGACGGTCGCCGTTTGCCCGAAGAGCCCCGGCAGCTCGCCGCGGTCATGGAACAACACTCGGTGTTCGGTCGGGTCTCTCCGGTCCAGAAGCGGGCGATGGTGAAGGCGATGCAGTCGATGGGCCATGTCGTCGCAATGACCGGCGACGGTGTGAACGACGTGCTCGCCCTCAAGGAATCCGACATCGGGGTGGCGATCGGCAACGGCGCTCCCGCATCCAGATCGGTGGCACAACTGGTCCTCATCGACGGGCGGTTCGACTCCCTGCCCGGCATCGTCGGAGAAGGGCGACGGGTGACGTCGAACGTCGAGCGGGTGGCCAACCTCTTCATCACGTCGACCGTCTATGCCCTCGGGCTGTCGCTGGCGATCGTGATCTCCACTCTGCCCTTCCCGTTCCTGGCCCGCCATCTCACCCTGGTGGGGAGTCTCACCATCGGGATTCCGGCGTTCTTCCTGGCGCTCGCCCCTTCCCGCCGACGGGTCAAACCCGGGTTCGTCTCCCGGGTGCTCAAGTTCGCCATTCCCACCGGGCTGGTGGCGACCCTCGCCACCTTCTTCGGCTACTGGCTGGCCGACCTCGAAGGCTCCACCATCGCCGAGGCACGGACCACCGCCACTCTCATTCTCGCCGCCATCGGCATGTTCGCCCTCGCCATCGTCAGCCGACCATTCGTGTTGTGGAAGAAGGCGTTGATCGGCAGCATGATCGGTCTTCTGTTGCTCGTTCTGGTGACTCCGTTTGCCCGCGATTTCTTCGCGCTGGACGTTCCCCGGGCGGTGGTGCTACTGGCGGCGGCGGGGATCGTCGGTATCACCGGTGCGATCATGGTGCTCGCGCTGCGTGCCCTCGGGTGGGCCCGCCTGGTCCCCGAGTTGCTCAAGGAGCATCCGCCCACCCATCCGGGGGCGCTCCGTCAGATCACCCGAAGGGTCATCGAGAGCTCGGGTTGGCACCGTTCGTTTCCGACCACGACTGAGATGCATACTGTGGCGGGTGAGCAGCGGGACCAATCTGTCAATGGTGACCTCGAATGAAACGCCCTGACTCCCATATATGGGAGTCACAGCATTAGGAACGCGAAATGTCGTCTTTGGAGGTGTTGACGTTCGTGGCCCTGCTGGCGGGGGTTCTGTTGGTGATCGTCGCCATGCTCGTCTGGCAGGAGGCCAGACGTCGTCCCTCATATGAGCCTTTGGAGTATGTGGTCAACGACGCCGTGAAACACATCGAAGAGCGACTCCCCGAGGACACGGATCTGAGGAACGCCGACATCAGACGCATTCTGGAATGGGAGGTGTTCTATCTCCAGGGTCTCGCCCAGCGCGATCGGAAACAACCAGTGGAGACGGTTGCAGGAGGGCACGATCAGTCGATCTCCTACATCGCCGAGCAGATTCACACGAAGCACGGTGTGTCCTACTCTCAGGACCAGATTGCAGAAGTGCTCCGTCTCGAGGCCGACTATCTGGCCGCTATCGGGGCGGTCGGAGAGCCAGTAGGAGAAGAGGAATGAGGGTTCGTTGCGGTGCATGCCGCACCCAATTCGAAGTGTCAGGGCCGGGCCGTTTCGCCTGCCCTGTCTGCGGGTCTGTGAACGTTGTGAGAGATGGAGCCGCCGGGGCCCCGGCATCTCCACCACCGGACCAGGGCGCAGCACCGCCGCCATCGGGAATGGGCGGATACCAGACGGCCCCGGGGGTGGTTCCACCTGGTGGCGGTCCGCCCCGGCAGCAGCCACCGCCGAAGCCGGAGACGCCCATGCCCAAGATCGACTGTCCCGAGTGCGGGTTCAACTTCATCGTGGGCAACGTGGCCACGGTGACCTGCCCGATGTGCTCGGCTGAGGTGCCCACCGGGATCGAAGAAGAAGACACCGAGTGAGCCGGTTGGCTCGATTCGAGGACTACCGGTTCATCGGGACGAAGGACACGATGCGGGTGTACGACAGCGATGATCCGGATCAGTTCGAGGAGTTGGAGACCCGGGTCGGTGAGGATGACCTGATCGGCCGGTTGATGGTTCAGGCATTCGCTCCCGACACTCTCTTGGAGGCTCGCAACCGTGGGTTCAAGCCAGTGCCGCAGTAGCGGTTTCCCCGGCCGTTAACGAGCAAACCCAGGGTTGTGGCCGACGCCTACCGACGCCGTCGCCACCGACGCTGTGAACCCAGGGTTGTGGGTGTCAGGAGCACGTCTACCCGTCCTCCAGACCCTGACCGACCAGATCGCCGATGCGCTTGCCTCGGCCGTGGAAGAAGTGGTCCCCTGGGGTGAGAACCAGGTCGATGCCCTGCTCGCGAGCATAGGCGGTCAAGGCCTCGGGATCGATCACCTGCTCCCTGGTGCCGAGGATGATCCGCTTCGGACCCGGGGGCAGATCGCCCGGGAGGTCGGACGCCACCGGGGCGATCCCCACATACGGGATCGTCACCTGTTCGGCGGCCAACCAACGAAGAGCGGTCCACGCCCCAAACGACCAACCGGCCAAGCCCAATGGCAGGTCGCGCTCGCGGGCTAGCTCCATCGCCGCGGTGAGGTCGTTCAGCTCCCCGTTCCCCTCGTCGTGGCCTCGGCTGCTGGCACCGGTGCCCCTGAAGTTGAAGCGGAGCACGGCATGGCCTCGGTCGACGAGGCGGTTGGCCACCGCGATCATGAGAGGGGCGTTCATCGACCCCCCCTGCAGCGGATGGGGATGGCAGAACACGGTGAAGCGATCGGGGCTGTCCGGGGAATCTATCCGGGCTTCCAACGTTTCCCCATCTGAAGTATGCAGCTCGAGTCGCTCTGTCATGCCAAAAGCCGGATCAGCCAGATTCCCCCGGCGACGAGGATGACAACAGCCAACAGCGCCGAAGCGATCAGGAGCAGACGTGTTTGCATCGGGCAGCGAGGGTAACTGGTTGCTCATGGGTGAGTTGGCGCCTGAATCCGCGAACCCAGGGTTCCAGACTTCGCTGAGCGGTGTCTACAACCCGGGGTTCGCAAATATCCGTCCGCGATGAGCTGCCTCTGGGGATTCGGCGGTGTGTCACTAGGCTCATCGGTCCGAACATGAAAGGTCAGATTTGGCAGACATCGTCATAGTCGGTGGGGGTCCAGGCGGTTACGCCGCCGCCCTCTACGCACACAACTTCGGCCTGGAGGATGTGGTGCTGGTCGACAACGAGCGTCCCGGGGGCACCTGTCTCATTCGTGGCTGCATCCCCGCGAAACAGTGGCTCCACATCGCCGAGGTCTACAGAACCGTCACCCATGCCGCCGAATTCGGAGTCAACACCAGCAAGCCCGAGCTCGACTGGCAAGCCGCGTTGGCCCGCAAGAACCAGACGGTCGAAGGGCTCGTCCGAGGTCTCGGAGGCCTCCTCAAGGGGCGCGGCGTCGACGTGGTCACCGGATACGGCAGGCTCGCCGGCGACGGAAAGGTCGAGGTGGAAACCGAAGAAGGGACCCGGACCGTCGAAGGCGACAAGATCATCCTCGCCACCGGTTCGTACCCTCTCACCATCCCCGGCTACGACATCGATAGGGACAAGATCGTCACCTCCGACCATGCTCTCGACTGGGGCTCACAGCCACGTCGGGTGGGCATCATCGGCGGCGGCGTGATCGGGTGCGAGTTCGCCTCGTTCCTCGTGGACGTCGGCTCCGAGGTTCATGTCTTCGAGATGCTGGACCAAATCGTGCCCGGAACCGATGGCGAGACTGCCAAGGCGCTGCAGCGCCAGCTCCAGAAGAGGGGCGTGAAATTCCACATCGGCGTCGGCGTCGAGCCCGCAGAGGTGGGAGAGTCGGTGGTGATTCCGTTCGGAGAAGAAAAGGTCGAAGTCGATGTCGCTCTGGTCTCGGTGGGACGGGGCCCGAACACAGAGGACGTCGGGTTGGACAAAACCCAAATCCAGACCGACCACGGCTTCGTCAAGGTCGACTTCGACACCATGGAGACTGCAGAGCCGGGGGTCTACGCAGTGGGTGACATCGTCGCAGACACCGCCCAGCTGGCGCATGTCGGCTTCGCCGAGGGCATCGCCGCGGTCACCCACATCGCCACCGGTGAGTCCCACCCAGTCAACTATGACGCCATCCCCAGAATCACCTACACCCATCCCGAGGTGGCCGAAGTCGGGATCACCGCAGAGCAGGCCGAAGAGCGTGGTCTCGAGGTGGAGACCGCCAAGCACGCCTTCAACGGGGTGGGTCGTGCGATCATCATCGGGCAGAATCAGGGACACGCCAAGGTGGTGTCACTCAAAGACGGTCCCATCATCGGAGCCAGCGTGATCGGACCCCAGGCCGGGGAGATGATCCACGAGTTGATGTTTTCGGTCGGTTGGGAGGCGTTACCTTCGGAGGCGGCGGCATTCATTCATGCCCATCCCACCCTCTCCGAGGCGGTTGGCGAGACATTGATGACGGCGGCAGGCAGGCGCCTGCATTAGTAGGAGGAAGCTTTGGCAACGACAGTATCCATGCCCCAGTTGGGGGAGACGGTCACCGAGGGAACCATCCTGAAGTGGTCCAAACAGGTTGGTGACACGATCGCCGAAGACGAGGTTCTGGTCGAGATCTCGACCGACAAGGTGGACACCGAGGTCCCCTCTCCGGTCGGGGGCACGATCCTCGAGATCCTCGTCGAAGAAGGGGAAACCGTGGAGGTGGGCACCGACCTGGTCGTGATCGGAGACGCCGGTGAGTCTGCCGGAGACGCCGCGAGCAGCGAAGAGACAGCTGAGCCCGAGGCCGAGGCAGAAGAATCTCCTCCCGAGGAGCCGGCCACCGAGGTTGCCCAGGATCTCCACCCGGCATCGGAGACTTCTGAGGGCGCCGATGAGGGTTTCGCTGCGAGCCAGACAACGACCGATGAGCTCACCGAGGACGAGGTCGAGTCGTTCTTCGCCGAGCCGTCGAAGTCTGAAAAGGAGCCACAGCTTCTCTCGCCAGTCGTCCGCAAGCTGGTCCGTGAGAACGAGGTCGACGTCTCCCAGATCGAGGGCAGCGGACGAGGGGGACGGATCACGAGAAGAGACGTCGAGGCCCATATCGCGGCTGCACCGGCGGCGAAGCTCGAGCCTGCCCCCGCTGCGGAGCCCGAAGAGGTGGAGGCCCCGGCGGCGGCTGAGCCAGAGAGGGTTGAAGCCCCGGCGGCCAAAGAACCGGAGCCGGCCCCCACTGTCAAGCCTGCCCCGGCACCGGCCGCGGCAACGGAAGCGGCCGAGACCGTCGAGGTCTCCCGACTCAGGGTCCGCGCCGCTGAGAATCTCGTCCACGCGAAACGGACCGCGGCACACGTCTGGACTTCGGTCGAAGTCGACTACGAGCGGGTGGAGCGGGTGCGCCAGGCGCACAAGGCCGAGTTCAAAGCCGCAGAAGGCTTCTCGCTGACCTACCTGCCGTTCATCGCCCGGGCGACCATCGATGCTCTCAAGGCATACCCGGTCGTGAACAGTGCGTTCAACCTCGAGGAGAAGACCGCCACCTTCTACAAGAAGGTCGATCTCGGCATCGCCATCGACCTGAACCAGGAAGGTCTCATCGTCGCCCGCGTCCGCAACGCCGATGGGTTGCGTCTGGTCGGGATCGCCCGGGAGATCGCCAGTCTCGCCGAGCGGGGGCGCAGCGGCGAGCTGGGAATCGACGATCTCTCCGGGTCGACGTTCACGATCACCAACCCGGGGCCCTTCGGCTCGTTCATGTCTGCGCCAATCATCAACGTCCCGAATGTTGGCATCCTCTCCACCGACACCGTCGCCAAACGGCCCACTGTGGTCACCGCGGCCGACGGTCAGGACCTGATCGCAATCCGCCACATCGGCTACCTGGGTCTCACCTGGGACCACCGCGCCTTCGACGGCTCGACCGCCGTGCTCTTCCTGAGGCGGATCAAGGAGAACCTCGAAACCTGGGATTGGGAGCAAGAGCTGGCATGACGATGCTCCGGACGCGGTGGCTGGGTCGGCTCCCCTACACCGAGGCATGGGACCTGCAACGGGCCTTCCACGAGGGCAGGGTGCGTGGCCGCACGGCCGACGACTACCTGCTGTTGCTGGAGCATCCCCCGGTGTTCACAATCGGCCGCAATGGCGACTCCACCAACCTCCTGGTAGGGATGGCCGGCGCTCATGAAAAGGGCGCCGAGGTCCACCACATCGACCGTGGTGGGGACATCACCTTCCACGGACCGGGTCAGCTGGTCGGCTATCCGATCATCCAACTCGACGACCCGAAACAGATCGTCCCCTATGTGCGCAAGATCGAAGATGTCCTGATCCGGACCATCGCCGACTTCGGGGTCGAAGCGTGGCGGGAGGACGGCTACACCGGGGTGTGGACCGCGAAAGGCAAGGTTGCCGCCATCGGGATCCGGGTGTCACGTCGGGTGACGATGCACGGCTTCGCCCTCAACCTCCACCCCGACATGGGTTACTTCGGGATGATGAACCCGTGCGGGATCACTGATCGCGAGGTGACCGACCTCTCCGAGTTGGTGGGACGCAAGGTCACGCT
>DASUUC010000026.1:0-8628 GCA_036374335.1 Acidimicrobiia bacterium
ACATCTATCCGACAACGTGGTCCTGCTCAACTACGTAGCCGGCGAAAACGAGCTGACCAGAGCGATAACCGTCCTCAAAACGCGGGCCACAGCCCACGACGAAACAGTGCGCAGCTACACCATCACGGATCAGGGCATGACCATCGGCAAAGCGGGCAGCAACAACTCGTCCTAGCTCAGTGTGTCCCTCCGCAGTGCGACTTCCAACCGTCGTCTCGCCCCCGGAACCTCCCACTTCAGCCTCCGTAACCTGGCGACCGCCGCCGCCCCGCCGTCACCGCCCATGTGGAATAGTCCTCGGTGCCACCAGATCGGTGTGGCCCATCCAGATCCCAGACCGAACGCGACGGGAGGCCCGGCGCCATACTGGCCCGAGTCGTGAAGCCAGCAACCCCCCTGTGCCCTGCTCACGGCGTTTTCACCGCATGTTTCACGACGAGGGGGTCACGGGACGATCCAGACGGATTGGCATATGAGATGCCAATCCGTCTGATCGTGATGCCCTCTCTCAGCCTTCGATGAAGAAGGCATAACGGAATATGGGGAGATCCTCTCCGGGGTGATCGTCGATCGCGGTCAACTGCGGGATCCGGAAATTGTCCCGCCCCGGTATCTCCTCTCCCTTGTAGATAGCCGGATATAGGTCGACGAAATGCCACCCGGGCTCGCCCGTCATGGTGAGTGGGACGGTCACCTCACCTTGCGTGTTGAATCCACATGCATATCCGAGGTAGCCGTTGTCGTAGACGACGGCGTAGATGTTGGCCGTCTCCGTCCATCCAACCCCGCTCAATCGAACTTCGAAATCGGTCCCCCAGGGCGCCGATGCCACAGCCAACGGTTCTGCCGAGACCAGGACACTCACCCATGTCTCGGCCACGGTCCCATCGCCCGACCGCGCCTCGATGCGATGGGGACCTCCGACATCGGTCGGGATGGCCCATTCGTGACTGAACTCTCCGTCGGCATCGGTGGTCACGGTTCCCATGGAGAGTGCCAGTTCATCCCAGCCCTGGCCACTGACCCTGTTGCCCACGATGCGGAACCATTCCAGTTCGAGCTCCGCGTCCGGCTCGAGCCCTCCCCCGGAGATGACCAACGGGTGACCAACAGGCGCCGAGGCCAGGTCTGCGGAGATCCAGGGGCCCTCCGAGGGCGGAGACTCGGCGTTCCGGACGGGATCCGGGTTCTGGTCCTCGATCTCCTCGGGCAGCACGGGCTCACCATCGGTGACGGTGAAAACGAAGTCGAAAGTCGGGATGTCC
The DNA here is from genome assembly GCA_036374335.1 of Acidimicrobiia bacterium. GTDB lineage: Bacteria > Actinomycetota > Acidimicrobiia > Spongiisociales > ZC4RG35 > JANQRA01. The sequence goes on from DASUUC010000026.1 coordinate 1,266, forward strand.
GGTCTCGGGGATTGTGCGGGATTCCGATAGGGGAACGTGTAGGCGCCACGCAGCACCTGGATCTGATGCGGGCCCGGCTCACCGGTCGCCGGGATAACGGCCCGTGCTACGCCGTTTGTGGTGACCGCGGACATGAACCCGACATAGTCATTGTCGTACATGACGGTTCGGGTGTCTTCCAGTGTCTGCCACCCGATTCCCTTCACATCGATGGTTATGGGCGTTCCCGGCGGCCCTTCGGTTGGCGATATCGAGACCTCGATATCCACGTCGAACAGTGCCTTGTTCAGCACTGTGCCCGTTGAGTCCGACACCACGACGTCGTGTGCGAAGCCAAAGCCTTCAGGGACCACCAATTGGGTTTGGAAGGCTCCTGTCCCATCAGTCTCGATGGTTCCCATCGACTCGGTAATGGATGTGAATTCACGTCCTTCGTATTCCTCGGAGAGCTCCCCGCCGAGGACCCAGGATCCCGAGGCCGTTACCCATCCCAGCTCGAGTGACTCAGACGGAGGCAGTCCCTCTCCTCGCACTGTCACCTCGGTACCGGCGGGCCCTGAGGAAGGCTCGACCGACATGCTCCCAACGAACGCGGGAACGGGGTTCTCGGCCTCGGTGGTGGGTGATGACATACTCGTCGTGGTGTCGTCACTCCCACTCGCAGGCGCGCACGCAACGATCAGAACCAACGCGAGAACACCGCTCCATCGCGTTCGCTGGATCATCTCAACCGCCTTCTTCTTCGATCGTCTCCAGAACCTCGTCGGTCACGGTCAGAAGTGACGGTGCGACGTCGAAGGGCCTGAAGCTGGCCGTCCGCTCGTCCGTCGCCGCGGCAACGATCTCGTAGTCCAGAGACCCCGTCGGGTAGTCGACGGGGATGTCGAACGAGGTCGTCCAGAACGAATCGGTCGGATTGTCCCGTGGGTGGGGGCCATATCTCATTTCGAGTTCTTGACCGTCCCCCAGATTGACGACCACGCTCTCGAGAGCGTCGTCACCGAGCTCGTCACCGGACACGGGATCGATGATCCGTGCTCGCCAGACGATCTCCGAGTTCCGCGCAAAACGACTCTGTTGAACGCACACCGAGGTCCCCTCGGCCTCGGGTATGTTGAGTGGACCGGAAACGGTGTCCGCCTGAATCACCAGGGGCTCGGCCACTGCGACGGTGGCCGGCGTCGTGTCCTCGGGCTCCTCGGCCGCGTCCGCGCAAGCGGAGAGCACCAGGAGTGATATCACCATCGCGGCGATCCAAGCCTTGGGCCTCGATCGATCTCTCATGTCGTATTCCTCCTCATTTCGTTACCTTACTTTTCTCTGAACTCCGCTTACGCGATCTGGCCCTCCTCCCGGTGACCGAGGCGCTTGATACGTCTCACCGTGGTGACGACCAATCCGATGATGAATATCCAAAGCAGGGCGACCACAGCGGCGATGACGGGGGGCATCACTTCTCTCAGCGGGGTGAGGAGACCGTGCTCGTGCTCGGGATCGAAGAAGGTGTCGACTCGATCTTCGGGGAACGTAGCTTCGATGCCGGCGCTGACGTCGCTTCCTGTAACCGACGCGATCACCGTCGCCTGCTCCTGTCTCGGGAGCACCACCAGTCGTGCTGCACCTCCGACATCGGTAGTCCCGACGCCGAGCAGGGCGGTTCGCTTGGTGCCGAGAAACTCGAGCTCGCGGTTGAATTCGACGGCGATTCCGGGCATCGCGTTGCCATCGGCGTCCCGCACCGTGGCGACGAACTGGGGCGGTACGTCGGGATTGGGCGGCACGATGAGGCGGAGCTCGATCGTGGCCGGCTCCGCGCTCGCCGGTTCTTCCTGGGCCAACGCGGGCCGGGCCAGGGACAGCCCGAGAACGGCCACCGTTAGAGAGAGCGCGAAGCCACGCGAGGCGATCACGACGTATCTCCCCTGTCGGGGATGGGCGGAAGGTCTTCAAACTCATTGCCGAGCGCCGCCATCTCGTGTATTCCCAGGACAGGGAAGACGCGGAAGAGCCCGATGAGCAACAGAATCATGCCTGCGGCGGCTCCGGCCGTTATCAGTATCTCGACGATCCCGGGGAAATAGATTCCGACCTCATCACCCACCAACGGCCGGGTGAGGGGCGGGACCACGATAAGGAAGCGCTTGAGGAACATACCGAGGATCACCAAGGCGGAAGCAACACCCATCCCCAGCGGCGTCCTCGTCCTCCGCCAGGCGACGAGGAGAATCGGGACGACCAGGCCGAGCAAGACGAAGGTCCAGAACGCGACCGAGTAGTCCCTGAGCAGGATGGTGAAGAGGACGTTCGTCGCGCTTTCCTCACCGACGTAGCCCTCGGTCGTGATCTCGGTGAAAGTGAAGTACCCGTAGAGCACCCCGAGGGCGATCATCAGATAGGACAGATACCGCACGGAGCGCTCCTCTATCCAGGCTTCGAGGTGATAGATCCTCCTGTAGAGGACGGTGGCCAGAATCACCACTGCCACACCGGAGTAGATCGCAGCAACTACGAAATAGGGCCCGAAGATGGTGGAGAACCAACCGGGACGGCTGGTGAGCGAGAAGGCGTAGGACAAAACGGTGTGGACCATCACTGCCACGGGGATGACGAGAATGGCCAATGCCGTTGTGGCACGGCCCAGAACCCGCTCCTGTTCGGGAGTTCCCACCCAGTTCATGGATAGACGCCGGTACAAGCGTTTTCGCCACCCATCAACCGAGGTCTCGGCAATGGCGAGATCCGGGATCAAGGGTATCGAGAACAAGAACACCGTCACCAGCAGGTATGTGAGGATCGCCACCATGTCCCACAGGAGCGGCGAGTCGAGTTGCGGCTGGGTGAAGAACTGCCAGACGCGCTCCGGGTGACCGAGATGGATCACCGGGAAGAGGGCCCCCACCGCCAATGTGACCAGAGCCGTGCCCTCGGCAATCCGGGTGATCGGACCCCGCCACGCGGCTCCCGTCAGTCTGAGGATGGCTGACACCAATGCTCCTCCGTAGCTGAAACCGATGAAAGCGACCAGGTCGACGGTGTATATGCCCCAAAACACCTCGTCGTTGAGGGCGGTAACCCCGATCCCGCTCATCAATTGGTAGATATATGCGCCGACGCCGGTGGCGACAATGATGCCCAGGACGATCGCCACCGTCGTGAGGACCCTCCCCGGATGGCGCTGCGGTGCCAGGGCGGCGTCGATCAGAGCCTGGCGGTGAGAGCGGGATTCGGTGGGGACGACCATCAGTAGTCCAGGTCCTCTCCCCATCCCGAGATGTAGTAGACGCGGGACTCGGTGCCTAGCTCCTCTTTGAAGCGCCAGGCATGACCGTCACGCAGGAACTTGGAGAGCTGAACCGTTTCGACACCGTTCGTGGCCACATCGGTCATGAGGTCCCCGACGTAGATGGCTCCCATGGAGCACGATTCAAGACACGCCGGATAGCGCCCCTCGCGCAACTCGTGGAGACAGTGATCGCATTTACCGACCGTCCCCTTCTGCTGGGGTATCTGCAGCTCCGGATCGGATTGCGCCACCTCCGCGGGCACCTGTGGCGGGTCGTCCCAGTTGAAGACCCGGACCTGATAGGGACACGCCGCCATGCACATCCGGCAACCGATGCACACATTCTGGTCCACGACGATGCCGCCATCGGGGGTGTGATAGGTGGCCTTGACCGGGCAGACCCTGACACAGGGAGCCTCCTGGCACATCTGACACAGGACCGGCATGAAGTAGTTCTGGCCCGCAGCGTCTTTCAGCTCGTAGACCTTTATCCACTCGGCGGACTCCGGCAGGTAGTGCATCTTCTGGCATCCCTTGATGCAATCCCTGCATCCATCGCAGAGTCGAAGATCGAAGACCATGGTCCACTGATGCTCTGAGAGCTTCCCCAGGCTGTCGAGATCATCTGCGGCGAGGACTCTCTCCAAACCGACACCTAGGAGGGCGGCACTCAGGCCCAAGGCGCCGGTCGACTTGAGGAACTGTCGACGTGATAACCCTGGGCGCCCCAGACCACCAGTGAGCGAAGATGTCACCCCATGGGCCAGCATGGTGTCCGCGTCGAATGACATATCCGAGGATCAGGCATCAGGGGCAAGGATGGGTAGGGGCTTTCGGCCCTCTTGGGGCGGGACTTCCGTAGCTATGGAGGCAACTCTGTGTGTCGGTCGAATTCGAAAGGTGACCTGGCGGCTGATGAATCGGCCCGCCAAGGTCTCCTTGGTCTAATCGGTTCCGTTCCCAGATCACCTGCCTCGAGACGTCGAGCGTCAGATCAATCTTGAGTGACCAGAAGGCTTGCCAGTCGACGATTCGCCGGCTGTGAGCGCCTGTGTACAGGGCCGGTCGAGTTGCGGGGGGACGAAGCGAGTGGCGCGTGCTCACGGGCAGCCCGTCTCTCGGGTCACCTGACCCTCGACAACCTGGCGACACAGACCGACGGCTCGACGAATGGTACGAGGTCGTCGACCGTCATCGACTCGCCGAGCTCCTCCGCCATTCCCCTCAGCATCCCGAGGTGGACGGAGCAGACGATGTCCGCTCGGTTTCGCGCGACATCACGGAATGGGCAGTCGTGGAGCCTGATGAGGGCCCCGCCGTCAGCCCCCTCCTCCTCGGGAGCGAATCCGAGCTCCGCGAGCGCGGTCACGATCTGCTCCAGCGCCCGGGCGGGGTCGGGTCCGGCAAACGGCTCGGGCTTGTCCACCATGGAGCGACCCCAGGCCCGGCCGGCCTCCTCGGCGGCGGCGGCAGGGTCATCGAGATGGGCATGCATGTAGCCCGCGAGCACCTCGGCGAGAAATCGGTATCCCTCCGTTCCGGGTGAGCGAGTGCCCCGGGGAGCTGCTTCGTAGAGGACCCTCGGTCTTCCCGGCTTGTCCCGGTTCTCGGTGGTGCGGATGACCAGCCCGGCCCGGTGCATCAGGTCGAGATGGTCGCGGACGGTGTTGAGGTGGAGACCCACCTCTGCGGCTAGGGCCCGGACGTCGAGCGGCGCCCGGGCGCGGTCGAGAGAGCGCAGCAGGTCGCGTCGCTTCGGGTCTGCCAGGGCGCGGAACCTCAGATCGCGCTCACTGTCCCCGTTCCGAGCCCCTCGTGGGGTAGTCATGTTTTGCTGACTGCATCATAAAAACGGCTCCAACCGTGCAAAAGGGACTTTCGACCCTATTACCTGACGTGGCAGTCGCATTTATTGGGCTTCGATGGTCGGCGAATCCATCTCCAGGATCGGCTCATGGCCGAAGTAACGAGACGGACATTCATCAAAGTCGTCGGTGGGGCCGGGCTCGCCGCACTCTCCGGGGTCCTCGACCTCGACCTACTGGCCCTCGAGGCCTATCCGGGCATCGAAAACCCTCTTCTCACTTATCCGAACCGCGGCTGGGAGTCCATCTATCGCGACCAGTACGGGTACGACGACAGCTTCACCGTCATCTGCGCCCCCAACGACACCCACATGTGCCGGCTGCGCGCCTTCACCCGCAACGGGGTGGTGACCCGGTTGGAGCAGAACTACGACGGTGCCAACTACGGCGACCCGGATGGCAACACCTCGACCGCACACTGGAATCCGAGAGGCTGTTTGAAGGGCTATACCCTCCACCGACGCGTCTACGGCCCCTACCGCCTGCGGGCTCCGATGATCCGGAAGGGTTGGAAGGAGTGGGCCGACGACGGCTTTCCCTCCCTCTCCGACGACCCGGCGTTGAGGACGCGGTACCGGTTCGACGACCGGGGCAACGACACTTTCGTCCGGCTCACCTGGGACGAGATCGACGACTACGCCGCCCGGGGTCTCGAGGCGATCGCACAAACCTATTCCGGCGCCGAGGGTCGCAGACGACTCATCGAGGAGGATGGCTACGAGCCGGAAATGCTCGAGCACTGGGAGGAGTCGGGTGTGCGCACCATGAAGTTCGGCTCCTCTCTCCCCCCACACGGGGTGGCTGGGAAGTTCGGGATCTTCCGTTTCGCCAACATGCTCGCCCTCCTCGATGCCCAGGTTCGCGGGGTCGGTCCCGATGCCGCCAATGGTGCCCGCGACTGGTCCGAGTACACCTGGCGCGGCGACCAAGCTCCGGGGTTCCCGTTTGTCCACGGTCTGCAGACCAGCGAGGTCGACTTCAACGACCTGCGCAACAGCCGGCTTCACATCCAGGTGGGCAAGAACCTGGTGGAGAACAAGATGCCCGAGAGCCACTTCTTCAACGAACTGATGGAGCGCGGCGGGAAGATCGTCTCCATCGTCCCCGAGTATGGACCGCAGTCCTCCAAGTCGGACTACTGGATACCGGTCCGTGCCGGGCTCTCTGACACCGCCATCTTCCTCTATCTGGCCAAGGAGTTGATCGACCAGGAGCGTTACGACACCGAGTTCTTGAAGCGCTTCACCGATCTCCCGCTTCTGATACGTCTCGACACGCTGACCAGGCTGCGCGCCGACGAGGTCTTCGCGGATCACCAGCCCCTTCTCGACCCCGAAGGCCCCAGTTTCAGCCGGCACGGGATGACCGCCGAGCAGTACGAGTCCATCGGCGACCGGGTGGTCAGGGACACCTCCGGCGCCGTGCGCGCCATCAGCCGGGAGGATGTCGGCGAACGTCTCCTGGAGCGGGACGTCGACCCCGAGCTCGACTGGAGGGGCACGGTCACCCTCGCCGACGGCACCGAGGTCGACGCGGCGACTGCGCTCCATCTCTACCGGGAGCATCTGGCCGACTACGACCTCGACACCGTGGCCGACATCACCGGCTCACCGCCAAATCTGCTCGAACAACTCCTCGAGGACGTGGCGACCATCAAGCCCATGGCCATCCACATCGGAGAAGGCGTCAACCACTACTTCCACGCCACGCTCCACAACCGGGCCACCTACCTGGTGGCCATGCTCACCGGCCAGATCGGCCAGTCGGGTGCCGGGGTCAGCACGTGGGCGGGGAACTACAAAGGCGGGATCTTCCACGCCGCCCCCTGGTTCGGTCCTGGAGTGGGAGGCTACGTCAACGAGGACCCGTTCCGACCCCTGCTGGGTGAGGACGACACCTACGACTTCGACAACGTCCACCATTACAGCCATGAGGAGGAGACCTCCTATTGGGGATACGGCGATCGGCCGCTGGTCGTCGACACCCCGAGCGAGGGTCGCAAGGTCTTTACCGGCCGGACCCACATGCCCACGCCCACCAAGATCCTCTGGTACAACAACGCCAACCTGATCAACCAGGCCAAATGGGCCTACCACCTGGTCAAGAACACCAACCCCAAGGTCGACATGATCGTCGACCAGCAGATCGAGTGGACCGGCTCCGCCGAGTTCGCCGACCTGATCCTCCCCGCCAACAGCTGGCTCGAATTCGAGAC
>DASUUC010000027.1:0-39165 GCA_036374335.1 Acidimicrobiia bacterium
GTGGGCGGTGGTCAGACGGGTGAACTCACCCGTTGGGCGCCCAAGTTCAGATGTCGTCCTCGTTGATCCAAATGGTCTCTGTTGGCGCGGGCACCCACAGTTCGTAGAAGGCGAACGGTTCCTCGTGTGGGTTCTCGAACCAGTGGACTTCACCGTCACCGGCCGTAGCCACGTCGCCGGCTGCGACTTCATACGTCTCATCGCCAGCGTGATAGATGCCCCGCCCCTCGGACACGAACCAGATGTGACGGGCGCCGACGTGATAGTGGGCCGCGGCCGTGTCGCCGGGGCGATATGTGATGTGATCCGCCTTGAGGTCGGTGAAACCGAACATCTCCTCAGTGACCAGGTCGATGCGCCGCCGCCCGTCTCTCGTCGAGTCGGCTGTGGGCAGGTCGGCGCGGCGGATCAAGTGGGGCATCCGCCCAAGTTACTCACCCCCGACCGGGTTGGGCGACCCCTTCGGGGATCACGTCCGGTGCCTCGAGCCAGGTTTCCGATGATGCTTCGCACCCGGCGCACCCGGACAGTCGGTACGGTTCTGGGCATGTGTTTCGATACTGATTCCGAGTTCCCAATTCCGGCGGGAGATGGGGCGGTATCCCGGCTTCGTTCCGCCCAGCCGCAATGTGCCGGGTGTTCACGGTGGGCTCACCCCTTCGTGCCCCGCCGGCTCGTATTCGGCTGGCTCGTCGAATCGGTGGACCCTCATGATGCTCCTGAGGCTTGTCGTTTCGGCGGGGGCAGAGTCGTTGGTGTCCCGCACCGAGGTGGCGTCACCGTAAACCGTAAGGGTTCGACCCCAGCAAGCTTCTACCCGGCGGTGATCAGGACCACGTTCCCGTCAGGGTCGTCGACCATGGCGGCGTAGGGGCCGGTGGTCTGCACCGGTGCCGCCCGGCCGTGGTAGCCGTAGCCGATCATCGCTTCGTACTTGGCGTCGACGGCGTCGTTGTCGGCGAGGAAGAACTCCAACATGACCCGGTACCCGTCGCCGGGCTCCGTCCACTCGGGGTCGTATCGCTGGGCGAACACCGTGTCCCAGAACATGGTGACCCCGCTCTCCATCCGGTGCATGGCGAAAGGCACGTCGTCTTCGCTCTCGGGGATGTCGACACCGAGACGCCGGTAGAACTCGAGGGACTTGGGATGTCTCTCACCATCAGGCCCACCATGCTCAGCTCGAGTGACATTGCTCTTCTCTCGTCGCTTCAGACCCGGTGAGACCAAGTGAGATTCTGGTCGCGGCCCACCGAGAGGTCCTCGTGCGCCCAGGGTCAGTGGTCGTGTTCTGCGGCGTCGGCTTCGGCCTTGGTCCGATGTACCGTCCCGTCGGGATGCTGGGGCGGGGAGTAGATCGAGTAGAGCTTTACGTCCACCTCGCCGATGTTCACCACGTTGTGCCACACCCCAGCGGGGATTATGAACGCCCAATCGTCTTCGACTTCTTGCGACTCGTCGACGGTTTCCTCGCTCGCTCCGAGGTCGAGCCGGGCACGGCCCTGCTCCAGACGGAGAAACTGGTCGAGATGACCGTGGGCTTCCCACCCCACCTCGCCGCCGGGCGGCACCGACATCACGGTGAGCTGGCTGTGGCTTCCGGTGAAGACCACTTTCCGGAAGTTCTCGTTCTCGACGGTGAGCCTCTCGATGTCGTCTACCCAACCGAGTTCTGTCTCTTTCACCATGTCTTCGAACCTACACCTTGGAAGTCGCGGGCGCAGTGGTGTGCTCGGCACCAGGTGAGTGTGGGCCATGCCAATCACCGCTTCGTGGTCGAACACCCCCCGATGGCCCATGCGGTAGCACTGATGGCGGTTCCGCAGCCAGTAGATCAGCAGGTGGCGAATTGGCCTGCGAAGAACCTCATCCACTTTCTCCTCGCATCTCCCGTGTCGAGAATCGGTCTGCCAACAGTGAGAGGAGCCCGGATCGTTGCTTCGGCGGGGAGGCGGCGGCTCGGGTGAGAGAGTCGGTCGCACAGGCGGTGGCCACCGCCGGCTGCGCAGGCCTGGATCGGGTGGAAGATGCTCGTGGTCGCCTCGCCTCTTTGTCCAGTGGTAGGTTCCCAAACAGTTGGCAGGGGTAAGAGTTGGCATGGATCACAAACGCGCCAAAGAACTGCTGCTGCGCGAGCAGTCGGAACTAACAGAGCTCTACGAGCGCATCAGCGAGTCGGGCGATCTCGACGAGTCGGTGGAGGAGTCGACTGGGGAGCTGACCGGTGTCGATCAGCATCTCGGCGATCACGCCACCGAGATGTTCGAACGGGAGAAAGACCAGTCCATCGCCCAGGGTCTGACCAGCAAGCTGGAGGAGATCGGCGCTGCCCTGGACAGGATCGACCGCGGGGAGTACGGGGTGTGCCAGGTGTGCGGTCGTGAGATCTCCGACGAGCGTCTCGAGGCGGTGCCGGCCACCCGGTTCTGCCGCGAGCACGCCGACTCCGGCGAACTCGACAAAGGCCCCGACGTCGAGATCACCCAGGAGATCAACGAGATCTGAGCCGGGGCGTCGCGAGCCACCCGACTGTGGGGCTTGACGCTGAATGCGATGATTTCTCTGACCCAACTCGCGCGAGACCTGTAGCCGGAAGGCCCGGCCGGGGTGGCGTCAAACACCGCCCACTTCAGGTGCGAGATCAGGGAACATCGGAATATGCTTCACGTTTTGGGTCAGTAGATCCGCACCGCGAACTTCAGCAGTAGCAGCGATCAAGCAGTCAAAGGGCGGAGATCCCCTCGTGACTACGTCGATCTGTTCTCGCCCATTCACCGGCTCGTGTGGTGATGTCGACGGTGGCGTCGAGGGTCGTCATCAAATCGAGCAGCCCTCAGATTCGGGACCGTTCATTCGATCTCATACCTGCCGGCAACTCGCATCGTGTTGGAGATGGAACGACTCCGGCTGACTAATGCGACCTGTTCAGGGGTTAGAGGAAAACGCGCTGAGCAGAGGGTTTGTGTGCTTGCGTCAGGTGCGCGCCTGGAACCAGATCGGTTAGAGAGACCGCTTGGTCATTCGGCAGATCAGAGCGACAAGTGCAGCCGCAGTGCCTCATCAACTCGAAGCATCAATGGGACTGGCACGGCGCCAAGCGCTCTTTTCACTCTCTCGACCGAGACTGACCGGACCTGCTCTGCCTGAGCCTTGGAATCATGTTCAAGTCCGCTTTCGTGAGCCGGAACCAGGACTTGAAACGGGTGGATCCGACTCACGTTGGATGTCATCGGCACGACCGTCACAACGCCCTGACCTAGGCGAGCAGCAGTGGAGTTCGCACCGTCGTTGCTAACGATGACGGCGGGCCTCTGATGGGCGGATTCATCAGGCAGTGATTGACCAAGATCGACCAACCGGATCTCTCCGCGCAGCATCAGGCGAGACCGTCAGACGTGGTCTGGTCCCACAATTCCGCTTCGCTTGACTGCTCCCACTCGCGCCATGCATCGGCGTAGGCGTCGCCGAGTTTGGATGAACGGAGCATTCGTACGGCGGTGTGGACGACTGCCGAGCGAGACTCGTACCCCTGAGTCTGCGCATAGCTATCGAGGAACTCGACATCCTCGTCTGGAAGGCTTACACTGATCTTCATACTTATATCCTACCGTTGGTAGTAGCATTTGGCTACCACCTCCCGATCAGGTGCGTCGACCTGGAATCAGGTGCGGTATGGGGAGGGCCCGTGTTGTTGGAGATTCCGAGGGACGGGCGCCAGTTATCCCCTCAGGCATCACCGGTGTCCTCATCTGTCGTCGAATGAGTGGATGCTGCCCGGGTTCTCGTTGTCTCCAGTATCGAGTTGAAGTCGCCGACCGGTCCGAGGTGGGTCAGCTTGTCGGGGTTGACGATGCCCTGGATGCTTTTGATCTGGCCGCCGACGATGTCGAGTGCCATCACACCGATCAGCTTCTGTTGACCGTCGAGAAAGAGAGCTCCTGCACCGCCGTTGATCTCGACGGGGCGCCACGAGACGCCCGGGAGTTCGGCAATCGTGCGGATCGCCTTCACCAAGACGGCGGCGACGCGGCTGCGGCCCCGCAAGGAGCGGGCCAGGGCTGGGACCTTGCCTCCGCCGTCGCCGGTGAGTTCCACGTCGTGAGCGAGGAGCGTTTCCAGTCCGGTGAGGTCGCCTTGTTCGGCGGCGGCGAAGAACTGTCGTGCCAGCTCGTCGCGTTGTTCTCGTGTCGTTTGATAGCGAGGCCGACGCTGTGCGACTTGACGCCGGGCGCGGGTGGCGAGCTGGCGCACGTTGTCCTCGTTCTTGCCGACGATCGCGGCGATCTCCGCATACCCGTAGTCGAACACGTCGTGAAGTACCAGCACGGCACGCTGCTCTGGCGAGAGGCTCTCCAGCAGGACAAGGAGGGCAATTGACAGGGAATCGGCTATCTCGGCTTGCCAGGCAGGGTCAGCGCGGCCGTTGGTGATGATTGGCTCTGGCAGCCAGTCGCCGACATAGTGTTCGCGGCGAGCGCGCGCCGTCTTGAGCTCGTTGATCGCCAGCCGGGTGGTCACAGTGGCCACGAAGGCGTGCGGTGATGCGATCTGCTCGCCGGTATCGAGCTCCTGGTGAACCCGTAGCAGCACTTCCTGCACGACGTCCTCGGCCTCGGAGACACTGCCCAGCATCCGGTAGGCGATCGCAAATGAAACCGGCCGCAATTCGTTCAACAGGCGCTCGTGGTCGGTCATTGCGGGCTGACCCTCTGTTGGATGCTTTCCTCCGAGACGGCTGCGAACCCCTGCCGCCAGCTCGGATGCGCAGGGCTCCAACCCAGCTCGCGTTTGGCCTTGGCGTTCGAGGCGCCACGGGCCTCGGTCATCATCACTACTCCGCCTTCTCCGGCGAAGAGTCGCAGAATGAACCTCGGCATACGTCTCGGCTTCTTCCCGCTGAGCATGTGCGTCAGTTCCGGCAACCATTCGGCGACCGGGGCCGGGTCGTCGTCGACGATGTTGTAGACACCGCGGCTGCCGTGCTCGACTGCGGCCACGGTCGCCTCCGCGGCGTCCGCGATGTGGATGAATGACCATATGCCGCCACCACCGCCGATCAGCGGGAACCTGCGCCTACGGATCATCTCGAACAGCTCCCCGCCGGGCGCCATGTTCGTACCTGGCCCGTAGAAACCGCCGTAACGCAGCGCGATCCCCTCGGTCCAGCTTGCATCGAGGATCGCCTTCTCGAGGTGACGTATTGCGGTCAGGCCCAGACCCAATATGCCGGGAGGTGCGAGATCGAGCGGGTCTTCCTCGCTCTTCACTGGCCCGCCCGTCCGGGCGTATAGAGCGTAGTTGCTCTGCGCCACGAACCGCCCCACCCCCACCGCCTGTCCGGCGGACAGCAGATGATCTGTCCCCTCGGTCCGGAGACGGTTGGTCAGGGCGGCGCCGCGCTTGATGTTGCGCATGCCCCAACCTGCAAGGGAGGTCAGTTGATGGACGATCACGTCCGGCTGCGCCTTGCCCATCGCTTCCGCGACCTGATCGGGATCGAGCGCGTCCGCCACGACCGGTACAGCTCCCATCTCTTCGAGCATCGTCCGCTTCGACTCGTGGCGTGTCATGCCATGAACCTCATGCCCGGCGTCAACCAGAAGCGGCACTAGTTGCTTTCCGATTGCCCCGCTCGCTCCGGCCACGAAAACTCTCATCACCAACTCCTTCATCGAGGATTGCCTGTACCCCATACGACAAGACAGCAGGTCTATCTGTGACAGGAGACACGAACCAGGTCCAGTCAGCCTGGAGAGCCTTGTGGTCGCTGCGGGCTTCGGCTGTTGGTCTGCCCAGATAGACAACCGTCTCACATATGAAGTGGCAGCCGGAACCCGTTGCGAGTCGTACCGTCACCACTGTCATCGTTTGTCAGTTCCTCTGGGGAATCTTTCAAAGGCACGACCCACACGGTGTACGACCTTTGCCTGCTGACGTGAATAGGGGTGAACCGCGCTCTGAATAATCACTTCCCGAAATCCCGGCCTTCATGGGCCGCTGAGCGGCCTACTACTAGACGAGCAGTACCGAACCAGGTGACTCGACGGAAGTTAATCTCCTCCGATGCAGCGGCCCGGTCTGGGAAACTCGTGGAATCGGGTGATGAGCCTCGGCGCCTACCAGGGAGAAAGCGAGGCGCAGGCAGGGAAGCGTCGCATCGTCATCGGCTATCTCATCTTCGGGTTGCTGGCACGGATCCTCATCGCGGCCCTGGAATTCTCCGAGGGTCTCCACTGGGTGGGATTCATCGACCTCACCGCGGCAGTGGTCAGTGTCATTGCCCTCGTCGTCCTGGCCCGGAGGCCGGGGTGGTTCTACGCACTGGCAAACGCATTACTCGCACTGATACTCGTTGAGGTCCTGGCGGGCACTGTCTTCCTCGGCGGTCTGTTCCCTTCGGCGATGGTCATCCTGTTCGGGTTGTTGTCAGTGGTTGGCGGCCTGATCCTGTTCGATTTGAGAAGGGCGTGGCTTTGGCCGGCGGCATTCCTCGTCACGCTGGTGATGGGTTTGATATTGCCCCAATACATTCCACCTTTCCACGATGTGGAGCCATCGCCGGGCGATACCGCGGGAACGGTTGTCGGGGTGACCGCGTTCTTGTTTGCGGGCATGGCCTACTTCGTTCGCCAGCGTGACCGGTTCCAGCAACAGTCGGACGACCTGCTCCACAACATCCTCCCCGACGAGATCGCCGCCCGGTTGAAGGTGAACAGGTCGATGATCGCCGACGATTACGAATCGGCTTCGGTCCTGTTTGCAGATGTTGTCGACTTCACACCGCTGTCGGCGGGGATGTCTCCCGCCGGTCTCGTCGGGTTGCTCAACGAGGTCTTTACGACTTTCGACACCTTCGCCCAGGATCTGGGTCTGGAGAAGATCAAAACTGTGGGCGACGCCTACATGGTCGCCGCCGGCGTCCCTCGCCAACGTCCCGACCATGCCCAGGCCATCGCCGACTTCGCTCTTCGCATCCGTGAGTACTGTGACCACCACCGGTTCGGCGACCAACAAATCCGCCTGCGGATAGGGATCAACTCGGGACCTGTAGTGGCCGGCATCGTGGGCACACACAAGTTCTCCTACGACCTCTGGGGCGACGTCGTCAACACGGCCAGCCGCATGGAGTCGGAGGGCATCCCGGGATCCATACAGGTGTCCGCGGCCACTCACCAACTGATCAGAGACGAATTCGTGTGTGAGCCCCGTGGGAGGATCACCGTGAAGGGGAAAGGCAACATGGAGACGTATCTCCTGCTGGCGAGGGAGGGCGATGCACAGACGCAGCGGGGCGACATCATTGGGCTCTGATTCGGGCTCCAATGGAGCACCCATGTCAGTGTCCCTCGACCGAGTTGAATCAGTCAGAGAACGGAGGCGGAGCCACGGTCTCAGAGATCTGGAAACTCCTCCGTCCGATCCTCGACATCAACTGAGTTCTTGCCCGGGGTTACTGGTTAGCAGCAATGGCGTTGCCAGGCGTTTTACGCATTCGTGTTGAATCCGCCACCCGGAACTAGCTGTGGTTGACATTTCTGCATACAGTTTCACATGCTGAGATGCATGCCAAGTACAAGTGTTCGTGTGGACCGACAGACCCATGAAGAGCTCAAGAAGTTGGCGCGAGACCTCGGGACGACGGTTGGGGAGGCCGTGGCCATCGCTACTCGACGCCTTCGACAGCATCGTATCGGCCGAGACCTCAACACACCTCTGACCGAGGACGAAACGAGCTGGCTCGATGCTGACCTCGGGTGACGTCGTTGAGCTGGATCCAGAATCGCCAAGAGGCCGGGAGGCGGGCCTGCGACGGCAGGCCATCGTGGTGACTGCCCAAGAAATCCTCGATGAAGCGGCCAACGTGGTCCAGGTCGTGCCCTTGACCGCGACGATTCGGCCGTTTGGCTCCGAGGTCGAGACCGGGGCAGATGAGCACAATGGCTTGGAGGCCGATTCCGCTGCTCAATGCCAACATGTCCGATCGGTATCCATTGACAGAGTGGAGTCGGTGAGGGGGAATGTGGGTGGTGCGACTCTCGCAGAGATCCGGGAGGTTCTCGGACTCATCCTCGACATCAGCTGATTTAAACCGGGCCCTGGAACCAGGTCGTGTGGCTAGCTCGATGCCTCGATCAGGTCGAGGAACTCGGCAGGGGAGCACACCGGAATCTGATGGGACAGTCCGAGCAGGTCTTTATCACCCGAGGCCAGAACGGATCGAGAGATCCTGGCCAGAGCTATGAGGTAGTCGTCATCGGGGTCTGGGGACTGTACTTCCGGAGTCAGCTGGGGATCCTCGGCCGCTACGCCTCCTCGTGAGAGAAGCTCGATCCCCGCTCTGCTTTGGCTGCCACCTTCGGATCGGGCTCCAGGCCACCGAGACTCACCTCTCGGTCGGGAACGGGGCCGAGTCTGCGGCCTCCAGCGCCAGACTGTGACGGCGTGTCGTCGGGTCGAGGCGAAGGCGTTGGCGGTCGCGATCACAGCAGCGTTCGATGGCCAAAGGGGACGGCTGCGGGCTCGTGACTAGGTTGGCCTTGTGGCGATCCAGATCCACGTCGCACCTCACCCCGACGCTCTGGTCTCCCTGCTGTGCGACCAGTTGGCGCTTCCACCTGATGATCCATTCGGTCCCGACCTGGTTGCGGTGCCCAGCCGGGGCATCGAACGGTGGCTGACGCAGCGGATCGCCTCCGGCCTGGCCGAGCGGGGGATGGGCGATGGGATCTGCGCCAACGTAGGTTTCCCGTCACCGTCTGATTTGGTGCGCCGGGCGATGATGGCTGTGCCCGAGCTGGCGGCCTCGGTGGCGGTGTGGGAGGGCCCGGCCCTGACCGCCCACCTGCTGGACGCTATCGACCACCACCTGACGGAGCCGTGGCTGGGCCTTCTCGCCCGCTACCTCGCCAACGGCACCAATGGCGCCGGCCCCAACCGGCTGGCGGCCGCCCAGAAGATCGGTCGGCTATTCTCCCGTTACGCCCGACGTCGACCCGGGATGGTCGGAGCCTGGCGGGCGGGGGAGGACCGCGGCCCCGACGGCGGGCCACTACCCGACGATCATCTGTGGCAGCCGCGGTTGTGGCGGGCGTTGCGGGACCGTCTCGGCGTGCCCGCTCTCCCCGAGATCCTCGCCGCCGCCCTCGACCCGCTCCGCCACGGCCGCGTCGAGGTCGACATGCCTCACCGGATCGGCGTATACGGGCTCACCTCTGCCGATCCCCTCGATCTCGAGGTGCTCACCGCCCTCGCCGCCCGCCACGAGGTGCACCTCTACGTCCTCCATCCCTCACCGGCCCTGTGGGACGCCGTCGCCGCGGCAGAGGCCGGCGCCCTGCCGTCCCGACCCTACGATGCCACCCTCGACCTCGCCCACCATCCACTGATGAAGGCATGGGGGCGGGACAGCCGCGAGCTGCAGTCGGTCCTGGCGACGTCGGGTCTCACCGCCACCCCGATCGAGAGGGAGGCGAATCCGACGCAGACCCTGCTGGGCCGGATCCAGGACGACATCCGCCGCAACGCCGTCCCCGCCCTCGATGCCGACCTGGCGTCGGCGGTCGAGGGGGGGGACGACCGCTCCATCCAGGTCCACGTCTGTCATGGCACCCGCCGCCAGGTCGAAGTCGCGCGCGATGCGGTGCTCCACCTGCTCTCGGCGCGCCCCGACCTGGAGCCGCGGGACATCGTCATCATGACGCCCGACCTGGCCACCTTCGCCCCCCTGCTGGAGGCGGCCTTCCCACGAGAGAACGCGGGGGGTCTACCCGACCTGCGTCTTCGCATCGCCGACCGCGCTCCCGCCGTCAACAACCCCCTGGTCGGGTTCACGGCCGCCCTCATGAAGGCGGCCGGCTCACGTATGGAAGCCGACGTGGTGCGCGACCTGGTGCGCCGTCCCGTCGTCCAGGCCAGGTTCGGCTTCGACGCCGACACCGCAGGGGACATCGTCACCTTGATCGACGACGCCCACGTCTCCTGGGGTATCGACGAGGAGCACCGTCGTCAGTGGGGTGTGGGCTCGACGACCGAGCGGACGTGGCGGCGGGGACTCGCCCGGGCCCTCACCGGAGTCTTCTACGCCGACAGCCGGGAACGGACGGTGGGCGACATCTCCCCGCTCGACGGCGTGGAGGGCCAGGAGGCGATACCGGCGGGACTGCTGGCGGCGATCCTCGACCGACTGACCGCGATCCGCGACCTGATGGGCACCCAGCGGCCGCTGTCGGAGTGGGCGGACGTGATCGCCGGGTCGGTGCGCATGCTGGCGGCTCCGGCCTGGGGTGAGGAGTGGCAGCTCGATCAGCTGGAACGGCTCCTGGCGGAGACCTTTCCTCCCCCCGAGCCGGGAAGAGTCGACCCCGTGGTGACGCTGGCTGAAGCCTCTGGCGCCATCGCCCCCTGGACCGAGGACCGGCCCAGCCCCCTCCATTTCCGCACCGGCGACATCACGGTCTGCACCCTGGTCCCGATGCGCTCGGTCCCCTACCGGGTCGTCGCCCTGCTGGGGATGGACGAGGCTCGCTTTCCCCGCAGGGGCCGTCTCGACGGCGACGATCTCCTCGCCGACCACGAGCTAGTGGGCGATCGGGACGCCGGGAGCATGGACCGCCAGCTGCTTCTCGACGCGGTCATGGCGGCCGGGGAGCACCTGATAGTCACCTATTCGGGACGGGACGAGTTCACCAACGGTGCCATTCCTCCCGCTGTGCCCGTCGCCGAGCTCACCGACACCCTGGCCGAGATGGTGGGCCCGGGGGCGAAGGAGCGGCTCATCACCCGCCATCCCCTCCAGTCCTTCAGCGAGGCCAACTTCCGGGACGGGGCGCTGGGCATCCCCGGCCCGTGGAGCTTCGACCCGGTCCAGCATCAGGGGGCGGTGGCAATTCAACAGCGGCCTTTGGGGGAGGCCCGATCGGTCCCGGTGAGCTGGCCCGATCCCCCCGACGATGACGCCATCCGCCTGGTCGACCTCCACGAGTTCCTGGCCAACCCGGCGCGGCGCTTCGTCAAGACCCGCCTCGGGTTCACCGTTCCCGATCGGGGCGGCATCCCCGACGACACGCTCCCCGCCGACCTGGATCCATTGGGAAAGTGGGGGGTCACGGATCGCATCCTCTCCGGGCTCGTCGCCGGCCGATACCCCGCCGACCTGGTGGCGCGGGAGCGGGGCAGCGACGCGGTCCCACCCGGAGACCTGGGCGACGACGACCTCGAGCAGGCGGTCGAAGCGGCCACCACCTTGTGGGAGGCGGCACAGGAGCTCGGATACCAACCCAGCCGCCACCAGACCTACACCGGTGTCGTCGCAGCGAGAGAAGAGACCGTCGAAGGGACGGTCCTCGCCGACCTAGAGGGCGCCCACCTGCTCACCGTCACCCCGAGCCGGCTTCGCGGGCGCCAGCGTCTGAGGGCGTTCGTCGAGATGGTGTTCCTGACCGCTCTCCGACCAGAGGTCGCTTGGAGAGCGGTGATGCTCGGCAAACGTGAGACCGGCGGCTCCTTTCTGGCCGTCACGGTGGGCCCCATCAAAGACGACAGCGAGGGACGTCGGGAGAAGGCGGTGGCGCTGCTCTCCGAGCTGGTCGACCTCTACCGGGAAGGCCAACGCCGACCGCTACCTCTTCCCTGCGAGACGGCCTACACATGGCAGCGCAACGGGGGAGCGGGCGATGAAAGGGCCCGCGGCAGAGCCAAGGGCAAGTTCGAAGGGGATTTCGGCGAGGCCAACGACGCCGCGCTCATGCTCATCGAACCCGACCTGACCACCTTCGCCGCTCTGGAGACGACGGACTTCGTCGACTACTGCCGGCGTCTCTGGCTGCCGATCCTGGCGATGAGCTCGGAGAAGAACCTGTGACCACGCCGAGGCCGTTGGACCCGGCCGAGCCGCTGGGTGGGGGACGAACCATCATCGAGGCCAGCGCCGGCACCGGCAAGACCTTCACCATCGCCGCCACCGTGGCCCGCCTCGTCGCCGTCGAAGGGTTGGACCTCGACCGGATCCTCGTGGTCACCTTCACCATCGCTGCCACCGCCGAGCTCAAGGGGCGGGTCCGGGACCGCCTGGTCATGACCCTGCAGGGGTTGCAGGGGCCCCCACCCGACGAGCCGGACCAGCATCTCGCAGTATTGCTCGCCTTGCCGCCCGACGCCCGGGAGAGGGCGGCGGAGCGGCTGCGGAGCGCGCTGACCGATTTCGACCGCGCCCAGATATTCACCATCCACGGCTTCGCCCAGCGGCTCCTCGGCCGCCTCGGGTTCCGGGTGCGACTCCCCGAGACCCTCGAGCCCGGCGAGGTCGACGACCTGTTGCTGGCCCAGGTGGCAAGCGACCTGGTGGTGGCCCGCTACGCAGACAATCCCGACGGGGATGAGGTCGTCACCCCGTCGGAGGCGGCCCGGGCCGCCCGGGAGGTCCTCGGCCACCCCGATGCCAGGGTGGTGCCGGAGGCGGCCGACGTGGAAGCGCCGTTCCGGGCGCACGTGGAGATGGCCAACGAGGCGG
Source organism: Acidimicrobiia bacterium (assembly GCA_036374335.1). GTDB lineage: Bacteria > Actinomycetota > Acidimicrobiia > Spongiisociales > ZC4RG35 > JANQRA01. The sequence continues at coordinate 12,509 of DASUUC010000027.1, forward strand.
CGGCCGAGGCCCAGCGGAGAATGCGGGGTGCGGGGACGATGACCTTCGACGACGGCCTGGTCGAGGTGCGCGATGCCCTCACCGATCCCGACGTGGGCGAGGCCGCCGCCGCCCTCCTCCGCCGTCGCTACGACGTCGGGCTGGTCGACGAGTCCCAGGACACCGACCCCATCCAGTGGCAGATCGTCCGTCGCATCTTCGACGACTCCCGCCTGGTGGTGATCGGCGACCCCAAGCAGTCGATCTACAGCTTCCGGGGCGCCGACATCGAGGCGTATCTGTCGGCGGTGGAGGGGGCGGCCGCTCACCGGACTCTCACCACGAACTGGCGGAGCGACGGCCCACTGGTCGAGGCGCTCGACGTGCTCTTCGCCGGAGCCAGGTTCGGCGACGAACGCATTGAGTACCGCACGGTGGAACCGGCCGCCATCCACCGCTCGGCTCGCATCGCCGGCACCGTCGCCCCCCTGCGCATCCGCTCGTTGAGCTCGGGCCTCCCCATCGAATGCCGTAAAGACGGATTCTTCGCGGTCGGCGCATGCCGGGAGATGGTGGCGGCCGCCGTCGCCGCAGAGATCGTCGGTCTCCTCGACGGCGGAGTGGTGATAACCCGAGACGACGGCAGCGAAGCGCCGCTGCGACCCTCCGACATCGCCGTCCTCTGCCGCACCCGCAACACCGTGGAGATGGTGCGCCGTGAGCTGGCGGCCCGCCAGGTCCCCTCGGTGGCGGCCCGCACCGGGGGGGTCCTGGCCAGCCCGGCGGCGGAGGAGTGGCGGCGGTTCCTGCTCGGAGTGGAGCGTCCCGACCGGCTCGACCTGGTGCTTCTCGCCGCCACCACCTGCCTGGTCGGCCGGCCTCTGGACGAGGTAGCGGCCCTCAACGACGAGGGTACCCTCGAACTGCAGCGGCAGATGCGAGCATGGCACGACACGCTCGTCGACGGTGGTGTTCCCGCCCTGGTCGGCGCCCTCGGCCGGGAGACACGTCTCGCCGCCCGTCTGCTCGCCAGCCCCGACGGGGAGCGGCTCATCACCGATCTCATCCACATCGCCGAGGAACTGCACGCCGTCTTCCGCCGGGGACGCTCGGGCCCGCTCGCCGCCTGGCTGGAGACGGCGATGGAGGAGGCGGCGGAGCGGGAGAAGCGGTACGCCGAGGAGCCGGAGTCACGTCAGCGGCGGCTGGAGACCGACGCCGACGCGGTGACGGTCCAGACGGTCCATGGGGCCAAGGGCCTGCAGTATCCGGTGGTGCTGGTGCCTTACGCCTGGGACGTGGCGGGACAGACTCCTTCCTACCCGGTGTTCCACGGCCCCGAGCCGAGCGGTCGGGACGAGCCCCGGCGGCGGATGATCAACGTCGCCGGCAAGGGATCACCCGGGTTCGACGACCATTGCGACTTGGCCATGGCCGAGGACCACGCCGAGGAGAGCCGCCTCCTGTATGTCGCCCTCACCCGTGCCCAACATCACCTGATGGTGTGGTGGGTGGAGAACCACCTCCGCATCGACGAAGCGAAGCTGACCGAGCTCCTCAACCGCGATGGCCACACCCCCGAGACGCTGGCTTCGACCTCGAACGGGAGGATCGCGGTTTCAACCGTGACCGAGCTGCCTCCGACCGAGCCCTACCAACCCCCGTCGCGGGAGCCGGCAACGCTGGAGCATGCCCGCTGGGTGCGGAAGACCGACCAGACATGGCGGAGGGTGTCGTTCTCGTCGCTGTCGGCAAACCAGCCCCTCGCCGTGGTCGAGGAGAGAACGGAACACCCGCTCCGCAGCGACGAGGCCGAGAGCCTCGTGGACGAGGAGACCCCGGCGCCGGCCGCCCTCCTCCCCATGGCCGACCTGCCCACCGGAGCCCGCTTCGGCACCCTGGTCCACGACCTGTTGGAGCGTCTCAGTTTCGACGCCGCCGATCTCGAGGCGGAGCTGGCCGCCCTGGCCGAAGTGGAGCTACACACCGCGGGCTGGGACTTCGCCCCCGAGGCGCTTGCCGCCGGTGTGGCGGCCGCCGTCACCACCCCTCTGGGCCCGGAACCCGACGCGGTGACGTTGGCCGATCTGGACGGCGCGCGGCTTGCCCGGGAGCTGGTCTTCGAATTGCCGGTCCGCACCGGAGCCGACGCGATGACGCTGGGGGACATCGGCCGGGTGATGGACCGCCATCTCGATCCCGACGATCCCTACCGGGACTTCGTCGCCGAGGCCATGGACCGTCGATTCCAGCCCTTCCGCGGCTATCTGGCCGGGGCCGTCGACCTGGTGGCGGTGCTGCCCGGGGAGCGGTACGTGGTGATGGACTACAAGTCGAACTACCTGCCGGTGCTGGGAGCGGTGGCCGGGCCTGCCGACTACGGGCCTGCCGCCCTGGCCGCCGAGATGAATTCTCACCGCTACGTGCTCCAGGCGACCCTGTATCAGGTCGCCCTGCACCGCTATCTGCAGTGGCGTCTTCCCGGCTACGACCCCGCCACCCATCTGGGCGGGTCGATGTATCTGTTCCTCCGGGGGATGATCGGGCCTGGCACACCCGTCGTCGCCGGGGAACGCTGCGGTGTCGCCCGGTGGCAGCCCCCGCCGGAGATGATCGTGGCGCTCAGCCGGCTGCTGGCGGGGGGTGGCGATGACTGAGCGCACCGCTCTCGCCGCCTTCTCACCGGCCACGGTGATCGACGCTGCAGGGTTGCTGGCGGTGTTCAACGACGCCGGCGTACTCGCCCCCCTCGACGTGCTCTCAGCCCAGACGGTGGCCCGGCTTCGAGGCGAGGCCGACGAGGAGGTGGTGCTGGCGGCGGCCCTGGCGGTGCGGGGCACCCGCTTCGGGCACGTCTGTGTCCGTCTGGCGACCCTGCGAGAGGCGGTGGCGGTCGACGGTCAGGATCCGTCGGATGTCGACGCCCTCCCCTGGCCCGATCCCGTGGAGTGGGAGGCGGCGGTGGCTGCCAGCCCCCTGGTCGGCGACGGCACCGGCGACGAGCCCCTGGTGTTGGTCGACGGCCGGCTCTACCTCGAGCGCTACTTCCGTTACGAACAGCAGGTGGCGGGGCTGATCATCGAGCGTCTGGGGGCACCTCCCACCGAGCCGGCCCCGGCCACCCGGGCGATGATCGACCGTCTCCTCACCCGGGACGGTGAGCCCACCCGCCAGCACGAGGCCGCCATGGCTGTGCTGGGCGGGGGTGTGACGGTGATCGCCGGCGGGCCCGGCACCGGGAAGACCCACACCATCGGGGCGCTGTTAGTAGCCCTGGCCGCCGCCGGTGACGAGTGGTTCCCGCTGGTGGCGCTGTGTGCCCCCACCGGCAAGGCGGCCGCCCGGCTGGGCGAGGCGCTGACCGAAGGGGCCGTGGCCAGCGGAGATCCCGGCATCGTCGAGACGCTGGCCCGGGTCGACTCTTCCACCATCCACCGGCTGTTGGGCCGGAGCTGGGGGCGGGGACGGTTCGCCCGCAACGAGACCAACCGTCTCCCCCACGACCTGGTGATCGTCGACGAGATGTCGATGGTGTCGCTGCCTCTGGCCGCTCGTCTCCTCTCGGCGGTGCGCGACGACGCCACCGTCGTTCTGGTCGGCGATCCCTTCCAACTGGAGTCGATCGAAGCGGGCACCGTCCTCGCCGACATCGTCGGGCAAGACGATGCCGGGTCGGAGGCGCCGATGTCGGAGCGGGTGGTGGTGCTCGACCGGATGTACCGCTTCGCCGAGGACGACGCCATAGGCGAGTTCGCCGACGCCGTTCGGCTGGGCGAGACCGACACCGCCGTCGAGCTCCTGGCGGGAGACGGGGACCGTCTCGGTTGGGTGACCGACCGCAACCACCCAGCCTTCGGCGAGTTGTGGGCGGTGGTGGTGTCCCAGCGCAGCCGGCTGGTGGAACTGGCCAAAGACGGGTCTACGGTCGAAGCTCTGCAAGCGCTGGGCGAGGTGGCCGTCCTCTGCGCCCGGAGACGGGGCCCGGCCGGGGTGAGCCAGTGGGGCCGGGACATCGAGGGCGCTCTCGACGAGCGTTTCCCCGGTCTGCGTTGGGGCGAGGAGTGGTACCCGGGACAGCCGGTGATGATCACCCGCAACGACTACAACCTCGACCTGTACAACGGCGACATCGGGGTGGTGGTCTCCACACCCGACGGGATGCGGGCGGTGTTCGAGCGGGGCGAGGTCCGCAGCTTCCCGCTGAGCCACCTCACCGAGCATGCCACCGTCCACGCCATGACGATTCACAAGAGCCAGGGATCTCAGTTCGACCAGGTGGTGGTGGTGCTCCCCGAAGGCGAGTCACGTCTCCTCACCCGGGAGCTGCTCTACACCGCGGTGACCCGGGCCCGGGAGAGGGTTTGGGTGGTGGGAGGAGAAGACGTCGTCCGCCAGGCCATCGACCGATCGGTACAGCGGGCTTCCGGGCTCGGCCAGCTGCTGTGGGGGACGGAGTAGAGGGGCGAATCGATCCGACCAACCGGGAGCATCCCTCGATGCGGCAACGCCTTCGTCGTCGCCGTCGAGCACCATTGCGGCCAAGGCTATTCGCCGAATCGCGCAACAGGATCAAGCCAGAATGCTGCGAATGACCGATGCTGAGGCGAGGCAACTGGCTGAGTCTTGCTCGTGGACGTTCGCCACGACCATGCCGTCCATCCCGCACTGGTACATCGTCAGGGACAGGGACCTGGGGCGGGAGGAGTTCAAGGCACTGGCCCTCCACATTCGGGAGCATGGCCGGGCCGGGCACTGGGGAGTACAGCCCAGGAAGACTTTCATGGAAGACGGGACCGTGGTCGACGGGCTGATCTACTGGGAGGCAGGCGGATACCGCTACTGGTCGATGGGTTCCCCGCTCGACGACGAGACCATCATCAACCGGGAGAGGGTGGAACGGGAAGGGATCCGATGGGCCGACGAGGAGGAGTGAGGTCTCCGACCGGAGCCGACGTTGATCGCCTGGGCCAGGTCCCAGAAGCTTCGCCCCCGAGCCGCGGCAAAGATCCGGCCGGTCTCGGCCAGGGCGACGTCCCTGCGCTCAGGTAACCCGAACCATCCATGGTTTAGGCTTGAGGTGGAGCCCGGGTCAGAGCACGGTCTGGCCCATCGAGCGTCAGCTGCGGCAACGTGATCACCGTCGCCAGGGCCGATCTCGACAGAACCCTGTGGGCAAACTCGAAATGAGCACAAAAGCCGCACTCTCGAGTACGGCCCTCGAGTTCCTCTACTGAGATTCAGCTCGGTTTGTCAGTCAGCTCGATCTGATAACGGATGGCTCAGATTTATCCACATCGGTGCCAATCTGGCCCGGCCGATCCAGGCAGAGCGCCCTGCCGTTCTGATCACTTGACGAGGTGAAGTTGAGTGATGTATATATATATTATCTGAATACGCGGTGAGTTCAGAGAGTTCCAGTACAGGATCGAAACCATGGCGAGTGACGAAAGGAGAAATGGTGGCGATTCGTTTTGTTGATCCGTTCGAAGACTTGGACCGGATGGTCTCATCATTCGGGGGACGCTGGCGAGGAGGGATCATGCCCCTGGACGCCTACGAGAAAAACGGCGTCTACACCCTTCGCTTCGACCTTCCCGGAGTGGATCCCAGCAAAATGGACCTGACGGTGGAGAACAATGTCTTGACCGTCACGGCGGAGAGCCCCGAGGAGGACGACGAGGGGGCCACCTGGCTGCTGAGAGAGCGCCCATCGGGACAACATCGACGTGAGGTCCGTCTCGGCGAGCACCTCGACGCCTCTGCCGTCGACGCCAACTTCGACAATGGGGTGCTGACGGTCATCATCCCGATGCGCGAAGAGGCGAAACCCCACAAGGTGGCGATAAGCTCGAGCGGCTCAGCGGGGATAACGGCGGGCGAGTCGAGCTAGCGCCCGCCGACCTGGCCCGGTCCATTCGGTCCGGGCTCGTAGGGTCCTTTTGCCCGGTATGAGAGCCAGTCGCAAGATGTGAAGGTAGGCTTGGTGGCTGATTGGGAACGGTCAAAACACACCGCCTTTGATGCGGCTCAGGGAGATCGTGACAGGACCCTGGCCGCTGTTCACCAGCTCGAGGGAGCGCTGAGTCGGGCTGCGGGGGGAGAGGGCTGGATCGCAGATCTGAGAACCAGTCTGGATACCCTGCAGGGTGCCATGTCGGAGGAGCAGAGAGAGCTGACGCGGCCAGATTCACTGCTGGCAATGGTCACGGCGGAACACCCCCGACGGTTTCGCCCGCGCGTGCGCGGCATCCGAGAGCAGTACGACGACATCATCCGACAGCTGGGGACATTCCGGCGCGAACTGGACGGCTTCGAGTTCTCGATCACCGATATCGGCGACCTTCGCCAACGTGCGAGGTGGATCATCTTGGCGCTGCAGAACTGCAGAAACCGACAAGCCGACCTCGTGTTCGATGCCCTGCGGCTCGACCTGGGGGCAGGATCGCATGACTGAAGGGGATGCCCTCCGGCTGCTTGGCATAGGCTCTGGGGCCACAGAGGCAGAGGTACGGGCCGCCTTCCGGAGGAAGGTCATCGAGCGTCATCCGGACACCGCTTTGGAGGAGACCGCGGGCCCCGATGTTCAGGCTTTGGTTGGCGCTTATCGTCTCCTGATCGGTTCCGAAGCCCGGTCTGAGCAGGGCAGCGCGGGACGGTTCGGTGAGGGGTGGTCGGCCCGTGGGCGTCGAATCGAAGTCAACCACCGCTCTGACCCCGATACTCCACGATCGACCGGGTGGATGCCGCGATGCCCGGGATGTGGTGGTGTTGGTCTACGCACACGGGTCTTGACCTGTCCGGGCTGTCGCGGTGCCGGCCGCGTGACCATGATCGATCTTCATCGGGTGCGTGTGTCTCGATGTCGCAACTGTCAGGGTCGTGGCCGGGTGCGGACCCTGGAGAGCTGTGAGCTCTGCGGAGAGGCCTCATGACGGGCGCATGACCGATGCCGCAACTTCGCATCAGCTCATTGGGCTTCGTCGTTCTTGAGGTTCGTTCGCGCCACCCTGAGTGAGTGCGCTTGCCGGGCGCTCAGGTTGTGACGTTCGGCTCTCTATGGGGGCCTCCCCCGGGATGATGCTGACAGCAAGAAAGAAGAGAGGAACTGCGATGGCAGATATCGCAACCGCAGATTCGTGTGAGGAAGCGATATCGGGTTGGTGGCGAGGTACGGGGAAGAAACTGCTGCTTGGGGCGTGATCTTCTCTGCGGCCCTCTACGGGGGGACCTGTCAGGTCTTCTCTACGACGGCTATAGCTTCAGAGATCAGGCGATCAGCGAGTTGACCGCCTTCGGATCGCTCGTCCGCCCACTGATGCTGACAGTGATGATCGTTCACGCCTGCCGCTACTTGCCTTCGCCGTTCTGTCTGGTGGGCAGCGGACGCGAAGAGTCTGCGCTGGGTCGGAGCCCTGATCATCGGCGCTTGGGTGGTCGGGCTTCCCAACCACAGTCTTTTGGGCGATGAGTTTCCCGTGGATGGAGACAGGGTTCAACGACACGATGCACCAGCTGGGGTCCATGGTGTGGGTCCTGATCGTGTCCGTGGTGATAGTGCTCGTCGCGGTCGCCTACCGAGAACGGTTCCGGCTCTATTCCATCGCTGAGTTGTTGGTTTTCATGGGATTCGGGGCGGCGTCGGGATTCGCCGGTCAAGGGATCGAGCAGGACCCGACACCGTGGGCGGGAGGGTTTGAGCGCATCAGCGCCCACGCCTTCTTCGTCTGGCTGGTGACATTCGCTGTGCTTTTCGTCCGCCACCCACTGAACGGCGGAAGACGTGAGCCTCTCGCTGACAACACAGAAGGGGAGTCGATCCAAGCGGAACAGAGCGAGCCTGTACTGGCGATTCGCTAGCTGACCACTGCCCAGTAGAACCCCCGCCAAGAATGGCGGGGGTTCTTCTCTCATCGATCCCCAGACCTGGGCCCGACACAGCCGGGCTCACATCTCATGGATGAGCGGGCGCAGCAGCTTGGCCGCCACCCGCCGGCGCCAGGGACGTTCGCTCGGATCGGTTGCGGCAGGCAGACAATTCTGCAGGTCGTCGAGGAAATGCTGCTCGAGTTGTCGCGTCGTCGCCCGATCGAGGACGGCGAGGGCGACTTCTTCGTCCTTCTCGACCGATCGGCGGTTGACATTGGTCGATCCAACCAGGGACAGGACGCCATCGACCAGGAACGCTTTCACGTGCAACAGCGTCGGCTGATAGATCCATACCCGGACTCCGTTTCTCACCAGCGGCAGGTACATCTCTTCGGCCATCACCTCGCTGACCCGCTTGTCGATGTGCGGGCCGGTGAGAATGATGTCGACGTCGACACCCCGGGCCACGGCCGCCATCAACAGCTCCCGCATCTCTGTGGTGGGATTGAAGTACGGGGTCTGGATGAGTATCCGTCGCCGGGCCGCCAGGGTCACTGCCTCCATCACCCGCTCGGCGTCGCTGTAGCCGATCTGAGCCGAGCCGTCGATCACGGCGATGTCGACATCACCGGGCGTGGCCGGCAGGCCACTCTCCACGTCCCCGGGCTCGAGCACGTGGTTGGTGTCACGCCAGTCGGTGAGGAAAGCGGCGCGCAGACCCAGCACCGCCGGGCCCTCGATCCGAAAGTGAGTGTCGCGCCACTCGCCCGGGTTACGGGCATCGCCTTCCCATTCCTCGGCAATGCCCACACCGCCGGTGAAGCCGACCTCACCGTCGACCACCAAGATCTTGCGATGGGTGCGATGATCGGACTCCCAGAGCTTCCAGCGCAATACCGGACGGAAGATCTCCACCAGCACCCCGGCTTCACGCATGGTGTCGATCAACTCCTTTTTCATCGGCAGACTGCCAAAGCCGTCGAGAATCACCCTCACCTTGACCCCCTGCAACGACTTTTCGGCCAGAGCGGAGGCGAATTTCTGGGCGATCTCGCCCTTCCAATACACGAAGGTCACGAAGTCGATGCTGCGCTTTGCCGCGGCGATGGCTTCGAGCATCTCAGGGAAGATCTCGACGCCGTTTCTGAGGATCGAGATCGTGTTCCCCTCCGAGAACAGCTCTCCGATCGAGGCTTGCACGGCGCGACGCAGTTGGTCCATGGCGTCGGAAGGAGGATCCTGGTCCAGATGGCCGAGGTGGTGTGCCGGTCGGAGTTCGTCGGTTGCGGGCGTCCCCTGGACGGTATCGCTGGTCTCGTTGCGTGCCTGCTCACCGCGGGCGGGCACGGTCAGGCCTCGTCCGAGACGTTCGAGCATGTTCATGGTCGCTCCGGCTCCGCAACCGGATCCGTGACCCCAGCGCTCAGCGCTTCCAGCTGAGCGGAGACTGCCAAGCCGTAGAAGATCGCGATCGAAGCGAGAAATGACCACAGCATCACCCCGAGTATTCCAGCCAGAGGACCGTAGGTCTCGCCGAAGGTGACGCTCGCGTTCAGATAGGCAGACAAGCCTGCTGACACCAGGAGGCTGCCGGCTGCTGCCACCACCACCCCTGGTACCAACCAGCGGATGGGAGGCTGGGAGCGGTTGGGGGCGAGCTTGAACATGGCGGTGAGTGCCACGATCAGGACCACGATCCCGAGCGGCCAGCGCGCCCAGACCCAATTCTCGATCACATCGTCGCGAAATGCACCGCCGACGGTGGAGCCGAGTGCAATGAGCAGGAAGGCGCCGGTCATTAGCAGCCCGAAGGTCAGCGTCACCGCGGTGGCCAGGCCGTATCGACGCACGGTCGGGCGGTCACCGAGGACTCCGTAGATGCGACTCCCCCCACGTTGCAGCTGGGCAATGGCAGAGACCGCCGCCACCACGGCTGCCCCGCCGCCGAGGATGATGGCGACGTCGTTGCCGCGGCCGGCCTCCGAACCCTGCTCGAAGGCGATGAGGAAGGTCTGCCCGGCCGGTCCCGGAGCGAGGCTGGTGATCGCCTCGCGCAACAGTGTCCGCAGACGGCCCTCACCGAGTCGGACTGCCAGACCCACCACGAAGATCATCCCCGGAATCAAGGCGAGCACCATCTGAAAGGCCATCGACCTGGCAAAGCTGAACCCGTCTCCATACCGGTAGCGGAGAAACGAGTCCTTGGCGAGCTCCCATGGCGAGTGTCCCGAGAGAGCCTCCCGGACACCGATGGCGACCCTTCGGTCCGTCACAGGAACAAAGGTGGAGGTCTTCATCGATCCGATCTCGGAACCCGGACGTTCAACCGGTCCGGCGCCACCTCCACCTCGAGGGAGGTGCTGTCGGGGCGGGGCTCGCCGTCCATCTCGTAGGGAGCGGGCCGGTCCAGCTGGATTCGGAACGACTTCCCGGAGGCACGGTAGATCTGGCTGTGGTCGTCGTTGTGAGTCACTGCTGCGAAGCCCGCTGCCAAGGCCTCCATCGTTGTCTCCGCACTCAAGGCGAGCACGTCGAGACGACCGTCCCGGTTGACCGCATCGGGGAAGAGGTCGACCCCTCCCTGCAATCGTCCCAGGTTTCCGATGAGGATCGTTGCCCACTTTCCTTTGACGGCTTCGGCCCTGTCGATCTCTATCTCAGCCGAGATGGGCTCGTCACCGAGGTGTCTGATGCCTTCTATCACATAGGCCAGAGAGCCGATTCGAGACTTCATCTCAGATTCGGTCGATTCCATGATGGCGGCGTCGAATCCGGTGCCGGCGATGACGGTGAACATCTCGCCGTTGATCACCCCCGCATCCAGCACCTCGCTCCGACCGGTGAGAGCCACCTCGATCGCCTCGTCGATGTCGAGAGGGATGTCGAGATTCCGGGCCAGGAGGTTTCCCGTTCCCAGCGGAATCACCCCAAGGGATACATCGGTGTCGGCCAGGCCCTCGACACAGGCACGAACGGTGCCGTCTCCCCCAACGGCGAGGACGATGTCAACCCCCCGCTCGACGAGTCCTCTCGCCTGGCCCACGCCGGGATCGCCCTCGGTGGTCTCCTCCCAGACGATCTCAGCTGCACGCGTCTCGAGCCCCCGACGCACCTCGTTCAACACAGACTCCTCTGAGGTGGGATTCACGACCACTCCGACTCGCATCGTCAGCTTCCCCCGCCCCAACGTCGTGCCACGCCTCGTCGCACGACAAGAGCTGCGGTCACCAGACACAGCAACCCGAGCATCGCCCCCCCGATGACGTCGGTCAGAAAATGCATGCCCCGGTACATACGCGACAGCGCCACGGCCAGCGGGACCACAGCCGCCAACGTGACCGCCAGGGTGCGCCACAGTCGACTTTCGGTATTCCAGAACACGATCAACGCCAAGCCGACGTAGAGGGCAAAGGCTGCTCCCACATGACCGCTGGGGAAACTGGCGGTAGGCGGCGACGGATCGAGTTGGGTAACAGGAGGCCGGTCACGGCCGAGGACGAGACTCACCACGACGAACACCAGCGCCTCCAGACCCACTCCCAATCCCAAGGTCAACGACTCACGCCATCTCCGCCAGTACCAGGTCATCGCCACGACCAGGATGGTCAAGAGGATGATGACGTTGATGGTGTCGGAGAACGCCGAACCCACATCGGACCAAAAGTCGAGGGAACTAGTCCGCACCGTGGCGAACCAAGAGACCAATTTCACGTCGAAGCGGGCGAGCGGTGTGTCGGAGAGCGGGCCGAGAAGTGTCCAACCCGCGGCGAGCCCCATGGTCACCAGTGTCATGTAGGCCAGGGCCAATTCCATCAGCTCGCGTCCACGTAGGGGCCACGACGACCACAATTGGCTGGAGTCGTCGCGATCGACCGGAGTCGAGGTCATCGGCGGAGTCATCGCCGCTCCTCGACGGGGGCAGGTGCGGGGACCTCGTCTTTGGGCTCCCCAAACTTCATGATCCGGCTGCCGAAGGCGACTGCGCAGACGATGAACCAGGCGAAGCCAACCCCGGTGCCGGCGAGGACGTCGGTCAGCCAGTGAACTCCGAGGAAGGCGCGGGTGGCGGCCACACCGAGGGCGATGAACGTCGCCAGCCCCGCGGCCAGGGCCCGCTTTGCTCGACTGCTGTGGAGAGTCAAGACGAGGGCCGCGGCGGCATAGGTGGCGGCGGCCGCCGCGGCGTGACCCGAGGGGAAAGAGCTACCCGACCATGGCGCCAGTTGGGCGAGGTCGGGTCGATCGCGGGCCACTATCCACTTCAGTCCGGAGTTGATCAGCGCCTGTCCAACGGTGACCGAGACCATGAACAAGGCCACGTGGGGGTTCCTGTACCGCCACCACCCCCAGATGCCGACGGCGATGCTGACGATGGTGACCGCCAACGAGCCGCCGAGACGTGTGAACAAGAGGTGAGTCTCGTGGAGGGCGCCCCCGGCATTGGCCGCCCCCCAGCGGGCCACGGATTCGTCGAATCGGGCGAAGCCGAAGTTCGCGTCGACCATGTCGAACAACAGCCCCACGAAAACGGACAGACCCAGCACAGAGACGAAGCCGACGGTGAGCATGAGCCCTCCGGCGGTGGTACGGCTCAGGCGCTCCCTCACGAAGTGAGCCAGACGCGGCCGGTTGGCCACGAACCTCACCAGTCTCCGCTTCTCCGGCTCGGTGTCGACCGGGTCGACGTGTTTGGCCGAGAAAGCCGAAACCAGAGAGACGACGGCCGCCGTCGCCACACCGAAGACGAGCACGATCACACCCGTCGTCATCACCGGACATCCACCCACCGAATCATGCGACCCTCAGCCGGAGAACGAGCAGCGGGTCGAGCAAGCGGCATCAGAGACCACGAAGACGCCGAGGGCAACCGACAACTCTTCTCCTCTCATCATTTCGCCACCTGATTCCGCCCCATACCCGGGCCGCAGCCAGGCGAAACCAGACGTCGGCGCGGCTCTTCGCTACTCGATCCGGCTGCCCAATCACGATCTCCCTGCTCGATCCCTCTGCTCGATCATTCCCAGCCGCTCTGCCGTCTCCACCAGTAGAACCGGTCGGTGTCGGTTGAACGGGTGGGATACGCGGGTTCGTCAGGTTTCATAGCAGCATCAATACTGAGATGAAGTGACAGAAATTCGGGAAGGCCAACACCCAAGCCAAGTCGATCTCCTGGCTGGATCACTTCCATGAGCAAAACCTCGAACGACTTCGTCGGTAGCGCGGTGTTCCTGGTTCGCCTCAAAGGTGTACGACTGGCTCAGCCCGGGAAACACGGGGAATGCTGGGCGACGTCAACTGGAAAGTGATTGAAGCCTGGATACGGACAGCGTCGAAGGGTTCTAATCCCCGACGACTACGACTTAGCTGTCCGCACCACTCACATGGCCACCACCCCCGAACCGGCGGGAGCCTTTGCATGTGACTATCTCACCGGCCACGCCGGCGAAGACGAGATCTATGGCCAGCTCGGCGACGACTTCGCCCTCGGCGGCACCGGCGACGACTTCGCCCTCGGCGGCACCGGCGACGACATCGTTCAAGGAGACGACGGTCGGGACATGGAGGAAAACATCGTGGTGGGCGACCCGGCGCAGAGCTCTATAGCCGACCCCTCCCCGACGACGAACGACGAAGACCGTCTCTTCGGTGACGATGAGCGGCGCCAGCTCAGCGGAGGGACGGATGCCGCTCCTCGATTGGTGACCAGGAGGGGGCGCCGGCCTCGGTGATGTGGGGCCGATCAGAAGCGGTGACCCAGAATCCCAAGAACGAGGCGGGGATTTCGGAATGCGGGTTCACGGCCCGGTGCACCACACCGATGGGTTCGGTGTAGACGTCACCGGCCGAGTAGTGCTCTGTCTTGTCCTCGTACTGGAGTGACACCAGCCCGCGTAGCACCACGAAGTAGACCACCCCGTTGTGGACGTGCCACGAGGCGGTCCGGCCCGGGTTGAGCTCGGACAGCTGAATGTTCACCCGGGCTTCCGGGTCTCTGGGCAGCCGGCTCTCGATCTCGTCGAAGAGGGTCTGTCGGACGTGAGGCTGATCCGGGGCGAGGAGCCCCAGGGTCCGCAGGGTGAGGCTTTCGGAGTCTACGGAGAAGGTGTTCATGATCCCACTGTCTCACGAACGCGCTGTGCCAGCAATCGGGCTTGGCTCGTTCTCCTCTGTATCTGGATTGGATTTCGGGCTCCTTGGGAATGAAGGCGAGTACGGATGGCAACTTTCAACCTCGACCCAAAACAAGGCCTCCATATGGCTTCCGCGCTCAGTGACCAGGACCTGGATCTCCTACACCATGTGTTGGCAGTCGAACTGGCGATAAGGCTCGACAGGGTGGCTTATCAGCAACGGTTTCGCCGGATCGCTGATCACAGGGCAGAGATGGACGACATCGTCTCCGACTGGCGCAATCAACGTGACCGTATGGTCTTCGTTGCCGAGGTCACCGCGGAGCTCGACCAGCTGCCGGTGCTGGAGGATCAACAGATCGATTGACGGGGTCCCGGTCTACCGAGACCGTGCGGTCGCCTGGCCTGCTCTGCCGCAGCGTTTCCAGGGTCCCAGATTGGGGTACGGAGCGGCGTTCTCCGCTGCTGACGAACCATGAGGAGCGTTAAATGTCCGAACACGATTCGCCGTGGCTCGCCGGTGTCGAGCCGCCGTCCTGGTCGGCCCTGGAGGGCGACCTCGAGGTCGATTTCGTGGTGGTCGGCGCCGGGATCTTCGGGCTCACCATGGCCCATCTGCTCCACGGCAATGGATCGAGGGTCGCTGTTGTCGAGGGCAGACGTATCGGGGAGGGCACGAGCGGCCACACCACTGGCAAGATCACGTCACAACACGGTTTGATATACAGAGAGCTGCTCGATCGTCACGGGGAACAACGAGCACTGTCCTACGCCCGGGCAAACCAACAGGCAATCAGCCAGATCGAAGAGACGATCAACAGCCTGGGCGTCGAATGCTCGTTCGAGCGAATCCCCGCATACCTCTATACCCGGGATCCCCGGCGGCGTGGCGACCTCGAAGCCGAGCATTCGGCCGCCGAGGACCTGGGATTGCCCACGAACCTGACCACAGACATAGACCTCCCTTTTCCCATCGAGCTGGCCATACGATTCGACGATCAGGCGCTTTTCGACATCGGCCCTTATCTCGTTGCGCTCGCCCAGGAAATCAGGTCTGACACCGGTCTCATCTTCGAGAACACCCGCGCCCTGGGGATCACCGAGACAGCCGACGGGGTGACGGTCCGTACGGCATCGGGCCAGGTAACGGCGGGCCATGCCATCGTCGCCACTCTCATCCCGTTCATGGATCGCAGTGGGTTCTTCGCCAGAATGAAGCCCAGCCGGGCTTATGGGATCGCAGCTGTGCTGAACGACGATCGGATCACCGGCATGCACATCAACGTAGACAACCCGACCCGGTCGACGAGACCATGGCGCGGGGGCAATGGTTCAGGCGTCGTGGTGGTCGGGGAAGAGCACTCCGTGGGTCATCGCAAAGCGAGGCCGGGCCGCTGGGGCCAGCTCGAGAGATGGACACGGGCTAATTTCGAGGTGGAATCGTTCGAATATCGCTGGTCGGCCCAGGATTACCGATCGGTCGACCAGATCCCCTACGTAGGGCGCGCCCCTCTGATGAAGCGCACCTATGTGGCGACCGGATTTCGCAAATGGGGTATCACCAACGCCACTGCCGCGGCGCACATGATCGCCGATCTCTTGGGAGGCCGTGACAACGACTGGATCGCCGCGTTCGACCCAACCCGCCTCGGAGACATGAGGGCACTGGCGAAGACGTCCTTGCTCAACCTGAATGTGGCTGGTCGTTTCGTCAGGGGTCGTGCTCAGCGACTGGTTGCGCCGTCGGTCGAAGACCTGGATGCGGGTGAGGGCGGTCTGGTCCGCGCCAACGGCATGACGGTGGCTGCTTACCGCGACCCCGGGGGTGATCTCCACGGGGTGTCTCCGACCTGCACCCATCTCGGCTGCACCATCCGATGGAACCATGCGGAAAAGTCGTGGGATTGCCCCTGTCACGGTTCTCGTTTCGACGTCGACGGCACGGTGCTCAACGGACCCGCAACCGGGCCCCTCCAGCAAATCGAGTTAGAAGACAGAGAGCTCTGACCCAGGTGCCTGTCGACCGTATCGAACCCTCCATAGGTGGGGCACCCCACTCCACCACCACGGTGCCCTGGTCACCTACTCGGTGTATCGACCCAGGTATTTCGCAGACACCCGTTCGCTTCTGGCGGCTCAGCCGCGGCTTCGGAACCGAAGGCCGGTGGAAGCGGGACCGGGCGTAGTGGCGACCGATGACTGACAGCCCCACTCCCGAGCAGATCTACGCCCGGGCCAAGGAGGAGGGTCGCCGCCGGCTGGGAATGCCCCCGCTTGAGCAGGCGGCCACCGGTTTCATCGCCGGGGTCACGATCGTGTTCGGGATCGTGGCGCTGGGAGTCGTCACCTCCCACATCGAGACTGACTTGGGATCGGGCGTGGCGACCGTCTTCGGGGCGGCTGCTTTCGGAATCGGGTTGGTGTTCCTGGTGGTGGGGCGATCCGAGCTCTTCACCGAAGACTTCTTCGATCCGGTAGCGGTAGCCATCGACGAGCGGAAGGGGAGCACATGGGTTCGCCTCGCCCGACTCTGGGCCGCGACCCTGATCCTGAACCTGGTTGGGGGTTCCATTCTCGTGGGTGTCCTCACCGTGGAGGGGGCACTCCCGGCCGGATCGGTGGAAACGTTGGTGGCCATCGCCGAGGAGTTCGCGGCCAAGGGGTGGGCGGCCACCCTCGCCCGGGCGGTGCTGGCCGGGGCCCTGATCACTCTCCTCTCCTATCTCCTCAACGCCACCGACTCGGTCACCAGCCGGATCCTCCTCGCTCTGCTGGTGGGGTTCTTGCTGGCTCTGGGCCCCTTCGACCATGTCGTGGTGTCGGCCCTTCATCTGCTGTTCGGGATCTGGCTGTCGGGCAATGTCTCCGTCGGCGATCTCGCCCAGAACATCGCCCTGGCCACGGCGGGCAACCTGGTGGGCGGTCTGGCCTTGGTGACGTTCTCGCACAGCGCCCAGGTGAAGAGTGCCCGCGGCTGATCGCCCACCCAGACTGGGCACAGATCCGGACTGGGAACCAGGTGATGTGGGGGAGAGGCCTGTGGTTGTTTGGGATTCCGGAGTTCGATTCCGTCCAGTCAAACGGAGGACAAACAGCATGCTAAGCGAGCGTTCGAGCGTCATCCGTCGAACGCTCCCTCGATCGACTGCCCACGGCTGTTGGCGACGGTGCGATAGGAATCGAGCCTCGGTTTGGGCCGGCTGTTGCATGGCCTATCTCATACGTGACTGCCGGGTTCACTCGATGCACACGTCTCCCAATCTGGGGCCGACGATGTCCTCAGCCCGGATCACG
Source organism: Acidimicrobiia bacterium (assembly GCA_036374335.1). GTDB lineage: Bacteria > Actinomycetota > Acidimicrobiia > Spongiisociales > ZC4RG35 > JANQRA01. The sequence continues at coordinate 29,779 of DASUUC010000027.1, forward strand.
CCCCCCAGTGCCTCGGTGACATATACACCGAGGAGTTCGGCCATGGTCGGATCGCTCGGAAGGGACTCGAAGCCGGGAAGCACGAATCCGTAGGTCCCATCCACGTATCGTCGGGTGCTGAACGTCAGCAACGGCGTTCCTGGAACTGGCTCTCCATCTGAGATGATCTCTCGATCGTGGAGGACCAGGCTCCAGATCGCCTGACATCCCATGTCCAGACGACTTCCAGCGGGGATGTGGGGATAGGCCCCGGTGCCTCGCCCGGCGACGGCTTCCTGGAAGAGCCCGGCGATGTCTGCCGAGTCGATCGGGCCCCCGAGGACCGGAATCCCCCAGGGCACCATGTCCACCAGGTCCAGCATGGTCAGATCGCCGTCCTCGATTGCGTCGCGTCCGTCGACGTCGCTGGGAGGTATCAACGTACCAGCGTCGAGAAAAGCGACAGGGACCGGCATCCCCTGTTCCTCCGCGAATCGATCTGCGTTCCACTGCAGGGCGTCGGCGACGAGGTTGGCCAGAGGGGTCTCGGTGAACGCCGCATCGTATTCGCCCTCGAACTCCACGCTTCGCCGGTCCAATGACACCTCGAGACGCCCGATCAGCCAGTTGGCGTCGACCTCGTTCGAGATGTTGTTCTCCTCGCTGCTCTCCGGAATGGAACAACGATCGGGTGGAAGCTCACGGCCGACACAGCTGTCGACCACGAGTTGGATCGGATGCGGAGCCTTCGGATCGAGTCCCTCCCGGGGGATGAAGGCGTATCCGGTGAGCTCAGTCTCCTCATTGGGGCCGACGGGTGAGTCGACGATCACCCCGCCGATGTCGAAGTCGGGGTCCACCGGGTCCGCTGCGAAGGGGACGTCCTCTCCGAGATGCCGCGCAGTCACCGCGAAGTCTCCTGCGTCGTCGTCTCCGCTGTTGCGGACCAGGTAGCCGACCTTCACCGCCACCACGTCAGGCTGGAAAGGAGGCCGGCCGATCGGGATGGCCTCCTGGAACTCGACACTGAGGTCGGGTAGGAGGAAACTGGAGGTGGCGTTGAGCGGCACCTCCAGCGGCCCGGTGACATCGGTCCCGATAGTCAGAACTCCGGCGTGTATCAGCTCGTCCGTCCCGTCGTCGGGGTTTCGCTCCGGTTGGAAGACGACCTCTATCGAACAGTTCTGGCCGGCTTCGATCACATCCGCGCAGTCGTGTCCCCCAACGGCGAAGAACTCTCCTTGGACATCGGGGCCGGCGACGATCTGAGCTGGCCCGCCGCCCCGGTTTTCCACGGTGAAGATCTGGACCGAAGCCTCGCCTACCGGCACCTGCCCGAACTCGCCGATTCCGGGTTCGATGGCAACGTCTGCAGGCTCCGCAGCTGCACCGGAGAGCGCAACCTGGGCCGGTTCGCCCTGCTCGACTTCGACCGTGAGGGTGCCCGTATACGAGCCGGGCTCAGGTGGGGCGAAGGAAACGATGACACTGCATTCGCCGCCAGGCTCCAGCGTCTCCGGACAATCGATGCTGGTGATGGGAAAGACATCATCGCGATCGACGGAGAAGTTGGCGAAGGTCGCCGGCGCCTCCCCGATGTTGGCTACCCGGGCCTCCTCCGTGACCCCCTCCCCGGCGGGGATCTCGCCGAAGTCGATCCGGGACGGTTCGACGTCTACGACGCTCGTTGCGCCGGTCGCAGAGGTTGTGCTGGTGGCCGAGGTCGAGCAAATGTCGGTGGCGGCGCAGACCGCGGCTGCCCCTCCGACTAGACCTATCACTATGGCCGTTCCCGCCAGGAACGGCACCAGGGCGGAGCGGGACAGACCGAGGTTGTGTTGGGAAAGGCCGGCTCCGGTCTTGTCGCCGAGACTGGTGCGGATGCGTCTGGCCTGCTTCAACAGACGCCGCGCCGCCTTGCGGTCACCCAGGAGCCGGGCGCGTGTTCCCAACTGGTGGAGCGCATACGCCTCGGAGGCGCGGTCGCCGATCTGCTGCGCGGCGTGTCGGGTTGCCTCCAGTATCGAATGCCAGGTCCCCCAGCGCCGGAACAGTGCTGCCGCCGATTCGGCTGCCATGCCCAATCCCACGACGGCCCGGTGGTCACCGGCGGCCCTTGCCCAGCCGATGACCAGTTTGATCTCTTCGAGAGATTCAGCGACTTCTTCGGGCGATGCCTGCTTCACCCAGGCGCCGAAATACTCCGTGGCCTGATGTCGGGCGGACTCGACGTGGTCGGCGCCGATGCTCTCGCCGATCGCCGTGGCCGAGAGACGGTATCGCGGTGAAGACGGCGCGACCGCCTCGGAAGCGACCAGACTGCTTATGGCTAGCTGCGAGTCTCGTGGCACCAGGGCCTCGACGTGGCTCCGGTGCAGACCGGTCTCCTCGAAGGCCTTGAGCAAGGTCAGGATCCTCTGTTCGCTGTCTGTGAGGCCGGCGAGACGGTCGAGAGTGGGAGCTTCGGCGGTGGCACGGGTTCTGGCCAGGGCGTCCTCCAGGGTGGTGGTCCCGTCTGCAATGGCTCGTGCCGCGTCGGCGAGTCTCGCCGGGTGTCCGTTGAGGTGCTGACAGAGGCGCATAGCCAGGGGTTCTTCGGCGGGGGTCAGTTCCCGTCCCAGATGCCAGGCGAAGACGGCAACAGCGTCTTCGTCCGGGAGCCCCTCGAGTCCGACGACGTTCCCTTCTCCTCGTCGGTCAGAGCTCGACACCGCGGCGATGGCGGCTTTCGGCATGAGGTCGGACAGTCGCTCCGCAGTCGCAGGCTCGACACCATCGAGGATTATCAGCGGTTCGGTGTCGCGGATGTCCTGGCCGATTCGCGTCGGGCTCGGCGCATACCCGTGGTTCGACTCGAAGAAGGACTCCCAGACCTGCTGGGCTGTGTCCTCGGGGTTGAGGTGGCGGTCGAGGTAGATGGTGCCGTCGGGGAGCCCCGGTGAACCCTCATGAGCGAGACGGCGGAACACCGTGGTCTTGCCGATCCCGTTCACCCCTGTGAGCCATACCGGGCTCTTCGAAGTAAGACTCTCCCGGGTGGCTGCCAGCTCGGCACTCCGGTCGACGAAGTGACGCGGGAGACCCAGGAGCGGGGCCAGAGGACGGGGAATCGGCACCACCGTGGGCCTCAGGTTCTCCTTCTCCAGGCGGAGCCCCGATGCCACCTGGGCTGCAACCAGCTCTTCTGTGGCCAATCGGTAGTCGGCGGGCAGGTTGGGCGGGGTGAGCTTCCAGTGGTAGTGGGCAACGGCGACATCGATAGCGAACCGGAGAGGGGAGTCGTCCCGATCGAGTTGGGCGCGTCCGGCTTCCAACGCCTGGGGAAAGGCGAGGACTCCGTCGCGGCGGTTGGCTCCTTCCACAGAGTCCCTCCCCAGGGTCTCGCTGTGCGCGAACCCGGTGCACTCCACGGCGAGGAAGCTGCCTCCGTCGACCAGCGCTCTCAGCCTGGTCACCTCGGCCAATGGCTCCTCGAAGCTCTGTCTGTCCTGTCGGTCGAAGGCGTCCCAATCCCTGAGCCCGTGGGTCAATGAGACGGCGCACAGGGCATGGGTCTCGGTGACGACGACGATCGGGATCAGCTCAAAGCCGAGACACAGCCCCGCGAACAGCGTGGCGAGGTCGAGGCAAGTTCCCTCACCAGGGCTGTCGAGGACTTCGTTGCTCGAGCGGATCTGCTGTTCGGCGAGCTCAGGGTGGTATTGCTCGGGTGCGTATCGGATTCCGGCCGCGAGCAGACTGGAATAGACGGCCTCGGTCAGCCGTCGCCTTCCATCCGGGCTGTCGGGAAGATCGGCCCGGCTCAAAGGGAGTCGAATCCAGCGGACGGCTTCCGGCGTGACGTGTCGAGCCAGGCCCTTCTCGTCGAACTTGGACCATGTTCGGCTCATGCTGCTGCCTTCTGCGGCTGTCAGCCTCCCCGAGCCCGGGCCATGACTATACGGCACCCACGCCTGAGCGGTACTGGTGTAGGTTGATGACAAGTGGCGGCGGCTCGGGTGTCGAACCAGGAGCTGGTAATGGCAAGACCCAAGATCAGGGACGTCGTCGTGGTGCTGCCCGGAATCATCGGCAGCGTTCTCGAGAAAGACGGCAAGGACTTGTGGGCCTTGAGCGGGTCCGCCATCTGGAACACGCTGACCACGATGGGCCGCTGGCTCGACAATCTGAAGTTGGAAGATCCCGACGCCGACGACGGGGTCGTGGCCACGAGGCTGATGGACACGGTGCAACTGGTACCCGGGCTGGTCAAGGTCGATGGCTACACCGGGGTAACGCGGATGATCCAGAACGAGTTCGAGGTGATCCCGGGTTCGATCGACTCGGATGCTCCGGCGAACTACTTCGAATTCCCCTACGACTGGCGGCGTGACAACCGGAGGACAGCCCGCGAGCTGGAGAGGTTCGTCTCGAACCGGCTTCGAGTCTGGCGCGACTACACCAACAACCCCGATGCCAAGGCGATCTTGCTCGCCCACTCCATGGGCGGCATAGTCTCCCGATACTTCTGTGAGGTCTTGGACGGCTGGGAGATGTGTCGGGCGTTGGTCACCTTCGGGACACCGCATCGAGGCTCACCGAACGCTCTCTCCTTCCTCGCCAACGGGTTCAAGAAGCTCTTCGTCGACCTGACCGAGCCGCTGCGATCCTTTCCCTCGGCTCATCAGCTGCTTCCCATCTACCCGCTGGTGGCGGACGGGTCGGGGACGTTCAGAGTCGCGGAGGCCGAGATCCCGGGCATCGATGCTGCCATGGCAGCGGACGGGCTGACCTTCCACCGGGAGATCGAGGCCGCGGTCGAACAGCACTCCGGTGACGAGCGGTATCAGCGGGGTTTCACCACCCTGCCTTTCGTGGGGACCCGCCAACCCACCCTCCAGTCAGCGAGTCTGTCAGATGGCATGCTGACGCCGAGCCGAAGCCTCCCCGAGGGGGTCGACCCGTTGCTCGGCGACGGTGACGGGACAGTCCCCCGTCTCTCCGCCATCCCGATCGAGCTCTCCACCGCGTATCAGGACACCTTCGTGCCGGAGAGACACTCGGGGCTGCACAACCACGGCGCCGTTCTCCAGGACCTGCGCGACCGGATAGTCCATATGCAGACGAGGGGCCTAGCCGCCATCCGCGCGCCCGAGGTCAGCGATGTCTCAGCGGAACGACCCGGACTCAGTGTCGATCTCGACGACCTGTATCTGGCGGACGAGGCGGTGGCGATCCGGGCCTCGCTGGTCAACGGGGAGGCCGACGCCGTCTGGGCGACTGTCGTCCCGCTCGAGGGAGGCGAGCCGATTCAGAGCGACTTCGAAGCCGACGGCGACGGGTTCAGCCTCGACCTGACCGGTCTCGACGCGGGAGGCTATCGGATCGAGGTCGGTTCCCGGACCTCACGTTCGGCAACGCCCCCGCCGGTGCACGACGTCTTCGTCGTGGCCGGATAACGAGCCCCGGTGGTGGGCCCGCGGTGACGCCTCAGGATCTCGACTCCAGATAGCCCAGCGCCGCCCCGGCGAACTCCCGGGCCAACAGGTTGTCGCTCAGCCATAGGTCGTGAAACGAGCGGGCACAGTTGGCATGGGGGCTGCGACGATCGACCAGGCGATCTACTGCGGAGCTGGCGGCCCTGCTCGTCAGCGGATCGGGATGACCGACGGCGGTCATGGCGATATGGAGCTCGAGGATGGTCTCGGCGCGTTCTTCCAACAGGACCTCGCGGGTGTCGAGCTCGAAGAACCGGATCGTGACCTCAGCCCGTCGGCGTTTGTGGCCGCGTACGCCCACCGGGATGGGGACGATGCCCCGGAATGTGATCAGATCCTCGGGGTCGCGGTCCCGGGCGCCGATGGGGTAGATGAGATAGGCGTCTTCGTCGTCGAGGTCGCGGGACCGGTCACCATCGACCCGGCGGTTGGCGCTCACCGGGAAGTAGTTGGCCTTCAGGATGGTGTTGCAGGTCTTGCACGACACCACATAGTTCTCGAGCTCGTAGGGCAGGAGGAAGTAACCGGGGTCGGCGTCGTCGCCGAGGGGAAACTCGAAATTGATGCCGCGTTCGTCGATGTCCGACTCGCTGGGCCAGCTCTTGACCTTCGCTTTGGGTCGGAAGTGCTCGACATCGTGCTCGATGCTCCCGTAGCGAGACTTCTCCAGGCGGCGCTCGCAGAACCCGCACTTGAAGCCCTGCAAGTCCATGTAGGCGGGCTTGATCTCACTCCAGATTCCGCTGCTCTCCTGGTATCGGCCGGTCTGGCGGAAGGCTTCGGTCCGCTCCGCCGCCCGTTCCAGCCAGCCGGGCCGCACCTCCTCGACTCGCTTGCGCAGTTGCCGTTCGAGGATGGGGTAACGGATCATTGGCGGCGACGGCGGAGACGGTCGGGGCGGGCGACCAGCTCGCTACGCACGCGGATGTCGTCGCCGGCGGAGCCGGCGGAGCCGGCGGCGAGCATGCGGATGAAGTCCACCGCCTCCTCATCCATCTCTGCTGCGGCTTCGGCAAGACGACGCAGTTGCTGTCTGAAGTCCTCGGACCGGGAGCTGGGCAGGCTGAAGTATGAGGATGTCAGGACTCCGTCCGCGGTGTGCCCGTACACGTCTTCCTCGAAGTGACTGGCCTTCATCGCCCCTTCCCCCGGTGCGTCGTGGTCGGGTTCGAGCACGGTCAGGTTCTCGGGGCGGAGGCCCCCGGCGAGCAGCGGGCTGTGTGCCGTCCCGATGAACTGCAGGTCCGCCAGACCGTCGGAGAGACGGCGGAGGACGATTTGCTGCCAGCGGGGGTGCATCCGTTGATCGACCTCGTCGATGAGGACCGTGCCCGGGACGCCACTGAGGTCTTCCGCCGCTCCGGCCTCGAGGAGACGAAAGACCAGGTCGAGCAGCCACGCCATGTAGCTCTGGGCTCCGTCGGAAAGCATCGTGCGGGAGACTCTCAGTCCGCGGCTCTCCACCTCCACCTCGTCTCCCTGCATGCCACCGGTGAGGCGTGTCTCCGGCGGCATGAGGGCGTTGATGGCGGTCAGGGTCTCCTCGCCGATATCGGGGAGCCACGGCTCTGGCGCATGGAGCTCCTGACGGCGCTCGAACAGATTGGCCACTCTCCCCGTGGCGTCGAGGGCCTCTCCGGGCCGCAGCTCGGGGCTGGTGAGTCGTTGCGGTCCGTAGCCGAACAGGTTCGGGATGGCATCGTTTCGGGTCGACCAGGGTTCCCTTTCCCTGCTGTGACGAATGCCTTCGGGGTCGATCTGCACCCAGTCCTCGTGCACCGATCCCGCCGCCAGGCCCACCCCGGCCCCAGTCCGATACGTGACCCGGGCGTAACACGGACCGGTCGCCCCGCGGCGCGGCCAAGCCAGGATGGACTCCCCGGTCAGGGCCAGCAGGTCGACCTGGCCGGCGAGCACGGCGGCCGCAATACCTTTGAGGATCGTCGACTTCCCACCGCCGTTGGTGCCGACGAGGAGGTTGATGTTGGGCAGCTCCAGACTCCCGGAGCCTGGGGACGTCGGGTGTGTGAACTGGATGTCCGAACTGGCTATGGCCCGAAACTCGTTGAGGAACAGCCGCTCTACGTACACGCTCGCACCATCCTCTCGATCGAAGGTCGTCGGCTGTGACGCCTTCCCCGAACGATACGCTCGGCCGGGGTAGCGAGGCCCACGCCGGACTCCGACGGCGCGGATCGGCGCGCACGGTCGAGCGTTGCCCCCGGACCCGGGGCGGTCAGTCGGGCGACCAGACGAAGAAGCCTCGAACCGCTTCCCCGGGCGACTGCCGAGGCCTGACAGATCGATCACCCAAGTCGATGGTTATCGACGGAGTGGATCCGGGATGGTTGGGGTCGTAGATGTGTATCCCGGCTCGGTCGCCAGACAGGTCGTACCCGGTTGCCACCACCTGATGGTGCTTGTCGGGCATGGTTACCCCCTGAGCGCGTATCAGCGTCAGGGCTGTGGGGGCGCCGGAGTCGAGGTCCCTCTGCAACTTCGGCCACTCACCTTCGACGGTGAGACGACCGATCCCTTTCGACCAGAACATCCACCACGGGGCCTTGTCCGGGAGTAGCTGCCACACCAGGCAACGCTCCAGGAGGTCCCGCCCTCGCATAGAGTCCGCCTGGCGTTCCACCAGGTCGGAGAACAGCTGGCTTCCCGAGCCGGGGATCGACGCGGTGGCCGGCCTGGGCTCTCCTCTCCGAAAGAGGTCCAGCGCAGTCCAGGACATTCCGCCGCAGAGGCCGAACGTCCCCCAGAATCCCTCCCCCTCAATGAGGTTGGTGAGGTGTCGTACCGCTCTCGGAACCTTCAGCCCGGTCAGCTCCTGGAGGCGACCCTGTCGAGCCATCTCTCCCACCACCTCGCCTCCGTGGAAGCTGTTGGTGAACCTGAATCCGTGCTCGACGGGATCGAAGCCGGTGCGTACCTCCACCATCAGGCTCGGCCGCTCATGTCAGCAGCGCCCGCCAGGTCTGTGGTCCTGCTACCCCATCATGGTCGAGGCCGTTGGCCTTCTGGAAGGCGACCACCATGGCCTTCGTGTTGGCTCCGAAGACACCGTCGATCTCTCCCGGGTCGAATGCTTCGTCGACCAGATGGCGTTGCAGCTCCTCGACCACCGGGCTCTCGTCCCCGGATTTGACCAGGGGCCGTTCCGGAAGAGGAATCGACTCGACCTTGAAGGGCGACGACTCCGAGGCGGAGACGGCGGGCATGTCGTTGAGCAACGCCGTCCAGGTCTGAAGACCGACGATCCCATCGACCGTCAGCTTCCGTGATTCCTGGTAGGACCTGACCGCGGCCCGGGTCTTGGAGGAAAAGGTCGCGCTGTTGGGCGTGTCGAAGCCGGCGCCGCCCAGCATCTCGTTGAGCCGTTTGACCGTCGGACCTTTGTCACCATTGCGAAGCGTCGGCCATGTTCTCGGGTCGTTTCGGTCGGGGGGTTCTGCAACCACGGTATCCCAGTCGATGCCCGCGGACAGCTCGGCGGGGGAGAGGACCACTTCATAGTGCATCGCATCCTTGACTGATCGGTAGTCGCCGCCCCAGCGAAACACCCCAAGCCCCGCGGTGGTCTCGATGGCCTTGATCGCGACGACCATGGCCAGTGGCATGTCCGTGACGAGTCTCTTGCCATAGGGGTTGGTCCGGGCGTTTATGTCCGCCGCGATCCCGTAGGCGTGAAGGCTGTAACCCGGGCCGTTGGTGATCTTCCTGCAGTTGTAGGCCCCGGTCTCCCATGCGTCGGACGAGTTGGCTCGCGGCACGTAGCTGAAGGTCCGCATCACACTGTCGAGCGCCTGGAAGGCCTCGTACACCGCCGCATTCAATCCGCGCAGAGAGGCTCCCGAATGCAGCGTCAGGCTCCGCTTCTCGAACTCGCATGGCGGATTCCAGAGTCGTCTTATCTCCGACGTCCGTC
>DASUUC010000028.1:0-183890 GCA_036374335.1 Acidimicrobiia bacterium
CCCGGTGGCGCGAAGGGGGGCCCAGCCCACTTCAACCATCCACCCGAGGTAGGTCCAGGCGCATCGTTCTGCCTCGAGCAAGCGCAGGCTCAGTCGCCGTCGACACCCCCAGGACAGGCATAAACACAAAGCACCCAATACGAGGACGCAGGAAAGGAAGCACGATGCTCCGTTACAGATCCGCCGTTGCCCTCCACCGTCTGAACAACACCGTGTCGAAGCCGTGGAGTGTGTCGAGCGGACTGATCCGAAGGATGAGCGAAGGCAAGATGAGACCGAACCGATTTTCGGACTCCGCGACAGAGCCGAGATCCAGGAGGCAAAAGATGAGATTCGTCAAGCGCTACCGACGTGTTATCACTGCCAGGGCATTGAAGTCATGGACCCCCGTATTCACGCTCGACGGCCACGAGGTCACCACCACATTCGCCAAAGGCAGGTTGTGAGGATCCCGTTCTCCCTCCCTTCCGGCCAAGGGATCCGACACAGTCAGCTTCAACTACAACCTGAATCTGCTGACCGGAGAGGGGCGAGCCTGGGGAACCGGGAACATCGTCTTCGAGAATGGTGGATTCGAGACCACGTTCACGGGTGACATCAGCCCGAGCCTCGCCTGGCCCGGTAGGTGTCTTCCGCGTCGTGGGCCACGGATACGGCCCTACAAGGGAATGCAGCTTCGACTCATCGGAACCGAGAATTTGACGATCGGTTTCACGACGTTCGACGGCATTCTCTTCGAGCCCGGCAACTGAACACGCTGATGGAGCTGAGCGCTCGTCTGGAGCACGGTGTCACCGTGCCCGCATCAAGTCTCTTCAACAAGCCAAGAGCCCAGTCCTAATCGTCCATGGATTACGTGATCCAATTCCAGCATGAACGGTCCAGGCCCTCGCATAGTCCTACCGGACTGCCGATTGCCGGACTCGACAAGGCGGGTGACTTCCCGTGGCTCGAAAGTCCCAACCCTTCAAGACAGTCGTCCGCGCCTTCCTCGCCAACTAGCGCCAGAACAACAGTATGAGCGGATAAAGCACACATTTCCAGACCGAGCAGAACGGCACATCCGAGCGTCGTGGAACCCCTCACATGGACCTAAGTTGACCGAGAGTTTCCGGCAGGTGGTCAATCCCTCCGAACTCGGGGACAACGATGGAGTGCAACCGTGCTTTCGTCGCGCTATCAAGACTGGTGTAGGTCATCTCCTGAATACCCCCGATGCTCTCGCAATCGTCCTCGATGAGCACGTCGGGCTGGAGGTCCTCCACGACATCCCGATACTCCTGTCCAGGTCGCCGATGCCAGACGTGTCCATCGGGGAAACCCGCACGCAGAAGCACGGTTCGGTCTCTCGCCACATCGCTCTCGTCACGATGAGAACTCAGATACGCGATCTCGGCCCCCTGCCGGCTCCATGTGTTGAGCTTCATAGCTGCATCGCCGACTGCTACGTAGGACCCGAAGTCGAGTACGTGTGGATCACCCCTACGCACCTGCTGGACTCGTTCGGCCCGGCTCTTTCCCACTCCGCTTGCATGCATGATTGTCGTACCGTGCAAGAACACAACGAGCCGCATCATTTCAGTGTCGCAGGAACGGTGTTGGCTCAATATGACGGCGCGTCCACGCGAGCCTGATGGCAACTTCAGCACCAATCACCGGACACCGACGAGATTCAGATTCACACTCGCCCGGGATCGCCAGTTGTCGCTTTGATAACGATCCTCTCGCCGAATAGCGCATGGCGGCACTTATCCTCACATGTGTGCTACCTGCAGGCGCCAGTGTGTCTCCCTGGCGACGTAGCTTCTTCATGAATGCCGATCGCACGTATCACCGTCACAGCAGTCTCGGACGAAGGCGATAACGTCATCGTGTGGGGACTTCCCGAATACGCCGCTGACCAGAGCGAACCCATCGGCTTCGTGTTCCAGACCAAGGGGGCACAGGCCGACGCCGGACTCGCCGAACGCGCCAGCCGACTCGTCCGCGGGACGGAAGCCGTCATCGGCTACGCATCGGTAGCCGATGGCTGGAACATCGCTAGAGAGCTGTCGGCCTCCTAGGGACCCGCCCATATCGGCACGCCTCGCTCGGTTCGGAATTGCTGGCTGTCGTGTTGTCATTCGGCCGATTCCCGCGTTGGGGGCCGAGCGTTTTGCACGATGGCTACGTAGGCGGTGTGGTTAAGTCCCCTCAGGAAGTTCGAGCCATCAGCTACGGCCCGGTACCAAGTTCTTCGGCTAGTCCAACAAGAACCCCTTCGGGACCACGGATATAGCAGAGGCGATAGGAATCTTCGTACTGCACCACGTCGCCGACGAGCGTCGCACCCCGCGTACGTAGCCGAGCAAGAGTTTCGTCGATGTCGCTCACTGTGAACATTGCGCGCAGGTAGCCAAGGGCATTCACAGCGGCGTTTCGATGGTCAGAGACAACAGGTGGAGTGAGAAATCGGGAAAGTTCGAGCCGACTGTGGCCGTCGGGAGTAACCATCATCGCTATTTCGACCTGCTGGTGACCTAGTCCGGTGACGCGTCCGGCCCACTCTCCTTCAACCATCGCCCGACCTTCGAGGTTCAACCCAAGCTCGGCAAAAAAGGAGATGGCGTCATCGAGAGATTCCACGACGATGCCGACGTTGTCCATCCTAAGTAGCTCGCTTTTGGTCATCGGCACCTCCGATGGTTGCGAATCATGACGGTCCGAATCATGACCCCGCGGGCGAATTCCATCAACTCGTCACGAACGCTATACGCGCATGTCACCAGTAGTGGGCGGATAAACAACGAGCATCTTGGGAAGTGCGCCCGAGCGCCTGAGGCGCCGACGTGCCTGAGACCCGTGAACCGCCCCGACGTTATCCCTGGGCGACAGTGTTGAGTTGTGTCGGTGCGGGTCGGCTCCATCCCGAGGAAGGGAGGAGTCATGTCAACAATGGAACCATCAAATGTCCCAGCCGTGGTCTCGGCTGATTTCGATTCGCTCAAGCTAAGGCAAGCTGTCGCTGGTTATCTGGCTGGCTTTGGAGGGTCGACACGAAAGGCGTACGGCCTGGATTTGCGGCAGTGACTTGGTTGGTGTCGCACCCATGACCTGGTGGTGTTTCAGGCGAGAAGAGCCCACATTGAGCTGTTTGCCCGCTGGCTCGAGGCGAACGGGAGAGCAAGGGCGACTGTTGCTCGGAGGTTGTCGACCATCACCGGCTTCTACCGGTATTGCGTGGAGGAGCAGCTGATACCGAGGTCGCCAGCGGTTCACATCCGTCGGCCCAAGCTCAACTACGAGTCGAACGCAGTCGTACTCGACCGAAACGAGCTGGGCATGTTTTTGGTCCAGGCTGGTTTGTCGGGCGGCCGGGATCACGGTTTGGCGTGTCTGCTTGCTCTCAACGGACTGGGAATCTCCGAGGCTCAACGCCGACATCGGGTTCGAGAACCGGCGGGTTACGACCGACCGGGTGGATGCCCGGCTGTTGGCGGATCTGCTGCGGATGGGCATGCTGCCCGAGAGCTGGATCGCTCCTGGGTCGATCCGTCATCAGCGTGAGCTGGTCCGCTATCGGAGGAAACTGTCTCAGTTGCGGGCCGGGTTGAAAGCCCAGTGCATGCGGTGTTGGGCAAAGAAGGGTTGCTGGCTCCGATCAACCACCTATGGGGTCCCGGCGGCAACCTCTGGCTGGACGACCCCGACATGGCCGAGGCGTATGAGACTCGGGTCCGGTCGCTGCGCCGGTTGATCAAGTCTACGACACCGAGATCACCAAACTCGATGCTCGTATCGCCGAGGTGTTCAAAGCCGACGAGGGTTATGAGACGATCCAACAGCTAAACGGTGTCGGCCCGGTCCTGGCTGCGATCTTCTGCGCCGAACTCGGCGCCGTCGAACGGTTCCGGTCAGCCAAAGCAGTGTGCTCCTGGGCCGGGCTGACACCACGGCATCGGGAGTCGGACACCACGGTGCATCGAGGGTCGATCACCAAACAAGGATCCGGATTGGTCCGCTGGGCGGCGGTGGAAGCCATCTCCAAGAACCATGGTGACGACCGCATCAAAACCCACTACCGGCGGGTCGCTGAACGCCGGGGCAAGAACAAGGGTCGGGTGGCGGCGGCCCGCAAACTCCTCACGTTGGTCTACTACGGGTTAGGCGACGGCGAGATCCGGAGCCTCGTTCCGCCCGAGGCCACGTGACTGGCGGACGCGGTCGGGTGACTGCGAGCTCGAGATCGGCATGGCCCCCATGCCAGGCCTGGTTTGGTGGGGCTTACGCGCTGGATTGATGATCCCATCCAGTTTTTCCCTGTCTGTTGCACAGGTGTTGCACAAGACTGTGAAACAAGGTCGTAGATCGCCGACCTGAGATAACACCTAGAACTGAGGCGTCCATCGACCCGGTCGCCGAATGCGGCTCCAGCGACATGTTCGACGACCTCGGCGACCAGGCCATCGATGTGATCGTCCACCATGCCACCGACCCCTCCTCCCCCCTGACACTCAACGGGCTGCCGCTTCCACCCCAGATGCCCCAAGGCCTTTGGCGACTGTCCCGCCGTCGAGCCGGCTTTGGTCACCTCAGGGGTGGTGGGCCGGAGAGCGGCCTGCCTCCTGGTGCCTGAGGAGGGGAGCGGTTAGGAGCGTGCCCGCTCGTCGATCGAGCGCAAGACACGAACCGGGTTGCCGACTGCGACGCCGTTGGCCGCCCAGGTCTTTACTGAAAACCGCCCGCCCCGCCCGGGCGTCGCAGCGGCACCTTGACGTCATAACTACCGTTCGCCATGTGAGGGAGACGGCACCAACGACTACCGAGCGGGTACGGGCCGCCGAGGTGATTGCTTCGATGTGTCTGGCCACCGACCTGGGCATGGGATTCCCCTTCGAACACGGGCTCCACGCCACTCTGGCAACGATGCGGCTGTGCGAGGTCCTCGATGTCGACCATGACACGCTGTCACGCACCTATTACGCCTGCCTCCTCATGTATGCGGGATGCCCCGTCGACGAGGAGAGGAAATCAGAGATCTTCAGGGACTACTCGACCGAGAACGTCACGCACCGCCAGTTCGGCTCCCGAGTCGAGATTCTGGCCGCAGTGGCTGGGGCTTTGCCGTCGCCGGAGGCCCCAGCACCCGCTCGAGCCTGGCAGGTCGTGACAGGGCTTCCCCGCGCGGCACGATTCATAAACGGCCACTTCGCAGCCTTGTGTGAGGTGGCGGGAATGCTCGCCGAACGCCTGGGAATGCCGGAGTCAGTCCATGGGATGTTCCCGCTCCTCACCGAGCGATGGGACGGAAAGGGCATCCTGAAGCGGGCAAGAGGCAACGAGATTCCACTGCCTTTGCGGATCATCCAGGTTGGGCGAGACGCAACCTACCAACGACTCATTGGTGACGATGCGTATGTGACAGACGTGATCCGATCGAGATCTGGAAAAGCTTTCGACCCGGACGTGGTGGCTGCGTTCGTGAACAACGCCGCTGAGGTCCTGGGGCCACCGGAACCGCCAGAGACGGTGTGGGAGGATATCCTCGCCAGCGAACCCCATCCAAGACTGACGCTCGAAGGCCTGGAGATCGATCGGGCCCTCAGTGCTATCGGTGCATTCGCCGACCTGGTCTCCCCCTATCTCTCCGGGCATTGTTCTGGTGTCGCCGACTTGGCTGGGACTGCCGCGGAGCTGCACGGGTTCGCTCCTGCCGAGGTGACGGCGATAAGACGGGCTGGTTTCGTCCACGATGTGGGGAGGACGGCGGTCTCATCCCGAGTCTGGAACAAACCGGGCCCGCTGAACGCCGACGAACGAGAAAAGGCGAGGCTCCACCCGTATCACACCGAGCGGGTGCTGGCCCGGTCACCGTTTCTCGCCGAGATCGCCCCTATCGCCATGGCCCACCATGAGCGTCTGGATGGGTCCGGCTATCACCGCGGTCTCGACATTTCGTCTCTCTCCCCGGCCGCCCGGTTGCTCGCCGCGGCGGATGCATTCCAGTCGAAGATCGAGCCGCGGCCCTACCGAGAAGCACTGTCTCCGGAGGAGGCAACAGAGGTCATGGTCGGCAAAGCGGAACAGGGCGGATTCGACCCAGCAATGGTCCAAGCGATTGCCGAGGCGGCCGGGCAGACGACACCGTCGATCGGGCGCCCGGCGGGGTTGACCGAGCGCGAGGTGGAAGTAGTTGGGCTATTGGCCCGGGGCCTGCAGACCAAGCAAATCGCCCGGGAGCTCGACATCTCGCCCAAGACGGTGGATCGCCACATCCAGAACAGCTACCGGAAGATGGCCGTCTCATCCCGGGCGGCCGCCACGCTTTTCGCCACTGAGAACGGGCTCGTTCCCAGATAGCTGCCTCCCCGAATGGGGAGTATTCCGTATTCACAGCCTGAGGGTCTGGCCTTACCTTCGAGGCAATGGAGGACAGGTCAGCTCTCACTTGAGCTCGACACAACCCAAGCACACCTGGAGATAAATGACTTACGGAGCACCAGAACAGCTGAACACCCTGGTCATCGGTGGTGGTCAGGCCGGATTGGCGGTCGGCTACCACCTGTCACAGGCAGGGGTGCCCTTCTTGATCGTCGACGCCAGCCAGAGGACCGGTGATGCCTGGCGGACACGCTGGGATTCCCTGCGATTGTTTACTCCCAACCGATACAACTCTCTGCCGGGCATGACCATCCCCGGTGAGGACTGGGGGTTCCCCACCAAGGATGAGCTCGCCGACTATCTCGAATCGTACGCCCGGCACATGGAGCTTCCCATCCGCCATGGGGTGAGGGTGGATCATCTCGGCCGGGAGGGCGATCGTTTCCTGGCCACGGCCGGGGATGTGGCTTTCGAGGCCGAGAACGTGGTCGTGGCCATGGCCTCGTACCAGAAGCCCAAGACCCCGGGCTTTGCCTCCGAGCTCGACTCGAGAATCGTCCAACTCCACGTCGGCGACTACAAGAACCCGGGTCAGCTCGAGGCAGGGGACGTCCTCGTTGTAGGCATGGGCAATTCGGGCGCTGAGATCGCGAAGGAGTTGGCGCAAGATCGCCGCGTCTGGTTGTCGGGCGAGCCTAGTGCCGTGCAGCCGTTCCGCCCGGAGCGTCTCTCCGGAAGGATTCTCATGCCGTTCGTAGGGCCGGTGATCCTCAACCGGCTACTCACCACGAGCACGCCAATGGGCAGGAAGGTTCACGCCAAGATGCGCCACAAGGGAGCACCCCTGCTCCGGGTCAAGCCAAAAGACCTCGTTGCCGCCGGAGTGGAGCGAGTCGGAAGAACGACCGGTGTCGTCGACGGCTATCCCCAGTTGGAGGACGGGACCGTTCTCGACGTGGCCAACGTCATGTGGTGCACCGGCTTCGAGCCCGGCTTTTCCTGGATCGATCTGCCGGTGTTCGACGAGGACGGCGAAGTTATCCACGACCGGGGCGTCTCCGCTGAGGTGCCCGGTCTCTACTTCGTGGCCCTCAAGTTCCTCTATTCGTTCCTGTCCGACACGTTGTTTGCCGTGGGCAGGGACGCTGGCTACGTCGTCGATCATCTTCTGGCCCGCCAGCGAGACCAGAGCCCGTCCGAGACTGTGACCTGAGTGGCCGGCGGACTCAAGTGCTGCTTGATCCGTTGGCGGGGCTGAGCCGGGGTTTCCAGTACTGCCTCCAAAGCTTCAAACTCAGCAAGATCATGAGCACGCGGCTTCTGTCCAAGGTGCTCCTCCCAACCCTGCTTCATGTCGAGTAGCCCCGCTATGGAGACGACTCGGGTGGTTATCCTCGCCAGAGTCACACTCCCCTCGTTGAAGGACTCCTCTGGCCAAGGCCACTCAAAGCCGGGAGTGATCCGGCTTCCTTTTCGTCCTCCATGACGTAGGTGATCTCAACGCGTAGCTCGTCCAATTCGAAGGATTCGACACCACCAGATTCGTCACTGACCACGTGGGCGGCTCCTTCGCCCTCGAGAAGGCTCCAAAGGTCTTCTTGTCTCTCAGTTCCACGACGAAGTCGATGTCCGAATGGGACCGGGTCATGCGACCGATCTAGAAAACGACCGCCCACCCGCCGGACAGCCAGAAGCCGATGCCTGCTCCGTTCATTGAGTGGACGAGCCTGTCAATTAGCCGAATCTGGCCTTCCTCATCGGACCTTGATCTTGGAGCCAGTTTTCCCTGTCTGTTGCACCGATGTTGCACAGGACTGTGAAACAGATCGAAAACCACCGACCCGAGATAACGCCTCGAAATGCGATGTGACTGGGGAAACACGATGGATCCGCACCTCACCGAGTTTCGCGACCGTAGACCTCATCCTTTTCGAGGATTCGTGCGAGAGGATTGTCAAGGTCGTACAGGAGCTGACCACGGGGTTGCAGGCTCTAGGGCATTCGGCCTGGTGAAAGGCAGTTTCCTGAGTTATCCCAGGCGAGAGAGTTGTGGGCTACGTGGACTTGAACCACGGACCTCATCCTTATCAGTGATGCGCGCGAGGTGCGACGCCAGCACGTCTACCTGGGCTTTCGCGCTCTCCAGCCTCGTTTGTTTGCACATCTGTGACACAAGCGGGTTTTCCCTCCTACCCGCCGAACCTCAACCGGAGCGGAAGCTCACCGTGCCAACGGCGAACAGGATCGCCCCTCGATCCGTCGGCTTTTCAGACCAGTGCTCAATACCCACAGGATGGCTGGGACCGGGATCTACGCGGTCAATACCGCCCATAAACTGCGAGTTGTTGAACCTGTGCGGAAAAGGAGTTTCTCGCCGCGGGCGGTGGATCCTGCGGCACGAGGTCTGGGATACTCCCGGTAAAACGATTGACACGTGCCCCTACTCGTCGTAGGCGGGACGACCCCGAACTGCCACGGACCGGGATCGGGGTGGATG
Source organism: Acidimicrobiia bacterium (assembly GCA_036374335.1). Lineage (GTDB taxonomy): Bacteria > Actinomycetota > Acidimicrobiia > Spongiisociales > ZC4RG35 > JANQRA01. Next base: position 8,858 of record DASUUC010000028.1, read on the forward strand.
AGGTTGCTTCCCGACTCAGCATGTATCACGATGCCTTCCGATGCTCGCCCCACAGCCGCTCGACAGAGCTATGTCGAATGGGAGTGTCGCGACGGGAATCCAGGTTCCCCATCGTTCGAAGGTGTCGTGCGAAGGTAGGCTGTCTCGTCGTGGAGGGACTTGATCTGAGTTCCGACAGACCCGGTGGGTCGAACTTGTCTGACTCGGTGGTTTCGCCGAGGTACGAGATCCTCGGTCCAGTGGCGGCGTATCGGGGGTCTCAACGTTGCTCATTGGGCGGGCGAAGGCAACGGATGGTATTGGCAGTCTTGTTGGCCTCTTCGAACCGTGTCGTCTCCCGTGATGAGTTGATCGAGCGGGCGTGGAACGGCAGTCCGCCTCCGGCAGCCAAGACCTCTCTGTTCACATATTTGTCTCACCTCCGTGGCGAGTTGGGCAGTGACGCCATTGAGCACGTCGACGGCGGCTATCTGGTAAAGGCCGATCCGAACAATCTCGACGCGCTCGAGTTCGCCCATCTCATGGACTCTGGTTCGGCCTCGCTGTCGTCCGATCCCGCAGGCGCCGCCAAGTTGTTTGATCGTGCTCTGCGACTGTGGAGGGGACCGCCCTTCGGTGATCTCGGGGACGAGCCGGCGCTGTCGTTGGACCGTACTCACTTAGAGGAGCTTCGTCTCGTCGCCGAGGAGAAGCGCATAGACGCCTACCTCACGCTGGGTCGCCACGAGACCGTGGTCGGAGAGCTGTCGACCCTCGTCGAGCAGAACCCATTTCGGGAGCGGTTCCTCAGTCAGTTGATGGTCGCCTTGTATCGGAGTGGCCGTCAGGCTGACGCACTTCGAGTATTTGCCGAGGCTCGTCGACGCTTCGCCGAGGAGCTGGGAGTTGACCCTTCACCTCCCTTGTGGGCACTCGAGGAGCGCATCCTCTCTCACGATTCCGCTCTGCTGTATCCCCCCGACCAAGCCTTGCCCATCGGGGCCAGGGATCTGCAGCCGATGAGCGCCGCCCTTATCTCGCAGAAGACAGCCGTGGCGGGGTTGTCCAAGAGTCCCGGCGAATACTTCGCGTGGGAGGCACCCTCAGCCGAGGGCACTACGCCGATGCGATCCAAGCGGTGGCGGAGAGCGGTCACGATGATCATCGGGGCCCTCATCGTCGGCGGCTTCGCAGGCCTGGTCATGTGGAGTTCCCGCGACACCCCCGCTTTCGTGATCACAGGTCTCGACGCCGCCACTCTCGAATTCTCGGCCGGGTTTGAATACTCGGCCGAGTCCTGGACTGTGGAAGTGTTCGTCGGATATGTCTACGCCGACTCTATCCGGTACGCCGACGGGACCATCGTCCGGCCACACACAAGTACCGATGTCCGCCTGTGTGCCTATCCAGCGGATGAGTGGTGTGAGGGTCCTTCGACTGTGCTGATGAGTGGCTCAAAGGACCTACTCGACTCCACCGCAGCCAACCTGGTGGGTCTCACGTCGGCCACGCTCGACGAGATCACGTTAACCGTCTCCGATGGTGAAGACGCGGCGTCCGTCACCGTCGATCTGGACTGGGGGGCCTATGGGGACGCTCACCAGGAGACTGATGGACAGAACATCTTCCAGAGCAAGGACGCCACCATTGCAGGGACCGTGGCGATCACAGGTGCCGATACCAGCAACCCGATAAGCATCTTCAATGGTGAGACCTTAAACACGGCCGATGTCTCCGTCATCCGGTTAGACATGACCCACGACTCTCGCGTGGAGGAGCCCGGTGAGCGGGAATCTTGATGATTGAAGAGGTCACCTCTCGCTGTTCAATCTGAGTTGTGCGAGTAGGGAATCCAGGTTTGACACATTTGGCGCCAAGCTCGGGAATCCAAACAGGTTCCAAGAAGGTTCCGAGGACTCGGTGCTTAACACCGCGATCTGAGGAACACATTCGTTGAACTGGTCGTGAACACCGGATGGCTTGTCCTTCTCGTCGGCGCTCCCGCACTGGGAACCGCGGTGTCGACGCTAAAGCGACACCTGTCGCTGGCGATGGTCGCAGGAGTCTTCACGGCGACGATGTTCGTGCTGTGGCTATCACTGGTTTCCGGCACAGAATCTCAGACCAGAGCCCTCACCCGACTTTTACTTTGGGTGGTCTTCTTCTCGGCGTGGGCTCCCGTCCTCGGATCTCTACGTATCGCCCGCCCCGGATCATGGTGGTGGCGAAACCGGTACTCGTACCAGGACCAGATCGAGGCCGTGGCGAGATCTCGACCAAAGCATCCCCGAGGCCCAGACCCTGGATAATGAATAGGGCCGGTACAGAGAAGCGGGGAAGGTCAGGCCGGCATGTTGATGCGACTCTCCTGATCCAAGCATTCTCCAAGAAGAATCCGATCCTTCGATTACATGCTCTAAAAGCGTGGCGGTGGATCGGCAAGTCGCTGGTCACCGGCCCACTTCCGCCAATATCGGCGGGGAGAGGAGAGGGGTATGAGAAGGTTGACAGTGTTGGTGACCGTGCTGACGCTGATGGTTGGCGTGCTGTCGATTCCGGCAGCGGCTGCAGACCGACCTGAGTTCGTGGGACAGGGTTGGGACACCGCAAGCTTCGTCTTAGGCACCGAATTCGACAACGATGGGGAACCTTGGAAGTTGGAGGTGGACGTCCGGTACGTCTCTGCCGATTCCCTTCGCTTCTCTGACGGTCAGTTCCTTCGACCGTTCGCCGGTGTCGATCTGACCCTGTGTGCTTATCCAGATGTCGAAGGGGCCGGTTGCGACGAGCCCGAGATACAGCTGTACGGGGGCACCGACCTGGCGGGATCCGAAGCGGCCACGATGGTGACACTGACGAGCGCGACCCTCAACAGTGTCGAAGTCGAGGTATCGGACGGCTCCACGGCGGCATCGGTGGTCGTCGATGTTGACTGGGTGGCATACGGGGATCTGTACCACACCGTATTCATTGACCCCGTCGGTATTAATGAGGCCTGGCATCGCCCGGCGACACCCTCGGGGACGGTTGTGATCAGCGGACTCCCCAGTGACCACCCGCTCAGCGGATTCAACGGGTTCGAGATGAATGTCGAAGTGGACTACGCCGAGATGGAGCACTCGAACCTAGGCCTGTCGTTTGGAGGCTGAGACTCCGAATACATACGTTCCCGGCTCTCATCTTGAAGGTGGGAGCCTGGACACGGGGTTCGGTCCACCCTGTGAGCGGGACAGTGATCATGGAAGGTGACGTCTCGATGGTCTTGGCAACGAGTGCGATTCCGGTGACGGGATTCTCTGGTCGGTTGATCGGGGTGATCCGGAGGATTCGTGCTTGATCCATCAGATTTGGGTGTCTGTTCTGGTCGGTGGGGTTATGCCGCTCGGCACAGCCGGTGAACTCTCCGTTGTGTCAACAGTGCACGCCTCGAATGAAGTGTTCGACTCCTGCACCGAGGAGTCCGTCGAGTTTCTCGACAGCGAGGTCATCTTGGAACCGGAGCAGGTGGAGTTCCAACGCCTGGAGGACCAGCAAGAGTAAGTCCCGTCACGGGACTCGGTCCCGTGACTCGGAACCCGGCCTCTCGCCGGCCCAAAGGTGTGAAAGTTGTAAGTGGCTCGGACCATGGAGAACCCGATCTCGGACAAGATGTCCCGCTAAGGGGGAGCGCAGACGTGCCGATATGGGGCGGTATCAGATATGAGCGTTTCAGCCCGAGATCGTCCGGTTATGCGTCATCCGAGTCGTTTTCCCAGGCGATGTTCATATGAACCTCGGCGGCAGGCTCGGAAGTCTTGTGAACTGAGGCGGTCCATGTCCCAGGTTCTCTTGCTTCGAGAAGGGGAAAGGTTGTCACGCAGTCGAGAAGCCCTTCGGGCTCCTCAACACAATCCGCATCCTCGGGATTACTTGGAGTCTCGAAGATGCTGAGTGTTGCCCCATCGGCCGTCAGGAAGGTCACATCGACGACGGCTTCGATCGGTGCGGTGACCGTCACAGTGAACGTCCATTGGCCAGGATCCATCGCTTCAAACTCGAAGCTCTCCGAGACTTCGCCTTCGGGTAGGTCCAACACAGTCGCTCCCGACGGGTTCGTTGAGCATCCCACGACCACGCATATTCCGACCACCAGCACAGTCCAGGTAGGCGACCTCATGCCTCAGATTCCAGCACGGTGTGACGGGTATTGAGGGAGAGATAGGCAAGCGCATACGTGCCGATACCGGATGGTCTCGATTATGTGCGGTTTCGTCCGGGATCAGTTGTCCTGAGCGGTGTCAAACTGATAGCGAGCCACCAGGGTCTGGTCGTTTTCGAAGCCATGGCCAGCGAAGAAGGCGACTAAAGCAGAAGGCCAACCACGTCTAGCTCGTTGGCACCGCGCGTTTCGGCTTCTCCGAGTGTCGCCACCGGATGATCCCATACAGGACGACAGCAACAACTAGGAGAAGTATTCCCCCCACAAGCCACGGCGTAGAAACGAAATCGCTGCAGGAGACGCTGGTCTCTCCCGGGGGAATTGTAAGAGTCCCCGATTCGGGACAAGGAGTCTCCCCGATGTGTGCCGAGCCTATATAGATGAGGAGGGCGGCTGCTCCGGCGACTAGGCCGACGGCGTCGCGTTTATCGGATGAATAGCGGACGAGCAGCCAAGTGAGAACAACAGCCAGTGGCAGCGTATATAGCCCGGCGAACGAGAGCACTGAGAAGGTCCAAAGAGCGCCGCAGAACGCCCACGCAACGAATGCAGGCCATCCTGAGGTCGGCTCGGGTCTCCATGTGGCCACTATCCGAATCTTATCCGGGTAGTCACCGACCTCTCGCTCTGTGGGGTCTGACGCAGCCCCCCGAGTGATCGCTTTGAGAACCAACTGCGCGCCGAGATGCCGATCTCGCGCACCTCCCGAAATGCGTGTTATCCACCGAGAATTGTTGATATGGGCTAGGACCAGTTTGGTCGTCGGGCAATAGGCTTGGATGGGGAGAGTCAGCTTGCGCCGCCTACGACTGACACGAGAGAGAGGACTCCCTTATGGCCCTTGCCCCGACTGAACTCATTGCCGCGAAGGAGGACATCGATGGGGTCATGGCAGCCGCACTCGACTACATCGACGGCTACATAAACGGCGATGCGGAACGGCATGCCCGCGCATATCACCCAGAGTGCATCAAACGGCGGTATGTAACCGATGAACAGAGTGGAGTCGAGGAGCTTTTGGTACTATGCCCCCGGATTATGGTCGACTACGCCGGCCTTGCAGACATGTCGGACTGCGAGACTGAAGTTGTCATCGACGCCATCTCCGAGGACATCGCATCGGTTCGGATCTACTCGTGCAATTGGGTCGACTTTCTTCACATTGTGAAGGCACGAGGCGAATGGAAGCTGTTTCACGTCACATGGCACGGTCGATCGGACTAATACGCAAATAGACAATTCCCCGAGCACGAGGTGCCGATCCTGAGCGGTCTCAGATATGGGCGGTTTTGCCCGAAAATCGTTGATCGGTGCGGGTCGTGGCGGATCACCCTACAACCACCGAGGACCCCGACGATGCGGGGTCCTCCGGCGGTCAGGGTTCTGGTGTACTAGCTAGCGCATGCCGGGGGATCGGCAGGAATCAGAAGCGGCCCGCTCTCCGGTGCCCCGAAGAAGGTCGCGACGAATACCGTCGGTGTTGTCCCCGGGTTGCGCGCTGAGTGGACATGGCCGTGTCCGGGATCGACGAAGGCCGTCCCAGCCGTGTACTCCCGCTCGTCGCAATCCTCGTGGATGTAGATGAGGCTGCCCTCGACTATGTTGACGACCACGGCCCCGGCGTGGCTGTGCCATGGGAACTGTGCTCCGGGCTGCACGGTGAATCTGGCGACGACGGTCTGGGACGGATCCTTTTCTTTTACCACTGTGGTCCGCTCACCGTCCGGCTTGATCTTGACGAGCAGATCTACATCGTCGGTGAACGTGCTTCTCGGTGTCAGGAACTCGGCCGCGATGGGGGGAGGGTCTTCTTGTGCCGCCAACGGCACAGTTCCCAAGACGATCAACCCCACGGCCACCGCGACGAACATGAGAGCAACGCGCTTTGTGTTCATGGCGGGTCTTCCTTTCGCTAAATGACTCCCTAGGGTCAGCGAGTCAGTCCTCCAACATTTCGCGGGTGGACCCCTCATCCACCCTATGCCCTCCTTTCGGTCGCCTCGCAGGAAACCTACTCCTCAGAGCCGTGTGGCGGAGGGGAAACTTTCCGCACGCTGTGGAAGATCCGGCCCGAAATCCCAAAGCGCATAACGCGCGCCGGCCGTGAGAACGAGAGCCCGGATCGGCTGTCCTGGAACCGGCATTATGCGCTGCCCTGAGCACCCAAGGGGTTGGAGAGGGCCTCGAACTCCGGCGAGTTCTGGCTGCAGACAGCCCCCAGCTGCTTTCCTGCGCGTCGCTTGCCGTCCGACTGTTGGCTCGGAGGGTATCCGAAGGGAGGGCCGAATATCAACCGGCCTCCGACCTCGGGGGGGCTTCCTTGACTCGGACTCTTCGCCGAGACGGGTCACCCGTCCGGTCGCAACGCCAAAGCCTCTCCGAACCTGAACCGTGACCAACCGAGGAACCACACCAGGGTTTCGTGGTCGCCGCAGTGGTGGCGAGCTTCCGGAGCTCCTCAGCGGTGAGAGACAGCTGAATCCGTGACCGCATCGCAGGCGCCTTGGCTCTCTCCGTGGGTTGGTGACGAGGAGGCCGTCATCGACGGCCTGGTCGGGAATCTGTGCGAGGGCTCGGCGGCGGTTGAAGAGGGTGGACGGGGCAAGGCCTTCCTCGCTCATCGCCGCCAGCTTTGGTGGGGCTACGGCGCTGGCCTGATGATCCCATCGAGTTGTTCCCTGTCTGTTGCACCGGTGTTGCACAAGACTGTGAAACAGTTGGAGATCGCCGACCTCGATAACACCTAGAAAAACGAGGCGTCACCAGGGGAAACACGCCTTATCCGCGCCTCACCGAGTCTCACGACCATGGACCTCATCCTTTTCGGGGATGCGCGCGAGAACCTGTTCCAGGTCACAACGGATCCGGCAACGGGGCTATAAGTCCGAGGTATTCCCCCTGGTCAAAGGCAGTTTCTGAGTCTTCCCAGGTCGGTGTCTTGTGGGCCCACGTGGACTTGAACCACGGACCTCATCCTTATCAGGGATGCGCGCCTAGGTCGATTCCAGGTCATCTGCCTGGGATTTTGTCATCTGAAAGATGGTTTGTGTCACATCTGTGGCACAAGCGAAGGGCCCACTGGGCGCTGCCGGGCGGTGATCCGGAATGTGGCCACACACGTCAACTCTCGGATTCTTCGGCCACGATGGCAAGCACCCCTCTCGTGAGGTCTCTCCCAGCGAGTGCGTTCTTCTGCAGTGGGAGCGAGTTCGTAGAGGATGGCACCGACAACCCACCCAACGCGATGGCTGCTGTCGACGAGTTCGAATCGGCACCGGTAGACGACATCGTCACCCGTGATTCTCGTCAAATCTCCTTCGGTGCCCGCCGCTACGACGCCACGACAAGCGAAAGTATCTCGTTCGTCGACGCTACAAGCTTCCGGGTGACGTCGACCCGGACCGCCGAAGCCTTCGCATTCGACGGGGACTTCGCCGCCGCCGGATTCGTCGGGCTACGACCCGGCCGGCCCAGACTTCAGCTCTTCCAGTTCTGGACACGGGTCAATGCGATAGGTATCGCACTCCTGGTCGGTGAACGACCGCCGCAGGCTCGCCCGGGTTCTCGCCACCAGGTCATCAGTGGCCACTGAGACGGTTCCGAAGACTCCGTCGCTGGTGCCGACTACAACGTTTTCGTCGTCGAGGAAATAGATGTCGGACACGCCGGGAAGGACGACCTCTTGGGCGATGAGACCAGTCTCGATGTCGATGATCCGCATCGACTGGACATCGGACACCGCCAGCAGGGTGCCGGCGCCGTTGAACGCGGCGCCCCGGATGTGGTTGAAGCCATCGATGGTGAACCTGGCCGTCCAGGTCTCGGTGTCGACCAACTGCACCTCACCATCGGCTCCCCAGGTAAGCAGCCAGCGCTCGTCCGTCGACACCTCCTCACCCATTACGTTTTCCATCTCGCTTCGCCAAAGGACTTCACCCGAGGCGCGGTCTCGAACCACAGGTGGGCTACTCCTCGAGAAACTGGCGATCGGGAATCCGAACTCCCACGACTCGGTCAGAACAGTCGTTACTGGTTGACCCTCCCGAATCGGGTTGGTGTGCAGAATCTCCCCGGTCACCAGATCGAGGCTATGGACCTCACCGGCGAGACCGCCCCCTCGATCGAAAGGGTAAGCAAGGAGCTCGGTCCCGTCTTCAGAGGCGACCACGGTGAAACCGGGGTCAAGGCACAACCATCTCTCGGAGTCGAAGTTCTCACATTCGAAGAACCGGCTTGTTTCCCTGATGACCGGGTCATGGATGGCCCATGCATGGGCATCGTCTTCGACGATTTCCACGAGAATCCTTCCATTGGCGAGGGCAGCCCTCGGAGATGACTCGGGGGCAGATCCTGTCATCTGGCCGGTCTGAAGGTCAAACACGCCGGTTTGCCCTCCGTTCCCGGACCCAGGTGGGGGGAGATGGGCAAACACGCCAACGTCCTCGCCTATTACGAAACTGTCGGCGTTGACCCAAGTAAAATCGCCCAGATCCCCGGTCGGGCTGACACTCACGGTGGATTGTCCCACGTTCCACACCCGTGGACCCAGAACGGAACCCGAGGTGTAGAGAAGTTGCCGTTCGGAGTCGTAACCAACCGTCGTGACGTTTCCGGTTGGTAGCCGGACCCGCTCCTCGCCGGTCAGCGGATCGTAGACATGAGTGGCTATCCCGCCCACGACGATGACATGATCCTCGCCCGCGGTGACACCAAACTCGCGGGCCGGGAGACGGACACCAGTATGGAGAACGTCGACAATCGCCCCAGACTCGGCGTCGAATGAAAGAACGCTGAAGAAGCTTCCCCCTCTCCCTTCCTGTGCCTGCAGGGTGAAGGAGCCGTACATGCGGCTTCCGTCCGGTGACACATCGCCAAAGCCTGACGCCTCCGACACCTCGACTATCTCGTAGCTCCCGGCCTCGAAGACGACGATTTGCCCACCGGCTCTCATGGCATAGAGCCGGCCGTTGGAGTCGAACCGGGGGAAAGTACCAAAACCTTTGGTGTCATCGACCGGTAGGAACGCTGCCGACTCCCAGGTGGCGGTGTCGAACACTTCGATCCACTCCGCGGAACCTTCGCGGATGCAGGTTTCCAGATCGCTCACGGCGAGGAACCGCCCGTCGGACGACCAGTCGACCATGCCCACCGTGGTGCATTCGGGAAACTCGAGGGTGGCTTCGACCTCTCCATCGAGAGTGAGGATCACCACCCGGTTGGGAAGCTCGTCCTCCCCCTCGACGGGTCCGCTCCACGCGGCCTTGGAGTCGACGATCCCTACGCTGGTCCGTCCATCCGGTCCGACTACTGGATAGACGAAGTGATCGACCGTGTCTTCGGTGTATTCCCACACGACCTCGTGGGTTTCGCTGTCGTACACGCGGAGTGTCTGAGGCCCGACAGTCGTTGCCAATCGCGTTCCGTCGGCGGAGAGACTGATATCACCGTCATATCCGGTCTCGATCACGTCGACCAGACGGTTGGAACTGCCCACCTGCCAAATGGCATTGACCAACTCGACCGGAGGGTCGTCGGTTTCGGGCGTCTCATTCAGCGCCTGCAACGCCAGCAGCGTCGCCAGCTCCGGATTCCGCTCCAGATTGGCAACGGATGCCGATGCCAGCTCCCGCGCTCTGGCGACCTGGGCGTTCGTCTCCGCCTGATCGGCGTTTTGTAGCCCGACTCCCGCCAGGATGGCGGCGATGATCGCCGCGGCAGCAAACCCGCCGGTAATCAAGCTACGTCGGCGACGACGTTTCCGCTCAGCCAGCACTTGCTTTTCGGTGGACCGCTCTAGATATGTCTTCTCGGTATCGGTGAGGACGACACTCGCAGTCGATGTCCACGCCTGATGTTGGGCCAGTCGACCACCACTCAGGAGATAGGCGTCTGATCCTCCGCTGGCCTCCCAGTCGTATATGGCCTCATCGAGTCGTCGGGAGAGTGCCAGCTCTTCCCGGGATTCCTCGATCCACGTTGCCAACCGTGGCCAATGAGTGAGGAGTGCCTCGTGCGCCACTTCGACGGTCGGAGAACGTGTGTCTGGATCGTTGTCGAGGACGAGCATCCGGCTGCGCACAAATGTCTCGATGGCGTGCATTGCACCGAGGTGGTCGAGGTCCGGAAGACGCACCCGCCGTCGGGTTGGAGCCGAATCATCGACAATGGTGACCAGCCGGAGAAACACTTGTTTCACGGCGTACATTTGGTCGACAGGAAGATTCTCGTAGATCGATTCGGCTCGTCGTGCCAGTGACCCCGATACTCCGCCGACTCGGTGGTAATCGTCGACGTCGATGCGATCCGAAGTCCGCGCCTCGAATAGCTCCACCAGGGCGTACTGCAGGAGAGGTAGTGCGCCAGGGCGATTGTGCGCCTCGGCCACCAGCCGGTCCACTACGGCGGGGGCGACACTCACACCCACTCTGGCGGCAGGCCGTGTGATGGTTAGGTCCAGTTCAGATGCATTCGGTGCTCTCAGCCCGACCATCGACGAGCGCAGCAACTCACCGAACTCGGAGAACAAGAAGGGTCGATCGAGAAAGTCGGCGCGAAGGGTGACGATGAACCGGGCGTGTCTCTCTTCCGACGCCGTCTTCAACAGCTCGAGGAATGCCGAAGCATCGGACTGCTCCGTCATTGTGAACAGCTCCTCGAACTGATCGACCACCACAACAAGCTCCCTTGCATCCTCGGGGAGAGCTCGGGTGACATCCGCCAAGGCGTTGGGGTCCCGTTCTGCGAAACGCGCTCGAAGATCTACCGGCAGGTCAACCGCCACCCGCTCCAACGCCCGCTCCAATTCGAGGAAGGGATGCGAACCAGGCAGCATGTCCGTGACCGCCCACGTCTCAGAGCCGTCGATGATGCCGCTTCGTAGCGCAGGTATGAGCCCGGCCTTCACCACCGAAGACTTACCGACGCCGGACGGGCCCACCACGGCAACGAAGGCTCCGGAGCGGAGCGCCTCGACCAGCTCCTCGATCACCGCATCCCGTCCAAAGAAGTCCCCCGCGTCCGACTCATGGAACGCGGCCAGCCCCTTGTACGGGTTACGGGTTTCAGTGAATCGCTCAGCGGCCGCCGACCCTTCGGAGAGCTCGAGCTGAGCCAGGAGCTCGGAGACCGATCTTGGACGGTCCCCCGGTTCCTCGGCAAGAGCCCGGGCCAGAACCTCCGAGCTCGGAGCCAACACCTCGTCGCCCGAAAGAGGTCCGACTTGGGCCTCGAACGCCAACATCCCTAGCGCGTAGACATCCGTGGCGACCGTTGCCACGTCACCTGCCAGGGTCTCGGGTGCGATGTACGCCGGATAGTCGGGTGACGACTGGGCGGCGACCGCTCCCACGGGGAATCCCAACAAATGACCATTGCCGGTCTCGTCGAGGATGACCCGATCCGGACGAAGAGAACCGTGGACGATTCCATAGGAATGGGCGTAGGCGAGTGCCGAGCCGACCTGTGCCAGCACATCCGGCGTCGCCGTTCCCAGGAAACCTCCCCGGTGATACCTGTACACGAGAAACGCCCCCTCTACATCCCTCCAGTAGTCGAGGAGCGGGTTGATGTGGGGATGGTCCAGAAGAGCTAGGCGTTGGGCATCGGCCTCGAAACCACGGATGAATCCGGCATCGGACGCTTCAGCGCGACCGATGACCTCGACCATCACCTCCCGGCCCACCGATGGCTGGTATGCCCGATAGAGAGTTCCGATGGAACCGACCCCGATCGGCTCTCGCAGCTCATAGCCGGGCACCGATCGGCGCCCACCCTCGGGCAGTGGTGGCGGAATCCGGTCGGTCACCAATGGTGGGAAGGTCCGGGCTGGATCCCCGATCAGTAGTTGGTAGATGGGAACGCTGTCTTCGATTCCGGGAAGGGCGTGGCTCCCCAAGGATTCGAACCGCAATCCGATGCCGGGCCCATCGGAGATGATCTGATTTTGAGCGTCGGATGAAAGGATCACCTGACCCGGATGGGCCACCGACACCAGCACCGCAGCCCGGGACACCGGTGGCCCCGTCACCCCGGACTCGGAAATCTCAACGTCGCCGAAATCGACGGCGATCCTGACTCCATCGCCTTCCAGCCGGCGATTGACCGTCTTCGCTGCGGCGATGGCCTCCTCCGTTGTGTCCAAGACGACATAGTTGGCGGTCCCGGCCGGCCGGGCTGAGCCTTCGATAGCGACAAAACGCACGGCATCGGCGGCGCGGGACAGCACCTCATCACGTTGTGATGCAGGCAACCGGGCCAACTCCAATGGATCCCCCGGATCGACCACCAGAACAGCGCGTTTCTGTATGGAAGTCCTGACGGAAACGACTAGAGACTCGTCCTGATCGAGGATGCGCTGCTCGAGATCTTGAAGCTCCTGAGTCGGATCTACTCCCAGCTCCTCTACGAGAAGAGAGCGCATCGCCTCGTAAGAACGAAGCGCCTCCTGCTGTCGTCCCGCTCGATACAAGGCCAACATATGCTGGGCCCGGAACGCTTCCCGATAGGGATGCTCGGCAAGCAGTGCCTCGATCTCCCCCACCAGATCGTTATGACGTCCCACGGCCAGATCGGCCTCGATCCGGGCTTGCTGCGCCGAAACCCGTAGCTCGGTGAGACGGGTGATCTCGGCATCGAGCCGCCCGTGCGCTTCGATGTCGGCAAATGGATGACCTCGCCAGATGGCCAACGCCTCCCGGAGCACCTCGGCGGCGGTCTCCGGTGCTGCGTTCCGTCCCGACTCATACAGGTCTTCGAACCTCAGAGCATCGACGTCGAACCGGTCTACATTCAACGACCACCCCGATCCGGCCTTAGTGATCACCTCACCCACGATCGACCGGAGAGTGGACACATAGGTCTGAACGGTGCGGCGATTGCGGGGTGTGGCTTCGGGCCCATAGACAGCCTCGGCGATGACGTCGTTGGAGACCGACCGACCGTGCTCAGCGATCAGTATGGCGAGGACGGTCCGCTGCTTGGGACCTCCAACGTTCAACCATTCGGTCCCCTCAACGACCGTGACCGGTCCCAGGACATTGAACTCCACCGAGGATTCGACCCTACGCGCCATACCTCGTGACATGCCAGAAGGTTCGCTGGTGCCTGTTCAGACATTGTTCAGAAGGCCATGTCAGAGCGGGCTCTGAACATCTCCTGAACATCCCCGGAGCAGCGCCTGAGCAGCGGTGGCTGATGGTGCTCCCAGGTTGCAACACCGCAGCCAAGAGGAGAAGGAGACCTCAGATGTTGATGAGCAACGAGTTCGTCAGAGCAGAACACAAGTACCGCGGGGAAGTCCTGCGAGATCAGTACCAATCGGAGCCCACAGGCAAGGTTGGGAAGGTCGTCGCCGTTCTCGTCGTGGCCGGCGCCCTGCTTCTGGCTGCCTGCGGGACGCCAACCGACACAGACCCTGGTGCGGATCAACCGTCCGATTCCACGGTCGTCCAATCCCAAGACCAGGAATCGAGCGGTGCCGTCCAAGTCCTGCCGGCCCGAGAAGAGATGACTTCTGAAGAGGAGTTCAGCGGAATCCCGGCCCCCGACTGGCATCCAACCTATGGACGCCTGCCGCTGGCCAAGTCCTCCAAGAGGGAAACAGGCCCCCGTTAGACGAAAACCGACCGAGAAAAGAGGACGATGCGTTGTCTTTCCAGGTCCGTGAAATTGTGGGCCCACGTGGACTTGAACCACGGACCTCATCCTTATCAGGGATGCGCTCTAACCGGGCTGAGCTATGGGCCCCGACTGGTAGTCAAGGACGACAAATTGTATCGGCTCGGCGGAGAGAGGAGAAGCCCGAAGGTCCGCGCGGACTCGAAGTCGATCCCCTGGCGTTCCAGATTTGGTTTCCCGCCATTCCTCGATCGAGGGGCAGTCTCTGCGACCAGAACGGCCATGTTGGATGAGGCCACCTATGCATTCGATTCGTTATTGGAAGGAGGTTGGGTCGACGACGGCTCTGCCGACGATCAGAGATTGGTGGGGAGAGCTGGTATCCGAGCACAAGCGGGGCGGCTTCCGACCTTTCGTCGAGACACCGCTCCTCGGGTTTAGGTCACCGTGAGACGCGTTGGAAAGCCGTCTCTTGACCTACTCGCTAGAGAGCGACTGTTCAGATCGAGGTCCGTGTGACCTCGATCTCGGACTCTCCCGTGTCCTGGACTTCACGAAGGTCAACGACCGTCTCGGCGGGGGCACGTCCTACGGTTTGGCCAAAGCGGCCGCCCAGGAGGCCCCCGAGGAGCGCCAGGACGAAGAGGCCGGCTCCGGCCAGGGCGGCGACGGTGGTCAGATCCGCGGCGTTGATCCCTGCGAGCCGATCGGCCAGGTCGAACCCATCAAAGGTGTTCGACACGTTCCCCACCCACAGGGTGAGACCGGCGAAGATCCCGAGCACGAGCGTCAACCACAGGCTGGCGCCCAGTCCGACACCGATTCCGCCGTATCGAGCCATGCGACCGGCGACGAATCCGCCGACAAGTGTGGAAGCCAGAATGACCACCGCGGTGATCGACAGAGCAATTGCTGAGAGCTCTTGCAGACTCCCGTCGGTCGCCACCAGGTCGAACTCGAGGTCGAGCAGGATCCCGCCGGCGGCCAGGACCGCAGATATGAGGACCATCATGCCCAAACCGGCAAGCATTCCCATGATCGATGAGACGACACCTGACCTGTGAAATCTCGGTTTTACTTGGGTCGTTTCTGCCGACCCATTGATCATCCGTTCCCGCTCTTCTTGCGTGATCGTCATCATGTGCTCCTAAATGCGCCGCACAGCCTTACCCACGCTTTCGATGATCAAACCTATCGGATTAGAGGGTTCAGTTGATGGAAATTGCGGCTCTTCCTCTCTTCGAGGACGTGGGGAATCAGACCTGGCTCCCGATCAGTGGACGGTGAAATGTCTTACTTTGGTTTCCCGATCGACGAGATATCGCTCGTCTTCTGGATAGAAGACCGCTTGCTCGATGTCGGCTCCGGCGAAGGCTGCGATTGATTCCTTAGAGTCCCAGAAGCTGATCGTGAGAAACTCCGTCTTGTCGCCGTCGGCTCGACTGACCACGTAGGCCCCTTCGTTTCCCGTTGTCGCCGCGTAGGCGGCGATTCCTGTGCTCTTGATATAGGAGGCGTAAGCCGCGGTGTCTTCAGACCGGGTCCAGCCGCGCCAGATACGGAGGATCATCATCACCTTTCGGATCGCGGGTGCTCGCGAACTCTATCTGTCGGTTCGGTAGGCAACCAATACGGTCGCATTGATACCAATACACGTGTATTGTCTGGTCATGGCGATGCCGTATCGCAACGATCGACCCATCGAGGACCTCTCTACGCGTGCCCGGATCAGGGACGCGGCGATGATCGAGTTCGCAGACAAGGGATCCAAAGGCGCCACCATGAAGAGTATCGCCACCGCAGCCGGTGTCTCGGTGGGCCTCGTTCAGCACCATTTTGGAACGAAGGACGGTCTACGTGCGGCATGTGAGGAGCGGGTCCTCGATCTCGTACGTTTCAAGACCGACGCCCTTGAGGCCGGGTCAATCACCGATCCACAGGTCCTCTCGACCCTGATGTCGATGGGTCCCCAGGTCCAGCGATATGTGGGCCGCGCACTGGTCGAAGACTCACCTGGCATCCGGGGGATGGTCGACGACGTGATGAGTTTGGCGGAATTCTTTCTGAACAGTCACTGGCCGGAGCGCTTTCCTCCGAAAAGTCAGAAGACCCGCGATGCCGCCGCGGTTATGACCGCGATCAATGTCAGCACGATGGTGATGCAATCGCACCTCGCCCGAAGGATGCATATCGAGCCATTCAGCGAGGAAGCGCTCAACCGGATCGGGGTCGCAACATTCGACGTCTGGGAAACCCTCGCCGAGTTCACCGAATCCGATGTTTGGAGGAAGCTCAGAGATGCCATCGAGGCGTTTCCAAGGAACGACAAGGAGAACGACGATGACTGACGTCATCCACACCCACGACCTCGAGAAGAGCTACGGCACGGTCATGGCTCTCGACGGTCTCGACCTTTGCGTCACCCGAGGGGAGGTGCATGGGCTTCTCGGGCCGAATGGTGCCGGGAAGACCACGACCCTGCGGATCCTGTTGGGTCTCCTGAGAGCCGACGGCGGGACCGTCGAGATGTTGGGCGGTGATCCATGGGCAGATGCAGTCGAACTACACCGTCGGCTTGCCTATGTACCCGGTGACGTCGAATTGTGGCCCAATCTCACCGGCGGTGAGGCCATCGACCTGCTCGGTCGGCTTCGTGGCGGCCTGAACCAGACGCGACGTGATGAGCTGGTGGACCGCTTCGACCTCGACCCGACCAAGAAGGGGCGCACCTATTCCAAGGGGAACCGCCAGAAGGTCGCCATCGTGGCCGCGCTGGCCTCTGATGCCGAGCTCCTGCTCCTGGACGAGCCCACTGCCGGGCTCGACCCCTTGATGGAGGTGGTGTTTCAGGAAGTGATCCTGCAGATGAGAGCTGAGGGGAGGACCGTCTTCTTGTCCTCCCACATCCTGGCCCAGGTGGAGAAGCTGGCCGACAGGATCAGCATCATCAGGCAAGGAAAGGTCGTCCAGTCCGGCACGCTCACCGAGATGCGGCACTTGACCCGGACCACCATCGATGCCCACACGGCGACACCGGTCACCGGGCTGGAGAACCTGAATGGCATCCACGACCTCGATGCCAGTGATGGCCGGGTGAGATTCGCCGTGGACGGGGAGCACCTCGACGCCGTGGTGAAGCACCTCGGACAGTTCGGGCTGCAGGCGTTGACCAGCCACCCACCCACTCTCGAAGAGCTCATGCTGCGCCACTATGGCGACGAGGTCGCTTCCAGGGGTGAGGGGTGATGACAACCACCGTTGCTTCACCTTCGGCGCACCGCGCCATGCCCAAGCGCGGCGGCCCCTTGACGGGCACCGGCACTCTGGTTCGTTTCATGTTGCGTCGCGACCGCCTCCGTTTGCCGGTGTGGATCCTGGCGATCGTCGTGTTCACGATGGCCTCGGTTGTA
The DNA here is from genome assembly GCA_036374335.1 of Acidimicrobiia bacterium. GTDB lineage: Bacteria > Actinomycetota > Acidimicrobiia > Spongiisociales > ZC4RG35 > JANQRA01. The sequence goes on from DASUUC010000028.1 coordinate 26,060, forward strand.
GCCCTACCCGACCTCTATCCCACGGTCGAAGACCGTCAGGCGAGGGCCGCGCTGATGGAGAACCCCGGTACCCGGGCGATCAGCGGCCCGGGATACGGCCTGGACGATTACACGTTCGGGGCGATGTTGAGCCACGAGTTCTTGAGCTGGGTCGTCATTTTCGTCGCCTTGATGAGTCTGCTCGCCATGGTTCGCCACACCCGAAACGAGGAGGAGACCGGTCGGGCCGAGTTGGTCCGGTCGCGTCAGGTGGGCCGTCTTGCCACCACCACCGCCGCCCTCGTCGTCGTCGTTGGTGCCAACCTGATCCTCGGCCTCTTGATGGCTCTGGGTCTCGGCTCACTCGGGCTGGATAGCGTGGGATGGGGGAGTTCGTTCCTCTTCGGAGCCGCTACCGCGTCGGTGGGCGTGGTATTCGCCGGCGTCGGGGCGGTGACGGCCCAGGTGAACGAGTCGGCCCGTGGAGCGAGCGGTCTTGCCGGAGCCGTCTTCGCTCTGGCCTATTTGCTCCGGGCCGCCGGGGACATGACGCAGGTGGGCGGAGGGCTTTTGTCATGGCTCTCGCCGGTCGGCTGGGCGCAGCAGACCAGAGCCTATGTCGACGATCGGTGGTGGCCGTTGCTTCTCTCAGTCGGCCTCACACTGGTTCTCGCTGCCCTGGGCTACTGGCTCAGCACACGACGCGACGTCGGGGCCGGCATGGTGGAGGCAAGACTCGGTCCCGCCAACGCGTCGAGAACTCTGTCGGGCCCGTTCGGGCTGGCCTGGAGATTGCACCGCTCCAGCGCAATGTGGTGGAGCTTTTCGGTATTCCTGTTCGCCTTAGGATACGGGACGCTTGCCACGGAGGTCGAGCGGTTCGTCTCCGAGCTCAGCGTTCTACAGGACGCGATCGCCGAGATTGGGGGCACCATAATCGACGCCTGGCTGTCGGTCATCGTGCTCATCTTTGCCGTGGTTGCCGCCGTTTTTGCGGTACTGGCTGCCCTGCGGGCACGAAGCGAGGAGAACAACGGTCGTGCCGAGCCGGTTCTGAGCACCGCCGTGTCCAAGCCGACCTGGCTGGGAAGTCATCTCGCAGTGGCGCTGATCGGCAGTGCCGCCCTCATGTTTCTCACCGGGATCGGCCTCGGGATCAGCGCATCCCAGGCACTGGGTGACGGTGACATGCTGTGGCGGGTCCTGGGAGCATCGCTGGCTCACGTACCCGCGATCTGGCTGGTCGCCGCCATCGCGGTTGCCCTGTTCGGACTGGCGCCCCGGGCCACGGTCCTCGTCTGGGTGGTGATCGCCTACGTAGGTGTGGTCGGTTGGCTGGGCGCCCTCCTCAGATTTCCGGATTGGGCCATCAACCTCTCTCCGCTTGGCCACACGCCACTGCTGCCCGCCGAGGACATGGTGTGGACGCCTTTGGTGGTACTCACCGTGGCTGCGACAGGGCTGATCCTGGCCGGACTGGCCGGATTCCGACGCCGCGACCTGCAGTCCACTGCCTGAGGGTGTGTGCAGCCCCGGCCGGCGGGAGCGGGCACAGCCCGGTTCCGCCGGTACGGGTGCGAACGAAACGCTGTGGCTCCCATATATGGGAGCCACAGCATTAGGAACGCGGTTTGCTCACGGGGACGGGTACACCAGGTCGGCGGTCGCCGAGTCGGCTGGCCAGATCAGCTCGATGGCGCCACCGATCCGCTGCATATGCGGATTGGGGACTTCGGCTGTCCCATCCTCGCGGAAGGTGATCGGTCCGATGATGGTCGAGAGTCCATCGGTTGCGGCGATCGCGTCGCGCACCGCGTCGTGATCCAGGCTCCCGGCACGCTCGATGGCGTCTGCGAGAATCTCGATCAAGGCGTAGGCGCTTCCGACCACCGGGTCGGCGGGTCTGCCCTCCTCGTCGATGTGGCGTTGGTTCACCTCCTCGGTGCCAGGAAGGCCAAGCCCCGGATGCCATGGAGTCGACAGCACAACTCCTTCACCCGCTTCACCCAGGTCATTCCAGGTTGGCACGTCGGCCGCCCTAACCACCAGGTTGAACGGCGGTTTCCAGCCCAGCTCCCCCATCTGTTGGTAGATGGCGAACCCGTCAGGCGGAGTGGGCAGGCTGAGGAGAGCCTGCACGTCGGCAGCCTGAGCCGCCAGGATGATGTCGGTGAAGTCCGTTGAACCCGGTGCGTAGGTCTCGTGGAGGACGACCTCATAACCGTTGTTCTCAGCCTCCTCGACCCACAGAGGACCGAGCTCCTCGCCCCAGTCGGTGGCCTCTTGGAAGATGCCCACCCGTAGAGGACGTTCCCCTTCGGGGATGAGCCCGTTCAGCATCTCGAAGACCGTGACGGCCATGTCGGGTGACTTGGGGAACGGGGAGAAGAAGTACTGGTAGCCCTGTTCGTGCAACGCCTGGGTGGAGGTTGCTGCACCCAGATATGGGATTCCGTTTCTCTCCGCAGTCGCCGAGCCGGCGGCATGGACCGGGGTGGCGAACCCGCCCAGATAGGCGACGATGTCTTCGCCGGCGAACTCGTCCATGATGCTGGTGGTCTGGTTCGGGTCGGAGGCGTCGTCACGGACGTCCAACTCGAGAGGCAACGCGGTGCCGAACTCCTCGACCATGACCCCTCCCGCCTCGTTGATCGCCTCAACTGCGTATACGTAACCGCGCTCAATCTGGGCGCCGCCACCGGCGAAGGCGCCGGTGAGGGGAATCACCGCTCCGATCTCGATCGACTCCGGGGCGTCCACGGGCTCCTCACCGGTGGTCGTGGTCTCATCCGGCGTCTCTGCGGTGGTGGTGACCTCCTCCCCTGATGGCTGGGTGGTCTCCGCCCCTTCCTCGTCTCCGGAGCCGCATGCGGCGAGGAGCAAAGCCATCACTGCCAACACGACCAATAGTGATCGTCTTCTCATACCAGTTCCTTTCCTTTTGTTGCCTTGGCTGTATTCGCATCGGGTGGTTGTCGGCTCGAGATCCTGGCGAACAGGCGCTGCCCCGCTTCGGTGAGCCCGCCTGGCATCAGGAGGACGACCAACATGAAGAGCAGTCCGAAGAGGACGACCTGAAACTCGTTGACTTCGGCGGGGAGTGAGTCACGCCCGATGATGAAGAACACCGAGCCGACCAACGGGCCGACGATGGTGCCGACACCACCGATGAAGACAACGAGGATTGCCTCGAAGGTCCAGATCACGCTGAAGGCGAAGTTGGGGAAATAGCTCACGCTGAAGTAGGCGAAGGCGGCACCGGCCAGAGCGGCGAGCGCGGAGCTGAGCACAAACGCCGTCATCTTGTGGGCAAAGGCATTGACTCCCGTTGCCGCTGCGGCTTCCTCGTCGTCACGGACCGCCATCATCCCCAGTCCCACCTTGCTGTGTTTCAGCCATAGTGAGATGGCGACCGTGGCCACCAGCACCCCGAGGGTCACGAAGTACGGTCCGGTGAAGTCGTAGTTGCGCAGCGCCTCGGCGGACATGGATGAGATTCCGGGCCAGAGGTTCCCGGCGGTGATGAAGACCGCGACCCCGAGGGCCAGTGTCCCTATGGCGAAATAGATCTCCCGGAACCGCAACATAGGCACACCGACCACAGCGGCAGCGACAGTCGTCGCTGCGACGGCAGCCAGGACGGCGAGTGGCAGCGGCATGCCGTTCAACCAGAGCTCACGGGTGACCAGCGCCCCCGAGCCGAAGAATGCGGCGTGCCCCAGACTGATCTGACCGGCAAAGCCACCCAGGATGTTCCAACTAGAGGCGAGGGCGGCCAGCAACATGGTCTGGATGACCAGGGTCAGCAGGTGCTGACTGCTCGAGAAGAATCCGATCCCGATGATGAGTGCGAGGACGACGAGTCCGGCGGCGATCGCCGCAGCCCTAGGCATGCGCCCTCCCGAAGAATCCCTGCGGCCGGAAGCTGAGGACCACGAGAAAAAGGACCAAGGCCGCCACCTCGCGGTACTGACCGCCCAGCCACACCGCAGCGAGGCTCTCCATCAGTCCGAGGAAGAGCCCCGCGACGATGATCCCTCTCATGCTTCCCAGCCCTGCCAGGACCACGACTATCAACGCCTTGAGGGTCCATCCCAAACCAATATTGGGGCTGACGCTATACCCGATGCTGATCAGCGATCCGGCCACCGCGGCGAGGGCCGCCGAGATGGCGAAGGCGACGAGATAGACGCGTTTCACGTCCACACCGGTCAGAGCGGCCCGGGTCCAGTCTTCCGATGTCGCACGCAAGGCCCGTCCGAATCTGGTGCTGGAAAGCAGCCATTCCAGGAAAAGTGCGGCGATCACGGCCACGGCGAGACCGGCCAACCTCACCACGGGGACCCGGACCAGGCCAATGGTGAAGGCGTCTGAGGAGTAGGCGGTCGAGATGGTTCGCTCGTCTGCCGTGAAGAAGCGGACGGCCATCGACTGAAGCACCAGTACCAGACCGAACGAGATCAGTAACGAGTTCTTGATCCGGGTGTGGATTTCGGTCCTGGTGACGTACCTGAACAGCGTCAGGTAGAGGATCGCACCGAAGGCGAACATGGCGATGAAAACCACAGGCATGGAGAGAAAGGGATCGATGCCCCAGAACGTGAAGGCGAAGAAAGAGGCGTAGCCCCCCAGCATGAGCAATTCGCCATGGGCGACGTTCAGCACCTTGAGGACTCCGAAGGCGAGGGCGAGGCCCAGGGCGACCAATCCGTACATGCCCCCCACGAGGAGGCCCGACACGACGCTCTGCAGGATGAGCTGCGTCATAGGCTCAGGTACGCCTCCCGGACGCGCGGGTCGGCCGCGAGCTCTGAGCTGGTGCCGTCGGTCACCATCGAGCCCATCTCGAGTATGTAGGCGTGGTCGGCGACCTGAAGTGCCATCTCCAGGTGTTGTTCGACCATGAGAACCGATACTCCCCGGTCTCTGATCTCGGTGATGATGTTGAAGCTCTTTTCGACGACGATTGGGGCCAATCCCAGCGATGGCTCGTCGAGAATCAGCAGCTCGGGCCGCGCCATCAGCGCCTTGCCGATGGCGAGCATCTGACGCTCGCCGCCGCTCAGGGTTCCCGCCTTCTGCGATCTACGCTCGGCGAGCCGGGGAAATGTCTCCCACACCTCGGCCATCGTCTCCCGCTGCCGGGGGCGAGCCCGCGGCGTGTAAGCCCCCAGCTCCAGGTTCTCCTCAACTGTGAGCGAGGAGAAGGCTGCCCTCTCCTCGGGGATCATCACCAGACCCAGGTTCACCATCTGATGTGTCGGAACCCCGATGAGAGAGTTGTTCTTGAATGAGGCGGAGCCGGCCTTGACCGGGAGGAGGCCCATGAGGGCGAGGAGAGTTGTGGTCTTGCCGGCTCCGTTGGGTCCGAGAATCGCCACGATGGAGCTCTCGGATACTTTGAAGGAGACGCCCCAGACGACCTGAAGATCACCGTAGGCCACTTCAAGGCCATCAACCTCGAGCATGGCTCGCTCCCAGGTATGCCGTGATGACCTCGGGGTCGTTGACTACCTGCTCGATAGACCCCTCCGACAGCTTCTTCCCGGCGTCGAGCACGATGACCCGGTCACACGCCCCGGTGATCGCCTTGATGACGTGCTCCACGATCACCACGGTCACGCCGGAGTCCCTGATCGATCGCACCAAATCGATGGCGTGCGGGATCTCCCGTACGGTCAGCCCCGCCATGAACTCGTCGAGGAGGAGGAGCTTCGGCTTGGCCGCCAGAGCTCTGGCGACTTCGAGCCATTTTCTCTCCACGATGGTGAACGACTCGGCCCTGATCTCTGCCTTGTCGGTGAGTCCAACCCGTTCCAGGACATCCAGCGCCTCCCTTGAAGCACGGGCATTTCTCCTCGCGCCGTTCCCTCCGAACAGACGCCCCGCCAGGACATTCTCCAAAGCGGTGAGATGCAGGAATGGCTTGACCACCTGGAACGTTCGTGCGATTCCCTTGTGAGAGATGCGATGGGGTGGGAGCCCGGTGATATCCTCGCCTTCGAAGATCACATTGCCTTCGTCGCATTGCATGGTGCCGGTGATGACGTTGAATGCCGTCGACTTCCCGGAACCGTTGGGACCGATCATCCCGAGGATCTCACCGACTTCGACGGTGAAGGAAAGACCGTCGAGGGCGCGCAGGCCGTCGAAGCTCTTGCCGACGTCGATCAGCTCGAGCACGTCGGCACCCAGGGCCAGGAGCGTTCGATGATGCGCTCCCGACATGAGGCCTCACGATCGAGGCGGGCGGATGAACGCGTCAGTCGTGTCATCAACTGCTCTTCTCCTCCATGAGCGCGGGTACGACCTCGTCGCGTAGCCTCCGTTTGTCGATCTTCCCCACGCCGGTCTTGGGAAGCTCCTCGACGAACTCGACCCGGTCCGGCACCTGCCAGGACGCCACCTTGGTGGAGAGATACTGCAATACCTCCGCCGCTGCGGTCTGAGCACCGTCGCGGAGCACTATCAGCGCAAGGGGACGTTCTCCCCAACGCTCATGAGGCACTGCTACCACCGCTGCTTCGGCTACGGCCGGGTGGGCGGCGAGGTTTCGCTCGAGTTCAACGGAGCTGATCCACTCCCCGCCCGACTTGATGAGATCCTTGGTGCGGTCGACGATTTCGAGAGTTCCATCGGGAGCTACCCGACCGACGTCGCCGGTGCGGAGCCATCCGTCGACGAACCGTTGTTCGTTGGAGTCATCGTCCGGGTTCAAGTAGGCCGCAGCGATCCAGGGACCCCTCACCTGGATCTCACCGACCGACTCACCGTCCCAAGCCAGGACGGTCCCGTCATCGGAGACAATGCGCATTTCGACGGTCGGTGCGGGGATGCCTTGTTTGGCACCATGCTCGACGTTCTGGCTTCCGGCCGGGATCCAGTTGCCGGTGCCGCTGGGTGACATCTCGGTCATCCCCCAGCCGTGGAAGAAGTCGATTCCCCGGCTCGTGTAACGCTCGATGAGGGCCGGAGCCGCTTCCGCTCCTCCACACAGGATGCGCTCCACCGAGGACAGGTCATACTCACCAGAGGAGAACACCGAGTCCATCTGAACCCAGAAGGTCGGGATTCCGGCCAGGACGGTGGGTCGCTCTGACTGAATCAGTGACGCAGCAGCCGGAGGACTGGTGTCGGCACCGGCGAACACCAGCGAGGCCGGAGCGAGACCGGCGGTGTAGGGAAGACCCCAGCAGTTGACGTGGAACATTGGCGTCAACGGCAGCACGACATCGCCGCGACGTATCGCGTGACCGTCCACCATCAACTCGCCCATCGAGTGGAGCACCACCGAGCGATGCGAATAGACGACGGCTTTGGGCCGTCCCGTGGTGCCGCTGGTGAAACAAATCGAGGCTGCGTCCCGCTCGTCGATGGTTTCCGGCTCCGACGGAGTTTCACTATCGAGCAGCTCTTCGTATCTGGGATCGGAGGAGAATGCCGGGTCGACCTCAGCCCCGTCGTCCATCACCACGAAGACCTTGACGTCGAGACGGCCACGCAATGGCGCCAGAACCGGGGTGAGCGATGCGTCGACGAAGATCACCTCGTCGCCGGCATGACCAACCACATATGAGACGACGTCAGGATGGAGCCGAACATTGATCGTATGAAGCACACGACCGGAGCTGGGCACCCCGTAATAGAGCTCGAGATGGCGATGGCCGTTCCAGGCGAAGCTCCCCACAGCTGCCTCTTTCGGGACACCGAGAGTCTCCATTGCGGCACCGAGACGGAGCGCGCGGTCGGTGACCTCGGGCCAGGTCCTTCGGTCCATTCCGGCTGGCTCGACGGACACGATCTCCATGGAACCTCCGAGCGCCGTCGCCCGGTCGAGAATCATGGGGATCGAGAGCGGAACGTCCTGCATGAGGCCATTCACGGGCATCAACTCCGCGGTTGCCGACTATGTGGCCAGTCGCCTGTTCGAGCGACTCGCCGTGAGATGAATATATCAGGTAGCTTGATACCGTGAGCCTGCAAATCCGATCATTTGACGATGTGGTCGCCGTCGACTGCCACGTCCACATCGAACTCGGTCCTGTCGGTGACGACCATCTCAGCCCGGAGCTGCGTGAGGCGGCGATGCGCTACTTCAAAGGGGATGCCGCCATCCCCACCGCCGACGAGATCGCCGCCTACTACCGCGAGCGAAACATGTTGGCCGTCGTGTTTGCGGTCGATTCGGCTCTGACCACCGGCCAGCCACGAATCCTCAACTCTTTCGTGGTGGAAAGGGCGCGAGAGCACTCAGATGTTCTGATCCCGTTCGCCAGCGTCGATCCGCGCCGTGGCCCTGAAGGAGTGGCTGAAGCACGGGACCTCTTGGAAGAGGGGTCGATCCGTGGATTCAAGTTCCATCCCAACATCCAGAGATTCCACCCCAATGACCGCATCGCCTACCCACTGTACGAGTTGATCGAAGAGGCCGGCGTGGTCGCCCTCTTTCACACCGGGCACAGCGGAATCGGGGCCGGATTGCCGGGAGGAGGCGGGATCGCCCTCAAGTACGGAAATCCGATGGCTGTCGACGATGTCGCCGTCGACTTTCCCCACATGTCCATAATCATGGCCCACCCTGCCTTCCCCTGGCAGGACGAGGCGCTCTCGATTGCCATGCACAAACCACAGGTTTCGATCGACCTTTCCGGCTGGTCGCCAAAACGTTTCCCTCCTTCCTTGGTGGGGGCTATATCGACCACCCTCAAGGGTCAGACCCTGTTCGGATCAGACTTCCCCCTGATAACTCCCGACCGTTGGTTGACAGATTTCGCCAGTCTCGACCTCGACCAGTCCGCGGTCTCGGCCATCCTCAAGGACAACGCGATCCGCATCCTCGGTCTCGACTGACCCGTCCCGCGAACCCGGGGTTCCAGACACCGCTGAGCGAAGTCTGGCGCCCTCGGTTCGTACCGGTCCGTGACGACCCCGCGAACCCGGGGTTCCAGACACCGCTGAGCGAAGTCCGGCGCCCTCGGTTCGAGACGGTCGTCAGTCGGAGAAGGGAAAGTCCCTGAGGTTCCGGGCCGACTGACGGAGGAGGGCGATGACCTCCGACCGATGCGTGTCGGAGACACCCGACAACATGGTCTCCTCCATGGCGTCCACGGCGGTGTTGCACCGATCGAGTAGCTCACGCCCTCGAACCGAGAGGTGGGTACGACGCATCGACCGATGAGATCGGGAAGGTGCTCGCTCCAGGAGTCCTCGTTCCTCGAGTGAGCTGATCATCTCATGCATCGCCTGGGGGGAGACAAACGAGCGTCTCGCCAGCTCTGCGTTCGAGTAGCCATCGCGCCGCCGAATCAGGCTGAGGGCGGTGTACTCGGCAACCGTCAGTTCGAAGGGCCTCAGGACCGCCCCCAGGCTGCGACGGATGCTGCGCTCGAGCGTCGCCACCGCATAGCTGAACCGAGGTCCTTCGCCGTCCTCTCCTATTGGGCCGACGTAGCCCTCGGGCTCGGCCCCTCGCTGGGTCACGCGGCGAGGCGGTGTCTGAGGACGGCCCGGGCCACGCAGGCCGGTCTCTCCTGGCCGTCCACCTCGAACCTGCAATCGATCTTCACCTGAACTCCTGAGTCGATGTCGGTTGCCTCTGGCAGGGTGGCCAACATCCGGACGCGTGAGCCGGATGGCACCGGGGTGGGGAACCTCACGTTGTCGAGACCGTAGTTGATCGACGACGTTCGATTCTCCACGACGAAGACCCCGTCCAGGAGAGGGATCAGCAGAGACAGGGTGGGGTAGCCATGGGCGATGGTCCCGAATGGCCCGGAGGCGGCTTGCTCCGGGTCGGTGTGGATCCACTGATGATCGCCGGTCAGATTTGCGAAGCCGTCGATCTGGTCCTGGGTCGCCTCCACCCAGGAACACGTTCCGATCTCCTCGCTGACGAGGACCCGGATGTCCTCGGCGTTGCGGACGTCAGGGCTCATGTCTTTGGTTCCGGCATGGCAATCCCGAACGGCTGTGCCAGGTCCCGGAGATGCTCAGCAAACTCGGCAGCGATCCCCTCGGCATCCCAGCCGCCATCACGGAACTCGGTGGCCACCTCCCTGGGATAGCTCCACACTGCCAGCCGGTCCCCACCGAGCCCGATCGTCTGACCGGTGATGTCAGCGCTCTCATCAGAGGCGAGGAAAACGACGAGCGGGGCGACGTCGTCGACAGATCCCATTGCCTGGTCCCGTCGCAGCCAATCGGGGAGAGGTGTCCCGCGTTGCTCCCAGGCCTCGATGTGTTCCGCGAAGGCGGGGATGGTCTTGGTCATCTCGGTGGCGGCCGTGGGGATGATGCAGTTGACCGTCACGCCCGAGCGCGCCAGCTCCATCGCCCAGGTGCGGGCCATCGCAGTTATGCCGGCCTTGCACGCTGCATAGTTCGACTGTCCGAAGTTGCCGTGTTGGCCCGCTGGCGAACCAACCAGGATGAGCCGCCCCCCGCGACCAGCCTCTCGGAAGTGCAGCGCCGCGCTCCGGGCGCAGGTGAAGGTTCCCCGTAGGTGCACATTCACCACGTCGTCGAAGTCCTCGTCGGACATCTTCCAGAGGACCCGGTCCCGGATCACCCCGGCGTTGGTGACCATCACGTCGAGTTGGCCGAAATGATCGATTGCGGCCTGCACCAACGTGTCCGCGGTCTCACTGCTACCGATTGAGCCCACGTGGGTCGCAATGGCTCCCCCCTCGCTCTTGATGGCATCACCTGCTTGTGCCACCAGGTCAGGGTCGATGTCGTTGAGGACGACGGCGGCACCCGCAGAGGTCAGGGCCCTGGCGTAGGCAAATCCCAATCCACGGCCGGCCCCGGTGACGATGCCCACCTTGTCTGTCAGTGTCGTATCCACCTCCGCATGGAGCCGTGGCATGCTATCAAGCTACCTGATAATCGGCCAGTGAGGGGTGTACCTTGTGACCAAAGCCCCTGGTGGTCGGTACCGATCCGGCGATGGTCGGTAGCCAGATGGAGACAACCGCGTCCCGGCCGCAAGAAGCTGATTCGGTGCAAGGTCCCCCCGACCGACCGCCGCTCTCATCCGGCGGCTCTACCCGGGTCAGGCTCGGCACCGTGACGGGGATTCTGGGGTTGCTGGCGGCGTCACTAGCCGCTCTGGCCACCGCACCCACTCTGATGCCGGCTTCATATTCGGTTCTTACCCACACCACGAGCGAATCAGGAGCTCAGGGTGTTCAAGGGGCATGGCTCGCCCGGCTTGGCTTCCTTTGTCTTGGCCTTGCCGTGCTGGCCCTGACCAACCTGGCTGGTCCCCGCTGGGGAGTGTGGGGTCGCGTCGTTTTCCGCACATACTCCGTGGCGATGATCGGCGCCGCCGTCTTCTCGCACGTGCCGTGGCAGGACATCCCCTATGACGTCTTCGAGGACTCCCTCCACTCAGTGGCCGCGTCGGTCGTGGGAACAGCCTTCATTGCCGGCGTCTTGGTGGTCACGTTACGGCGGCGTCGCGATGAGTGGGCCGCACGCACCTTCGATGCGATTGCCCTGGTGGTTGCAGCGGCCATACCGATAGTGATGTTCAACGTCGAAGCGTCTCCGGACTGGTGCAGCGCATGATGTTCGCGATTGCCTACATATGGTTTGGCCTGGAAGTCGTGCGCTCCGTTGATGTATCCATGTCTGGAGTCGGCGACACCTGACGTCAGCGGTCGGACGTCGGCCAGCTGGCCGGCGGAAAGACTCCTGGCCAAATCGAGCCATCGGTCCGGGAGCGAACGAAACGCTGTGGCTCCCATATATGGGAGCCACAGCATTAGGAAGCGGGTCTGCGGGGTTCGTGTGTTTTCGCGAACTCAAGCAAAGTCCGTCTGCGTGCCGATACACCCTCCATGAACCCATCTCCGGGGAGGGTGCCCGGGAGAGGACCCTTGGACAACGGGCTTCTCGGCTCCCGCTACCACACCATGCGGATGCTGGGATCAGCTCTGGTGCTCCTTGCCTTGTCTATCTTCGGGCTCGTCCGCGGCATGCCCTCCGCGGTCATCGTGGGTCTGATCGCAGGAGCCGTTGGCTGTCATGCCGCGTGGCAAATCGTGCGACCCGATTCCATTCTGCAGTCACTCCTGGTCGACACCACGGTCCTCATCGCGGCATTGGCTCTCCTCGCCCCACCATCGGAGGTCGGGATCGCCCCGGTAGTTGTCGTCTCCGCCGCCGCCGTGTTGTTCCTCGGTGACCGCCGGGCCCTCCTGGTCGGCGTCTACGCCACCGCCGGCGCCTCGATCGCACTCGCCTGGGCGCACAGCGCCCGTCCGGTCCAGTGGAGCCCTGCGGAGTCGGTCGGCCTGCTCACGCTTTCGGTGATCTCGCTGCTCCCCATGATGTGGTGGCTGGTCAATCAGCTGGGCGAAACGGTGGCCGAGCGTCGTTCGCTCGAAGAGACCGTACGTGAGAAGGAGACGCGATATCGGACCATCGCGGAAAGCGTCTCCGACGCCATCGTCACCACCAACGAGGATGGCATGATCGTGTTCTCCAACCCGGCGATGGAGCGCATCTTCGGTTACTCCCCCGAAGAGCTGGCCGGACGCGATCTGAGCGTCCTCGTGCCAGAGCGATTCCGGGAAGCCCATCGGCTGGGCTTGAGTCGTTACGTCGAGACGGGCAGTCGACAGCTCAATTGGCAAGGGATGGAGTTCATCGGATTGCGGAGGGATGGGACCGAGCTCAGCCTCGAGGTCTCGTTTGGTGAGTCGTTCGGGCCTGAGGGTCGACGGTTCATCGGCACTATCCGTGACGTGACCGATCGGCGAAAGGCGGAAGCCGCGTTGAGAATGTCGGAGGCCCGCTATCGCGGGCTCTTCGAAGGAGTCCCGGTGGGGGTGTATCTGACCGGTTTGTCCGGGGAGATTCTCGATGCCAATCCCATGCTCGCCGAATTGCTGGGATACGACGATCCTGCGGATGTCATCGGCCGACCTGCCCAGGACTTCTACGTCGACCCCACAGATCGCGATGTCTGGCGGGATCGGTTGAAGGGCAAGTACATACTTCACGGCCACGAAATCCAGCTCAAGAGGCCGGATGGCACCACCATCTGGCTGCGTGACTCAGGGCGGGAGCTCTTCGATGCGTCAGGCGAGTTGGTGGGTTATGAGGGGACGCTCGAAGACATCACCGAGCGACGTTTCGCCGAAGAGCGACTCCATGCCATGGTTGGAGCACAGCGTCATCGGCTGTTGTACGAGAAAGCACTGTCGGCTTGCTCGCACGCATTGCTGGTGGGCGCAGACGACCGTGCGCTCGAGGAAGCGTTGGAGGCGCTGCTCGAAGCGACCGGGGTCAACGCCGTTTTCGTCGAGCGAAACGACGAGCATCCGGATCTGGGATTGGTCACCAACCTTCTCTTCGAGGTGAACTCGGATCGTCAGTCTCCGGACTACGAACTCTGGCGCAACCTCCCCTGGTCCGACATGCCAGTGGCCCACTCTTACCTTTCGCAGGGGGAGCCCTACGCCTTCGGTGTCCGGGAACTCGACGGCAAGGAACGAGAGCTCTACGAGGCGACGACAACGAAGTCGGAGCTGGACATCCCCATCATGATCGACGATGAGTGGGTGGGCCTGATCGGCTTTGCCGACTTTGAAACCGAAAGGCCCTGGCGATCAGAGGAGATCTCTCTGCTTCGCACCGTGGCTCAGATGATCGGATCGTTCTGGGAGCGACAGCGCGCACATCAGAAACTTCAAGACCTGGTCCACTACAAGGACGAGTTCGTGGCGACGGTGAGCCATGAGCTGCGCACTCCGCTCACCGCCGTTGTGGGGTTGTCGGAGGAGCTGACTCACTCCGATGCCGACTTCTCAGAAGACGAGTTGGCTGAGTTTCACCAGCTCATCGCACAGCAAAGCCGCGAGGTTGCCTACATCGTCGAGGACCTGTTGGTGGCGGCGAGGGTCGAGATCGAGACTGTCAGCATCGATGTCCAGCCCGTAGACCTCGACGCCGAGGTGGCGGCGACGATCAAAGGCTGGCCCGCGGAGTTTGGAGCGGTGGAGCACAACCCAGGCGGTGCCAAGGTGGAGGCCGACCCGACCCGGTTCCGCCAGATCACGCGCAACCTGTTGACCAACGCCGTGCGATATGGCGGCGAAGAGGTGGTGGTGGTCACTCAGTCCGACGGTGACACGGGGATTCTCCAGGTACGGGACAACGGTCCCGGGGTGGATCCCGAGGACATGGAGCGCATCTTCGAACCCTACGAGCGGGCCTCGGGCTCAGAGATCGTCCGACCCGGGTCTGTTGGCCTCGGTCTATACGTCTCACGCCAACTCGCCCGTCTCATGGGCGGCGACCTGTCCTGTCGCCGCGAGGACGGCGAAACCGTATTCGAGCTGACCCTGCCCAAGCTCTAGCCGCTTCTGTTTGACCCTCAAGCAGCTCTCAGGAAACGCACCGACATGTGGAGGTACCCCTCGAATCCCGGGTGCATGGCCCATGTCTCGTTCCACACCGGATCCTGCCAGAGATCGTCCCAACCGTGCTCGCGGTGCTCCATCGACTCCCAGCGGATTATCCAGGTGACGTTGGCCGGGCCATGACGCAGCTCCATCGGGTCCGAGCCCATGGTCTGGGCAGGGATGCCGTCGTCTACCCAGAAGCCCAGGACATCGAGACGCTCGCCGAGCACCGGAGCTGCGTCGTGTGCCCACTCCCGATACTCGTCGATTCGGTCGGCCCGGTAGTGGTAGTCGCGTATCTCGAAGATGGCAGAGTGCACAATCTCGGCGATCAGCCCGCGGCAGCACCGGTGGCGATCAGAGCCGGAGCAGGGAAACTCACCTTCCCACCGTCTCCGACGTATCGAGCAAGCTCGTCCTCCGCGGCTGCCAGGAGCCGCTGGTAGTCCTCCTCTGACATGTCCGAGAGGGTCCATCCCCGTATGTCGGTGTGTACCCACGCCTCGATGGAGTCGAAGCGAGCCGTGCCCTCGATCGTTTCGATCTCGACGTCCTCGAACTCCGCTGAGAGCAGCTCTTCCAAGATTCGCGAATCACCCATGTTGTAGGGAGCACGTAGTGCGTCGCCTGCATCGGTGCCAAATAGCCGGTCGAGGAGGCGGACCATCGACGCGTAACCGGGGGTGTCGTCGAGCGACGCCCATGTGGCGATCGCCGTCCTGCCACCCGGTTCCAGCACCCGGCTCATCTCAGACACGGCTCCAGATCGGTCGTCGAAGAACATCATCGCGAATTGGCTCACGACCACGTCGAAGCCGTTGTCGTCGAAGGGGATGTCTTCGGCCACGCCTGTTGTCCACTCCACACCAGAGGTCTTCTTGGCCACGGCCAGCATGCCCTCATTGGGATCGAGCCCAACAACCCGGCCTTCGGGCCCGACCCTGGACAGGGCACTCCTGGCGACTATCCCAGTGCCACAACCGACATCGAGAACCCGATCCCCGCTCGAGACTTGCGCTGCGTCGAGCAGGGGCCCGGCCCACTGATCGAACAGGGCCGGGAGAAAGAAGCTCTCGTACACCTCAGCTGCAGTGGCGGCCACCTGCCCGCGGTCGGCGTCGGTAACCGGGGTAGCCTCACGGTCTGATGTCGACTGTTGTGACACGGGCCCTCCACGTCTTGACTGATCAGGGAAAGCATACGAGAAGACTTTTTCCGGTTGATGACCGCTCGATGAGATTCGTGTGAGAAGTCGGAAAACACTCGGTTGGTAAGTTGGTCGGATGACTCGGTTGGCCCTATCAGGAATTCGGATGTCGACAGCACCGGACACGGGCGTCTTTGTCGGTGGTGAAACCGAGCTGGCTCGGTTCAGGCGACTTCTGACCGACACCTTGCCGAAAGTGCTCTTCATGCATGGCTTGGCTGGCGCCGGGAAGTCGACCCTCATCCAGCAGTTCGCCATGGCTGAGGCGGAGTCTGATGCAGAAGTGGTCTTGCTCGATTGCCGGGAAATCGAGCCCACTGAATCGGGTTTCGCCCATGCATTGGCCGAGACCCTGGACTGTGAGTCGATAGACATCGGATCGGGAGGCCTGGAGGCATTGCGCAGTCTGGCGGCGCCACTCGTGCTCTGTCTCGATCATTACGAGGTGTTCCGGCTTCTCGACACCTGGGTTCGTCAACGTCTCGTCCCGGCTCTTGCAGAGAATCTCTCTCTGCTCATTTCGAGCCGGGAGCAGCCACATCCCGCTTGGGCGCGGCTGCCGGCGGGCACATTCGAGATGATGCGCCCAGAATCCCTTAGCACTGAGGAAAGCCTGCAGCTGCTTGGAGGAATGGGCGTCACGGGTCAGGACGCCTTCTCCATCTCGAGGTTTGCCGGTGGCCATCCTCTCACCCTGGTGCTCGGTGCCCTGGCCTCCAAGGAACGTCCCCCCAACGAGGTTCGTCGGGTGACGATGGAGCGTCTCCTCGAAGAGTTCACCGAGGCCTACCTGGACGATCTCGACGAAGAGACCCGGGCCCTCCTGGAGGCCGCCGCGTTGACACGACGCATGACGATCCCACTGATGGCGGCGATGTTGCCCGACCGCGACGAGATCGTGGGGTTCAAAGTGCTCAGCCGACTCCCATTTGTCGATGCAATGTCCGACGGGCTGGCGCTTCACACCAGTCTCCAGGAACCGATCGCCGCCAGGTTGTGGGCGGCGTCTCCCCAACGCCACCGCGATCTTCGCCGACGCGCCTGGGCCTACTTGAAAGGACAAGTTCAATCCGTACCCCACGCCGATCTCTGGCGTCACACTGCAGACATGATCTACCTGCTGGAGAATCGGGCGGTGCGTGAGGCGGTCTTCCCGAGCAGTGCCCACACCTACGCCGTGGAGCCGGCAGTCGTCTCGGACCTGCCAGGTATCCGCTCCATCGTGGCCCGTCATGAGCATCCTGCGGCCGCGCCTCTCATCGAGCAGTGGTGGAACCTCGACCGGGGCACGTTCCGGGTGGCGAGGGACGGAGAGGGCCGGGTTGCGGGGTTCTCCATCATCACGTCGAATATCGACGACCTGGAAAGTCTCTCCAACGATCCCGTCGTCGCTCTCTGGCTGGAACACTTGCGTTAGAGCCGTCTCTCCGCGGGGCAAGAGGCCTTGTACCTTCGGCGTTGGCTCACATGGGGTAACGGAGACTCTCCGGGCGAGGCGCAAGCCGCCCTGTGGCTCGACCTGAAGAGGATGTACATGGAGCTGCGTCCCCGGCTTCGCCGCATTTACAGCGCCACCGACAATCCCGATGTGTATGGCCCTGCCCTCACTCAGCTCGAGGCGCAGCAGGTCGGAAATCCCGTCGAGATCGATGGGCATGGCTATGCCAGCTTCTGTCTCGACTTCGGTCCATCGTCCGTGGACGGATGGCTGACACGGGTGGCTGCTCGGGAGCTGGGCATCGAGGAGGATGGACTGCTCGATGTGGGCCAGCGTCAGCTCGTCGTGGAGGGACGGCGCATCGATCTCACGCCGAAGGAATTCGACGTCATGACGTGGCTGAGTGAGCGTGCCGGGAATGTCGTCGAGAGGACTGAACTCCTCGAGTCCATCTGGGGTTATGACGAGCCACTGGGGTCCAATGTGGTGGACGCCGTCATCTACACACTGCGGAAGAAACTGGGCGGCCGTGCCGGGGAAGTGGAGACCGTTCGCGGCGTTGGCTATCGCCTTGCCCGCTCCTGAAGGAGCGGTTCATCTGCCGGCAGCGGCATGGACCCCCGCTACCGCCTCCCGAACCCCTCCTTCCCACGGGTAGCCGTGGCCGGGCAACACCCAGCGGGTGTTGATCTCACTCCATTTCTCAAGAGATTGCAGCGCCGACTCCGGATCGAGGGTGAACGGAGCCAGCTGGGGCCCTTCGACTCCTGTGAGCACATGACGGGTGGTCATCGCGTCCCCGACGAACAAGGCGTCAACTGCCGGACAGTGGATGGCGACACTGCCCGAGCTGTGACCGGGTGTGTGAATTATCCGGGGATCGCCGGGGAGGTCGAGGACTTCCCCATCTCGAACGGTCGTGACTTCAGCGACCGACTTGACGCTCAACCCGCCCCGGCGTCCCGCGTACCAGAGGAAGGAGAGTGTCGGACCGGCCTTCATCTTTCCCCACGGTGGGTTTTTCTTCTTCACGTCGCCCCGGGCTTGTGAGGCGTCGGCGTCGTGGACGTAGATGGTCACGCCGTGATCGGTGCGGAGGCGTTCGGCGAAGCCGAGGTGGTCGTCATCGGCGTGCGTGAGCACCACGCCCCTGATGTCGTCGAGTGAGCGCCCCATGGCGTCGAGCTCGGTGACGAGCTCTTTCCAGAGACCGGGGATCCCGGCGTCGATCAGGGTCACCCCCTGCTCGTCCTCGATGAGGTACACGTTCACCATGTCCGATCCGATGCGGTGGAGCGAGGGTGCAAGCTGCAATCTGAGGCCTTTCGAAAAACCCGATGTTGGCGGCTCCTCCACTGTGCTGCAAAGCGCGAGCAAAACGCTCGCCACCCGACCGGGCAAGAGTCGTTCCGTGCGGGTCTACCCACCGAGGGTGGGGACAGACTCGCACGGAACGGGCGTCGCTACTTGCCTACTTGGAGGTGGTCCTCTTGTAGAGACGGACCGAGATCGGCGCGAAGATCGCCACCAGGACCACGACCCAGATCAGGGTGTAGAGCTCGGGGTGTTGCATCGACCAAGCGTCACCCGGTGGAAACATCGGCGAGGTGTTCCCGAAGAGGTTCCGCGCCGCCTGGGTCACCGCTGACACCGGATTCCACTCGGCGAAAATGCGAAGGGGTGTGGGCAGGTTCTGAGCTGGGACGAACGCGTTCGAGATGAACGTGAGCGGCATGATCACCATGAACGAGGCGTTGTTGACCACCTCGGGGCTGGGCACCATCAAACCCACCGTTGCCATCACCCAGGAGAAGGCGTAGGAGAACAGGAGCAGGATGGCGAAGCCGGCCGCCGCCTCCCACAGCGATGTGTGGATCCTCCATCCCACGACCAGACCAGTGACGGCCATGATGCTGATCGACAGGACGTTGTAGACGATGTCCGAGCCGGTGCGACCGATCAGCACCGCCGCTCTCGTCATCGGGAGCGACTTGAAGCGGTCGATGATCCCCTTCTGCATGTCTTCTGCCAGCCCGGCTCCGGTGTAGGTGGCACCGAACACCACGGTCTGGGCGAAGATCCCCGCGATGAGGAACTCTTCGTACGGAACGCCGGGAATCTCGATCGAGCCACCGAACACGTAGGTGAACAGCAGCACGAACATGATCGGGGAGATCAGGACCCAAACCAGGACCTCTGGTACCCTCTTGATCTTGATCAGGTTGCGCTGGGCCACTGCGAACCCGTCGGCAACCATCCATGTCAGTTGTGTCATCAGGCAATCTCCTTCAGTACGGGTTCGAAGGTGTCGGATTCCTCAGCAGCGCGACCGGTGAGTGTGAGGAACACGTCGTCGAGGGTTGGTCTTCGCAGACCGACATCGAGGACCGGTATGGAGTTGGCGTCCAAGCCGCGCAATACCTCGGCGAGCACACCGCTTCCACCAGTCACCGGCGCGGTGAGGGTCCTGGTCTGCTCTTCGATGACGATCTCACCGACGGCGAAGAACGTGAGGGTCTCTCGCGCCCTGCTCAGGTCGTCGGTCGAGGAGATGACGAGCTCGACACGCTCTCCCCCGATCTGGCTCTTCAACTGGTCGGCTGTCCCCCGGGCGATGGCCCTCCCGTGGTCGATTACCACGATCTCGTTGGCGAGCCGATCGGCTTCCTCCAGGTATTGAGTCGTGAGCAACAGGGTCGTCCCAGCCTGGACCATCTCCCGGATGACCTCCCACATGTCAGCCCGGCTGCGAGGATCGAGCCCGGTCGTCGGCTCATCGAGGAAGAGAACTGTCGGGTTGGCCACCAGCGCTCCCGCGAGGTCGAGTCGACGCCGCATACCACCTGAGTAGGTCTTCACCGGCCGGTCGGCGGCCTCGGTCAGATCGAAACGTTCCAGCAGCTCCCGTGCTCGTTCTCTCGCCTTCTGTCTGCCCAGTCGGTACAACTTGCCGAACAGATACAGATTCTCGAATCCCGTCAAGTACTCGTCGACCGCTGCGTACTGGCCGGAGAGGCCGATGCGAGAGCGGACCTCATTGGGATTTTCCGCCACGTTGATCCCCGCCACGGTGGCAGTCCCCGAATCGGGCTCTAACAGCGTTGTGAGGATGCGGACGGCGGTGGTCTTTCCTGCGCCATTGGGCCCGAGAAGACCGAGCACAGTTCCCGCAGGGACACTGAGGTCGAGTCCGTCCAGAGCCAGCACGTCACCGTATGTCTTCACGAGCGCTTCGGCCCGGATCACTTCGTTCATCTCTTCTCCTTATCTCTTGTGGCTTGCAGACGCTATTTGCTATTCATGCCAGAAAATGACCGGAATCTCTAGAATCATCCGAAATATGGGTGACACCACATCCCGGGCGCTGCGTTTGCTGTCCCTCCTTCAGTCACGACGGGTGTGGACCGGGCCCGAGTTGATGGGACGTCTGGAAGTGAGTGAGCGGACGTTGCGCCGGGACATCGACCGGCTACGTGACCTGGGCTACGAGGTGAGCTCGATCAGTGGCCCCGCAGGGGGATACCAACTCCATGCCGGCGCGGATATTCCCCCACTGCTTCTCGACGACGACGAGGCAATGGCTATCGCCGTCGGCCTCCTCACCGCCGCCGGGGGGACAATCGAGGGACTTGAAGAGATTTCCCTGCGTGCCCTCACCAAGCTGGAGCATGTCCTCCCCCCTCGCATCCGACGCCGCATCGCCACTCTGCAACGTGCCGTCGTGCCTCTCGTGCGGTCCTGGGTGACGGTCGACGCAGAGGTGCTCACCATGGTCGCCCAGGCCTGCCGGGACCACGAACGTCTTCGTTTCGAATACCAGAGAAGGGATGGCGAGGAGACCGAGCGCCACGTTGAGCCTCACCAACTCGTGTCGATTCACCAACGTTGGTATCTCCTCGGCTACGACCGGGATCGCGACGATTGGCGGACCTTCCGACTCGATCGTATGAAGTCCCCATGGGGGACGCGAATCGCTTTTGACAGTCGCCCGATACCGGGAGGGAACGCCGCGGCGTACGTGGAGCAGTCCCTCCGATCCATGCCAATGAGGTATCGAGTCGTCGCAACGGTCGAGGCCCCGGCATCCGTGATCGAGCCGAAGTTCCGCCACGGCGAAGCCGAAGTCGAGCCTCTCGGCGACGACCGGTGCATGGTCAAGTTGCAGGGAGACTCTCTCGAATGGCTGTCCTTCATCCTCATCTGGCTGGATGCCGACTTCACCATCCAGGCACCTGACGAGCTGATCGACTACATGAACACGGTGTCACGCCGCCTCGCCGCCTCAGTCCCGGCCTGACGCGTTCCTAATGCTCTGGCTCCCACATATGGGAGTTGGAGCGTTTCATTGCATCATCACCGAGCCGGAGAGCGTGTCTCCGTCGCGCCGAGACCTAGCCGGAGGGACCGACCGCGTAGACCCTGCCGTCTCCGCTCGCAATGTAGACCGCTCCGTCCACGACGACCGGTGAGGCGCGCACGTAGCTTTCCGTCTGCCATTGCCACAGCAGTTCTCCGGTGTCGGCGTCGACGGCGTAGACCCATCCTGTTTCGGTTCCGAAGTAGACGGCATCGTCGGTGACCACCGGAGGCGAGGCGATCTTGCCGTTTGCCCGCACCTGCCCAGGGCTCCAGTGATGAACGTCGAGCGGATCACTTACGCCCTCTTCGACGGCCTTCCGGTCTATGGCGTTCAAAAAGATCCCATTTGGGATGTACATGAGATCGCCGACGACGGCGGGCGCCACCTCGATGACAGTTTCACTCAGATATTGGACGGCCTCCGACACGAGCTGCTCACACACACCCGCTGGGAAAACCCTCAACAACGATCCGAAGGCGATGTAGGCACGACCATCGGTCACCACCGGGTTCACACGGATCGAGCCATCGAGTCTGGTCTCACAGTGGAGTGTCCCGTCGGTGTTGATCAAATGGAGTCCGCCGGTCTCGGTGCCTGCATAGATGATCCCGTTGTCCAGCGCCAGGCCGGCGGTGATTGCGCCCAACGGCTCGGCATCTGGTCCGGGATAGGTCCAGAGGACCTCTCCCGTCCCCAAGTCGATGGCATGAACCTGGCCATCGGTGGTTGCCACGTACACCCGTTCATCGTCGACGACAGGCGAAGACCTGATCCGCCCCCCAAGCCGCTGATTCCAGCGCTCGCTCTCTTCAACGATCACAGCGTGTCTCGCCCGGACGACTCCATCATCGGCGACTACGACTACGAGCCCGGCTGAGCCACCTTCGCCGACACTGGATGTCCCCAGACTCCCCGACGTGGCGATTGGCGCTTCCGCAGTCATGCTCCAGACGCTGTCTCCCAAAGTGAGATCGATGGCCTGATAGGTGCCGTCATTGCTTCCGACCAGGAGATTGTTCCCGTAGGAGAGTGGTGTGGCGCCGATGGCACCGGCCGCCTGGTAGACCCAGTAGTACCCGTCGACCGTGCGTGGTCCCGAGACCTCGAAGTGTCCCGAACGACCCGGGTCGCCGCGATCTAGTGAGGTACCGAAAAGCAGATCCACCGGCACATCGATCTCGGTCTCTTCCAAGCGCAAGGGAGCCGCCTCGGTCGTACCCGGGTTCTCGGGCAGTGCTGTGGCGGCCGCCTCCGGAATGGGATCGGGCTGGGTGAGTTGTGCCACCACGAGAGATGTTCCCACCGTCAAAACGATCACTCCGAGAGCGGCAGCCAACATGACCAGAGGCCGACGGCGTCGTCGCCGGTGGCGCACCAGGCCACCCGACCGCCTCTGTGCCGGGCTGAGAATGGTGTCTGCGGAGACGAGACCGGCGCGTCGCAGAGCCTCTTGGAGGGCTTCTGAGTTCTCAGCTCCCGTCTCATCCACATCGGGTTCCGGTGCCGCCAATGCCGCGGCGACTGCGGGACTCGATCGCCATTCGTCCACCCACTCATCGGGCAGGCGCATCTCCATCGACCGGATGCCTCGGATCGTCGGTGCTGTCACCGGTTCACCCCACAGGTCACCGGCCTCAGCTGCTCTCGCTGCCAGCATCAGGTTGCCGATCTGAGTCGCCAAAGCCAGTGCTTCGCGTGCGGCTTCGTTACTTCGAGTGTTCTCGGCGATGACACAGAGGAGCTCGGCTGCCCAGCCGTAGTACTCCGACTGGAGAAACATGTCGGCGAGATCTTCCGCATCATGCTGCGGGAAAGAACTGGACACTCCTTGGATCTCCATCTGGATGGCGCGGCATCTCGATCGCCATCGCCACCCGTCGGCTCCGGGGGGTGTCACTGCCAGGGCGATCTCGATCTCTTCCTCCGCATCGGACGTCCGGCCTAGACGGAGAAGGGCGAGGGCGCGGTTCGAGCGGGCGACGTTCTCCCAGGCAGGCAAGATACGGTCAACCATGTCGAGGACCCGCTCCGAGGATTGGAGTGCGTCTTGGGGTCGGCCGGTGAGTAGAGCTCCTTCGGTGAGTGCCAGTTCGGCCAGGAAGATGGGTGCCTCGACGTCAGCATTCGAGGCATGTTCCCTCGCCGCTTCGACGGCATCGAGGGCCTGGTGGGGGTGGCCTGTGGCAAAGAGGGCCCGTGCCCGCCAGGCCTCCTTGTCGGCGAGCCCGGCCAGGTCATGGCGGTCTGTCATGTCCCGCAAATGGGTGAACTCCGACTCCGCCCGGGAGACCTGGCCCCGGTCGAACAGGATCCAGGCCCGGTTGACGGCGGCATAGAACTGCTGCACCGGGGTGGCGTGCTCGTCGAGGATGGCGCTGGCCTTGGACAGAATGGCATCTGACTCGGCGGCGAAGCCGATCCGATTCAGCGCCCTGGCGCGAAAGGTTCCCAAGGAGCCGAGCTTGGCGAGCTCGTTTTGATGAATCGCTTCCCACTCGGCCACCGCGAGGATTCGCTCTGCCTCCTGGGGATGCTGGCGGTCGTCGGCTACTGATGCAGCAAACCCGAGGGCATCGATTCGTGCTGCTCCTTCGAGTTGGGTCACTGCCTCCTCGAGATGGGCAGATGCCGCGTCGGAGCGACCGACGGCCCGCAGGTGTCGCCCGCAAATGAGATGGAGCTCACCGAGTTCGGCCTCGGTGCCGAGATCGGCCGAATCGGCGGCAGCGAGAGCTTCGGTGGCCAGATGATACGCCTCCCCGAGGGCGGTCCCCTGCGCATCCCGTGCCGCGTCACGAAGAAGGGGGTAGGCAGCCTGATCGTCACCTGCCGCCCGGTGAAGGGCGCCGATCACTGCCTGGTCTTCGCCAGCCGCGGCGAAAGCCGTTGCCAGTCTCCCGGCCACATGACCGAGACGTGCCGCTCCGGCATCGACCACCCTACCTGCCGGGGACGCCTGGAACCCCGACCGATCTTCGGCGAGCAGGCCACGCCCGATGAGGTTCTCGGCTACGGCGATAGCCTCCGACTCGGTGACCTCGAGGAGACGGGCAGCCACTGCCACCGGGATCGGCTCGGAGACCAATTGCGAAGCCAGCACGAGTGTCCGCTCGACATCTTCGGCGACTGGTGCAACCGGGGACTCGCCCGAGCCGCTGCCTTCGATAGTCATCAGCGTCCCGTGGTCTCGGGCAGTGGTGGCGAGGTCATCGAGCCACCAGGAGTCTTCCGGCGCTACGGGTGTATGGGCCACGACGATCAGCCGACCCGGGTCTTCTCTCTTGAGGAGGCGTCGTATCCGGCCCAGCGAGGTGGCATCGACGAATTGGGCGTTCTCGACGACGATTGCCCCGCCTTCGGCCTCTTCGAGATTCAGGATGTCGGCAACGCACCCGATCTTGGCCCGGGTCGCCTTCGCCCCAACAGCCCGGCGCAGAGGCTTGGCCGAGTCAGGGATCCGATCGATCACAGGCCCGGCGAGACCGTCGTCAGACTCGACGAGCAGTAGTGTGGGCCGGCCGGTAGAGCGAGACGTCTCCAGTGCCTCGTCCAAATCCTCGCCACCCACGATTTCCCGCTCCTCCATGGTCTCAAAGGTAGCGGCTGCATGCCGTACCTGCACCCCCGTCCATCCTCGATGGCGTTACACGCCCGTCCCCGTGACCTGTGAGGGCGTTCGGAACGTCGTCGGAGAGATGTCTGAGCCGACGAGGCGCCCGCCCTGACTCTCGATCCGATGGTCTCTGGCGCTCTCAGGGGAGAATCAGAAGTTCGTCGCCGAACTCGTGCCAGAGATAGCCGTTGACCCTCGCTTCCTCGTATACGGTCTCGAGATGGTCCCTCGAGACGAAGGCTTCCAGGAGCTCGAGATGCGAGGATCGTGGCTCGTGCCAACCCGTTAGAAGCCCATCGACGGCCCGGACACCGGATTGAGGGGTGACCAGCACATCGGTGAGACCTTGACCCGGGTGCACGGTGCCGGTGTCATCGGCGACCGACTCGAGGGTGCGGACCACCGTCGTGCCGACGGCGATGATCCGCCCGCCCGACGCTCGCATCGTGTTTATGACTGCAGCCGCGGTCGTGGACACCTTGTAGCGCTCCTCGCCCGGTGACTCGCCTTCCTCGTAGGAGGAGACGCCGGCGTGGAGCACGATCGGGACCACGGAAATCCCCCGTGAAACCAGCCGCGTCACCAGCTCAGCAGTGAATGGTCGAGCCGCACTCGGCATCTCTGCTGAGCCGGGCTCGGTGGCGAACACCGTCTGGTAGGTGGCCAACGGCCAGGCAGGCCCCGGTATGTATCTGATGGGTGCGCCGTGTGCCCGCAAGTACCCGAGGAAGTCTCGCTGGATGTCGACGGCTGCTACCCAGAGACGGGGTGTGCGTGGGCTTCGGGCCAGGAGATGGAGACGTCCTCCTCCCCGCAAGCGGAGGGTCTGTGGAGACAGATCCGGGCCCGGCGTCGTTCCGCCCCTTTCGATCGGGTTGCGGACTTCGACCGTCCACAGACCTGCTGCGGCGGGGGAGGCGAAGTGGACCTTGACCTGGGTGTTGTCTTCGGTGCGGGCGTCAACCGCGGCTGGGACTGTTGCCGATGTGTTCACCACCACGACGTCACCGGTGCTGAGGTGTCGATCGATACGTGAGAACTCCTCGTGTTCGATGAATCTGGGGGTTCGGTCGGTCACCATGAGACGGACGTGGTCACGACCGGTGCCGCGTCGTTCCGCCGGCACGGTGGCGATGCTCGAGTCGGGCAGAAAGAAATCGAGAGGTCCGCCGAGAAGGGTCATGTCGTTAGAAGCACGTCGGATGCCCGATAGGCGCCTGATGGAGGGCGCCCTTCGATGAGGGCGAGCAGCGGAGGCACGCTCTGTTCCGGTGGTGGCCGGTCGGAGATGTCCTCGCCCGGGAATGCCTCCTGATGCATTCGCGTGTTCATGTCACCGGGGTCAAAGCGATAGACAGCCAGGCTGGGCTCCTCGGCGGCGAGGATGGATGTCATCTGGTCGAGAGCAGCCTTGGAGGATCCGTAACCACCCCAACCCGGATATGCCTCGACGGCTGCATCCGAGCTCATGTTGACCACAGTGCCGCGGCGCCGTCGGAGCAGGGGCAGGGCACTCTGGATCAGCGCCAGCGGTGCCAAGACGTTGACTTCGTAGACCTGACGAAGGGTCTCCAGCGGGTAGCTGTCCAAATTCGGTTGCGGGCTCGGTCCGAGCACAGAGGCGTTGTTGATCAGGAGGTCGAGGCCTCCGGCCTCGTGAGCGGCTTTGATCAGACTTTGGCGGTGCTCGGCATCGCTCACGTCTCCGGGTATGGCAATCACCTCGTCACCAATGGATGCCTTTGCTGCGAAGAGGTCGTCAGCGATGCGGGCATCGATGATCAGAGTCCACCCGTGGTCGGCGAGAGCCCTTGCCGTGGCCAACCCGAGACCGCGGGACGCCCCCGTGACGATGGCGATGTGGTCGGTTGAATGGGTCATATCGAGCAGAAACTACAACTTGAAGTTAACTTGAAGTCAAGCGATTTCGCCTATGCTCGCGGGAATCTCGAAGGAAGGTTGATATGGAGACTTGGGACGCGCTCAGATCTCGACGCAACGTCAGGGCCTACGAAGACCGCCAGATCATCGACGAGGACTTGAATCGGATCCTCGAAGCCGCGCGGAGAACGCCGTCGTCGAGCAATCAACAACGGTGGGACTTCGTCTTGGTTCGTGACAAGGACCGTTTGCAGAGGCTCTCCGCTATCTGGCAGGGCGCCCGGCACATCCCTGGCTCGGCCGCCACCATCGCTCTCGTCGGGCCCGAACCCGAAGCTGAGCGCGACCGAATCTCCGTCGCCTACGACATGGGCCAATTGACGATGAGCATCATGCTGGCGGCAGCCGACCTGGGCATCGGGAGCGGGCACTCTTCGGCTCACGATCAGGAGGTTGCCCGAGAGGTCTTGGAGATTCCCGAGACATACAGATGCTGGTGGTTGATCGGGCTCGGCTATCCCGCGGACCGGCCGCTCAAGCCGATCGAGAATCCCGACCGCCGACCGCTCGAAGATCTCGTTCATTATGAAACGTGGTGACCGGGAGAATGATCAGGACACCTGGGCGTCGGAGACGGACTGGCGGGTGATCACCCTGAAGATCCACAGCCCGGAGTTGATGTCGCTGGCGTAGACATATCGGTCATCGGTGGCCACGCCCCAAACCATCGGGATCTCCCGGGTGCCATCGGGAGCGATCCACCACCCCTGGGGGTCGGCTCGGGGAGGTGGCACGAAGTAGGCGACCTCTCTGGGGTCGGATGGTTCCGCCAGGTCTACGACGCGGACGCCGTCCGAGAACCAAGCGACCAACTCATTGGTCTCCCCGTAGGGGATGGAGGTGTGGGCGCTGTAGAAGCCATCACGTCCGAGTGTTTCGTCTTCGCCGGCGACAGAGTTCTCCGTGGCGAACGTGGACAACGGGACGGGCTGGGACGGGTCGGAGAAGTCGTAGAGCACCTGATGACCCCAAGTGCTGTCCTCGGAGGGCGAGTTGAGCTGCTGGTCATCCTGAACGAGCACCTCCCCGTCGTAGAGCCATCCGGAATGGGCATTGTGCCCGTGCCCTCGTCCGTTCTGGTGATGGGCAGCAGCCTCCGAGGTGTCATACGGGGAGGCCGAGGCGATGTGCTCGGGGCGGGTGGGATCGGATAGGTCGAGCGTGATCAGCCCGGCCGCGGAGTGAGCGGCCACGGCCAGCGTCGGGTTGAGCCAGGTGACGCTGTGCCCGGAGAGGGCTTCGTCGCCCACTGAGGCCATCAATTCGTCCACCAGGCTCTTCGGGCCGTCGCGACGCAGATCCCAGTCGGAGAGGTGCCGTGGCTCTGCCGGGTCACTCAGATCGAGGAATCGAATGTCACCAATGGCGTCCTCGTGGTGGAGATGCGACTGCGGCACCGCGATCGCGGCCATGACGCGATCGTCATCGGAGATGACATCGACGTGGTGAACCCCTTGCGTGTTCTCACCGGAGTGAACCGTTGACAACAGCTCGGGATTGGCAGGATCGGTCAGGTCGTAGATGGCGAGACCGGCGAACTCGGCACTGAGACGGCCCCTCCAGTTGTTCTCGCACAGCCGCAATCCGACGACTCCGATCGTGCCTCCGATGCCGGCGCTGTCGACCTCTCCAACCCATAGCGACTCGGCGCCGGTGCCGGGGAACTCCTCGCCCGTTGCGAAAGAGGCCACCCGCTCTGGCGCTGTCGGGTCGGAGACGTCGATGGCCCTCACCCCCGTCCCCGGACAGCGTCCTCGTCGACCCCAGGTGCCCATGTAGACATGGTCACCGCTCACCGCGATTCCCGCGTTGAACCCGGTTTCGTCGGGATCCAGATTCCCAACCAGAGTCGTGTTGTGGGTGTCGGGTCCCCGCTCCCCGGCTACTGCTTGGACAGGAACCGGCTCGCCAGAGACGGTGTCGAGGTGCAGGCCGTTTATCAGGGCGTGGAACGGGTTGATCTTGAGACCGTCTGGCTGGTGTAGCTCGAAATGGAGGTGCGGGGACGTCGACTCGGCGTTGCCGCTGTCTCCGAGGAAGCCGATGACGGTGCCGGCAGTGACCTTCATTCCCTCCTCTATCCCTTCGGCGTAACCGATGGCGAGGCCGTCGTCGGTGCCGGGTGTGTCGTTGTTCAGGTGCATGTACATCGAGCGCCATCCGTCGTTGTGACGGAGGGCGACGTACTGCCCGGCGAGGTCGCCGGTGCTCATGAGGTCGATGGTGCCGTCGGATACTGCCACCACCGGTGTGCCTTTGGCCGCGAAAATGTCGTTGCCTTTGTGCTGGCGGCGTCCACCGTCACGGGGTGCGCCGAATGTGTCCACGAAGGAATGCTCACCGGCAACGGGAAAGACGATCTGAGGTGGGGTGAGCAGCTTAACGTTCTCGGAATCGTCGCCCTCTTCTGGTACCGGATCCGTTTCGGTCGTCGTCGTGCTCGGCTCGGTGGTGGTGGTGGTCTGAGTCGTGGTCGTGGTGGTGCTGGGCTGAGTGGTGGTCGTGGTCTCATCGGCCGCGTATGCCGCGCCAGCCACCGTTAGAAGGATGGCGGCAGTCCCGGCCGCCACCAGTCGACGCCAAACCTGGTCTGTCGTTGGTCCTCTCTCGCCGTCTCTCATGCCCCCAACACGTGTCTCAACTCCGGCACCAGACGGGACGCAACCCTAACCAATCGGAAGGGTGCGTGGGATGGTCCTAGTCGGGTGCCAGAGGAAAGGCCGGTCCAGCCCCAACCCGGCGCCGGGAGCTGGCGGCTGCTATCTCGTCGATTGGGAGCGGGCCTCGTAGCGATGGCCCGATTGAGAGACAACCCGAAAAGGACGACACCGAGTGGGATGTGGATGACGGTGGTGACGGCGAACGGAAATGCCCCAGCGCCCCTTGGACCCAGACTCCGATCAGTAGCAGAGTGGAGCCAACCGCCACCTATCTCGGGCAGTCCCCGGCTTGACCCTCCTCCAGGCCGATACCCCGGGAGATGCCCATATCGGGGAGCTCGGCGCCAGAGATGACGTGGCTCGTCCTGGCATTGGAGGTCCCCGATATGAAGAGCCCGGCCAGCATCGCCCGGATCAGGATCCCGGCGACGATCAGGAAGCGAATCCGAGAACTGAGCCTTTCACCGGCCGGTGACCACCACGAGACCGGTCATCCCGCTGTGGATGTTGCACACCTACTGGTGTTCGCCGACGGTATCGAGGTGTGCTGAGAGCTCCCTGTGCTCTGGACCTCACTTTGGACCCCTTCGCCGTCGACGTCGTGGGGCGCGGATCCGCTCCACGTCCAGGTCACCGTATCCCCAGCGGATACCTCGATGGCGCTCGGCTCGAACCCATTGTCGACAACGGAGACCTCCGCCGTCGCTACTGCTTCTTGGGCGGACAGATCTCCGCCGGTGTTGTCACACGCTGCGAGGGAGAGGGCCATGGCCGGCGCGATCGTTGGAAGGAACGTTTTTCTCATGGGATCGAAGGTATGAGAGGCGAGGTCCGATGTCGTCGGCCGGGAGATGATTCCCGGCTACACCCGGCGATGTGCGCCTCGGCTGTATTCGTCAGTCATAGCTGGTCGACTCCCATGATTCTGATCGAATTCGATCACATCTCATGTTCGCCGTCGAGGATCGAGCCGGATGTGTCTCGACTGACCGTCGCTGCCCCTAGTCGTCGGCCTTGATCAGATCGGCGAGCAAGCGGACCGCCAGGGCGCCGCCGAGGGTCCCTAGCGCCAGAGGAACCGACCTGGGTGTCCTGTCGTTGCCGGCGATCCGGGTTGCTCCGAGTAGAGCGGCGCTCGCGGTGGCGCCTAGAGACAGCCTTCGCCCGGTTCGACGGACGATTTCCTCCAGTCGCTCCGCCCTGAAGTTGACCTGCAGCTTGGGTCCCGGTCTGGCCCCAGTCAGCCGCTCCAAGGCCTCGACCAATCGGGTGATCCTCATTCTGAGCTTTTGGCTCTCGTAGAACATCCACTTGGGATTGATGGTCTCTCGGATTCGGGTGGTCATCGTTCGCATCAGGAAGCTCCCCGCCACTTCAAAGGGATCGAGCTCGGGATCCAGCTCGGCCGCCGTGAGCTGCATCTGGGCCAGTGCCTTTGCGGTCAGGGTCAAGGAGGCGGGCAGCGGCACCTCATGCCGAATCGCGATCTCTGTCATCTCCTGGAGGATCGGCCCCAGTTGGATCTCTCGCAAAGATACGTTCCGGTACTTGGCCAAAAGGTCACCGAGCTCCTGGCGGAACCGATCGACGTCGAGGTCCGAGCGGCCTGGGCCTCCGGAAAGCATCAGTGTGATGTCCATCAGGAAACCCACGTCCTCCTGCCAGAACGCCATCAACAGCATCATCATGCTCTCGCGAAGGTCAGGACCGATTTCGCCGACCATGCCGAAGTCGAGGAAGTAGATGCGGTCGTTCCACCACATGAGGTTTCCCGGATGGGGATCGGCGTGAAAGAAGCCGTCGGTGAGGATCTGCTGGTAGTACGACTCGAGGAGCTGGTGAGCCGCCTCGCGACAGATTGGGCCACCGGGGGCCTGCCGGACCGGAGTTCCCTGCACCTCCTCCAAGACCAGGAGCCGAGGCGTTGTCAGCTGGTCATAGACGGCCGGAACGCCCAGTCGTGAGTAGGGCTCGAGTATCTCTCCCATTCGCTGGATGTTGGCCGCCTCCCGCTGGAAATCGAGCTCCCGCTGGAGTGAATCCGAGAGATGCTCGAACACGGCCGACATGTCGATGATTTGATGGAAGAGAGGGCGGTGTTTGGTTTTCTCGGCGAACAGCTCGAGCAGAGCGAGATCCTCCATGATCTCGGCTCGGGCCGTGGGCCGCTGCACCTTGACCACAACCCGTTCCCCGTCTTCAAGAATGGCCCTGTGGACCTGGGCGATCGTGCCGGCCGCCATCGGGGTCGGTTCGATGCGATCGAACACGTCCTCCCATGGAACCCCGAGCTCGTCCTCCATCACTTCCACCACCTCGGATTCGGTGAGTGGGGCAACATTGTCTTGTAGCTGGGAGAGCTCTTCGATGAATACCGGCGGCAGCAGATCGGGCCGCGTCGAGAGGACCTGACCCAGTTTGGCGAAGGTGGGTCCGAGCTCCTCCAACGCCGAACGGAGACGCTGCGCCTGGAGACGTTGGGAGCCGGAGCCATCATGCGGCGCCAGCAGCGCTTCGATTCCGTGCTTGGCCATGACGGCGCCGATGTGACTGGCCCGCCTCATCAATCGTGGCTCGGATTCGGTTGTTGACGTGGCAGCACTCGATCTCGGAACCGCGGGCGGGGCCGGGTCGTGTTCACCGGTGGTGTTCACGATGATCACATTGCAGCGGGCGTTGTGCGAGATCCGGTTGGGGATATTGCCGAGGAGGAACTTCTTGCGATCCTTCATGCCGACGTTGCCCACAACCAGAGTGTCGACCTCCGCCTCCCCGGCCACTCCGAGCAGCGCGGCGACGGGATCGTCGTCCAACACCACCCGGGCCAGGCCTTTTGATCCTGCCAGCTCGCCGGCGTATGCGGCGAGCTCGCCCTCAGCCAGGCGAGCCTTGGTGGCGCTGGCCCGGCCACGCTCGGTGCCAGGCGCATCTTCGGGTCTGATGACCTGGACGAGGAGCAGCTCGGCCGCGTATCGCTCGGCGAGGGCAGCCGCCCAGCGGACCGCCCGATCGGCCGTCTCGGACCGATCAGTTGCCACCATGACTCTGCGCACCCCGTTGTCAGTGCCCATGTGATGTCCCGGAGCCGCGTCTTGTCGAACGGATAACGGCGCGCTCGAGGAGCCAGGCCAGCCCCGACATCCCTGAACCGATCAGGAACCGCTCGATGCGGGTTCTCAGGATCGCCCAGTTCACTGTGGGCATGCGTTGAGCATAATCGATCGCGCTACGAATCTCGATGGTGGGACCAGGCGTTTCGAGGTGTGGGTTTCCGCACCCCGATTGACCGGCTCGCCCCGTGTCCGGCGGAGGAGATGTGCGGCATGATGGAACCATGACGATCTCCGTCTTCCTGGCCGACGACAACCTGCTGGTTCGTGAGGGAGTACGCGCACTGATCGATTTCGAAGAGGACCTCGAGATAGTGGGGGTTGCCGGCGACTTCGATGATCTCGTCGACGGGGCGGAGGCGACTGGTCCTCAGGTCGTCGTCACCGATATCCGCATGCCACCCGAGTTTCAACGCGAGGGCATAGAGGCCGCCAAGCTGGTCCGGAAGCGTCATCCGGGCACCGGGATCGTCATCCTCTCCCAATACGACGACCCGGAGTACGCCGTTTCGCTGCTGTCCGATGGCGCAGCCGGATATGCCTACCTGCTCAAGGATCGTGTCGCCGAGGGTGACCAATTGGTTCGTGCCGTAAGGGAGGTGGCGACTGGGGGCTCGATGCTCGATCCCAGGATCGTCGAAGCGCTCACGACGCCGGTGAGACCGGACGGCTTGCTGACCCCCGCCGAGCACAGGCTCCTCGAACTAGTGGCGGAGGGGACACCGATCAAGGCGATCGCGGTGTCGCTGAAGACCACGGCGGCCGACGCCGACGCCCGCATCGAGGCGATGTTCGTGAAGCTCGCCGAGGGGCTCTCCGCCGGCAACACTGCGGCCCTGGAACGACTTCGCACCTTGCAGCGTGCCATCGCCCAGCGCGAGGAGCAGGGCGAGGAGTTGTCCCGAATGCTGCCCGGGGGAGTGGTGGAGAAGCTGCGGAGAGAGGGACGCCGCATCGGGGAGACCGAGGAACTCGAGGTGACCGTGCTCATGTCCGACATCAGGGGTTACTCGGGAATCGCAGAGCACACCGACCCGACCGCGCTGGCCGGCCAGCTCAACCGCCACCGGGCCGAGATGAATCGGGCGATCATGAACCGTGGAGGTACGGTCATGCAATTCATCGGGGATGCGGTGATGGCAGTGTTCGGAGCTCCCGAGCCGATGGCCGATCACGCCGAGCGAGCCGTGGAGACGGCCATCGCCATGCACGAGGCACAGGCCAGAGTGAACACCGAGTGGAGACAACAGGGACTCGAGACTTTCGAGCTCGGTATCGGTGTGTCGACCGGAAGAGTGGCCGCCGCCATACTGGGGTCGGAAGAGCGAGTGGAGTACACCGTCGTCGGCGACACCGTCAACCTGTCCCAGCGCCTCCAGCAATGGGGTGAGCCCGGTGAGACCGTCCTCAGCGAATCCACATACGCCGCCTTGACCACACCGCCGGATAGCGATGCCCTCGAACCAGCGACCGTTGATGGCAGGGTGGCCCCGGTGCGAGCCCATCGGTTCCCGAAGAGGAGCAAATCATGACGGACCGGGCTCTGGTCGGACTCCTCAGGGCAGTGGTGGTGGTCGGTGCTGCTCTCGGCATCGTCACATCGGCGACGATCGTCGTCACGGGAGAGAGCCGACTCTTCTTGACCGAGGGCGGCGCCTTTGCGTTGTTTTCGGTCTTCTTCGCCGTCGTCGTGTGGATGGTGGTTCCCCAACAGCCTCGTAACAAGGTGATTTGGATCATGGCCGCCACTGCCCTCGCCTCCGGGGTCTATCAGGCTGCGTGGACGATCGCGCTCACCATCGACCCGACGGTGTGGGAGGACAACTGGGTCCCGGCCGATGTCTCCCGGTCGGCGGCGTGGGTCCTGATGGCCACGCCCTTCGCCACTGGAGCCATCGTCGCTCAGTTGACATTTGGCTTTCTTCTCTTCCCCGATGGGTCACTGCCCTCGCCACGGTGGCGTCCGGTCGGCGGGTTGGCTGCTTTCGCCACGGTGTTCATCACGCTGCAAATCGCTTGGAGCTTTCGCCCGTGGAGCACCGTGCCCATCGACGAAGGGGGGCTGGCAAACGTCGTCGGAAACGCAGTCGTGGTCTTGGCTGCCCTCCTGTCCCTGGTGGCGCTGGCGGGCCGATTCCGGCGCAGCCGGGGAGTCACCCGCCAGCAGTTCAAGTGGGTTCTGTGGGGCGCCTCCGTCCTCATCCTCAGCCTGATGACCCTAATGATCTTCGTAGCAACGCTCTATGCAGACTTCTTGCTCGCCCTGTTCGCGCTGGCAGGAGCCGTCTTCGTCGTCTCTTACGCGATCGCCGTTGGGAAGTACCGGCTCTACGACATCGAGGTCGTCATCTCCCGGACGGTCGTATACGGGACTCTGGCCGTGTTCATCACCGGTGTGTACGTGGCGGCCGTGTTAGGGGTGGGGAGGTTCTTGGGTGTGGATTCCGAGTCGAGTCCGTGGCTTGCGATCGGCGCCACCGCTGTTGTGGCCTTTGCCTTCGAGCCCCTGCGGGAGAGGCTGCAGCGGCTGGCGAACCGGCTCGTGTACGGGAAGCGAGCCACACCATATGAGGTTCTCTCCGACTTCTCCCGGAAGATCACAGCCACCGACGAGGAGCTTCTGGATCAAGTGGCTCGTTCCCTGGCCGAGGGCACCACGGCAGCGGCTGCCGCGGTCTGGGTGAAAAGGGATGGGACACTCGATCGGGTCGCCGTCTGGCCGCGTAGCCGAGACGACCCTCCGGTCAGAGCGACAACGGACGACGCCACGATCCCGGAAGCGGACCTGACAAAACCCGTTATACATGACGGTGAGTTCCTCGGTGCTCTCACCCTGTCGGCGGCCCGCGGCCAGTCACTTGTTCCCACCGACGATCGGCTACTCCAGCAGATGGCATCGGGCATGGGTTTGGCCCTTCGCAACATCCGGCTGAGCGAGGACCTGCGGGGACAGGTCGAGAAGCTGCGACTATCCCGTCAGCGTCTCGTCACCGTCCAGGACGAGACGCGACGCCATCTCGAGAGACAGCTCCATGACGGGGCCCAACAGCGTCTCGTCGCCTTGAAGGTGAGGCTGACTCTGACTAGAAAACGGGCGGAGGCGTTCGGGGTGGGAGAGGTGGCAGATCTGCTTGATCATGTGGCGATCGAGACCGACCGAGCCATCGACTCGCTGCGTGATTTTGCCCGTGGCATATACCCACCGCTGCTGGAAGCCGAGGGTCCCGCAGCGGCCCTCACCTCACAGACACAGAAACTCCCCATCCAGGTCACCGTCCATGCCGCGGGGGTGAATCGTCATCAGCGCTCGGTGGAGGAGGCGGTCTACTTTTGCGTGCTGGAAGCTCTCCAGAACGTGGTCAAGCACGCAGAAGCCACCTCGGCCCATGTGGCGCTTCACGAGACCGGAGACTCTCTGACATTCGAGGTCTCGGACGATGGGAGAGGCTTCGACCCCACAGCGGTGAAATGGGGCTCGGGTCTGGCCAACCTGGCCGACCGACTCGACGCTCTGGGTGGGACGCTCGAGGTGACCTCCGCGCCAGGGAAGGGAACACTCATCCTGGGCAGAATCCCGTCGCGCCAAGTGGAGACGGTGGCGTGACGACGGCTCAGACTGCGCATTCAAGGGGGACTCTGCGGAGGATGCGGGTCGGGCGTGCCATGGCTGTCGCGGCGATCCTGTCCGCCATCTACGGAGTTGTCACACTCGTCGTGATCGGGCGCTCCGATCACCTTTCACGGGGAGGCGCCATGTTCGTCCTCTTCACGGTGGGCTTCGGTGCCCTGGCATGGCTGGCCATCCCTCGCCAGCCGGACAACAACGCGGTATGGGTGCCCGCCTGGGCAGCTCTCCTGGTTGGCGTCTCTAGCGCGGGTTGGGCCACGGCCATCCTGATAGGTGACCTCGCCGGGCTCGATGTGTCTTCAGCGGGGATGCAGCGCCTGTCTCCCTCCGAGGTCCCGCTGGGCGCCGCCATCGGCTGGGAGCTGGTCAACGTGGGGGCCGTTGTTGGCTTCTTCCTCATGCTCACCCTGTGGTTGCTGCTGTTCCCCGACGGTGAGCTTCCCTCCCCCCGGTGGCGGTGGATCAGCCGTGGGGCGGTCACCACCATGCTTGCCGTCACAGCCCTACTCGTCTGGGTGGCTCGGCCCGGCTCAACCATCGAGTACGGGACCCCCTCCACTGAGTACACCGGGATCGGCTCCCTCGTCGACCCCCTGTATCTCCTCCTGCTCACGTTCTCGGGGGTTTGTGTCGGCTCGCTTGTGGCCAGGTACCGGCGCAGCACCGGGGAAGACCGACGACGGTATCGCTGGATCGGCCTGGGAACCGCTGCGTTGTATTTCGCAGTGTTCGTGGTCGATGAGTCTGCGTGGCAGCTCTTAGCGGCTCTCTTGGGTGTGGCCATCAGCGTCGTCTGCTACGGGGTGGCGGTGACCAGATACCGCCTGTACGGCATCGATCTGGTCATATCCCGCACCCTGGTCTACGGGACCCTGGCCGCTTTCATCGGTGCGGTCTACGTCCTCGTGGTAGTGGGTGTGGGCGGGATGCTGAGCTCGGAGGTGGGCGATCTCACCCTGGCCGTTGCCGCCACCGCCGTGGTCGCCATTGCCTTCGAGCCGGTGCGACGGCGGGCTCAACGATGGGCCAACCGGCTGGTATACGGAAAGCGAGCCACCCCGTATGAGGTGCTGTCGAATCTGACCCGACGTCTCGCCGGCGCCGAGCCAGCCCAGGGACTACTCGAGCGTATGGCCCAGCTGACGGCAGAGGGCACCGGAGCGGAACAGGCGACGGTATGGCTGGCAGACCCAGACGAGCGTCTCGAGGCCGCCGCCGGCTGGCCCCAGATGCCGAAATCTGGTGAGGCGAAGTCGATGGACCAGCTATCTGGCTTCACCTACCCAGTTCTTCACGACGATCAGCTCGTGGGGGTGCTCGAGGTGATCAAAGGTCGGAGCGACCCGGTGACTCCGACCGAGAGACGGCTCATCATCGACTTGGCCGGATCTGCGGGGATGGTCCTGGGAAACCAGCGGCTCAACACCACCCTGGCTGCCCGCGCCACTGAGCTCCAGGAGTCGCGGCGTCGTCTGGTCGATCTGCAGGACTCGGAGCGACGTCACCTGGAGAGGGACTTGCACGACGGGGCCCAGCAACAGGTGGTGGCGTTGAAGTTGAAGATAGGCCTCGCCCGACACGTTGCGATGAGGCAAGGAGCAGGAGGCCTAGCCGACGAGCTGGGAGAGCTGGCCGAGGAGGCACAGGCGGCGGTCGATGACATTCGTAGGCTGGCCAAGGGCATCTATCCACCGCTGCTCGAATCAGAGAACTTGGCGGTGGCCATCAAATCCCAGGCTGCGTCGATGCCGATCCCGGTCGACGTGTTGGGTGAGGGCATCGAACGTTATCCAAGAGACGTCGAGTCGGCCATGTACTTCGCTGCCCTGGAGGCCATGGCCAATGCTGTCAAGCATGCCGCGCCGTCACATGTGCATGTCACGCTCGGCACATCCGAGGAGATGCTGGGCCTCGAGGTGACCGACGACGGAGCCGGTTTCGACCCCGAAGGGCCTCATGAGGGTACGGGTCTGATCAACATTCGCGACCGGGTCGAGGCGCTCGGCGGGGAGCTGGATGTCCATTCCACCAGGGGACGAGGCTCCACGGTGTCCGTTCGGATCCCTCTCGGCGACGTGGTGTCCCGCGATGTGGAGCAATCGCCCGAGAGTCACCTAGTCGTCGGCCGATCCGTCTGAGTCTCAGGCCTGGCCGTGTCCCTCCCACACCCGCCGGAGGGTGTCGGGATCGAAGTCCGACTTGGACATGAATGCCACGGCTCCTGATTTCAGGGAGCGGGCCTCGTATTCGGCGGCCTCATACGTGGAGAGGACGATCACCCGGGCCCCGCAACGGTTGTCGACGATGCGGCGAGTGGCTTCCAAGCCATCTATTCCGGGGAGGTTGATGTCCATCAGCACCAGATCGGGGGCCAACGAGGTGGCCAGCTCCAGACCCTCCTCGGCGGACTCCGCCTCCGCAACGAGCTCAAACCCTTCGATCATGTCGATCACCAGTCGGGCGGCAGACCGGAATGACTCTTGGTCGTCCACCAACACGACCCTGACCGTCTTGGCTTTCACGGGCATATCCCTATCATCGGCTTGCCCGCAGCCATAGCCAAGCCTGCTCGCACGTTCGTGGCGGTGTGGTTTTCCTCACTTCTAATGCTCGGCCAGCCACATCACCACGGCTCTGACCCGCTTGTTCACGTCGTCTTCGAAGGTGAGGTCCAGCTTGGTGAAGATCGAGTTGATGTGCTTCTCCACAGCCCTCTCCGACAAATACAAATCGCGCCCGATGGCAGCGTTGGTCTTGCCTTCGGCAATATGCTCCAAGACCTCTCGCTCACGATCGGTCAGGCGATCCAGCTTGCTCCCGGCTCTCCGGGCACGGGCGTCGACGAGGACCTCCACCACCTTGGGGTCTATTACTGACCCGTTGCGCAGGACCCGATCGACGGCCCTCACCAGCTCGTCGAGATCGCCCACTCTCTCTTTGAGGAGGTAGGCGAGACCGGCGGTCCCGTTCTCGAATAGAGCGAGAACATATCCGGGCTCGACGTATTGGGAGAGCACGACCACGCCGGTCTCAGGCCAGCGATCTCGGATCTCCAAAGCGGCTCGGATTCCCTCATCCGTCCGGGTAGGAGGCATGCGGATGTCGGTGATCACGACGTCCGGACGTTGGTCCTCAACGGTGAGCATGAGCTCGTCGTAGGTCTCAGACGTGGCGACCAGGTCGATCTCCTCCGTCGCCTCGAGGAGAAGCCGCACTCCCTCACGGACGATGAAGCTGTCCTCGGCGACGACGACGGTGGTTGCCACGAAACGAAGATACCTCGAACGCGACGATGCCCGATGGAGCGCCCTTGGGGAGTGTGATCCCGGATAGTGGGGAAAACCCCACCGGCAGAGGCCGGCCAGCACCGTGGATGGAAGACCTTCGAAGTCGGATGATTGCCTGTAGACCGCTGGAGAGCGACAACCGTCGGCGGACCCCAGAAGGCAAAGAGGAGGAAACAGCATGCGAGTCGAAACCGACTCAGCAACCATCGAGGAGCGAGTACAGGGAAGGGCTCGTCGGATCGGATTCCTGACCGTCGTCGTTGCGACTCTGGCCCTGTTCGTGGTGATGGTTCCTCCGGATATCACCCACCCCGTGACCGGCTGGCTGCCCGATGATTCGTATGGGCGCTACGTGGAGTTCTTCTACGGCGATGAAACACTGGCCAACATGGCCGCCCATCGCCACCACATGCTGGCCTTTTCCATGGCGATCTGGATCGTTCTGGTTGGGATGACGGTACAGCTGCGCAAGCCGGTGAGGAAACAGGCTCCGCTCTGGGCGGCGGCAGCGGCGGTGGTGATGATGTTGGTCTTCGAGGTCACCCTCGTGGGTTTCGACCCATCGACCCTGATCCTCGTGGCCCCGATCCTGGCAGCTGTGGCGCTTCATCCCCGCCCATTGCCCGCGGAGGGAATCTCCTGGACGGGGCCGGGGCGGGCAGTTGCCGCAGTCGCCGCAGGCACCGCCCTTGCCTACGGCTTTGCAGAGGCCCGCTTCCAAGTAGGTGGTGGTGCTACCGACATCCACGGCGTCGACGGCCATTACGCCTTCATGGCAGCGGCGGCCGTGATACTGGCGGTGGCAGCCATCCTCGGAGCCTCCAACCTCACCGGCGCGCGCATCACCGCCTGGACGGCCGGGGGGATAGGCACCTTGATGGGCGCATTCTTCATCGGTTTTCCCGATGTGTCGTCGTCACCTGGTATTGGGTGGGGGATCGTTGCTGTTCTCCTGGGATTGGCTTACCTGGTGAGAGTGGGCATCCGGCTCCAGCCGGGCAGGGACGTGACGTACGAGGCTGACTCATCGGGACCTCGAGAACGCGACCGTAGCGATTGACGGTCGTCCAGGCGACGACGAGCTCGCACTCCCGATTGTCGCACTGTTCAGCAGGCAAGAGAACCGAGCAGTACGTCTTGGTTGGTATCCGCCAGGGACGGCCGGGCCGACGCTGACGAGCGGACCGCGGCCTGTCTCGCCGGAGGGTTCGGTATTGAATCCCCTGGATCGCCAGGGCAGATGCGGCTCAGTGGTGGTGCGGCCCCAGTCCAGTGCGTTTGGTGACGACGCCTATCCGACTTTCCACCTCAATGCCGGTGCCTTGTTGCATGCGCTAGTCACCAATCATGCCTTGGTGGACGGCAACCCACCGTTTTCCTCGACATGAACGGAAAGGCAATCGAACTCGATGATGATGAGGCTTTCCAACTCGTTCTGTCAGTCGCCGAGGGCGAACCGCGGGTCGCTGGCCCCACTCGATCGATTGAACATCAGGGGCCATCCTCGTCTAACTGAGCCTCTTGCAGTTGGTGAACCCGTGTGCCGTTTTGAGCTCGAATGCTTCGACATAGACGGGTGTGCCGTCGGGCATCTCGTCGATTTGGACGAAGAAGCCGAGCCCGGTGATCTTCGATGCCGGATGGTCGAAGTCGAATGCCACCAGCACTCCTTCTTCTTGTCCCGGTCCGTCTGGGTCGAACGGAGCGACGATCGACGCAAACCCGCTTGCAAACAACGGCTGGGCGAAGTTGTCGCCATTCGATCCACCGCTAATGCCCGGAGGAAACAGGTCCCCCTGCCCTGAGCACCACTGACCGACTATTTCGTGGACAGTCGCCGAAGCCGGCATAGCCAAAGTGAACACTGCCAACGCTGAAACCAGAGCCATCGCTACAGCTCTTCTCATCTTTCCTCCTCCCGAGGGCGGCTCTCTCCGCCCACCGCTGTCCGTTGATACGCATGACGGGGCCTGTTGGTTCGTGATCCGACTGGATAGTCATCCATGTGGCCTTCGGACCGGACGGCTAGCTCTACGCCCGAGTATGAATCCAATGGATTGCGGGCGGCCTTTTTCTCCACCGCCCCTGGACGGCTCGACGGGATCCTTCGCTGTGATTCGGCCGTGGCCCACGAGGATTGCGACATCGTGGCAGGTGAATCCTCTCCTTGCCCCTCGACGGAACAGGAGGCTCTTGGTACTGGAAGGCATGATCCTTCCGGCGGCGGCGGTGAGACCGATAGCCAAGCCCCGGGGACCAACCCTCGGAGAGGATGCCTGGCTTCGTCACCGCATACGCGCTGTCGGCGGCACCCTCACCATCGTAAGCCTGGCTTAGACCGTTCTCTGAGGCGGTGTCAGGGTTGACGCCGCGACCGTCGTTCGTGACGCGCATCGAGAGCCGGCCCTGCTCATGAGCCAGGTTGACGGCGGTCCGGGTGGCGTCGGCGTGTTTGAGGACATTGGTCAAACTTCAGTCACGAATAGGTAACCGGCACCTTCGATTTCGTCGTGGTCTCTGAGCCCGTAGCCCCTTGGGGACTCAACCGAAACGTTCAAGGCGATCCGGGCGCAGCTGTCTTCGACGGCCTCGAGGTTTCTCCGTCGCACACGTGAAGCGTCAAGGCCCTGAAGGTGGCTTTTGTGATAGGCGTCCTCGTCGACTCGGGGGCGTGGACCCTGCTGTGAAGCAGTTCCACAGATTGCCTGACCTAAGCGAGGGTGAGCTCGGCCGTTGACGTTTCGGCCCGCAATCGCGCGTACCCGGGCTTGATGAGGTCGTTGATGATCCGCAGTCGCCCGTCGAAGGGCCAGAAGGCGCTCTTCATGGCGTTCAAGGTGAGCCACTCCATTTCATCTAGACCGAACCCAAATGCCTCCACCAGGCGGTGAAATTCCTGCGACAGCGTGATCCCACTCATCAGCCGGTTGTCCGTGTTGACGGTGACCCGGAAGCGCAGGCGGCGCAGCAGCTCGATCGGGTGCTCCGCGATGGAGGTCGCGGCACCGGTGTGCACGTTGGACGACGGGCACAGCTCGAGCGGGATCCGCCGGTCACGCACAAAGCTGGCCAAGCGCCCCAGGGATGGGCGTCCGTCGGGGCGGATGGTGATGTCGTCCACGATCCGCACGCCGTGCCCGAGTCGCTCCGCCCCGCAGATCTGCAGGGCTTCCCAGATCGAAGGGAGCCCGAACCCCTCCCCGGCATGGATGGTGAAGTGGAAGTTCTCCTCGGCGATCAGCCGGAAGGCGTCGAGATGCAAAGTAGGAGGGTATCCGGCCTCGGGGCCGGCGATGTCGAAGCCGACCACGCCCTCGTCCCTGTGACGAACGGCCAACTCGGCGATCTCC
The DNA here is from genome assembly GCA_036374335.1 of Acidimicrobiia bacterium. Taxonomy (GTDB): domain Bacteria; phylum Actinomycetota; class Acidimicrobiia; order Spongiisociales; family ZC4RG35; genus JANQRA01. The sequence continues at coordinate 69,047 of DASUUC010000028.1, forward strand.
AGTGACCGGTGGCCCTGGCGCATCGCCGTCACGAGGAGGCCGATCGTGATGCCTCGCCCCTCGCTGCCCATCTGGAACCCCTCGAGGATGGCCTGGACAACCTCGTCCAGGGTGAGCCCGCCCTCCACGTGCTGTTCGGGGGCAAGGCGGACCTCTGCGTAGACGACGTTGTCGGCGGCCAGGTCTTCTGCGCATTCGGCGGCGACCCGCATCAGAGCCTCCCTGGTCTGCATCACCGCCAGGGTGTGGGCGAAACCCTCCAAGTAAAGCTCCAGGCTCTTGCGGTCGGCACCCCGCTGGAACCACTGCCCCAGCGCGTCCGGATCGGTGGTGGGGAGGCCCCGGTACCGGCTCTCTGCCGCCAGGTCTATGACTGTGGCCGGCCGCATGCCGCCGTCGAGGTGATCGTGGAGGAGCACCTTGGGCGCCGTGCGGATCGTTTCGAGATCGGAACCCCATCCTCTCCATCCCACTCGGTCTGCTCGCTGCGCCATAATCGGATCGGTCGACATGACGACCACCTTCCAACGAAGCCTCGGTACTCAGCCCCTTGTACTCCACCGGGCCAGATTCCACTAGGGCCGGAAGTCCCGGGCTCGACGAGATTCCTCCGAGGGGCGCAAGTGGTTCCCCGCCTATCGATGGGCCTACACGAGAAAGGGCAACAAATCGCTCTTGCCAGACCATCGTCCAAGGGCCTTGTTTCTGGTCGATGGCCCGGAGCTTTGCTGAGCGTGGCTCTCGTTCAGGGACAGTCGGTTCTACATGCCGGGTCGTCCGTTCTTGGCGGTTCTTCGTCTGCAGCTTCTGCGGAACGGCCGACGGGCACGCCGATGACTCCTGACCTGTAGCGAACCCAGGGGCCGACAGCGGAGTGTCGTGAGCACAGTCTGTTCACCATTAATCGGCCTACTTGACAGCGGAGCCTAGGTGATGTCATAATTATGACGGTCGAGACATAGTCATGACAAATGGATCTCGGCCATTGTGGACCGGCGAGGCTGCTCTCCTGCGGTCGGGATCAGACCGGGAACTGAGGAGGAGAAGATGGCCGTTATCAGCGAGGGGGATCACACCGTCCGCACGGACGGGTCTCACCTTGAGCGCACCTTTGCGATGTCCCTGGTGGCTGCCGGCTACGCCATCGTGCTGGCTGGTCTGGTCTACTTCGTGGTCGCCATTGCCCTGCCGATCGCCGGCGAGCCTGGTGCTCCCCCGATCCCTATCTTTCTCTTCTTCATCGTGATCGTCGCCGTCTCCGCGGCTCTCAGCGCCTTCTGGTCGGGGGCGCGTCGTCGCCCGTGGTTTTGGCTGGTGATCACCGTGCCGGCCCTGCTCATCATTGCTGGGAACGTACCCTTTATCGTCCAAGACATCGTTCGCCCGGCCAACACCGAGGCGTTTCTCTTTACGATCTTCATGCTCGCTGCACAAGTGGCCGCAATCGCCGGGGGTATCACCGCTTTCAGGGAGGTGCGCCTGGGCGGGCCGATCTGGAGTCGCACCGGTCGCGCCGGTTGGGTGACCATCGCCGTAGTCGGCGCGCTACTGGGCGCGGCGATGACCGGGGTAGCGGCGGGTGCGACGTTGGGTGGCGGGTCAACTGTGGCCGGGGCACCAACGGTCACCGGTGTGCTCACCGCCGAGAACACCGCCTTTATCGAGACGAGCCTACAAGTGCAGGACGGCGAGGTCCTGGGTCTCTTCATCGTCAACAAAGACGACATCGGCCATACCTTCGAAATCGACAGCCTCGAAATCCACGTCGAGTTGCCGCCGAACTCGACCACGGGGCTAGCGGTCAAACCGCCCGGCCCGGGCAGCCTGGAGTTCTTCTGCGGAATCTCCGGTCATCGGGAGGCCGGCATGGTCGGGACCATCACGGTGGATGCCTGATGCCCATCGTGGAAAGTCGGTCAGAAAACTGAAGGTATGTGATGGGCGCAACCGAAAGGCACATGATGGATACGACGGCCGTTGGCCAGTCGGTCGGATTCAAGGTTGGTTGTGGGCTCTGGTGGTGATCGCCGGACTCAGCATCGTGGGGCTATCCGGCTTCCGTTGGTCTTGCCGCGACGGAAATTGAAGTGGCGGCTTTCTTCGCTTTGGCGGGCATAAACATCTATGCACTTACGTGTTGCTCAACGCTTATCGGCGGGGTGAGCCATGGGCGTGGGGGTCACCTGGGTATTGGTCGCCATCTACGGGATGACAATTCTCTTCGCACCAGATCTCGGCCCCTTGGTAGATAGGGCCGGCGATCGTCATGGCGGTGGCTCAGCTGCTGACTGGGGCGGGCTTCGGTCAGCCTGATCCGATCGCTTACTCCGGGAAACCGAAGGTGCGAGTCGATCGCACAGATGAGTATGCGCGGGAGCCGAGGTCAACGGGTGCGATTGCTCTTGGGTGCCGATCGGTCAGAAAACGAGGGGCAAGTAGGGAGAGACTGGAGCATGCGTGACCCGGACGTCCACGCGAACGGCCGGAAGGTCCGACGGAAATTGCAGCTGATCACCGGACGGGGCAGTGCTCACCGCGGCGGGACGCATCTTCATCGAAGCGTGGGCGAGTTGGGCACTCGACACCAACACATCGTCAGGTCTCATCCCCGCATACCTCGGACTCACGGCAGGAATGATCGGTTTCGACTTTGTCGTCTACTAGACCTCTGGGGTATGGCCACCGATCCGAGACTGCGGCCTCGGCGGGACCAACCAATGGGCTACGCCCGGCCACCGGCAGTCAGCTTCGCCATATTTGTGACATAGTCCCGATATGACCGCCTCCACCCGTCACACCGAGGCCACTCGCAGGGTCATCCTCGAAGCGGCAGCTGCTCTGTTCCTCGAACGGAAGAGCGATCGTTTCTCGGTTCAGGAAGTGGCCGATCGGGCCGGTGTCACCCACCGGACCGTCTACCGGTATTTCCCCACCCGCCAGGCGCTACTCGCTGCCACCGCCTTTCACTCCAGGCTCGGTCATGCGGAAGGACTCTTCCGGGACATCGAGACGCTGGAGGAGTGGATCGAGGTGGTCACCGTCCACTTCAAGGTCACCGAGGAGAACATGGAGATGGTGCGCAGCGTCATTGCCGCGATACTCGCCTCCGACGACTTCGAGCTGTTCGGTCAGGGTCTCCCCGACCGGGACACCCACCGTTGGGAGGTGTTCCGACGCCAGTTGTCACATCTGGACGATGACGACGCCCGACAAACATTTGCTGCGCTACGACATGTGATGTCGTCGACCTCGTATCTACTTTTTCGTCTCCGCTTCGGCTTGTCACCGGCGGAGGCCACCGAAACGATCCAGGCCGTGGCGTCCGCGATCGTGGAGCAGGCGGCTCGGAGAGATCGAGCCGCTAACCGTAGAGGAGAGAATCATGACCAATGATCAGGCATTCGGGACGTCGGCTGTCTCCCTGGTCATCCTGGATGATCCAGAGGGCGAGGCGCCGGCGGTGGTCGGGAACAAGGCGGCGACTCTGGCCGTGATGCGCCGGGCAGGTTTTGAGGTGCCGCAGGGAGTGGTGGTTTCCGCTGCCCGCTTCGGCGGTTTCGCCGCAGAGCTTCCCCCGGCGGTCTCTGCGGCGCTTGCCAAGGTGCCGGAGTTGTTGGGACGAGGACCGTGGGCGGTGAGGTCGTCGAGCACCGACGAAGACGGAGAGGAAGCCTCCTTCGCCGGCGCGTTTGAGTCGTTCCTTAATGTCGATGTCGATGGTCTCGCCGGTGCCGTGGAGCGCTGCTGGCGGTCGGGGCTCACCGACCGGGTCAAGGCCTACGCCGGTAACCGCAGCGCCGGATCGATGGCGGTCCTCATCCAGCCGATGGTCGACGCCGAAGCGGCAGGGGTGGCATTCACCGTCGATCCGGTCAGCGGGCGCGACGTCACGATCATCGAAGCGGTGGCGGGCCTCGGCGATCGTCTCGTCTCCGGTGAGGCGACTCCGGAGCGATGGACAGTCGAGGAGAACGGCTCTATTGGGGTGCTCCCGGCGGCGGGGGTGCTCGACGTCGAACAGGCGTTGGCGATCGCCGACCTCGCCAATAGGGTCGAGAAGCATTTCGGGCAACCCCAGGACATCGAATGGGCCATTGCCGGCGGATCCCTCTGGATTCTCCAGGCCAGGCCTATCACCACCCTGCCCACCGTCGAGCTCATTCCCATTCCCGTCGAGGTGCCTCCCGGCTACTGGGAAAGGGATGCCTTCCACGAGCCGGTACCGATATCACCATTCGGAAGAATCCTGCTGCACGAGCAGATCCTGAAGGTCTTCCCGGCCGTCTTCCCCGACTTCGGCATCCTCCTCGACCGGGCCGAGGTGTCATTTATCGGCGGATGGATATATCGCCGGCAAGTCCCGATGGGGGAACCGCCTGCGGGCCGAGGCCGCTCAAGCCCACCACCCCGCTGGTTGTCATGGCTCCTCATTCGACTGCACCCTGCGATCCACCGCCGCACCAGAGCCGCCCGACGGGCCCTGGCCGCAGACCTCCCAGCCACCATCATCCGACGCTGGAGCGACGAGTGGAGGCCGACGCACCAGGAAGAGGTCGTCCGGGGCCTGGCAGTCGATTTGATTTCTCTCTCCGACGAAGAGTTGGCTGTCCAGCTCGACCATCGAATCGAGGTGGTGGGTCACCCCGCCCACGTCGTGGTGGCGGTTGCCTACTGGATCCTTGTCTATCAACTCGCCGAGGTATGCCGGGACCTCATGGGATGGGACACCGCCGAGACCCTGACCCTCCTGGAGGGTCTGTCGACCATATCCACCGAGCCGGCCCGACAGCTCGCCCAGCTTGCGGAGCGCGCCCGGTCCAAACCTGTCATCAGGGATCTGCTATCGAGTGTCGATGAGGACACACCTGCCCGGCTAGCCGAAGTCGACCCCGAGTTCTCCCGGGCCTTCACCGAATTTGTGGAGGCCAACGCCCACCGCTCGCTTCGCTGGGAGGTCATCGATCCCACCTTCGCCGAGACCCCCCATATCCTGCTCCGTCTGGTCGCCGATCAAATCGAGGCCGAGTTCTCCCCCGACCAGGTAGCCGAAGAGGCGCGCCGACGACGCAGCAGGGCTGTCGAAGAGGCCCGACGTCTACTGGCATCACTTTCTGAGCCCGATCGAGAGCGGTTCGAGCAGGCACTGGCCCGAGCGGAGGAGGCATATCCGGCTCTGGAGGACCGGACATGGTGGACGCTCAGCGTTCAGGCAGCTCTGCTGCGTTACGTGGCCCAGGAGATCGGATGTCGGCTCGTCGACCGGGGCCAACTGTCCGACGTCGACGACATATTCTTCCTGGAGGCGTCAGATGCACGCTCGGCGCTACTCGACGGAGCCGACCGCCGGGAGACGGCCCGAGTGGCCAAGGGGCAGCGCGCCTGGGCCATGGCGAACCCGGGACCATACGCCTATGGAGACCCGCCCCCCGGCGAGCCTCCCTTCGACCTGCTGCCGCCACCTGCTCGACTCGTCAACAAGGCGGTCCTTTGGGGGACCACCCAACTGTTCGGAGAACCCCCAGAGGCGCAGGACGAGGGCGTCGTCACTGGCACACCGGCATCACCCGGTCGATACACCGGGACGGTACGGGTAGTAATGGGAGAAGACGAGCTCGCCAAGGTCCGCGCTGGTGACGTGGTGGTCTGCCCCGTGACCTCACCGGCCTGGTCGGTGGTATTCCCCAACATGGGTGCCCTCGTCACCGATGCCGGTGGGATCCTCTCCCACCCGGCGATCATCGCCCGGGAGCACGGAATTCCGGCTGTGGTCGGCACCGGCAACGCGACCTCGCTCCTCCGCGACGGCCAGATCGTGAGCGTGGACGGCACCCAGGGGGCGGTCGAACTAGCCAGCGGGTGAAGGGTCGGCGGACACATATGCGGCAGGAAGGTGGATCTAGCTGCCAGCACCCGGGGGCTTCCTTGACACAGCCCTGTGCCGCTCCCCCACTTTGCCGGGAGAGGAGCTTCCGGTTGTTGCATGTCTGATGCGAGGCGAATCAGGTCATATCTCCATGACTGAGCGGCCTTCGACATGGGCCAACTGACCATGAGCATCATGCTGGCCGCCGCCGACCTCGGGAACGGAACCGGCCACTCTTCCCCAAACGACGTCGAGTTGGGCCGTGAAGTCCTCCAGCTTCCCGACGACCGGCGGGTGTGGTGTCTGATCGGCTCGGATACCCGGCAGGTCGCCCCCTGAAGCCGATCGAGAACCCCGGCCGGCGCCTTCTGGACGACCTGGTCCATTACGAGACCTGGTGACGCCGATCTTGGGGGCGATGTTTGATCACGCCGACTCAACGTGCTCGTGCGGCCCGTGGGTGCAGACTGGAAAGGGGGCCATGGGCCCCCATCCAGATCTGGTCTTACTCAGACACCGTCACACCAGGTAGCGGGTACGACACCGATTCCGGGCACCACTACGGACACGCCACCGGTCGAGAACAGTTCCGGGCTGGTCCGGTGGAGGGAGAGGACGGTGGCAAATTCCACGATCCCTACCCCTACGACCTCGATCCCGCCCTCGGCTACCGCCGAGAGCAGACCCAGGTCCTGCAGTGTTCCGATGCCTGCTTGCTGACAGGCCACGCCGGCCGGTTTGCCCTCCTCGCCCGCACCTGACGGCGGTCCTGTCGCCAAAGCGGGGACTGCAGCCGCTAAGACCATGGCCACTGATGTAGCCAGGATCGTCAATCGTTTCTTCATGACCCTTCTCCTTTCACTTTTCGGGTCCTGCCTGAGTGGTTCGGAGCCGAGACCGATTCAGGATGAGTCGCGGCGAAGGTTTCTGACTCTGGTCTCCAGCCAGTGGACGCACATGTCAGCCACGGCCCGGGTGCGAAGGCTGGCCACGGCATCGAAGCCGTGCTGCGCACCCGGCACCTCGAAGTACTCCGTCGAGACCCCATGATCTCGGAGAGCTGCGACGAAATGCTCGGACTCCGCCGGGAGAACGACGGAGTCGAACTCGCCGTGGATGACGAAAAAGGGAGGTGCTCCGGAGCGGACCTGGTCGATCGGTGAGCCCAATGCATACAGGTCGGGGTCGTCGGCAGCGGCTGCCTTCATCACCGCCTGAGCGATGAATGGCCAGTCGTACCGGGTCGGGTTGCGCACCAACAGGTCATAGATCCCGTAGAACGGGAGACAGGCGATCACCGAGGTGTCGGCATCCTCGAATCCGGGCTGGAGTGTGGAATTGTCCGACGTCAATGCAGCCAGCGCCGCGAGATGGGCACCTGAAGACCCGCCGGCGATTGCGATGCGATCGGGGTCGACTCCCAGTTGGGAGCCTCCCTCGCGTGCCCAGGCGATGGCACGCTTCACACCGATGAGGTGCTCGGGAAACGTAGCAGCCGGAGAGAGCGGGTATCTGATGTCGAGGACCACCCAGCCTCTCGCGGCCAGACGATGGAACATGGCGCGGGCCTGACGTCCGGGTCGGCCCCGCATCCATGACCCGGGATGCACGTACACGAGGGCGGGGGCGTCACTGCGTCCCGGTCGGGAGTAGACGTCGAGCGTCAACGAATTCCAGTAGGGCACATCCTCCAGATGCTGGACTCCCGGCGGCAGTCGCTCCCAAACCCGGAACAGGCTGAGGAGCGGGGGAGCATTCCCGGTCGCCAGTGCTCCCCTGATCGTCCTTATCATCAACCACAGCAGACCTAGCTCAGACAGGACGAACAACCAGATGGCGAACCACCCCATAGCCAGATCCGCCCCTCCCGCGGCGAGGAATCCCATCGCGATCAGAATCCTCACCACGAAGTAGACCGGTGCCAGCTCGGAGATCAGCATGCCCGGTAGCCAGAGAGGCGGGAGTGACTTGCCCGGAGGGACCGGCCTGCGCAACGCGTTGAGGGTCCAGATGCACGCCGCGGCGAACCAGATGAAGAAGAGAGCCGATATCAAGCGGTCACCGTGAGAGGGACCATCCGCGGGCGCATCGGCGCCGAACTTAATGTGACCTGACACCGATGCTCTCCAATCCCCTAACCCGAAGATTCGTCACCATCCCGGCCGTGTTCGCACTCCTAGTGGCCCTCTCCGCTCTTTCGCCTCTGCTCGTGTTGGTTGGGGCAGCGCTCGATGTGATCCGCCTGGTTGCCAGGCGGAAGTCTTGGGTAACCCTCCGTTCCCTCGGGTTTCTCTGGGTGTATCTGGTTGGGGAGGTCTGGGCAGTGGCCGCGTTGTTGGCCACGGCCCCGCTTCCGCGCGGCCGGAAGACCGACGTCACCTTCCGGCTCCAAGAGCGCTGGGCCAGTTGGAACCTGCGCGCTCTGGCGGCCCTCTTCGCACTGGAGATCTCGGTCGAGGGGGAAGACGCTCTGCTTCCCGGACCGGTTGTGGTTCTGTCTCGGCACGCCTCGATGATCGACACCCTGCTCCCGGCCACCATCATCACCAGGAGAGCTGGCCTGAAGCTGCGCTATGTCCTGAAGGAGGAACTCCTCGTCGATGCTGCTCTCGACCTCGCCGGGAACCGTCTTCCTAACGTCTTCATCGACCGCACCTCGGGCGATTCGTCGGTGCGGGCTGCGATCCGTGAGCTGGCTCGAGACCTCGGCCCCGAGGACGGAATTCTCATCTATCCGGAGGGAACCAGATTCACCGAGTCGAAGCTGAGGCGCGCCCAACGACGCCCCGACCCGGATGCTCCCGGTGAGGTGATCGCCGGTCTTCGCAGGGTGTTGCCACCCCGGCCGGGCGGGACACTCGCCATCCTGGACGTCACCGACGCCGATGTGGTCGTGCTGGCTCACCACGGTCTCGAGGGTTTGGCGACGGTGCGGGAGATCTGGGAAGGGTGCTTGGTCCGCTCCCTGATCTCGGTCCGGATGTGGCGGGTGAAACGCCACGAGATCCCCCAGGAGAGGGGGGAGCGTGTTGCCTGGCTCTACCGACTGTGGAGAGAGATCGACGACTGGGTCATCTCGAAAGAGCCTCATGACCCCTGATACACGACCTCAGTCTGGATCACACACATCGGGAGAGCGGGCGACGAGGGTCTAGGGCTCCCGATAGAGGGCGGCGCCATAGTGGGCACCCGCCCCGAACGCGGCGAAACAGACAACGGTTCCTGGCCCGATCCGGCCGGCGCGCCTGAGCTCGTGATACAGGATGGGCAGCGTCCCCGCCGTGGTGTTGCCATGGGCTGCGATGTTCGAGGGGACCTTCTCGGGATCCATCCCGAACTGCTTGCGCACTCCTTCGAGTATCCGATCGTTTGCCTGGTGGGCGACCACGATGTCGACATCGTCGAGTGTCAGCCCTGTCTTGTCGAGCACCGATCGAGCCGCTTCAGGCATCAACCGGACGGCGCTTCGGAACAGTCCAGCACCGTCCATCCGGGGAAGGTGCCTGTCTTCGTCGAGGTCCTGGGCGGAGACATAGGGTCGGGATTTGAAGCCGACACCAGGTACCCAGATCAGATGGAACGACTCCCCGTCGGTGTGGAGTGACGTCCCCAGGAGACCCTGTTCGCGTTCTGACCCCCGTCTCATGATCGTCGCTCCGGCCCCGTCGCCAAAGAGGACGCTCCAAGCCCTGTAGGTCGTGTTCCGCTGGAAGTCTTCCTCGGAGACCGATCCAGAGCCGTCGAGAACGACGCGCCACGTTTCTTGGCTCCAGGGGAGGAACCCGGCGTGGACCTCGGCACCGACCACAGCAACTGTATCGGCTCGATCGCTGGCGATCAGTGCATCGGCGAGGTCGAGCCCGTAGAGGAATCCGCTGCATTGCTGTCGGATGTCGTAGGCGGCGACGCTGCCGAGACCCGCGCCAACCTGGACGAGACCGGCGATTCCCGGGGCGAGGTAGTCGGGAGTCATGGTGGCGGTCACGACTGCGTCGACCGAGTCCGGCTGCAGGCCGGCGTCTCCCAGTGCAATGGTCACGGCTTCGATCGCGATGTCGGAGGCTCCCACTCCGGGGTCGACGAACCGGCGTTCCTTGACCCCGGTCCTCGTGGTGATCCAGTCGTCGGTGGTGTCCATGATTCGGGTCAGGTCGTGGTTGGTGACGACATTGTCCGGAACGGAGATGCCGGTACCGGCTATCACCGAGCCCATCAGCGTCCCGCCCCACTCACGTCGGGCATGTCCGACCCGGTCAGTTCCACTAGAGCGTCCCACATCGCTTGCCGATCCCCGGCCGACTCCCGGGTTCTGTCGACGAAGTGTTTCTCGACGGGACTGCGATCGAACCACAACTCACCTGAGGTCCCTGCCACTTCCTGAGATGCAGCGAGCCAGATCATCGTGTCCGCACCCTGCTCGGCCGTGCGCAGGAACGGCTTCATGATGATGTTGAACGTCGGCAACGATTGCTCCACGCCCGAGGTCTTCGCCCAACCAGGGTGCATGGCATGGACGGTGACCCCGGCTCCCCGGAGACGCTGTGCCCACATCTCGGTGAGAATCACCTGGCCCCTCTTGGCGTGGGCGTAGGCGGCCGCACCCTGGTACTCACGTCTCTCGAACTGCATGTCATGCGGCTGGATGCGCTCCGAATACATACCGCCCGAGGTCACATTGACGATTCGCGCCGGCGCCGACTCGACCAGACGAGGGATGAGCAAGTTCGTGAGCAGGAAATGACCTGCGAGGTCGGTGGCGAGAGTTTTCTCCAAGCCCTCGTCGGTGACTTCGCGCTCTGGTAGCAACACACCGACGTTGTTTATCAGCACGTCGATTCTGGGCTCGTGCCTCTGTAGGCGTTCCGCCAGGTCACGGATGTCGGACATGAGGCTCAGGTCGGCTTCGTATCCGGCCACATCTCCAGCGATCTCCCGTCGGGCTGTTTCGAGCTTCTCCCGGGACCGCCCGACCACGACCACTCGTGCCCCGAGTGCGGCCAGCGCCCCGGCCGCGGCTCTGCCCAGCCCGCCGGTGCCCCCGGTGATGACCACCGTCTCACCCGACATGTCCACATTCACCGGTTGGTGCGATCTGGAGTGGAGCCAATATCCGAGGTTGGTGAACCCGGGTATGGAGAGGAGGCTCATCTCTCCAGGGCCTCCACCAGTCCGTCCAGGGCTCTCCTGCCTACCACCCGCCTGAGGAACGGAGCCAATAGTGGCTCGACGAACCGGATCCAGTTCTCGAACCTGAGGTCGGCGGTGTAGTCGACGAGCGTGCCGGTGTCCGTCGCCGAGAACAGGATCTCGTCGACTGCGCTCAGCGTCTCGCCATGCCCCTCCAGGACGACCCGGGAGCGGGGATCGAGCGCAGTGATCACATATCTCATGGGAATCCGGTTCGATCCAAAATTCACCATCAGCTCGTACTCGGTCCCGACCTGTGGCGGCGCGTCGCCCACCTGGTTCGAGCTTTCGACCCCCGGGTCCCACGTCTCGGCATTGGAGAAATCGGCCGTGAACGAGAAGACGTCTTCCAGTGGACGGTTGATGGTCCTGGTCTCGTGAAGTCTCATGGCTCCAATTCGTAGCGAACCGGGCCGGTGGATGTCGTCGATTCCTCATCCCCGTATCGAATCGGGAGCCTTCCACGCCGCCACCCGTGACGAGTGGACATCGATCATGACGCAATCTGCCCCTTCGTCGACCCTGTCAATCGCGATTCCACTCTGTGAGGCCATCTATTTATGGATGTGGGGGTCGTCTGAAAACAGTCCGAGGACAAGGGACGTGGCGTCGCCGGGATCGCCCCGATGTTCGGAAGACTGGCCGGCTCGGTCGACCAACTCAATCTCGTGTGCCTTGGTGCGCGCTCGCCGCCCTCGTGTGCACCGCGGACACATCGCTTAATTTCGGGGTCACCAGACGGTTACCTTCAGTACACTCGCTCCTCTATTAGCTCGATAAGGGGCGGGCAGTGGGCAAGTTCTTGGGGAACCCCGGGGAGAAGACGTATGTGCGCGGGGTGACATACGGCACCTTCCAGCCGCGCCACGACGGCTCCGAGTATCCAGAACCCGCGGTTGTTGAGAGGGACTTCTCAGCCATGTCTGCCGCCGGGGTCAACGCGGTCCGCACCTACACGGCTCCACCTCGATGGCTGCTGGATGCGGCTTCAGATGCTGGGCTGAGGGTGATGGTGGGCCTCGGTGCCGAGCGTTACGTCGGCTATCTGAACGATGGGCGGCGGGCTCACGGCATGATGGCCAGAGTCCGGGACATAGTCAGGAGCTGTGCCGGGCATCCGGCCGTCCTCAGCTATGTCATAGGTAACGAAATTCCTGCCAGCGTCGTCCGTTGGCACGGTCGACGGCGTATCGAGCATTATCTCTCCCGGTGGTCGCAGGCGGTCAAAGACGAGGATGCCGTCACGCCGGTCACCTACGCCAACTTTCCCTCCACCGAGTACCTGCAACTCGATTTTGTCGATCTGCTGTGCTTCAACGTGTTTCTCGAAGCGCCCTCCCACCTGGAGGCATACCTCAAGCGGTTGCAGAACATCGCCGGGGATCGGCCGCTGGTCATCGGGGAACTCGGCCTCGACAGCAGAAGACACGGCGAGGAGGAACAGGCCCGCTCCTTACATACGATGGTAACGACCGCTTTCGAAGCCGGATGTGCCGGTGTCTTCGTCTACGCCTGGACCGACGAGTGGCACACCGCTGCAGGCGAAGTGCTCGACTGGGACTTCGGTCTGACCCGTCGCGACCGGAGTCCGAAGCCGTCGTTGTCCGCGGTAAGCACCGCCTTCAAAGGACCTCTACCCATCGGTGGTGCCAAGCCCCGTGTCTCGGTGGTGGTTTGCAGCTACCAGGGACGCACCCGGATCGACGAATGCCTGCAGGGAATCAGCCGTCTCGAGTACCCGAAATTCGAGACGATCGTTGTCGACGACGGTTCGACGGACGGGACGGCCGAGATTGCGCGCCGTTACCCAGTCAGGGTCATCACCACGGAGCATCGTGGCCTCGGCCACGCCCGTAACGTCGGGCTGGCCGCAGCCGCCGGCGATATCGTCGCCTACATCGACGATGACGCCTTTCCCGATTCGAATTGGCTGGACTACCTCGTCAACACGTTCCAGTCGAGTGATCACGCTGCGGTAGGCGGACCGAACATTGCTCCGACTGACGGCAGCCTCTTCGCACGATGCGTTGAGAATTCACCTGGCAACCCGACACACATCCTCCTTTCAGACGACGAGGCAGAGCACATCCCTGGCTGCAACATGGCATTCCGGAAATCCCATTTACAGGACGTTGGGGGCTTCGACGAGCGCTTCGTAGCCGCCGGGGACGATGTTGATATGTGCTGGCGAGTGATGGACCGAGGCTGGACGATCGGCTTCAGCCCTGCCGCCATGGTCTGGCATCGGCCCCGCTCGACTCTCAGGACATACTGGAGGCAGCAGGTGGGGTATGGTCGGGCTGAGGGGGTCCTCGAGCGAAGATGGCCCGAGAAGTACAACGCTGCGGGCCAGGCCTCATGGGGTGGCCGGCTCTACGGGAGCTCCGTCCGGCCTGTCTTCGGCGGCAAGGGGCGTATATACCAGGGTGTCTGGGGACAGGCGTCCTTCCAGTCGATCTACGAGTCCCGGCGAGGATCAGGTTCGCTTCCTCTAACTCCGGAGTGGTACATCATGATCGCGACAGTTGCTGTTCTGTTCGGGATGAGCCCCCTCTGGAGGCCACTGGCTGCCGCCGGGGTCGTGCTGGCGGTCGCGGTTGGTGCCTCCCTGTTGCAGGCTGTGGCTACCGCCTCCCGAACAAGACTCGATCTGGCTCGGCGATCCCGAGGTAGGCGACTTTTGGCGCGTTGCATCGTGGCGTTACTCCATCTGCTTCAGCCGCTGGCACGGCTATGGGGACACCTCCGTTCGGGGCTGACACCGTGGAGACAGGGGAAGGCCGACAGTGTGGCTCTCCCATTCACTCGCACCTGGTTCTGGTCAGAGCATTGGAAATCACCGGAGGGATGGGTGCAGTCGATGGAGGATCGGCTGATCGCGAACGGATCCGCAGTCGTCAGAGGGAAAGAGTTCGACCGCTTCGACCTAGTCGTATCCGGTGGCGCCTCGGGTTCCGTTCGTCTGATCACCTCGGTAGAGGAACACGGCGGCGGCCACCAGCTCATCCGGATCCGACTGTGGCCCCACTGGTCGCCTCTCGTGCTCTGGGGCGTTGCCCTCGGTGGGATGCTTGCGGCGGCCGCCGCCCTCGACTCGGCCGGAGTGGCGGCAACTCTTCTCGGCCTGACCGCCCTGGGGATGGCCGCGAGGGCATTGCTCGACTGTGCGGGGGCGGCCGCCGCCACCCGCCGTGCCGTGGGTCAGGCCATGGCAGGCGAGACCAGCCTCCCGGAGGTGACGTCAGGAGACGCTCTGACATGGGCCGGAGTCCGCTGGTTGGACAAGCTGATTCCGTGGAACCTGAGACGAAGGGTCCAGCAGAAGGCAGAGAGCATGTGACCGAGATGAGGGTCTACGAGTTGGCCAGGGAGTTGGGGGTCGCATCCAGGCAAGTGCTCGAGCACACCGAGCAGCACGACATGGGGCGCAAGACCGCCTCTTCCAACCTGGATCAAGACCAGGCCGAGCTCATTCGGTGTGCATTCGCCGAAGTCGATCGGACGGCACCTGATGGGCTCAGCCATGGCCCGGATGGCATCGAGTCCGCGGCTGAGCGATTCGAGAAACGGATGAAAGGACAGCCGGGTCCGGGCGTCGCCGATCCCACGATGGCCGCGCCGTCGACCGACACCGACGAAGTGAAACAGAAGCAGCTCGGTGACTTGGAGTTGTATCGCCGGTTGAGTTCCCGGGCCCGGCCCTGGTGGCGTCACATTCTCGCCATCTTTCTCCTGGGGCTGCTCTCCACCCCACTGGCCCTCTTGACGCCGGTTCCCGTGAAGATCGTCGTCGACAGCGTCCTGGGGGACCAGCCTCTCCCCGATTTTCTTACCGCCATCGTTCCCGATGACACCCCCGACGTCACTGTCTTGTTGCTGGCGGCGGGCTTGGCCATGGCAGTGGCGGTGCTCATTCAGTTGCGGGACCTGGGGTCCTCGCTGCTCCAGACCTATGCAGGCGAGCGGATGGTGCTCGACTTCCGTGCCGAGTTGGTGCGGCATATGCAACGTCTCTCCTTCTCGTACTCCGACAAGGTGGGGACGGCGGACCTCTTGTACCGCATTCAGTACGACGCGCCGGCGATTCAATGGCTGCCCATGGACGTTGTGATCCCTTCGTTGACCGCGATGGTGACCGTGGCCAGCATGATGTATGTGGCCGCCCGGATCGACTTGGAGTTGGCAGTTGTTGCCCTACTGGTGATCCCCCCGCTCGTGGCTGTGTTGGTCCTGATGCGGCGACGGATGCGGCGCCGGTCTCACAGCGTCAAGCAACTCGAGAGCTCGGCACTGTTCGCGCTGCAGGAAGGTCTGGGAGCGATCCGCGTCGTCAAGGCCTTCGCCCAGGAGCATCGGGAGAGGGAGCGATTCGTCAGCAGCTCGTTGCTTGGCGTGGATAGGAGGCTACGCCTGGTGGCTGCCGAGGGTGGATACGGCGTGCTGGTCGCTGTGATCACTGCTGCCGGCACTGGAGCGATCTTGTTCATCGGGGCCAGACACGTCCAGGCCGGTGTCTTGACACTGGGGAACCTGCTGCTGATCCTCGGCTACCTCACCCAGCTATACGGGCCGCTGAGGGCCATGAGCCACAGGGCGGTACGACTCCAGGCCCATCTGGCGAGCGCAGAGCGAGCCTTTGCGGTTCTCGACGAGATCCCTGACGTCATCGAGCAAACAGATGCAATGCCTCTCCACCGCGCCACGGGCGAGGTGGTGTTCGATCATGTGACCTTCGAATATGAAAAGGGGCGTCCGGTTCTAGCGGACATCACCCTGGAGATACCCGCTGGTGTCGCCGTGGGCATCAGCGGTGTCACGGGTGTAGGCAAGACCACACTCTTGGGGCTGTTGACCCGCTTCTATGATCCCGCCAAGGGCCGCGTTCTCCTCGATGGGGTCAACCTGCGCGACTACAGACTCGCCGATCTTCGTAACCAGTTTGCAATCGTCCTGCAGGAACCGGTGCTGTTCTCAAGCAGCATCGGTGAGAATATCGCCTACGGACGGCCCGGCGCCTCACAACGGGAGATCGTGTCGGCGGCCCGGGCAGCCGGAGTACACGGATTCATCGAGGATCTTCCGGAGGGCTATGAAACCCCGGTGGGGGAACGTGGCATGCGGCTCTCGGGCGGGGAGCGTCAGAGAATCTCCCTCGCCCGGGCCTTTCTCAAGGACGCCCCAATCCTCATCCTGGACGAGCCGACAAGCTCGGTTGATCTGTCAACTGAAGGCGAGATAGTCGAGACACTCGCTGATCTGGTGAAGGGACGCACCTCCTTCGTCGTCGCGCACCGGCCGAGCACCCTGGAGCTCTGTGACCTGCGTATCGAGATCGAGGGGGGGAGGGTGGGTTCCATCGTGGCGCGAATCGCATGACACTCACTCCGTTGACCGATGCCGAGCTCCGAGAGGTGTTCGAGAACAACCTCCCAGAGGCCGAATTTGGCATCTTCGAACGCCACCGCTTCGACAAGGTCACCTCATACCCGTTCCAGTTATTGAGCCTCGATCTCGGTTCCAGTCGGCGTCTTCAGGTAGTCGTCAAGGACTTCGGATCCAGCCGGCTGCCAAGAGAGGACCTTACGGTCCGCGCCGACAGGGAGGCGGCCGTCTACCGCGACCTCATAACGGGGATCGAGGGAATCGCTCGGTTGTACGGAATAGTCCGCCACCCTGTCCGACTGATCCTCGAGCACGTCGAGGCAACCGACCTCAAACACCACGGATTGGAAGCCTGGATCGAGACCGCAGCATGGCTCGGCACTTTCCAGACTGGGATGGCCGGCCGCTGGGACCGGGTTCGTCATTGCCATGAGCTGATACGACACGACGGCTCTTTCTTCCTCGATCGAGCGCAGGCTGCGCGTGCGGCAATCATCCAGTTCGGGGAACCGGCCGCTCACAGACTGGAGACGCTGCTCGACTGCTACCACCAGATCGTTGACGTGATGGTGGACCAGCCCCGCACGCTGGTTCACGGTTCGTTCCGACCCCAGAACATCCTCGTCTCAACGGCAGGGAACGGCACGATGCGGGTCTGTCCCGTCGACTGGGAGCTGGCCGGGGTCGGCTCTCCGCTCTACGACCTGGCATTTCTCGCCGAAGGCTTCGCGGGTCCGAAGCAGGACGGTCTCTTGGCTGCCTATCTTGGGGGAAGGGGCAACAGCGAGTCGGTGCCGGGACCGGACATGCTTCACGTCATTGACTGTTTCCGTCTCCACAAGATCGTCAAGTCGTTGAGCGACTCGGTGGTGCTCGGATTCCGTCCTCCCATCGTCGCGAAACTCCTCGAGATGGGAGAAGCACTCCGTGAGCGACTGGACTGACACCGGCGGTCAACGGGTCCTCGAGGCTGCTCCATTGGCGGAGGATCCAGCCGTCTCGGGAGACAACGTCGTCGCCCCGCCGGTTCGATGGCTGCTCGAAGAGCACCTGGATGGTCAAAAACCGACCTCGTCTATCAATACACAAACCATCAAGAAGGGGGTTCAGCGACTGACATTTCAGGCTGGAGGCACCACCCGTTCGGTGATCGTCAAGCGGCTCGCTCCCGATGTCGCCTACCGCAACCAGATTCTCATAACTCGCTGGCTGCCGGCCGTTGGTCTGGAGGACAACGGCCCGATCCTCCTCGGGTGGGCGGCCGAGATGAATAGCGCGCGGGTGTGGCACATGTACGAGGATCTGGGCGAGTTATCGCTCGACAACCGAGCGCCCCATCGTGTCGAACTCGAGGAGAGTGTCCGCCTCATCGCCGCGCTCCACAGCCGGTTCGCCGATCACACCCTCCTTGGTGAGTGCCGACTGTGGGGTGGCGATCTGGGCATGCCCCACTACCACTCCAACGCAGCCGATGCCATCAGAGCCCTACAGGCTATCGATACGGGTCAGCTGCAACTGGAGCATCGGGCCGCGCTTCGGTCCCTTCGGGACACCCTTGGACTCATGCTTGACGACGAGAGTCGGCGTGCGTCGCTTCTAACGGAGTACGGCGGTCCGGAAACCCTGCTTCATGGAGACCTGTGGAGACAGAACATCCTCCTCACCTTGACACGCGGGAGTGTGATCCGACCGCGTCTCATCGATTGGGACCATGTCGGAGTGGGGGAGGTCGGTTACGACCTGTCCACTCTACTCAGTCGGTTTCCTCGCGCGGAGCGACACGAAGTCCTGGAACTCTATCGCCGGGAGCTATCGATGAATGGCTGGCGTCTGCCTGACGACACCATCCTCAACCAGCTGTTCGACACCGCCGAGCGAGCCAGGATCGCCAACCGGGTGATTTGGCCCGCGATCGAGGTCCGGCACGGCGATCATGTCGAATGGGCCCTCGATCATCTGATCGAACTCTCTCAGTGGTTCGACCGAATCGAACCGGTGCTGTCATGACGTCTGTTGTCGTAGCACCGCACAAGGTGGTGAGTTTTCCCGAGGGTGGTGGCCACTTTTGGGTGTACATGCAGTACGTTCTCGGTCTTCGCCAGCTTGGCTTGGACGTCTATTGGCTCGAGCAGCTTCTTCCAGGAGAGAAGGCACTCCGGGACCCTGCGACCGTACGTGTCTTCGCCGATCGGATGACCCGGTTCGGACTCGAGGACCGTTTCATCCTTTATTCATCCGATGATCAGGAAGTCGAATTCCGACATGGGGCAGTGGAGAGCGCTGAGGACATCCTCGGGAACGCAGACCTGTTACTCAACTTCCATTACGCGGCTCAGCCACCGATCTTGAACCGGTTTCGGCGTGCGGCGCTGGTCGACATCGACCCCGGTCTACTGCAGTTCTGGATGAGCCGAGGCCAACTCACGGTGCAACCGCACGACCTCTACTTCACCATCGGCGAGACGGTGGGCAAGGAACGAGATTGCTTTCCAGACGTCGATGTCCATTGGCTGCCCACCCGACCCGTGGTCAGCCTCGACGACTGGCCGGTTCATTACGTTGGAAATCCCGCCCCATTCACCTCGATCTCCACCTGGGCAACCGACTCCTGGGTGGTGGATGGTGACATCTCGTACGAGAACTCCAAGCGTATCTCCTATCGCCGGTTCGCCGAGTTGCCAAGCCACACCAGCCAGGACATGGAGTTGGCTCTCTACATGATCGGCAAGGACGACGCCGAGCGGGAATGGATGGAACGTCTCGGTTGGCGAATCCGTCTCTCCACCGAGGTCGCCGCCGACCCCGATGGATACCGGTCGTACATCCAGTCGTCGCGCGGCGAATACAGCGTGGCCAAACCGGCTTACGTCTCTTTCCAGACTGCGTGGGTGAGCGACCGATCGGTGTGTTATCTGGCCAGTGGGAAGCCGGTGGTAGTACAGGACACTGGGCCAAGTGAATACCTACCCGAAAATGAAGGCATGTTCCGGTTCGAGACGGTCGAGCAGGCGGCTCGTGCCATCGAGACGATCAATGACGACTATCCAGGTCAGTGCCGGACCGCTAGACAGATTGCCGAGGACTTCTTCGACAGCAGAGTCGTACTCACGGATCTGCTCGAACGAGCCCTGGCCTGAAGATCCGAGCCGAACGTGCGGTGGTGCGCGCTCGTCACGCGCGAACCCCATCGGTCCCAGTTAGACCTAGGACGCCCGACGGACGGCTGTGTCGTGTGATGTCCAGCAAGATGGCCTGCGACTAACTAACACCCCGATGTCGTGACGGCGGCGTCCGATGCCGATAGCCTCTATGCCCTTGGCCGCCTTGGCTGGCTGTGGCGCGGTGGAGTGATCGTCATTGGTCTCGGGGTCATGATTCTGGCGTGGGCCGAAGCATTTCGTCGACCAAGGGCAAGACGGTGCGGCTTGCCGTGACCACCGTCCTCATTGATGGTCTCACAATCGTGGCCTGTGCTGACAAGGGACAAGTCCGACTCAGGGCATAGTGGCACCAGGCCGGAACCGCGACCCCCGGCTACCCGACGCTTCGCCGCAGACATCCGATAGATGATCATGTCTGGGCTTATCGCCAGCGTCACCTACATGTTTCTGGATTTCTGAGTCCGGAAGGACCGCAAATGGGGTTGGCCATATTCACCAGCCCATCGGGCAGGATCGTTGTCCAGTGAGCGAAAGCATGATGTCTATTTGAGATAGGGACAAGGCTAACCCTGCCTCCAAGTAGGGATTTCCCTGATGCCTTCTAAGTCTGCCGCCAGACAATCGACGATGAGGCGATGTCGTCGAGAAAGGAGCACGTCGTGCGGAGATTCATTGGGAAACGGTGGGTGATCGTCGGAGTTGTCGCATTGGTCGCCATTGCGAGTGCCGCGCTTGCCGTGATCCTCGGGTCAGCACGCATCAACCAGAACTCGGCCCAGTCTGGGGAGATCCCACCTCCCCTCCCATCCGAAGTTGTGGCCATTGCGCTATCGACGCGACCGCGGACTTCTGCGAGGGGACGAACGTTCAGTACGAGGTGATCGCGTCCTCCAAGCTGTTCACCAACCGGTTCCTCGACTTCCAGCGTGAATCTGAGTTCCTCGGAGAATCCGACTATCAGGTCTGTGTCCGAAACGATTTCAGCGGCCCTGTCCAAATCGATGCCACGATCGAAGGGGTGGTGTCAGACGAGCTCAGCGGTTGTCCCGATCAATATGAAGCCGCCGCCGGGGACACCACCTGTCTTGCCGGCCAAGGTGAGCTAGGAAACGGAGAACTATCCGTGAGCTTTGGTCCCCTGACGCTCGGCCCCGACAGTTTCACCAACCCCGGCACGGACGGTTCTTGCCTGGCAGACCTCGTCGAAGCTGTCCTGATCGAGGGGAGCACGGTCACAGTAGGGCAGCTAGATCCAGGTGGATTCTGCTCTTACACCGTGGCTCTGATCAGAGACTTGAATGCTGAACACTCGCGCACCCGAACTTGGTATTGGATGGTCATGTTGACTGTTGCGCGGAGGGTGGCGACCGACATGCCATCTGGTGGGGTGGGCTACGGTTGGGAGAGTTCCTAAAGCCGAGGATGACAATGGTCGAGGCATACGTGTTTGTTCAGACCGAGCAGGGAAAGATGGCTGAAATCGCCCAACGTCTGGCTCAGCTCGACTCGGTGAGCGAGGCCAGCGTCGTGACCGGGCCATACGACGTTATCGCATGGGTTGTGGCGGAGGACATCGATGCCATCGGCAAGCTCGTCGTCTCCGAGGTTCAAACTGTGGGCGGGGTGACCCGAACGCTGACCTGTCCGGTGGTTCATCTCGATTAGCTACCCAATCAACCGCGCCAGGGATAGGGGCGTAATGAGATACAACGTCAGCCATAGAACAGAACAACAGTTACCAAGCGCAATCGCTCATGTATCAATGGCGGGGTGCCATCCGTGGAGGTGGCGGCCACTTAGGGTGGCCTCGGGAGGTGCCCCGGCTGTGACGGAATCGCACGGAGCTTTTGAGGCTCGAAGTTGTGAATGTCGCCGGGGTTCGTCTCCCGAGCAGACCCGGTTGAGGGATTTGGTGGTGCCTCCGTTGCTGGGGCTCGCATCGTATAGCTCACATGGTCGGGTGGCCTGGTGGTTCGTTTGCTCCGTGATTGGGTGGTGTCGGGAGAAGGCTCTCTGTTGGAGTCGTACTCGTGTCAAGACGGCGAGCGCAGCCAGCCTTCAGGTCCCTCACCCGAACCGGCCTTCGCACCTGCAACTCTCACGTGACGGCCCGCACCCGAGAATGGCATGACTTTCGGGCACTGGGCTACCTGTTGGTGGGGCCCTGGCGATACGTTCAAACGAACAATCGACCAGATCGGCCCCAGTGCCGTCGCGTGGGCGCTGCCATATGGGGGTCAACCGTGCTTGCATGACAACGCAACATTTCGCGTTCTCGCCACAAGCAGGTACCTTTTCGATATGTTCAGCTGAAGAGGGGTAGTGGGCTGGCGGACTTAGGAGCCGGATACGGTGCCACTCATCTACGGCCGCCGAACATATGTCGGTTTGACGGGGCGAGGATCAAGACTGGATTGCACAGCTCCACAACGTCTTGGTGGCATGGCTTGGAGACCCCCTATGAATGCCATCACATGCATCCCTCCACGGGCCCACCTCACCAGACCAGCGATCAGGGGGCAGAGTTCGTGGTGTGATTCCTTGCGACAGAGGAGGTTCTGAATGGTCGCCTGGTCTGACGACACACAAGCTGCATGGGAACTCTACGCCAACGAGTTAGCTCAATTGCCCGGGGTGGTAGCGATCTCAACTGGTCGACGCATCCGCGAAGGCAAGGAGACAAGAGAACAAGCCGTAGTTGTCACCGTTCACCGGAAGCTACCTCCAAGCCAGCTTCCGAAGTCTGCATTGGTTCCTCGGGAGCTCCGCTTGCCCGATGGCTCCGTGGTGAGGACCGACGTGGTTGAAGATCCATCAGCCGTGTACACACCGGATCAGCAAGACAGCTCCTCATACCGGCCGGTTCCCGGAGGGTGTGAAATAGGCCCAGTCGGATCGACGTTTCTGGGTACGCTTGGGGGCTGGTTTTGCGCAGCCGAACCCGATGGGGGAAGTTGGAACGCTGTCTGGCTCACGAACGCTCACGTCGCAGACCCCTGGACCTTCTCGGCGATACCGGCGGACTCCAGAATGAGGCAGCCTTGGGGCGGCGAAGTGATCGGGAACACCACCAACATCAGTGGCTGGCCCCAGCCACTGCCAGCCACTGGCACGACGCTCAACGGTGTCACTGATGCCGCAATTGGTGTGCTTGATCTGGAGGTGGACCCCGACTATCAGGTACTCCAGATAGCCCCGGCGCCTTTTGAGATCGATGCCGTGACGGCTGGCCTTGCAGTGCAAAAGCGGGGCCGAACGACCCGGCTCCGAACCGGGACCGTTCAAACGCAGGCGGGCGGGACACCGTTCTTAGCGACGCAGGTCAACAGTCCGGCGGGGGGACAGGTCTGGTTCGGCCTCCCCGGACAACCACGGTTATTCCGGATTGCATCGCCTGGAACCGGTATCGGCAACGCTTTCGGGATGCCCGGCGACTCGGGTGCGCTCGTCTTCGCCAGCGCCCCGGGTCGAATCTCATCAACCTTCCCATGCGTAGGTCTCTACTTTGCAGGTAACGGCGCATGGGTCGCATCGCAACCCAACCCGAACGCGTGGACAGTCACCGGGCTGGCCTTCGACATCGGCAACGTTATGACGCTGATGAATCTGGAGACAGTCTGTACCTGCGTTGTACGCAGCATCCTCGATGCGATCTTTGGGCGAGGATCGGCGGATGCCTCGGGTTACTCCAGCACAGCCGAACTCGTCGCCCGATCGGAATCGATGATGCGCCAGTTTCGAGGAAGCGTTCTGGAGAAGTCGAGTGTCGGCAAGACGATCGCTTCGGCTATCGCCGAGACCGCACCGGAGATCTCACGTGTCCTGGCACAGGACCCGATTGCATACGGCCTTGCCGTGGACATGCTCGAGCCGTGGGCCAAGGAAGCGACTTCAATCCGCGTGTTGAATAAGACTCTCGACGAGACCACCATATCGACGGCTATAGAACTCGCCGAACGGATCATGCGATTAGCTCCAGATACAGAAGAGATGATCCAGCCGATGATCGACCTGATGAGGGGCAGCGAGGGGGAGCCAGTCAGAAAGCTCATCG
The DNA here is from genome assembly GCA_036374335.1 of Acidimicrobiia bacterium. Taxonomy (GTDB): domain Bacteria; phylum Actinomycetota; class Acidimicrobiia; order Spongiisociales; family ZC4RG35; genus JANQRA01. The sequence goes on from DASUUC010000028.1 coordinate 92,694, forward strand.
GCACCTACCGTCCGGGCGCACCACCCAAATCTGAGAGAAACGAAAATAGGAGCAAGAAGCGAGACTCTGGATGACGCCCCGCTCTTCAAATAAGTGCTTAGCGCCCGTCGAGTATCCAAGCTGAGGCTAATAGCGTTCGCAACGACCATCGGATAGTCCATAAGGCTCCAGTCAGGCTCTTTATCTGCGGCCCCCTCGAGTCCCCTCATCACCGTTCGGCAGTGTGGGTGTCGCCATATAGGGACTAGACCTACACCGCCAGGCCCTGAATCTTTCGGTGACAGATTATTGGCTAGACCAGGCCCCGCGCTCATTGACACCGGCCACTGGGGCGGTGCCGCACCTACACCTCCACGGCTGCCCCCCGATCAGACGTTGGCGAGGATCCAAATGATGAGTGCGATGGCGCCCAAGCCCAGGACAACGATGGTGAGGATTCGCTCGATCGACATGAACGTAGAGTAGCCACGGTGATGCAAGAGGTGCCACGTAGATTCGGAAGCGATTCTGACGGCAATCCTGTGGGGCTGGGGCCCCGCCGTGACTGCGGGGCCCGGCCACGCTCGCCCTGCCCGTGGCATCTACACGTACAAGCGGTTCGCCCACCGATACATCGTTGACAGATCTCCTGAGATGCGCTTGACAAGGGTCCTTGAACTAGGGATGCCCTGTGTTGAGGAAAGGACAGTCCTACCGGGGGGTTAGCGAAGAGCGGACGTAGGAGGTCATCGCGAAGCTCGGAGGCGGACGAACCGTAGAGATTTGTTGGAGGACCGGACGATGGTGACCTACGTTGTCTCGAAATACCCAACAACAATCCGTCCTCGCATGGAGAGGCTGTAGTTGTGGTCCCTCACCTCTGGTTCGAGCCGTCCGTTGGTGCGCCATTCCGCTCCGATCATCAAGCTCACCAGATAGGAGCCTCGACCCCATGCACCCTCCTCTCGGATCGAAGACTGGCGACACTCGGTTGCGACGGGGGGGATGGGGGCGACAGTCGAAGTGACGGCGTCGTTCACTGATGCTGGCGGTAATGACACACACTTGTTCCATCGACTGGGTGGTCGGACCGTTGAGCCTGGCGTGGTCGCCAACGGCGACTGCACCGGTAACCATGCTTATGGTTCGGTCGGTGTGCTGAATCTCACCGTCACGGTTACCGACGACGACGGAGGTCTGTGGATCACGCAGGCATGCTCCGCTTTCTCGATTTCCAATGCGGTGGTCACTAGCCCGATCGCGGCCGAGATGACGCCTCCGCCTGCGGAGCTGAGTCCGCGAGCCGGCTCAACCCTCGGACGGCTGAGTTGTAGACCGGGACAGTATGCCCATGCATTGACCTCCGGCCTCCCGCCCACGCGATGGCAATTCGTCACTCCGGGCGTAGCCGAACGTCATCGTCTGGGGCGACCCCTGTATCTGTGACCAACGGTCCGAAGTCTCTGAGGAAAAACCGCGCAACCTGGCTGGAGACCGTGGGGGGGAGTGGGAGGACCGTCTCCAACGGCTGAAGCGAGCCTTCGAATAACCATGACCGATCGAGCCGCCGGTCACTCATCGATGGTTAGCCCGACGACCTTCGGCTTGCCACCGGAGTACTCGAAGAACACCAGCCAGGGCCGTGTTCCACCCCCCAGAGCCAGATAGCGGAAGTTTCGCATCGCCGCAGGCAACAGAGAGGTCTCGGCGTGTGCCACGTGCGGGCTGATAACCGGGGTGTTGGCGTAGGCGTCGAGAAGCGGACTCACCACGGCCAGGTGAAAGTCCCGGGGGTTCCAGCCGACGTCAAGGGTTCCGGTGTCACTCGGGTCGGACACGAGGCGACCCAGGACCTTCCTGTCCAGGACCTGGATCATGTCGGCCAGGACCAGCGCCAACCCCCGCTCGGACACCAGGTCGGACACGTCGCGGTTCGAGCGCAGCCGGCCGAGGAAGTCCTCGAGGACCTCCTGTGGCCTCACGTCGTGGAGGAACGACTTGGCGTCCACCTGCTCGGTGACCTTCGAGCCGTCCACCCATCCCTCACCGGCCGGGGTGCTGACCCCCACCCAGCGAGTCTCGCCGGCCCACTCCTCGAGGCCGGCGCCTCGGAGGCTCTGGGTGGCCGGGCCCAGCTTGTAGATGACCTTGCTGGCGAAGTCGGGCGCTTCGTGGACGGCGAGGCGCCTCTCACGGCCGAGCATCACCACGGCCCAGAAATGCTGGGCTCGGCGGTTGAGCAGCACGGGATAACGGGAGACCCCACGAAGCCCGACGAGGGTTATCGCGGTGAATCCGAGCAGGAGCGTCGGGATGTCCATAGCCATGATCGTGTGGAAGAACGCTTTGATGAACAAGCTCATCGCACCGAGGAGTGGGGGGTCCTCGGCGCCTTCGGGCTGTGGGGCGGTCGGCACAAGTAGACCGGCGGCTCCGAGCAGACGGGTGAGGGTGGCGGTGAATCCCTGGTTCGACGGGCCCACGACGACCTTGGTCTCGACCTCGGCTCTCGGCGCGTCGTCAACCAACGGGATCGGCGCCGCCGCCACCACTGGAGCGGGACGCCCGGGCTCGGCCGGCATGGTCTGGTCGTCATCGTGCTCCGGCCCCGGAGCTGGTGAAGGCGCGGTGGTCTCATTCGTCTCTGTTGTCCCGCCGCCATTGTTGATGCCGGTGACGGTCCAGGAGAACGACACCTGGTCGGAAAGTCCCTCTTCGTCGAGGACGTCCACCGTCACCAGGTAAGGCGAACCGGCGGCCGCCGAGTCGTCCAACACCCCGGAGATCACACCGTCGGACCCCAGGACCAGGCCGGCAGGCAGACCCGAAGCCAGCCAGCTCAACCAATTGGCGGGTAGGTCGGGGTCGGTCGCCTCCAACTGCAACGAGACCGAAGCCCCCTCCTCGTCCAGCCGGTCCTCGGGTGAGACCAGCATCGGAGCCTCGTTGACTTCGGCGACGGTCACCGTGACCGTCTCCGTGGCAGTCAGCACCGGCGACCCGGTGTCCGACACCACCAGGTCGAACAGGTACGAGCCCGGCCCCTGAGACTCGTCGGGAACCCAGGAGAACACGCCATCACCAGTGATCGACGCCCCCACCGGCACCTCCCCGGCCAGCGAGAACACCAGCCCATCCCCATCCGGGTCGGTAGCCGAAGCCACCAACCCGATCTCAGTCCCCTCATCACCGGAGACACCACCAATAGGTGCCAACACCGGAGCACGGTTGGTCTGCTCCACCGAGATCTCCACGTCGTCGATGAACACGGCCATGCGCGCGCCGAATGCACCGGCGCTCTCCACGTGGATGAACCGAATCGACGTCGCCGAGGAGATGTGCTCGGTGATGTCGACCGACGCCATCAGGTAGTCGAGGTCGGTGACGGAGGGTGTGGCCCCGGGGATCGTGTAGACCGTCGTCCAAGGCCCACCGGGTCCCGACGATGAGGCCTGGACGGCGATCGACTTGGGCTCGACCAGGGCCTCTCTGCGATAGGCGAAATGCAAGGTGGCCGAAGTGAAGCCGTCGAGATCGGCACTGCGGACGATCCCATTGCCCGCTTGACCCGTCTTCTCGACTGAGTAACCGGGAAACCCAGCGTCGGTAGTCACCCTCCAATTCCCGGTGAGCGGATCGGTGCTCTCGCCGATCTCCGCCCAGGACCCCGACCACGGCAGCGTCCCGTCGTCGTTGTCGTAGCTGATGGAGCCAAACGTATCCCGGAGACGCTCGAGTGAGGCCGCCACGGTCTTGGCGCTGAGGAGCACGTGACCGAAGACCAGGACGAGGATCATGATGAGCCGCAACAGGTGGGTCGCGGGCCGGGCGCGTTCCGTCCCTCTCATGCGACCACCTCGGGAAGCGGGAGTCTCGATGCCCTGGCGTCCCCCGAAACGACGACATCTTGCGCCGATGGACCCGACCTCCCCAGCGGCAGCCTCACGCTGAAACAGGTCTCCCCATCCCGCCGGTGGTAGGTGACCGTGCCCCCCATGCCGTCGGCGAGAGAGCGGACTATGGACAGCCCCAATCCCACGCTGGAGCTGGTGGCGGTCTCGCAGCCACGATGCACAAAACGCTGGAACAGGCGATCCTCGATCTCGGCGGGCACACCGGGGCCTCGGTCGACGACTTCAAGTACGTAAGTTCGGCTCTCGACCGCTCCCCAGACCCACACCCCACCGTCGCCATATTTGCAGGCGTTGGAGACCAGGTTCCGCACGATCTGCCGGAGCCTGGCCGGGTCGCACCGCACGGTCCCCGGCCGGCAGTCGACCATGACCTCCACGCTGGAGGCCCGCATCGACTCGACTACGTCTCCGACGATGCTCTCGGCGCTCACGTCCTCGAACTGGAAGCTGAGTGCCCCGACGTCGAGCCTCGCCGTGGTCAGCATGTCCTCGACCATCCGGCTCAGATCAGTCGACTCGTCCGCGATCAGACCGACCAGCTCGGACAGTATCTCGTTGGACGCGATCGCCCGATCCTCCTCCAGCAACAGGGCTAGGCCCGTGATGCTGGTGAGCGGGGTCCGTAACTCGTGGGACGCATTGGCCACGAACTCCTCCCGGGCACGGGAGAGGTGCTGCTCGGCTTCGAGACGGCTCTCCAGGAAGGTCTGTCGAGCTTGGCGGCGCATTAGCGCCCGGTAGACGAGGATCACTGCGGAGGGGATCAGCACCGCGACCAGGAACCCGGCGATCGTCCCCACCAGGCCGAGCAGTTGGTCCGAGCGGTCCACGGACTCTCGGAGGCGATCCCGAATCCCGACAAGCCCGCCGACGAGGGCGGCATGGGCCGACTCGAGATTGTCCTCGTTGAACGTCTGGGCCGCCGAGTAGTCACCTGCCGACAGGGCGTTGGCGGCATCGTTGACGGCCTCGGTGAAGTCACGCACCAGCGGCACCAAAGTCTCCACTCCGTCGATGGCGCCCAGCTCGGAGAGCCCGGCGGAGACGTCGGCCATCGCCTGCTCGGTCTCGGCCACCGCCAGGGAGATCACTTCAGTGGAATCAGTCCCGAACTCGGCATCGACGGTGCCCGCGTGGACACCGATAGTCAGCTGGGCCCGGACCACCGTCGCCGACCGGAGCACCTCATCGGCGCTGTGCAAGGTGGCGGCATCGCTGGTGATTCCTTCGGTTGCCCTGGCGATGGCGAACACCATGCCGAAAACGGCGAGCATGGCGAGTCCGGCCACGACCGTGACCGAGGTCACCCTCTCGAGCGTGTCGTCGACGGCGGATCTCATAGGGACTCATCGGCGCCGAGAGGGAAAATCGCCGAGGACCAATCCGGAAAGTCACACAGGGACTAGTCAGCCGGAGTATCGAGGCGAGCGCACACGAGCGCGGTGTCTCGACCCGACCGATCCTGGAAACCCCGGCCGCATCGACGCCCACCTCCCCCGCCAGGCAGCATCCACCGTCGACAGCCCCCTCTACTACCTCGCGGGGTACGCCAAGCATGGTCATCGACACGATCCACAACAATCCCGCCCACGGTCTATCCGCCACTGCCAGAACCCTCATCGACGCTCACCGATGACCAGCCAACATCAGGAGACACCGATGGCCGTCGTCTCGCAGGTGGCGCTCCTGAGGCCCCGCACGTTGCTGAGAGCTCGGCGCCGATCCGAGTCGGATTAGCAGCGTTGCCACGAGGTGCCGTACAAGGGAGTAGCTATGGCGATCCCGACATCTCTGTATCACTCGATCGATCCGAGCCATCCCGATGTGTACCACGACTACGAGGACTGCCCGAACGGACAGCAGACCCCCCGGAGAATCGCCGTAACGACACCAACGGCTGGCCGCGGTGGGGATCGCGCCAGAGAATGGACTGACGCGAACCGGACATCGTCACCAGGGCGGTGAGGCCCGATCTGATGGCCGCCGAAGAGTCGAGGCTCGCGGCGGATGCCGAGCTGACAAGGGTCCTTGAACCAGGGGTGCCCGGCGTTGACAAAAGGACAGTCCTGCCGATACCAGGATCGGCCCGAGTCCGCCGACAACGGAAAGGATGCCATCACCGTTCGTCAGGCGATGAGCATCGAGCGGGGATGCCCAGCCTCGAATCCGATCGCACAATGGAACCAGTGCTCGCCTGGGAGCCGGTAATCCGCAGAATCGAGGAGCAGCGTCCTCGGCCGGTGCCGGCCATGTCTATCACTTTCACTTATGGCTGGCTGGTGGGCGAGGTGATTCGACGGATCACTGGGATGACGCCCGGTGAGTTCTTCCGCTCCACTATTGGAAACGCTTTGGGGTTGCGAACCTAGATCGGGCTGCCGGCAGCCGAACAAGACTCAGTCGCCTGGATGGAGCCCCCTGCCCGACAAGATCCCGACTCGCTGGCGAGATGGCTCGGCTTTTGGAGACAACCCAGCGATTGAACGGAGCCTGACGATGAGCGGTACCTTCGCCTTCCCCGCCGATAATGGACTGGTCACGTTCAACGCACCCGAGCTTCAGGCCACAGAGATACCCGCAGCGAACGGGATCAGCAGCGCTCAATCACTGGCACTCCTCTACTCCGCAGCGAGAGGAGGGGAGACCATGCTTTGGGGAGACGCATTCCGATTCCATCGGGGACGCCCTCGAAGTTGAGTCCTATGGCACCCAACTCAGCGGAGCACGCTGACGACGGAGCACGATGGGGCCCCGGCTTTCAGCTCTCTGCTCGGTGATGAGGTAGCCTGGCTCTTTGTGTCTTCGCCGCCGACATGTCCGATGCTCGGGACGGCCAGCCCCGGACATGCCGGAGCAGGGGGCCAACCAGGGTTCGCAAATGCGGCCCATCGGGTTGGATTCGCCTACCTCAGCAATCAGCTGGGCGGCTATGGCGACGGGCGGGCCCGAGAGTTGACAGCTTCCCTTGAGCGTTGTCTCAATAGCTGATCACACATTTGGGCACCCACCAGCAGGCAAACGTGATCGCCCCCAGGCCCCAGCTGATCACCTATCCGAACTCGCTGGGCGGAGGCCTGAAAAGCCTATCAGACCTAATGCAGGGGCCATTGGCCGGACTGTTTCGAGGCATACACATCCTGCCCCCGTTCCCTTCATCGGGAGATCGAGGCTTCTCCCCAATCCGCTACCACGCCATCGACCCACGCTTCGGTACCTGGGACGACATCGAACGAATAGCAGCGAGCCACGATGTCATGCTCGACCTCATGGTCAACCACATCTCCCGACAAAGCCCCCAGTTCCAAGACTTCCAGCATCGCGGCCGGGAGTCTCCCTATGCGGACCTGTTCATCACCCTCGACAAAGTGTGGCCGGACGGCGACCCTCCAGCAACCGACCTGGCGAAGCTGTTCCTACGCAAACCCGACTCGCCTTTCTCCACGGTGACCATCGAAGCAACCGGCGAACAGGAGCGAATCTGGACCACATTCGGGAAAGAGGATTGGGCCGAACAGATCGACCTGGACATCACGGCACCCGCCACCCGGGCGCTGATCACCGACTGGCTAAAGACACTCGCCTCACACGGCATCCGGATCATCCGACTCGACGCCGTCGGCTACGTGATCAAGAAACCAGGGACGGGTTGTTTCATGGTGGAACCCGAGGTCTACGAGTTCCTTGACTGGATGACCTCGACCGCCAACTCGGAAGGACTCATCCTCCTTCCGGAGGTCCACGACCGCTACACCACTCACCAGAAGTTGTCGGCACACGACTACTGGACCTACGACTTCGTCCTCCCCGGTCTACTGCTCCACGCCTTCGAAACAGGCGATATCCGAAGACTGGCCGCACACATCGCCGGGTCCCCGCATACACAGTTCACCACCCTCGACTCTCACGACGGCATCCCGGTACGACCCGACCTCGACGGAATCCTCGAACCGGGCGAGATGCGCGATCTGGCACGAAACGTCGTCAACCGGGGCGGCAACGTGAACCGGATCCTCTCCGGCACCGACCCTGCCCAGGTCGATGTCCACCAGCTCAACTGCACCTACTACTCAGCGTTCGGCGAGGACGACGAACGGTATCTGGCGGCACGAGCGATCCAACTCTTCGCCAAAGGTGTCCCCCAGATTTACTACGTGGGCTTGCTCGCCGGCTCCAACGACCACCGAGCCGTCGAAAAGACGGGAGAAGGCCGAGCAATCAACCGCCACGACTACACACTCAAAGAAGTCGACTCCGCCCTCCAGCAGCCCGTCGTGGACCAGCTGCTCGAGCTGATCCGACTGCGTAACAGTCACCCCGCATTCGAAGGCGAACCACGAATCGAATCCGAAGGCGACAGCCGACTCCGTCTCACCTGGACCGCCACCAGAGCTCACTGCTCACTGGACGTCGACGTCGCTACCGGTCGGTGGCATATAGCCGACTGATCTCACCTCACGGTCCAGCGCCATACCGAGACCTGCGATCAGGCGTGGCAGCCAGCCCTCAGGAGACGCCATTGTGTCGCGTGGTGATGAACTCGTTGATTGCCGATCCCCCCAGCGGAGGCGAGATGAAGAAGCCCTGGAGGTGATCGCATCCGGCCCCGAGGGCCATGGTCAACTGGGATTGGCCTCGGTGTTCTTGGCAGACACAGCGAACTCAAGCTGATGTACGGACGAGACGATCCCTATGAGCAATGAACGGGCGGAATTTGTGCCGAGCCTGCGGACGATGGAAACGTCGAGCTTGACGTGGTCCAGAAGCATTCCTTCCAAGGACCGCATCACGGCCCGGTCTAGCCGGCCTTGATCGGATACACCGGAGACACGACCCGGTTCCCGACACGACACCACTATGCGGCATACAACGGGACGGCACCCATCGAGATGTCCTCCGGTGGAGAAAACGGCATCGGCTCAACCCGAGAGGCAACCGGATGCTCAACCATGCCATCCATCTCATCGCCATCTGCCAGCTCCGCTACCCCAACACCAAAGGCCGGGTGTTCTACGAGCTGAAACTCGAAGAAGGGAAGACGAAGAAAGAGGCGATCCGATCGTTGAAACGACGATTGTCCGACGTCGTCTACTGCCAGCTCCTCGAAGACCAGACAAGTTAGGGCCCGGGGGGCACCCAGGGGCGTCTAGATATCAGCGCGGCCGCTATTCCACCCTGATCAAGCGGCTCTTCGATAAAGCCACCCCGGGCCAGACCCGAGCCTACGCGTTCAACTCCACCTCGGTTCAACCGGGACCGCTTCACCGCGCCCAAGACACCCCTTGACAAACAAACAGGCATCGTTATGTGCGGGCCCTAGATTGGGACGTCACTTGCGGTGAGAAACTCCGTGGACATCGAATACATCAATGTTGAGGGATGGGAAGACAGTGCCAGGCGGTTCAATCTGACGCCACTGGTCAGGGCGGGAGGCCTCATCCTGATATCTGGAGCGAGCGGTGGGAGTGACTCACTCGAGCCTGAAGAACAGTTCACCGCTGCATTCGAAGACGTTGCCGAAACACTGGCGGCAGCGAACGCGACATGGGACGACGTGGTGAAGATGACCACCTACCACCAAGGCGGCTTGAGGCGACATCTCGATGTATTACTGCGAGTCAAGGATCATTTTGTTAAGCCTCCGTATCCGGCGTGGACTGGAGTGGGAGTTACCGAACTCGCTAACCCGCATGCCCTGGTCGAAATCGACGTGATCGCTCTCGCTTCCGATTAGCAGCCGACCATGGGCCGCCCATGCCCGGCGTTGACGAAAGGACAGTCGTACAGAGATCGGCTCGGTACTCGTTCGCTTTCTGACGTCTGGCACCAGGGGCGGGAACACAACATCGCACAACCCGCCGTTGTGGGCTGTGAGCGGCGGTCGGAAAACCGGAGGTCGACGGATTGACGCCGTCGGTGGCCACCATCTCCCTGCCAGAGAGAACGCTTACAAAGGCTAACCCGAAGCTGATAAGGATACGGAGCTACCCGCCGGAACCTCCAGGTCGCCGGTCACCGAATGACGCCAGGGATGCGCTGTGGGCCGGATGTTTAACGGATCTGATTGGCGAAGACGATACGAGTTAGCCTCACTAGGCCCGTTGAATGTCGATGGCTTTCTCGACACCTCGGATTTGGGGAAAGTCGGCATGCCGTGACCCGCTCAACGGGCGGCGGGCGCACCGCTAGGACCCGGATTTCATTTCCTGCAGGGTGGGGCAGGTGGTGTTGCCGAAGTACTGGTCACATTCGGTGTCGGTGAAGCCCCTCGACACACGACTCCTGGCGATCTGCAGGAGCTCGGCTGCGTCGAGGGTGTATATGGCCAGAGGACCACCAGCAACCGAGACCAACAGATGCTTGTCGTCATTCGCAAAGCCGATGGCCTGACCCCGATCGTTGTCAGAGACCTGAATGTCGTGAAGCAGGGCTCCCGTATCCAGGTCCCAAACCCTGGCGAGACCATCGAAGCCGACACTGGCCAACATCGACCCGTCGTCACTGACAGCGATGTGCCTGACATCGGATGCGTGCGCCCCATTCCAGCGGTCGACCTCGTCGAGAGTCTCGGTGTCATAGAAGACGATGCTCGATCCTTCAATTCCCACGACGGTGCTCCCGTCGGGAGTGACGATGATGTAGATGACACCTTGTCCAAGACTGAAAACCTGTCTGCTCAGAACCGAGAAGTCGTCTGTACTCCTCACCTCACGCTGAGACGGATCCCCCCCAACGGTGACGATCTTGTTTCCGTCGGGGGTGAACGCTGCGGTCGTGAAGGGCCACACAGCAAGAGACTGTCCTGTCTCAACCGACCACACCTGACCCTCTGAGTCACTCCTCGCGGACATGGCCAGTAGCGTCCCATCAGGCGAGAAGTCGAACTCGAAGGCAAAAGCACCATATGGCCGCACGCCAATCCTTTCACATCCGGGGCTATCGAGTGTCTGCTGCCATGAGCAGAGCCCATCCATCTCGACTTGTTCCCCCGTCTGGAGATCGGTCACCACCGCCGTCCCGAAAATGCCCGACCCGCTTCCCGAGGTCCACTTCTGAGATGCGACCCTCATCCCTTCCCGGCTGAGTGTGTATCCCTGGGAGTTGGCCAACGGGCCCTGGCCGACGACCGAGTATGTGTTCAGGTCGAAGACCGATCCAACGCCACCACGCCCTCGGTCGCAAGACCCGAACACCAGGGCGCGGTCGCCTCTCACCTCGATCCCACTTAGGGCGTAGAAGTGGTCTCCACGGGGGCAGATGTCGAGAACCGCTATCTCGGCAGAATCGGCCGGGTCGTTTGAAACGACGGCTACCGATCTCAATCCCATAACTCCGACCAGGGACTCGTCCCGGCTCACCCACAGGAAGAGGTTCACATCCCCGAGTGTCGTGACGCTCTGAATCAACCGACCGGTGCCCAGGTCCCACGTCTTGATCAAGCCATCGTCACCCGTCGTCATCAGCTTTTCACCTCCCTCGATGAACTCCATGTCCGTCGTGTTCCCGGCATGGCCGTCGAGCACGGTCGTTTCGGAGCCGGTGGCGATGTCATAGACGTGAAGTTGTCGATTGTTGAGCTGGCCCGAGCCACCGATGACGACAACAGAACCGTCAGGCGAGATCTCCCCTCCATTTGATATCGGGGCTTCCTCGAGCCGGAAGATTTCTTTTCCGGTGGCGACCTCCTCGATGATGGCGAGATCGTCATCGGCCGTATAGAAGAGCCTCAAACGCCCTCCTCGATCGAAGGCGCTCCAGCTGTTGAAGGCAATAGGAGCAAACTCGAACGGGCGGCCCGCCGGGATGAAGGTGCCGGTATTGACGTCGAGCAGACGATCCTGGAAAAGGACAGTGCGTGTGCTCGGGTTCAGCCCACAGCCGAATTGGTCGAACCACTCGTCTCCGACAGAAGTGATGACGACGATGTTCTCGCTGACCCTCTTGTCGAACGGGTTGAGGACTGCACCGCAGGGACCGGCATTGAAACGGCGTTTGAGGTCCCCGGTCTCGGTGTCGAGGATGTGGATGCCAGCAGCTTTCGGGGGCTCACCGAAAGGATCGTCATTGACTGGCTGCCAGCGCAGTCCCAGGGCGATCTCAGCTCCATCATTGATGAAGGCCGGCACCGCAAAGCTGTCATGACCGGCAAGACCGTGCTCGTATCCCCAGAGGGTCTGGCCGGTGCCCACGTCCCTTAGCTCCACGGTTGTCGCGCCGGCTACAACGAGAAGCTGGCCGTCTGGGGATAGGTCACCAGATGCAGAAAAGGGCGTTCGAGGCACCTCGCCTGCATACACGGTCACGGGTACGTTGAGTGCCTGACGCAGAACCTTCAGCGTCTTGGGATCCTCTGGCAGAGCGGTGGCTCCCTGCATGGCCAGGAGAAGAGCGAGCTGGGCGTCCTCGTCCATTACCGCGGTCGCCGACGCCACCAGGGCATTCGCTTCGGCGATTTGCCGCTGGTCCTCGGCGATCTGTTGCTGGTCCTCGGCAATTTGCCGCTGGTCCTCGGCGATCCTGGCGCTCTCGGTGGCTTGGGCGGCGCTTTGCGATGCCGCGGCCGCATTGGCCTCGGCGTCATCGGCCTGCTGTACAGCGACCAGTCCAAAGACGATGGCGACCGCGGCGGCGATCCCGAAGCCGGCGGTGACCCACCAACGGCGACGACGACTTCGAGCCCGGATCGTTTCGTCATGGGCGGATGAATTCTCGAGGTATCCCATCTGACGTTTGCTGAGCGTAAGAACGGTGCTCGACGTCCATGCTTCGTGTTGCGCCAGCCTGCCGCCTGTCAGCAGGTAGGCATCGTCCCGGTTGTGGGTCTCCCAATCGTCGATCGTCTCGTCGAGACGACGGGAGAGGGTCAGGTCTTCTCGGGTCGTCTCGATCCAGCCGGCGAGCCGGGGCCAGTGGGTCAGCAACGCTTCGTGGGCCACTTCCACCGTCGGAAGCCGGGTATCGGGGTCGCTGTCGAAAGTGAGCATCCGGTTGCGGGCAAACACGTCGATGACAGAATCGGCCCCAAGATCCGCCAGCTCAGCAAGTGTCACCCTTCGCCGCGTAGGAGCCGCTTCATCGATGACCGTGACCAACCTAAGCAGCACCTGTTTCAGGGCTGACTTCTGATCAGATTCGAGAGTCTCATAGAGAGCCTCGGCGCGGCGTGCTACCGACCCGGTCACCCCACCGATCTCCTCGTAAGAGTCGATGGTGATGAGGTCGGAGGACCGTGAATCGAATAACCCGACTAGGGCGAACTGGAGCAGTGGCAGACCGCCGGGACGGTCGTGGACGTCGGCGACGATCCGTTCCACCAGTGCCGGGTCGACTCGAACACCGACTCGTTCCGCCGGTTTGGCGATCGCCTCGGCCAGCTCTGACGGATTCGGTGCACGCAGTACGATCATCGACTCCCGGAGCAGCTCACCGAATTCCGAGTAGAGGAGAGGTCGGTCCAGGAAGTCTGCCCGCAACGTCACGACGATACGGGCCTGGTTCATCGCAACGGCCGTTCTGAGTAGCTCGAGGAATTCGGACGCCACCAACGGGTCGGCCATCGTGAATAGCTCTTCGAACTGGTCCATGATGATGAGCATCTGCGTGTCGTCGGGGAAGACCCGTTGCAGCCCGGCCAGTGCGTTTGGATCGCCCCCGGCCAGGCTCTCCCGCACATCGGCCGGGAGATCCACCGCGATACGCTCGATGGCACGCTCCAGCTCGAGGTGAGGGTGAGAGCCGGGCAGCATGTCGGTGATCAGCCAGGAGTCAGATCCTTGGATCGCGCCGGACCGTAAAGCGGGGACGAGGCCAGCGCGGATCACGGATGACTTCCCGACTCCAGATGGGCCGACGACGGCCAGGAAACGCGTCTGGCTCAAGGCTTCGACCAGCTCGTCGACGGCATCGCCACGTCCGAAGAAATCGCCGGCGTCGGACTCGTGAAACGCTGACAGCCCTTTGTATGGGTTGCGGGTCTCGGTGAATCGGCCGCCCGGTTCGTCGTCGCGCGGTGACAAGGCATCCAGGAACTCCACGATCGATTCGAAGCGATCCGCTGGGTTCTCCGCGATTGCCCGGGCCAGCACCGGGGACTCTGGAGACATGGCCTCGTCGTCACTCGCCTCTCCCGACTCGATCTCGTGGGCGAGTACTCCGAGTGCGTATATGTCGACAGTCGCGCGGAACACGCCGCCAGACAGGGTCTCGGGTGCGATGTACTGGGGGAAGTCGGGAGACGTCTGGGGTAGTAAGCCACCTACCGGGAAGCACATCAGATACGGGTTGTCGGCCTCGTCGAGAACGATCCGGTCGGGGCGCACTGATCCGTGAACCACTCCGTAGGAATGGGCATGTGCAAGTGCCGCACCGATCTGCTCGAGCATCCCGGGTGTGGCGTTCTGACCGCTGTCGAGAAGCCCGCCCCGGTGATACCGGTACACCAGGTAGGCGCCTTCGGGGTCGCGCCAATAGTCGACCAATGGGTTGATGTTGGGATGATCGAGAAGCGCTAGACGTTGGGCATCGGCCTCGAAGTTTCGGATGAAGTCGACATCGGACGCCTCGGCACGACCGATTACTTCCATCATCACCTCACGACCCACCGCTGGCTGGTAGGCGCGATAGAGCGTCCCCACCGAGCCGACGCCGATCGGCTCTCTCAACTCGTAGCCGGGAACGGACCGTTCGCGACCGTCGGGGAGCGGCACCGGGAGGTTGTCGGTGTCGAGCGGCGGGAAGGTGGACGGAGGGTCGCCGACGAGGAGCTGATAGACCGGTACCGGATCTTCGAAGCCGATCAGATCGTGTTTGCCTAGTGACTGGAAACCAAGCCCGGCTTTGTCACTCTCTGAAACCACGGCCTGCTGCGCCGCGGCCGAAAGGAGCACCTGCCCCTGGTGAGCTACCGAGACCAGGACCGCCGCGCGTGACACAGGTGCACCACTCACGCTGGCGTCGCACGCCTCGACGTCTCCGAAGTCGATCGCTATCCGAAGGCACGAGTTATCGATTCGCAGCATGACCCGTTCGGCCGCCGTGGCAGCCTCGGAGACACTGTCGAAGACCGCGTAGGTGGCGGCCCCGGCGGGGAGCAGTCTGCCCTCTGACTCTCCGCCGATGACCCTGTTCATGGCGGCAGCCGCGTCGGACAGGAGCTTTTCTCGTTCACTCCGCGGGAGCCGGGCCAACTCAAGCGGGTCACCTGGGTCGGCAACCAGTACCGCCTTCGTCTGTATCTGTCGTTTTGGCGATATGACGAGTGATTCGTCCTGCTCCAGAATGCGTTGTTCGAGTTCACGTAGCTCGGGTGTCGGGTCTACTCCGAGCTCGTCCACGAGGAGCCTCCTGATGTCCTCGTAGGAGCGGAGAGCCTCTCGTTGTCGCCCGGCTCGGTAGAGGGCGAGCATGTGTTGGGCGCGCAATCTCTCCAGATAAGGATGTTCGGCGATGAGCCCTTCGATCTCGCCGATCAGGTCGGAATGCCGGCCCGATGCAAGGTCCGCATCGATACGTGCCGCCTGTGCGGCCACCCTGAGCTCGTTGAGACGTGCCACCTCGGCTTCGAGGACACCATGGGACTCGATATCGGCGTACGGATGGCCCCTCCACAGAGCGAGCGCCTCGCGCAGAAGACGTGCTGATGCCTCAGGAGTTGCACCCGCCCCGGGGTGAACCGACTCGTAGAGATCTTCGAAACGAAACGCGTCGATCTGCGAGCGATCCACACGCAGAGTCCAACCCCTTCCATCCTTGATGATGATGTCACCCACTATGGAACGGAGCGTGGACACATAGGTCTGAACCCGGCGACGGCCCCGGTCGGGTGCCTCGTCACCGTAGACCGCATCGACTATGGCGTCGTTGGGTACCGGCCGACCAGAGTTTGCGATCAGCATGGCGAGGACGGTGCGCTGTTTGGGCCCTCCGATGTTCAACGCTTCGGGCCCAACAACGACCGTCACCGGTCCTAGGACGTTGAACTCCACCGAGGTTCGGACCTTACGCGATGTCCTCGTTTCGGTGTTTCGAGACATGGTGAGACTCTGGTTACCCGGCGTTCAGAGAATGTTCAGAAGTCAGGAGCCAAACGCCGCGCCATTGGACGTTTTCTGAACATCCGCCGGGCACCTCCTGAACGGACCCGACTGATGGTGTCTCCAGATCGCAACACGGCGGTCGAGAGGAGAAGGAGACTCCAGATGTTGATGAGCGACGATTTCATCAAGGCAGAGGACAAATACCGCAGGGAGGTGCTGCGAGATCAGTATCAGGACAAAGGCGGGAACGTTGGCATAACGGCCGCACTGATTCTCGTCGCAGCCATGATCGTGGCGGCGTGCGGGACTGCGGTGGAGACTGGCACGGGAACGGTCTCGTCGAACCAAGCCGTCAGAGACGTGGCCCCGGTGTGGGAGCCCAACCATTCGATGCTTGACTCGATCCTGGAGGCCCAAGCGACCGTCGGAATCTCCTTGGCCCCGCCGATCGAGTTCGGTGGGATGGCGGCACCCAGTTGGCAACCGGACTTCTCGAAGCTGGAAAAGATCATGGACCGGGATGAAGAGACGCAGGCCGTGGGCAACACCGAGCCCTCCGGCACACCCAACTACGCGCTCCTCGAGAGAATCGTCGGAGCCGAACCGGCCTCTGGCCCTCGCTAGGCGAGAGCCTGCCCGAGCAGAGAGAGCCCGGTGCGTGTCTCTTCCGCACCGGGCTATTTCTATTTCGACTCCCCCGTGCTGCAACCAGGCTGCAACATTCTCCGATGACACCTGACCTGGATAGCGTTGCCCTAAGTCAGCGGAGTGAGATCGACGAGGAAACGTGGTTTGTAAAACCGGTGGCCGGCGGTTTGATTCTGCCTCCTGACCGCGCGAATAGACCCCCATTAGGGGCGATACCCTGCCCGATTCGCGGTATCACGGTTCTGTTCATGGCTGGCACATCTGGCGACCAAGTGCGACGGAACTGATGCACCCGACGGGAAACCAACGGGACTGAGCCCATCCACCTCCCGGCCCAGCCAAGCCAGCGGCCTTCCTCACCGGGTCGCTTTGGCATTTTGGGCAGATCTGAGACGACTAACGTTGCTATCGGCCGATTTCACCTGGGCACAATCGAGACGAGGGAGCACGCATGAGCAGCCAAGGCGAGCAAGAGCGCTTGTTGAGAGAGCCTCCCAGCGATCTGTTTACGATGCCGACTAACCGAGTCACCGCGTTGATGAATGATGGCGAGGGGACGGCCGCGGCCGTAGCGGAGCTGGTTGAGGGGGGACTACCAGAGGAGGAGATCTTCGTCCTCTGCGGGGTGACCGGCTTGGAACGCTTAGACCTCGCTGGTCGTCATCACAGTCTGCGGGATCGCCTCTACCTCTATCGGTCGAAGCTATGGGCGGACACCCGAGTGGTTGCGTGAGGCTATCCGTGAACACCTAGAGTCGGGCGGCTTGGCAATCATTGTGCCGGCCGATGAGGACGAGAAGCCCCGAGTGGCGCAGATCCTGGCCCGCCATGGCGGGTTTGAGATGGCCCACTTCGGACGGATGCATTGGGAGGAGCTGGGGAGTGTGACACCAAATGTGCAATCGATTCCTGAGTGAGCTAGCTCGATAGCCGGCATTGTGCGCTACCGAAGGAGAACGCAAATGCTGCGATAGAATGAGCCTTTCTCTTAGGTAGGAGTGCCTTCCCGTAGCGAACCTCGCGCCTTGGGCTCCTACGACGAGTACGTGTAGGAGTTCACTGTCTGTCCATCCTCATCCCGCAGTGTTGCCGTATCGCCTCCTGAGGTGTTCCAGATTGCCTGTCCTAACCCTTCGTAGTAGCTGGTGGCAGTGTTGTCTCCCGGCCCCGAGTGGATCCTTAGTTCTCCTACCGGTTGGATGACATAGCCGGATGGGATGGTGATCACATGTCCGGCTTCGTCTTCGAGCGACTATCTGCCTACGTCTGCGGTCCCGGTCTTGTCTAGCAGTACGTATTCGCTGTCGCCAATTCCACACCGTTGCCGGGTCCGTCGTATCGGATGTTGGCTTGCGCGATTCTGGAGAACGTGAGCGATGAAGCCTCGAATATCGTCAGCCGAGACCGAAGCTGCCTCAAGTGAGTGGCCCTCGGATTTGAGGTGAGAGACCAGCTGGTCGGCAGCGAGAGAGTACGCCTCGAGGGTTCGCTCAGAGAGATTACGGACCCGTAGACTACGAAGCCATGAAGGAACCAATTCGGGTAGCTGCAGGCCACACAGTGGCCCCAAATGTTATCTACTCTTGGAGCGCTTTGCAACCACCGAAACAGTTCCGGATTACGAGAATAGCCTGCTAGTTGTTGACAAAACACGGGGACGTAGCTCAGTCTGGAAGAGCACCGGCTTTGCAAGCCGGGGGTCGTGGGTTCGAGTCCCATCGTCTCCACCGCAACCCGACCGCCCTGGTACTCCTGCCTGAAGATCGAGTGTGCAGTCGTGCGCGGTGAGCGCCGCGCTCGTATGCACAATCGAGGCGTTGGACGCGGAATTCTATTGTCTTGGGTACCGTTCTCCACAGAGAACAAGGAGCCACATGAGAAACGCTGTCATTGTTGACGCAGTACGAACTCCGGTGGGACGTCGCAATGGGGTCTTCAAAGACATACACCCCGTGGATCTCGCCTCGATACCCCTCCAGGCACTGGTACAGCGCAATGGTCTCGACCCCGAGTTGATCGACGACGTCATCATGGGCAACGTCTCTCAGACCGGGGAGCAGGCCTACAACGTGGGACGCAACGCCGTCCTCGCAGCCGGGTTCCCCGAATCCGTGCCCGGGGTGACCATCGACCGGCAATGTGGCTCGTCTCAGCAGTCGGCTCACTTCGCCGCCCAGGCGATCATGGCCGGCGCACAGGACATCGTGGTTGCAGCCGGCGTGGAGAACATGACCCGTGTCCCCATGGGGATCACTGCCCAGAACGGGCCTGGCTTGCCCTTCGGTCCCAGGATGCTGGAGCGCTACGCAAATGGACTCGTCCCTCAGGGCATCTCTGCGGAGATGATCGCCGAGAAATGGGCGATTTCCCGCGAGGAGCTCGACGAACTCGCCCTCGAGTCCCATCGACGGGCCGCCCGGGCCACCGAGGAAGGTCGTTTCGAGGGTCAGATCATTCCGGTCGAGATCGCACTCGAAGACGGCAGAACACAGACCGTCTCCCACGACGAGGGAATCCGCGAGGACACCTCCCTCGAGAAACTGGCCTCCCTTCAGCCAGCGTTCCAGGCCGATGGCAAGGTCACGGCAGGAAACTCCTCTCAGATTTCCGACGGCGCAGCCGCGATTCTCATCATGGGCGAGGACAAAGCCGAGGAGCTCGGCCTCACCCCCAAAGCCCGGTTCCACACCTTCGCCACGGCCGGCGTCGATCCGGTGATCATGCTCACCGGGCCCATCCCGGCGACCGCCAAGGCTCTCGACCGCTCCGGATTGTCCATCGACGACATCGATCTCTTCGAAGTCAACGAGGCGTTCGCCTCCGTCACCGTCGCCTGGCGTATGGAACACGGGGGCAGCGACCCCATGGCTCTCTGGGATCGAACCAATGTGAACGGTGGAGCCATCGCCCTCGGGCATCCCCTCGGAGCCTCCGGGGCCCGCCTGCTCACCACACTCATCTGGGAGCTGGAGCGCACCGGTGGTCGCTACGGGCTGCAGACCATGTGTGAAGGCGGCGGCATGGCCAACGCGACCATCATCGAGCGACTCTGACGGGAACGCTCTGGATCGACATCTTGCTTGCCCTGCTGATCGGGGCCCTGATCTGGCGCGGCTCGGTGGCCATCATCCGCATGCTGTCCACGCCCCCGCCGAAGGTGGACCCCGGGGACATCGTCGTCGTCGACCAGGACTACAAATGCAGTGTCTGTGGTGCCGAGGTCACCATGAAGGCAGTGAATCCGGCCGAGGACAAGCCACCCAAGCACTGTCGCGAGGAGATGGACCCGGTCTGGAGGCCGTGAGCTTCCCTGCTTAGTTACACCGGTGTAGTTATCCCAAGGACTGTCCACAGGCTGTGGGGAATTACATCCGTGTAACCATTCTGTCACCTCGGATCAAGACGATTCTCGACCGACTACCCTCGCCGACCGAATGCCCGAATCGAAGAGACGAAAGCCAAAGAACCGTCCTCAGTCGCAGAAAGCTATCGAAGCAGCGGCCAAGGCCAAGGAGCCCAGCCCGACCTGGTACGTGGCGCTGATGGCAGGCCTGATGGTGGTCGGAGTCGTCCTCGTCCTGCTCCGATTCATATTGGACATGTCCCAGACCATGCTTTTGGTCGGTCTCGGTGCGATTGCGGCCGGCTTCCTGATGACGACCAACTACCGGTAGGTCTCTGAAGCCGGATACCCGGACCGTTCAACCGCCCTCTATGGGGCAGTCGTCGTGGGTGGCGCTGTTGTCGTCGTCGTCGGCGGAACCGTCGTCGTGGTCGTCGGAGGTGGCGTGTACTCACCGAGGGTCACGGTGACGGTGTCACCTTGATCGACGGTTGTCCCTTCCGACGGAACCTGGCTCACTACCCGTCCGTCCTGGGACTGGTCGGCCACGGGTTGGGTGCTGTTGGACACGTTGAGCACCAGATTCACCGCTTCGACGGCTTGCCTGGCCTCTTCCTCGGTCATGTTGGAGAGATCGGGCACCTGCACCGGTTCGGGGCCCAGTGAAACCACCAGCAGCACAGTGTCACCGACGATCGCCTCGGCGCCTGCCTCCGGGTCTTGTCTGATGACGGTGTCCCGGGCTACCTCGTTGGAGAACTCTTCATCGACGGTGAACAGCAATCCGAGCCTGGTGAGCTCGGTGACGGCCTCCCGTTCGGTCATGTCGGTGACATCGGGGACGGTCACTTCCTCCGGCCCGGACGACACCACCAGATGCACCGGGATGCCTGCCCCTATCTCAACCCCTGCGACCGGGTTCGATTCGATGACGATTCCCTCGTCGAAGTCTGGATCGGGACGTTGCGTGACATCCCCGACCTGCAAACCGGCGACCTCAATGGCTTGCCGCGCCGCCTCTTCGGTCAGCCCGACCACCGGTGGTACCGGGATACGTTCGGTCCCCGCGGAGATGAACAGGTCGATCTCCGAGCCGACCTCGACCATCTCTCCTGCAGGAGGTTCGGTCCTGATGGCAATGCCCTGCTCGATGGTGTCGTTGTTCTCGAACTCCCGGTTCACGATCAGCCCGTCTCCGGTGAGAAGGTCGATCGCCTCCTGCTCCTCGAACCCGGTGACGTTGCGCACCTCGACCATCTCGGGCGAGTCATCTCCACCGCCGAGGTTGTTCCACATGATGAAGAAGAGCACCCCGAGAGTTGCCAGCAGGCCAAAGGCGGTGAGGATGAAGGGAAGCTGTGATTTGGGCTCATCCTCTTCCAACTCCCGGTAGATCTCGTCGGGAGGCACGGTGGCCGGGGGGACTCCGTTGGTCATGATCCGGGTCGCGGAGTCACCGGTGTCGTTGGGCACTGCAGCCACCGGAGGGATCATCACGTTTTCTCCCTGAAGGACCGCGAGAAGATCCTGACGCATCTCCTCGGCGGACTGATAACGGGCGTTGGGATCCTTGCGAAGGGCCTTCATCACCACCGAGTTCAGGGAGTCGGGGACGTCGGGGTTGAGTGACGCCGGCGGAGGCGCCTCGGTCGAGACGTGCTGGAAGGCGACCGACATCGGCGAATCCCCGGTGAAGGGTGGCCGGCCGGTGAGCATCTCGTAGAGAACCACTCCGAGTGAGTAAACGTCGCTGCGAGCGTCGGCTGAGGCTCCCTGCGCTTGCTCCGGGCTGAAATAGGTGGCCGTTCCGATGACCGCTCCGGTCCGGGTCAGCTCCTGGCTGTCGTCCCAGGCCCGGGCGATGCCGAAGTCGGTGACTTTCACCGTCCCGTCCTTGGCCAAGAGGACATTGCCGGGTTTCACATCGCGGTGCACCAGTCCGGCCTGATGAGCCACGGAGAGCGCCGCAGCGGTCTCGGCGGCGATCTCGGTGGCTCTCCGAGGGAGGAGAGCTCCCTCTGACTTCAGAATATCTCGCAGGGAGCGGCCCTCCACGATCTCCATGACTATGAAATATGTCCCGCCGGACTGGCCCCAGTCGTAGATCCCGACGATGTTGGGATGACTGAGGTTGGCCGCGGCTTGGGCTTCCCTTCGGAAACGCTTGACGAATGCCTCGTCGGCTGAGAACTGGGAGTGAAGGACCTTTATGGCGACCAGGCGGTTGAGCTCGTTGTCCCGGCCCTCATAGACATCGGCCATCCCGCCCCGGGCGATGTGGGACGTGATCTCATAGCGTTCATTGAGGACAGAGGGGGTTTCCATCGAACGGGGGGATTGTAGGGAGAGACGAAACGCAACTCACTTCATGACGAAAGCCAGAGCTCGATTAGCTCGGAGGCGATCGGTGCCGCCGTAGAACCACCAGCGGCCGATTCGCCGGAGACGGCGCTTCCTTCGATGAACACCGCGACGGCGATGGAGGGGTCGTCGACCGGGGCGAAGCCGATGAACCACGGGCTGGGAAACTCCCCCGATCCGGTGGCTGTCCCGGTCTTGCCGGCGACGCGCACCCCGGGCACCGCAGCCTGACGACCGGTGCCTTCGGTGACGACGCGCTCCATCATCTGGGTGAGCGTCATCGCGGTATCAGAGGTCATGGCGCGGCCCAGCTCTGTGACCTCGGTCTCCTCTACGGTGCCCCCGTCCGCATCGAATACCCGTCGCACTGCGAACGGACTGACCGCGACGCCGTCGTTGGCGATGGCGGCAACCACCATCGCCATGTGGAGGGGGGTTGCCCGCACATCGCGTTCACCGATACCGCTTTGTCCAAGAGCAGCCGGATCCTCGGCCAGCTCACTCGTGTTCCACACCGCCTCGGGCACGTCCCACTCGTACCCGATGTCCTGGTTGAACCCGAGAGCCTCCGCGGTGATCCCGATGTCGACGGCACCGAGTTGAATAGCCAACTGGGCGAATATCGTGTTGCAACTTCGCACCAGGGCCTGAAGCATGGTGGCGTTCTGTCCGTCGTTGCAGGCCTGGCCGTTGGCGTTGGAGATCGTGGCGCTCGATTCCGGGAGCTGAAACTCGACCGGGTCGTCGAACGTGGTCCCCGGGCCGGCAGCTCCTGTATCGAGGGCAGCTGCGGCGACGACGGTCTTGAAGGTGGATCCCGGGGCATACAGCTCCTGAGTCGCCCGGTCGCGTACCGGCTCATCGTCTGCGGTCAACAGTTGGTCCCACTGTTCGGCGGCGTCGTTGCCCAAGAGCAGCTCGGGGTCGAAGGTCGGATTCGAGACCGAGGCGAGCACCGCTCCGGTGGCCGGGTCGAGGGCCACGATCGCTCCCCGGTTGGCCCCGAGAATCGCCTGGGCGGCGCGCTGCAATTCGGGATCGGTGGTCACTTCGATGCTCTTGGGGCGCAAATCACTTCCGAGCAGCGCTGCCACCAGGTCACTGATGGTCAAGTCGCGTCTCGACCTCAGCTCCGCGGAGTACGTCGCTTCGAGCCCACTGTTTCCGACCGAAAACGAGGAGTAGCCGACGAGATGGGCAAAGGCCTCACCTTCCGGATACTCCCGTACGAATGACCGGGGATCATCGGGGTCTTCGATCGAGCGGGCGAGAACGGTTCCGTCCACGGTCACGATGAGCCCTCTTTCCTTCCCCCTTTCGAAGAGAGCCGGGCGAGGATTCCTCGGGTCGTCACGCAATTCATCGGCACGGACCACCTGGTACCAGGTGACCCCGGCGAGCAGGGCCGACAGGCAAAAGAAGATGCCCGCGGCCACCCGACGAATGGGACCGTTCATGCCGCCTCCTCATGGCTGATCCTCAACAAGATCGCCACCAACACCATGTTCCCAACGAGAGCTGAGCCGCCATATGACATGAACGGCAGCGTGATGCCCGTGAGTGGGACGATTCGAAGCACGCCCCCGATGATGAGAAACACCTGAATTGCCATCACGAAGGTGAGCCCCGCGGCGAGCAGCTTGCGGAATGTGTCCCGACTCCGGAACGAGATCCCGAGACCGACCGTGATGACCAGGGCGTAGATGGCGAGGACGGCGACCGTGCCGGCGAAACCGATCTCCTCGCCGACCGCTGCGAAGATGAAATCGGTGGAGGCGTTGGGGATGAGGTCGGGTCTGCCCAGACCCGGTCCGGATCCGGAGAGGCTGCCGGTGCCGAGGGCGAAGATCCCCTGAGCTATCTGGAACCCCTCGTCGTGATAATGCTCGAACGGCTCCAGCCAGGCGACGATTCTTCGCTGCACGTGATCGAACAGGACCGATGCCGCTATCGCTCCGCTGAGGGTCATCAATCCACCTGCCGCCAGATACCCGGTGGAGCCCGTGGCAGCGTAGAGAAGTAACACGAAGCCGGCGAACATCAGCAGTGAGGCTCCGAGGTCGCGCTGCCATATCAGGATGAAGATGCTGCCTCCCCATGCAAGGAGAAGCGGGATGAGTTGCCTGGGCTCGGGGAGTCGGATAGGACCTATCCGGCGGTGTGCCTCGCGTAGGGCTTTCTGGTGGTCAGCCAAGTATGCAGCGAAGAAGATGACCATTCCCAGCTTGGCCAGCTCAGCCGGCTGGAATTGCATCTCGGTGAACCTCAGGTCGAGAACGATCCAGAGCCTCGACCCGTTGACCGAGAGACCCCGTAACGGGAATCCCCAGTCACTGGGGAGGTTGGGGAGAAGGAGAAGACCGATGGTGACGATGAGGATCAGGTTTCGGTAGCGACGCAGCACCGAAGTCGTTCCCCTCGACAGTAGGAAGAGGACGAGGGTCGCCACCGCGGAGGCGATCAGCATCCACCACCGCTGCAGTCCGGCGAGGTCGGGGCTGAGACGGTAGATCTCGAAAAACCCGAGACCGACCAAAGCGACCACGGGAGGGATGAGCAATGGAGTCGCCCGTGGAGCGAACGCCCTCACCGCGGCGTACAGGGTGCCGAAAGAGATGAGGAAGACGAGGAAGGTGAGGCCGATCTGAGCGTCCACCCCCGCACCCTGGGCGAAGTTGACCAAGGCGACGGCAAAAGCCGCCAGGAGTGATGCGGCGACGATGGTGACGCCTTCGGAGGTCCGGCCCATTCGGCTACTCGACGGCTTCGACTACGACAACGGTGATGTTGTCCACACCTCCGGCGTCATTGGCCGTTTCGACCAGATTCCAAACCACCTCGTCGGGTGAGCCGTCGCCGAGGATCTTGCCGATCGCCTGGTCTTTCACCATCTCGGTCAGCCCGTCGGAGCAGAGGAGGATCCGATCCCCGGCGGCGATCTCGACCTCCACCTCGTCGACATTGACGAAACGAGTGAGCCCCAGGGTTCGCAACAGCATGTGACGTTGAGGGTGAGAAGCGGCCTCTTCCGGGCTGAGCTGGCCTTGTGCGACGTATTCGGCGGCAACGGTGTGATCTTCGGTTACCTGGCGCAATTCGCCGTCACGAAGCAGATAAGCCCGGCTGTCGCCGATGTGCGCGATGGTCGCGGTGGTGTCCTCGACTTTGAGGAGGGTCATCGTCGTTCCCATGCCTTCGAGTCCGGGATCACGGGACACCTCCTCCCGGATGGCGCGGTTGCCGGCCGCCACCCTGTCCGTCGGGCCCAAGTCACTGGATGCCGCGGCGTTGATGGCGATGCGAGATGCCACTTCTCCCGCGACGTGACCACCCATACCGTCGGCGACGATTGCCAACACCTCATCGGTCGATTCTCCGGACGAGGTGGGGAAGACAGAGTCCTCGTTCTTGTCACGCACCATGCCTTTGTGGGTGGCCGTCGCCCACACGTATCTCATTGCCAGCTCCGATCGAGGTCCGCGGCATATGTGTCGATGGCGCTCTCGTAGGCCCTGATCCGGTCATCGGCCGTGGTGGCGGTGATGACCCGGAGAAGCAGCTGGCAGGCCTCCTTCGGGTGCCCGGTGTTGTAGAGGGCCATTGCCCGGAATACCTGCATGGTGCGATCTTGGGGAAAGGCCTCCACGCCCATGTTCAGAGTGGCGAGAGCCTCGTCGTATCTGCCGAGAGCGCGGTAGGTGCTGCCCAGACCCAGCAGAGCGTGTCTCAGGTCCTCGCCTTCGAGGTTGTGCCGGATTGCCGCCTCGTAAAAGGGCACAGCCTCCGCCTCCAACCCCAGCTTGTCGTGGGCCCAGGCGCTCTGGAGGTTGACGATCGGATCTTCGGGGCTTTCAGCATGGAGCGCCAAGAGGAGTCGTTTCGCCTCCTCGACCTGCCCCCCCTCGCGCAGGCCTATGGCCTCGATGAGGCGGTCTTCCCTCTGCGCTGTGCTCATCGAATCTCCATGACCGTTTTGCCGACCTGGATCGTGTCTCCGCGTTTCAGCTCGGTGGGTGCAGAGACCCGCCGCCCATTCACGTACGTTCCGTTGGTGCTTCCCAGATCGTGGAGCATCATCCCGTTCTCCTGCGAGACCAGCCTCAGGTGGAACTCGGAAGCGTAGGGATCGTCGATGACAAAATCGGTCTCGTCTGACCGCCCCAGCACCACAACGTCGCTGACCTCGAACTCCTGCCCTCGTTGACTCTCCGATCTGACGAACAGAACACGGCTGCCCTCCTTGCGCTTTCGACGAACCGAAATCCCCAGGTGTGAGCCTATCGCCCGGGCTACCTGCCACACGAAGAGATATACGAGTCCGAGGAAGATGATCCTGAGCAGTGCCAAGATCACGTCAGGCATCAGAGAGCTCCACAAAGCGATATCGGTGACTGGCCAGGCTCACGACGGACCCATGTGAGAGGGGGGCAGCTTCCTGGTCTACGGCTATGCCGTCTATCGAGGTTCCATTGGCCGAGGACAAATCACGAATCCAGGCCTGACCCCTTTCCCGGTAGAGGAGGGCGTGACGACGGCTCACGTCGTCGTGGGTCACCACGACGTCGGTCTCCGGAGCTCTGCCGATCAGGACTCGGTTGCGGCCGATCTCGAGGATCTCGCCTTTCGCCGTCAGTTGGGCCCACGCCACCGGCGGGCCGGGGAGTATCTCGACGTGACACTCGGCACGACCCGGCGAGGCAAGCTCGGACGGCTCGATACGCACCTCGACCGGACCTTCGAGGCGCAATCCTTCCTCGGTCGTGTAGGCGGTCATCTCCGCGGCCAGCATCCGCTCCAGCTTCGAGGCATCTACCGTCAGATCGCGGGGGTTGACCTGGATCACGAAGAGGTTGGCCGTAGCCGGACCGGTGGCATGGTCGAACCGGGCGAAATCGGCCTCCCTGGCCAACTTCCCGGCAAGCTCAGATGGATGGAGCCGGCCCGAGAAGAAACGGCCGGCAACACCCTCGATGAGTTTCTCCAGCCTACGTTCGAGGCTCCTGGCGACGTTCACGAGCGGAAAGACTAGGGACAGATTCGGTGCTGGCGGATTTCGTCCGATACCGGGTTATCCCGACTCTGTCGGGACAGACCCGTATAGAACGGTTTGAGCTGGGACTTCATCCCCCAACTACCGAAACAGGCTGCCCGACAGTACGATTTCCGTTCCCCCGGGCGAGTGGCGGAATTGGCAGACGCGCAGGATTCAGGTTCCTGTGATCGCAAGATCGTGGGGGTTCAAGTCCCCCCTCGCCCACCAGGGCTTCCGGCCGTCAAGGGGCTTCTGACCGGAGTCGAGAAACCCCCGATTGCAACCCAATTGCAACCCTTTCAATCGCACGAGTGTTCGATCACCCTCGTCTGAGCCCCTCAGTCGAGGGTGAGGAAGGATGCCGTTTCGTCCTCGAGGAAGGCCATGATCGTGTCGTGGCCGCCTTGGATCGCCTGCTCGATGTCCCTCGTCGTGCAGTTGCCCAACCGCACCCAGATCACTTTGGGCGGGGGCCCGGACACCAATGCTCTCTGGTGAAAGTCTTCGTCCTTCGACACGATGGCGAATCCGTGATCGAGCGCATACCTCCATATCTCGTCGTCGGTTGCATCGCCAAGACCAAGCAAGGCGACATGAGACGAGACGGGAAAGGTTCCAGAGAGTCGCGGTATCAGCCGGCGTGAGATGTTCGCATCGAGGAGCAGCTTCACGCGCCGGAGACAAGCTTGCGTTCGCGATCAGCAGCGAACGCCAGACATGCCCGGATGTCCTCTTGCTCGAGCTCGGGGAAGTCGCTCAGGATCTCCTCTTCGCTCATCCCGGACGCGAGGTAGTCGAGGACGTCATAGACAGTGATGCGCAGCCCTCGAATGATGGGCTTGCCTCCCCGCTTGCCCGGCTCGGTCGTAATGCGGTCCTGATAGTTCACGATCTCACCCGATTCTAGATGTGCGGATGGCGGATCAAGGCGAGCGTCTATGCCATCAACCGGACGACTGTTCGATGAGCGCGGCGACAGCCTCGGCCGCGGCGCGGTCCATGCCTTCGATCACGTGGCTGTAGCGGTCCATCGTGATTGAGATCGAAGAGTGTCCGAGTCGCTCCTGCACCACCTTCGGAGGTACACCAGCAGTCAGCGCCAACGTCGCCCAGCTGTGACGCGCAGCGTCGTGTGGTGTCAACGGCGGCACCCCGGCCTGCTTGGCTTGCTGTTTCGTCCACCGGGTGAAGGTGGCCGGGTTAACGGGATCGCCGATCGGGTTGGTCAACACGAGATCGAGGTTTGCCCACGCGTCCCCCGCCATCAAGCGCTCCTCGCTCTGTCGCCGTCGGTGCTCCTTAAGTGCCGCGATGGTTCCGGTGTCGAGCGCGATGACCCGCTGGGATCCGCGGTTCTTGGTTTCGCCGGTTCGCAGCACCGGTTTGCCTTTGATCGGGACCAGGGTGTCCACGATGGCAAGCCGTCCCTCCTCAAGGTCGACGCTCCGCCATCGGACACCGAGCACTTCGCTTCGTCTCATCCCGGTGAGACATACCAGTCGCCATGCCACACCGAGCCTGTGGGAGGCGACATGGTCGAGGAACCGTCCCAGCTCGTCGGCGGTCCAGGTGTTCGCCTCCGGAGTCTCCGATCTGGGAAGCTCCACATGCTCGGCCGGGTCCCGGGCCAGAATTCCCTGCCTCACCGCGTCCTTGAGGACTTTGTGCACGACGGCGTGAGTGTTCTTCACCGTTGCCGGCGCCAAGGTTTCGCCTAAGCGCCGGGTATAGGCTGTTGAGAGTGCGAGTCCTGAGCTCAGGTGGAGCACCGGACTCTAGAGGAGACCGTTGCCAAGTCCCCCCTCGCCCACCAGGCCTTAACCCGATTCGGGTCGGTCCAGACGTCGCCCTCGAGGCCCGATCGCGACCCAATTGGAACCATTTCCACCCGGACGGCTGTTGGCTCATCAGCGCAGCCGTCCTCACCCGCCTCCGGTTCGAGCCTTCCGTCATGTCGGTCTGGGCATCTCTTGACAAATGCCCACGCCGTAGGTAAATAAATAAGCATACATTTATTTTCTCCCTAGGAAAGCCCTATGCCGAAGGTGTCGGAAGCCCATCTCGAGCGACGTCGTCAGCAAATCTTGGGCGCCGCGATCGCTTGCTTCGCCCGGAAGGGCTTCCACCAGACGACCATGGCCGACATCGCCGACGAGGCGGGTGTGAGCGACACCCTCGCCTACCGCTACTTCAGCGGGAAGGAGGAACTCATCGAGGCTGCGGTCCGTCAACATGGCGATGCCACCGTCGGCGACTTGTTAGGTGCCTCCGACGGTGCCGAGGATTTCCGCACCCTGGTGGATCTGCTTATCGGCACCAATCTGCGTCGGTTCGGGCACCTCGAGGAGATGAAGGCCACGATGGGTATGTACTTCCGTGCCTGGGCCGAGGCACTGCACGATGAGAAGGCCCGCGAGGAGGTCGTAGATCGCTGGCGACACCATTTCGACATCGTCGAGGGACTGGTGAGAAGGGCTCAGGAGGCGGAGCAGATCTCGTCCCGGCTGGAGCCGCGGGCTGTCGCCTGGGTAATGATGGCCACCCACTACGGCTCCAACCTCCTCGCCGTCCTCGACCCTGAGATCGACTTGGAGAAATCAAAAGAGGTCATGCTGGCGCTGGTCTTCGGCGAGTTTCCGGCAAAGACAACCAAGAGCGATGGGACCGGCAACACAATCGTCAAGAGGACAGGCGGATAGCTGATGGAGACCCAGCCCCGGTCGGGCACAACCATGATATTGGAGCTGAGTCGGGTAGCCCCGGAGGACAGGACCCGGGTGGGGGTCAAAGCAGCCAACCAGGCGTCGCTGTTGCGGGCGGGATTCCCGGTGCCCGATGGCGTCGTCCTGACTACCGACGCCTACGCCAGATTCGCTGCGCGGGCGGCCGACCCTGAGGGGACCGTGGACACCGACGCCGCCGAACTGCGCCATCTCCTTCGAGGCGTGTTGGCCAACTTGGGTGACACGCCGCTGGCAGTCCGCTCTTCGGGAGTGGCCGAGGACCTTCCCGATGCCTCTTTCGCCGGACAGTACGAGACCGTCCTGGGCGTAGAGGGTCTGGACGAGCTGGAGGAGGCGGTGCGGCGCTCCTGGACATCCGCCCTCTCCGCCCATGCGACTGCCTACCGCGACGGGCACGAGCTGGGTGCCACCTCGATGGCGGTTCTCGTCCAGGAGATGGTCGACGCCGAGACGGCGGGGGTGGCCTTCACGGCCAACCCGGTCACCGGCCGTGGGCAGGAGGTCGTCATCAACGCGGTGCCGGGTCTGGGAGACAAGCTCGTGTCCGGCGAGGTATCCCCCGACCAGTGGGTGGTGCGTGGCGAGGAGGCCCGATGTGAGGAGTCACCGCACGCGGCCATCAACAGTGAGCAGGCACATGCCATCGCCGAGTTGGCCGGACGGGTCGAAGCCCACTTCGATGGCCCCCAGGACATCGAGTGGGCGATCGCAGCCGGCCGGCTGCACCTGCTGCAAGCCCGACCCATCACCGCCCTCCCCGAACCGGCCATCGAACCGATCCCCGTGCCCGTGGAAGTGCCGCCCGGCTTCTGGTTCTTCGACGGCAGCCACGGCAACTCTCATGTCCCGATCGACCGGTTCTTGGCCGAGCTGGTACGCCCATGCAGCACACGCTGGTGCGGGGAGTTCGGATACCTGTTCGAGGGGCTCGAGTTTCGACTGATCGGAGGCTGGCCGTATCAGCGGATGGTCCCGCTCGGAGACCGGCAGGGGCCGACGCTTCCGAACTGGCTCATGTGGCTGCTCGTCCGGACCCTTCCGATGCTGAGGAGACGTATCGCCCGGGCTCTCGAAGCCACTCGATCAGACCTGCCGGGCCGGTACATCGAACGCTGGTACCGGGAGTGGCAGCCTGAGATGGCAGAAACCATCGAACGTCTCCGTGACGTCGACCTCCGCGGACTCTCCGACCAAGAGCTCTTGGCTCATATCGAACAAGCCCGTGAGCTCATGGCCACTGGGATATTGATCCACATGCGGGTGCACGGTGCCATGGCCCCAATCCTCCACGAGTTGGTGCACACGTGTGAGGAGGTGTTGGGCTGGGACATGGCCCGGTCGATGGACCTGGTGAGTGGCACCTCCTACAAGTCCACCGAGCCGGCGCGGCAGCTGTGGGAGCTGGCTGAGCTGGCCCGGAGCCGGCCAGAGGTTCGGAGTCTTCTCGATTATCGGGGTGAAGACGTCTTGGACCGGCTCGAAACGGCCGATGGTGAGTTCGTCGAGAGGTTCTCTGCGTACCTCCACGAGTACGGGTGTCGAGCGTTGGGACACACCACCCTCGGTCAGGTGACCCTGGCCGAGGATCCGGCGCTTGTCCTCGGCATGATCTCTGGTCAGATCGAGCGGGGCTACGACCCGCAACAGGACCTCGAGGACAATGCCCGAAAGCGCGCTGAGGCGCTTGGAGAAGCCGAGACCCTGCTTGCCGGCCGCCCCGAGGACCTTCGGCGATTCCGGCGGGCGGTCGAGCGAGCCGAGAAGGCCTACCCGGTGCGGGAGGACAACGAGTTCTTCTGTTTCAGCTCTCCCCTCGCCCTGCTCCGATACGCCGCCCTCGAGCTCGGCCGGCGTCTCGCCTCCCGAGGAATGAGCGACATCACCGACGACGTGCTGTATCTGGATATCGACGAGGCGGTAAACGCCCTGCTCGGAGAGGCCGACCTTCGATCCCTGGTGCGACGGCGCAGAGGCGAACAGGCCTGGATCGACGCCCACCCCGGTCCCCCCTCTTACGGCACACCCCCTCCGGGACCACCATCGTTCGGGTTCCTGCCATCCGACGCCCGTCCCCTGATGGAGTCGATCCTGTGGAGCAACGAAGTGATCATGGCCGTCGACGAGAGCAGTCGGGAGCCTGGCTGGCCGTGGTCCGGTCTCACAGGAGTGGCAGCCTCACCCGGCGAGTACACCGGACCGGTGCGGGTGGTGATGGACGAGTCTCAGTTCGACAAGGTCCGGCCGGGCGACGTCTTGGTCTGTCCCGCCACGTCGCCGGTTTGGTCAGTAGTTTTCCCCGTCATCGGGGCCCTGGTCACCGACACCGGAGGGCTGCTCTCCCATCCCGCCATCATCGCCCGCGAGTATGGGATACCCGCCGTGGTCGCCACGGGCGAGGGCACCACCCGCCTCCACGACGGCGAGCTCGTCATCGTCAATGGGACAGCCGGAACCGTAGCTGGAGCCACCCGCCAGGGCGACGCGTCGCGGTCCCTCTCCGACGGAGGATGAATCATGACCAAAAGCCTCAAGATCGCATTGGCCACATACGGAATCGGGTTGACCCTGGTCGGGCTCTCCTACCTCGTCCTTCCCGAGGAGATGTCCGAGTTGCAGGGCGCCGAGGAACTCTCCGCCTTCCTGGTTGGCACCAAGATGGTGCTCGGCGCCAGCCTGCTAGCAGTCGGAGTCTTTGTCGTAATCGCGGCACGGGATCCGATCCGGAACATTCTGTGGGTCAGGTTCGCGATCGTCTTTGCCCTTCTGTTCGTGGCCGTCTCCGTGTACCTCGGAGCGTTCGTGAAGGCTGAGTTCAGTGAAGTCATCGACGGGATTCTCATCCACGGCGTATTCGCCGCGCTTCTCCTCATCCTCTATCCCCGGCAGACGGTGCCAGGCGGCGACCAGGCGGCCTCTCCCGAGACGAGTAGCGCAGCAGGAACCATCGGAGGGGCGTGATGGATGTGGGGACCTGTCGGGTCAGATGCTTATTCAGGGAACGACCGGCGATCCGCCATTCGACCACCGGCCGACAGGCGAGACGTGAGCGAACGGTGAACCAAGGAGGAAGACATGGAAGACAGAATCGTGTATCGAGTTGGAGCTTGGGGGGCGATCATCGGAGGCATCCTGGCGATAGCGGTAAACGTGTTCAGATCGGAACACGCGACTGAGAGCCATCAACGAGCGATGATTGGCATCATCGTCTTGTCTCTGCTCATTCTCCTCGGCTTCTTCGCGCTCACCCGGTCGATAGACGGCGCTCCTGCTTCGACATGGGGGCGTCTCGCCTGGGGAACCTCCTTGATCGGCGTCACCTTCAGCATCGCCAGTCATGCCATCTACGCCGCGCTGGATCGAGATCACGATCTGATGGGGGCGGATGTGTTGGACGGTGTCGAGTTGGTTGCGGACAGCCTCTTTTTTGCATGGGCGATCACCTTTTTCGGTGCCACCGCGCTGTTCTACGGACTGGCCATGGCGACGTCGACCAGCTACCCCACATGGCTGGGATGGGTGACCGTCGCAGGCGGAGTCGTCGGGCTCATCACCGGATTCATGCACGCGTTTGCCGGCGCTACCTCGACATCGGAGTTGCTGTTCGCGCTCAGCGCCGGCATCTTTTCGCTGGTCATCATCTACATGGGCGTGCTGCTGTTGCGGCGATCCTCGACAGCCGTCGCCCTCACTGCGAAGGCGACGTGATGGCTGGGCACGTCTCCGCCGTCCGGATCTCGAAGTCCTTTGGTGGCAGATCCGTCCTCGCGGGGGCAAGCCTCGAGGCCAGCGCCGGGGAAGCCGTAGGCATCGTGGGTGCCAACGGATCGGGTAAGACCACGCTGTTGAGGATCTGTGCTGGCCTGCTCGATCCTGATGACGGGGAGATTCACCGGTCAGGTCGGATCGGCTACTGCCCACAAGAGCCTGGATTGGTGGATCTGCTCAACGCCGACGAGCACCTGGTGCTGTTCGGATCCGGCTTGGGGCTGAGTCGTGGAGAAGCCCTGGCGACAGGTCGACGGACTCTGGAGTCGATCGGCTTTCCGGTCGACGACCGCACGGTGGTCCGGGACCTGTCGGGTGGAACCCGCCAGAAGCTCAACCTGGCTCTCGCCTTGTTGGGGGACCCCGACCTGCTGCTGCTCGACGAGCCCTACCAGGGTTTCGATCTCGGCTCTTACCTCGACTTCTGGGGGCATGTCGACTCGTGGCGGAGGTATGGAAAGGCGGTGGTGATCGTGACGCACCTGCTGGCGGAGACGAAACGAGTCGATCACACGGTTGAGCTCCGGACCGAATATGAGGTGACTCGGTGAGACAGACCTCGGCCGTGGCCGAAATGCAGCTGAGAGAGCTGGCACGGCGCAAGATGGCCATAGCGCTGCTTGTTGCCCTGCCACTGGTCATCTACCTCTCCATACCGGCCGGCGAGCTCTGGGCGGTGGTGCCGGCGGTGGTCGGTCTGGCCTGGGCGGTGGGCGGCGCGGCCATGTTCGCCGCGCTCGGCTGGCGACGTGTTGATCCTCGGCTCTCGCTGGTCGGTCACCGCCCCATAGCCCAGATCTTGGGGCGGTCCCTGCCGATCGCCGCCTTGGGACTCTTGCTGGGGGCGGCGATCTTCCCTTTGATCTTGTTCCGCTCCGATCCCTCCGACCCAACGATGGTGGTAACGGCCATCGCCCTGACCGTGTTGGTGGGGACTCCACTGGGGCTGGCTATCGGCTCGCTGCTATCCCGCGAGATGGAGGCAATGCTGGTGCTGATCGGAGTTGGGGCGATAGCGAATGTCATGCCCCCGGAGTTGACCAGTGCCCAACTGGTTCCGCTGTGGGCGCCGGTTCGCCTTCTCGTCACCGCTATTTACACAGACGGCAACGGATACGGCCCCCCTGTCACACATGGCTTGGCCAGTGCCGCCGTGCTGATGACGATCGCCTGGCTGGCCTGGCGGAGGAGAGCCAGAGTTCGGACATCAGCAGTGTCTGCGGGTTGGCTCAGCCTGCTCAAGGTCCTCGAGGCGAGCCCCCTAGCTCAGAGGAGGAAGGTGGCGAGGACAGTCGAGCAGGGAGGACTGAAAGAGCCATGACAACTGAAACCAGAGAAAGCCCGAAAGTCGCTCGCTGGGGTTGGGGCATTCTCCTGGCGGTAACCGCCCTGCTCATCCTCAACGGACTTGCCTGGCTGTTTGTGGGTCCAGATGTGGAGGTGGATGAGATGGCAACCGCTCTGCGGATGCACGCCAGCGAATTCGAACAAGCGCACCCCGCCGCGGTGGATTTCGTGGCCAGACAGACGCGACAGGTGGCGGTCTGGTACATCGCGTTCGGCCTCCTCGCCCTCTTTGTCATACTTGCCGGTTCTCGCCGGAGCGCACGCTGGGCGTGGAAGGCCGGCTGGGTTCTTTTCGCGGCACCCGCAGCGGTCGGACTCGTACAGCTGGTGGGAGGAGGTGCATCGTTTGCCTATGCCATGCTCGCCCTGGCAGGCATCACTCTCATCGGACAGCTCCTCGCTCGCGCCGACCTGGAATATCCCGGTGACGACGAAACCTCAGGCTCTGGGAGGGGAGACAAAAGATGATCCTGGGTGCCTCACTCCTGGCCGTTGGATTCGTCTTGGGCGTAGCCGGTGCCGCCGTTCCGTCACTGATCCCGATCTGGAACGCCCCCGAACAGAGGGGTTACAGATGATCGCCGAGCGGCGGCGGCACTGGCGATTCTCCGCTCTTGCCTTCGCCGCCAGCATCGCCGTGGTGGCGGCCGGTCTGGGCCCGGTAAGTACATCGTTCGATCAGGCTGCTGGCGGTGGAGCGGCCTGGGTCGGGTTCGCCGCCTTTATGACGGCGCTGGCCGTCCCGGTCTTCGGCCGCCGGAGCACGGTGACCACACGCATCGCCCACACAGTCGCTGACGGCGGCGACATTCCTGTCTGGTACCGGTCGGTATCGGATTGGGTCTTGCTCATGCTCGTCGGGTATGTGGCCTTGCCAGTCTCGGGCTGGTTGCCTACGGGTTCTCCGTCGTATCGACCGGCCCAACTCGTCCGGTTGGACCCTCATCGGGCTCGGGACGGCCTTCATCGTCTCGTCCGCCATCGTGAAAGACACCTCCGGTCGAGCCGCATCTCGGCACCGACCCCATCGCCTTATTGCTCCTGATCCAGACATGACTATTCGGCACACCTTTCAACGTGCCCCCACTCCGGGAGGTAGACAATGATCAAAGCCCTCAAGATCGTGATGGCGACATACGGCACCGTCGGCATACTCTTCGGGCTCTCCTATCTGCTCATGCCGGGCCAGATGTCCGAGTTGCAGGGAGCGGAAGAACTGTCGGCGTTCCTGATCGCGACGAAGATGGCATTGGGCGCAAGCCTGGTCCCGGTCGGGCTCTTCGTCGTCATCTCGGGGAGAGACCCGGTCCGCCACGTTCTTGGGGTCAGGGTCGCCATCCTCGTCGCTCTATTGTTCACGACCGTCGCGCTGTACGCGGGAACCGTCCTCTACGACGAGTTCAGCCAAGCGCTGTTTGGGGTCATGCTCCACGGCGTATTCGCCGTCGCCCTCCTCGTTTTCTACCCCTGGCGCACGGTGCCAGGCGGCAAGCAGACGGCTTCTATCGAGGAGGCCGGGGGAAATATGGACCTTCAGGGGGTGTGATCGATGTATGAAGCTCCAGCAGCTGGGAGCGGTGCGGGACGCCAGAGGCTGGCACCGCTCAGCGGAGTCGTGATGGTCGGGCTCGGGGCGATCGGCGTCGTCCTCGCCGGCAACTTCGACTACTTCCCGACGGCGGACCGGGCTATGGAGATATTAGGCCAGGATTCCGGCCGAGTTGCCCGGGGCGGCCTCTTCGGAGCTGTCTCGGGAGTATTCCTGACCTTGTTCGCGGCCAGCCTCTTCAGTGCGCTGCGCCGGCGTGAGGCGGTCAGCCAATTCGGCATCCTCGTGGCGTCGCTGCTCCTGGCCGCCTTCTATCCGGTAACCCGGTCGACAGGTGATGGGTCCCGCCTCAGGATGGGCGCGTCTCGAATTGGGGGCCGCCATGCTGGGCACCACGATCGGTGTGGTCGACGCCGCTATATACGCCAGTGTCGGGTGGGCCGCCGAGTCCTTTGGGGGTGGAGGCCTTGGCGAGCACCGCATTCATCGCCGGTGGGTTGTTCCCGGCATACGGGAATGGATCCTTGCCACGCCGGAGCTCACGATCCACCGTCCGATGCCCACTGCGCATCACGAGGTTGCCAGGGCCAACGGGCTTCCGTCTCCACCTGGAGAGCGACGCTGAGGAAGGTTCGGATCAGGACTATCACGCCCAGCACTCCAACGCTGTTGAACGTGGGTGATATAGCCACGGTGCGGATGATGTCTCCGGCCACGAGGAACTCCAGGCCGAGGAGGATGGCTCGCCCCAGGCCCCGGCGGTAGAGCGAGTATGCCTCTGATGCCCGGCTTCCGACCACGAACCGGACGCTGGCGGCCACCGCCCCCACCACGATGATCAGGATCCCCGCAACATCGACACTCTTGCCGACGGCCTCCACCGCTTGGTCCAGAGTCATTCCACCACCTCCAGGGCGCGTCACAAAGATGGGCCGGCGAGTTGCTGAGGCGAAACCCGACGATTCTCACCCCAACAGACAGCAGACGTTAGTACGAGGGATTGTGGCTCAACGGATGGGGCCACTCGACCAAACGTGTCAAGCCCAATACGCACCGTCCCCCTCGATCGGTTCTCCACGGCCACATCATGATCAACCCCTCTCAGCGAGGGACCAATCGTGCCATTGCCGGATCTGCTTGTCAGGATTCAGAGTCCTGTGATCGCAGGATGGTGGGGGTTGAGCCCCCTCTCGGCCGCCCAAGCCTGCAGGTCGCTTTCCGTTTGGCATATCCGGCTTATCTTTCCTTTCTGAGGGCGGATAGCCTCGCTCTCTGTGATTTTCGATCCACCTCCCAAGTCGAGACGACGGACGGTGGCCCGTTTTCTCTGGCCGACGTTGGTACTTGCCGCTGTGATCGTCGCGGTGGTTGTATCCGCGGCGGGCGAGGAGACGCGCGTGGAGCTCTCTTATCTCGACAACATGCGCAGTCAGGCCACCGAGATGGCTCGAAGCGGTTCCATCATCAACGACGTGATGTCCCGCGTCGCCGAGATCAACAGGGAGGAGTTCACGACGGCTCTCGACAGTGTGATCGCCGATCTCGATGTGGCAATGGAGTTTGTGGCTGACGAGCCGCCCGCCGAATCGCTCATCCCAGTTTGGTCCCTCTATCGGCAGGCGGTGGAGGCTTGGTCCCGTGGTGTCAATGGTCTATCCGCCGCCATCCTGCAAGCCGCCGACGACCCCGAGGACGACACGGTGATCAGCATGACCGGAGACGCTCTCGCCGATCTCCGGGCGGGAGACAACCTCTACCAGAATCTGCAGGTGCAGTTTGGGCGCGATGAGATCCCTGAACCGGTCGGCCCCCTGGCCGACGTGCGTTTGAGCCCGGGCGACGGTGGGCTCTTCAGCCAAACCCAGTCTTACGTCGCCGCAGCGAGACGTTCGACCAACGGGCTCGGTCTCCGTCCGGGTTTGAGAATCAGTCAGGTTGTCTCCGACCCGGAATGGGAGGTAAACGTCGACCGGCAAACCGTGGTCCCCAACACAGAATCGATAACTTTCACCGCGGTAATCACCAACGCGGGCAACATCGCAAGCGAGACGGAGTCGGTGCAGATGACCGTTGGGACCGTTGAAGGTGAAGCCGAGCCGGTGGCCGCCGTCGCCGAGGTCCCACCACTTCAACCGAACGGGCAGACCACCATCGAGTTCTCTGCGGTGGAAGCGGTCCCCGAGATCCTGTACACCATCTCTGTCGAGCTCATCCTGACCCACCCCGACTCCGACCCCACCGACAACCTCCTCGAGATCGAGTTCACGGTCAACGCCTCCTGATCGCGTTCCTAATGCTGTGGTTCCCATATATGGGAGCTACAGCGTCTGGAATGGCCATCCGCCGGGCCGTCGTTACCATCCGGGCCACCGATGCTCGATCCCAGACTCCTCCGCGAAAACCCCGAGGTCATTGCCGAGTCCCTGCGACGTCGGGGATCGGCCGCCGACCTCGGAACACTCGTCAGCCTCGAGGCGGAACACCGGGTTGCTCTTCAGGAAGCCGAACAGCTCCGTGCCCGTCAAAAGGATGCCGGACGTGAGATTGCGGGCCTGGAAGGCGAGGCCAAGCAAAAAGCGATAGAAGACGTCTCCGGTCTTGCCGAGTCAGTCAAGAAGGCGACCGCAAAAGTCGACGAGCTTGCCGAGGAGTTCCGCGTCGCCTGGCTGGAGATCCCCAACCTGGTCGACCCGACTGCCGCCGACGGATACACCGAGGACGACTACGTGGAGGTCAAGCGGCATGGCGAAGCGACGACCGAAGGGACCGACCATGCCACTCTCGGCGAGGCACTCGACATCATCGACACCGAACGAGCTGCGAAAGTCTCCGGAAGCCGATTCGGGTACCTGAAGGGAAAGGGTGCCCTACTCGAGCTGTCGCTGGTGCGGTGGGCGATGGATCACCTCTACGAGGCAGGGTTCACACCGATGATCCCACCGGTGCTCGTCCGCGAGCACGCCCTGGAGGGAACAGGATTCTTCCCTGAGGCACGGGAGCAGGTCTACGAGATCCCCAAGGACGAGTTGTTTCTCGTCGGGACCAGTGAGGTCTCGCTGGCGGCGTACCACGGCGACGAGATCCTCGAGTTGACCGATATGCCCCTCAGATACGCCGGTTTCTCCACCTGTTTCCGTCGTGAAGCTGGCACATACGGGAAAGACACGGCCGGGATCTTCCGAGTTCATCAGTTCGACAAGGTGGAGATGTTCGTCTTCACCACTCCGGATGCCTCCGTCGACGAGCACGACCGCTTACTCGCCGTCGAGGAGTCGCTCGTTCAGCAACTCGAGATCCCCTACCGAGTCATGAACGTCTCCGCCGGCGACCTCGGTGCCAGTGCCGCCAAGAAATACGACATCGAGGCTTGGTTTCCTGGAGAACAGAACTTCAGAGAGATCACCTCCTGTTCCAACACCACTGACTACCAGGCCCGTCGTCTCAAGGTCCGTTACCGCAGTGAAGAGGGCAACACGCTGGTTCACACCCTCAACGGGACGGCGTGTGCGGTTGGCCGGACCATTCTCGCCCTCCTCGAGAACCATCAGCAGCCCGACGGCATTGTCGTCATCCCGGAAGCATTGCGAGGTTACACAGGGTTCGAGACGATCGAACCGTGAGCGAGGTCTCCGATCCGATCTTTGCCAAGATCGCGAGGCGCTACGACCATATCAACCGCATCCTTTCGCTCGGTAAGGAGAAGCATTGGCGGGCAATCGGAGTCGAAATGCTCGAGCCGGGGCTTGTCCTCGACCTCGGTTGTGGCACGGGCGATACCGACTTCGAAGGCCGGGAGGTGATCGGTCTCGACCCCGTCTCTGAGATGATCGCCCTAAGCCCGGTATCTGCCCGGGTGGTGGCGGTCGGCGAAGAGCTGCCGATCCGCGACGATGCGCTCGATGGAGTTTTCAGTGCGTTTGTATTCCGGAACCTGACCTCTGTCGACCGCACTCTCGAGGAGATCAGCCGGGTACTCAGACCCGGGGCGTCTGCGGTGATCATCGACTTGAGCCGACCGGTCAACCCATTTCTGAAGTTTCTCCATCGCATCGGGACTGCAGTCGTCCTGCCCATCGTGGGCTTGCTGTTCGCCCGGGCTCCCAGGGAGTACTGGTACCTGCACAAAAGTCTCGATTCGCTCCCACCAGCGGAGGACATGTACGCCAAACGCGTAATGGTCCTCGAGGAGATCTGGCGGAGTGGAGTCTTCGGCTTCGTCTACGGAGTCCGTCTCCGCAAACGAAGGGCGGCCATCGAAAAGGAACCCGAAGCCGCGTGAGATCCGCAGAAAGCGAGATCGTGACCCCGCCGTCGAGACACGGTGGACGTCGTCGACGTCGGCCGTGGGCTCGGACCAGGCAACCCCACAGCACCCGGAGCAATCCACTTAGGGCTGCTTCCTTCCGGACCTGACCCGATTCGTGGCGCCCCGCCGCGCAGGACCCGATCGTCAACACCCCGACACCGACGTCACGGGCGGGTAGGCCCCGACGTGTCGTGGCCCTCGGGCGGGGAGTTCGGCCCCGCATGAAGAGGGTTTCGGGAACAGGGCACCCCTAGCGCCCCGCTTACACGATCACCCTTGAGGCTACCGACCCACCCGGATTAGGACCACCCCCCGGTCGTGTTACCTTCATCGGCTCGCCATGTCGTCCCAACGGTTCGGTGCGAATTTCCCGCGTCTGTTCTCCGCAGCGTTGCTGCAGGAGCTCTCGTTCGCTCTCCTCATCCATCTTCCCGGTTATCTGAGCCAACTCGGTGCCACCGAAGGTCTAATCGGCGTCCTCTACGCCTCGAGCGCGGTGCTCTCTCTCGTTTTCCGGCCCTGGTTGGGTCGGATCCTCGATCTCACCCATCGTCGAACCGTGCTTCTCATCTCGGCCGTGATCAACATGGCCGTGATCCTCGGTCTGGCCA
This sequence comes from Acidimicrobiia bacterium, assembly GCA_036374335.1. Taxonomy (GTDB): domain Bacteria; phylum Actinomycetota; class Acidimicrobiia; order Spongiisociales; family ZC4RG35; genus JANQRA01. The sequence goes on from DASUUC010000028.1 coordinate 134,325, forward strand.
GCACCAGCGAATGGGGACCGTATCTGTGGGCTCTGTTCCTGGTTCAGCGAACGATTCAGATCGCTCTATTCACCACCATGCTCACTTACGGAGCCGACTCCATCCCAATGCAGAGAAGGACTCAGGGTCTGGCGATATTTGGCTTGTCCGGTCTCGTCCCAATCGCCATCGGCGGGTACGCCGGGGACGTGCTGATTTCGTCGGTCGGCTTCGACGGCCTGTTCTTCGGGGCGACGGCAGTGTCGCTGGTCTCCTGGATCATCGTGTGGACGCTTCCGGTTCTTCCCGTGCGCGGGGGTCAACCGCGACGGTCGTTCTGGGCGGCATTCGCACAGCCCAACCTGCGCCCACTGTGGTTCGCCACGCTGCTTTTCTCGATAGGCCTCGAATCGTTGTTCACCTTCACCCGTACGTTTGTCGACGAGCGGCAGGTGGGCACGGCGGGTCTCTTCTTCGCCACATACGGGATCACCGCTGCCATCACCCGGCTCGCCGGTGGCCAGATGTACGACCGGGTCCCGCATCGGCCGCTGTTGGTCGGTGCCATCGCCGCCTATGGGCTCGGGCTCATCTTCATGGGAGCAGCCGAGACAGTGACAATCCTCGTCCTCGCCGCGGTCACCACCGGCACGGCCCACGGTGCCGCGTTCCCCATCCTCTCCAGTGAGGTGGTCAACCGGGCAAGGGTGAACGAGCGCGGCTCGGCGATGGCCACGTTCACCTCCATCTTCGACATCGCCCTACTGGCTGGAGCCCCAGCCGTGGGCTTCGTCATCGAAGGGTTCGACTATCTCGCCGCGTTCTCCGGTCTCGGTGTGGTCCTCGTGATCGGAGCCGTGGCCTACCGCCAATGGGACCGTCGCATCGACCATTCCGCCATGGTCGCTGAGGAGATCATCGACTGATTCTGGTCGGTTGCCGATAGCCATTCGGACTGAGGACCCGACGGGCCTCCACGTCGGGAAAGGCCGCAGGCTCCACGGTCTGTAGCGGCGTCACCGTCACGTAGTTCTCGGAGCAGAGGACGGTGTCCGTTCCCGGATCGGAGCGATTCTCACTCGCCCCCACCACAAACTGGAGACGCCGGCCTTCGACGTCGGCCGTGGCCACCCTGATGTAACCGAACTCATCGAGATCGGCCCAGTGAATCCCGGCCACCTCATCCTTGGGAACTCCGGGAACGTTCACGTTCAGCACGTGAGGACCCTGCTTCCGCTCCAACAGCCAGCGAGCAGCGGGCTTGGCGTACTCGGCGGCGGTTTCCCAGTGCCAGGGATCGGACTGGCCAATGCTCACCGCGAGACCCTTGATGTTGAAGGTGCGGGCCGTGAGGGCTGCGCCGACTGTCCCCGAGTGGATGATCGAGTGACCCGTGTTGATCCCCGCATTGATCCCCGATACCACCAGATCCGGCACCGAACCGAAAGCTCCCAGGGCTGCGGCGGTCACCGCGAGCCCGGGCGGTCCGTCGATGCTGTAAGCCTCGGACACCCCTTCCATGTCGATCGGAGTGAGCTCGACCCCGGCATTGACATCGAATCGCCCAATCCCGGTTCCCGACCCCGACATGTCCTCGCTCGGTGCGGCGACGATGACTTCGAAGTCTTCGCCAAGGGCCCTGGCGACGGCCTTTATACCGGGCGACGCGATGCCGTCGTCGTTCGTCACGATTACTCGAGCTGATTCAGTCATACCGTGGAGGGGGAGAGCTGTTTGAGTTCTACTTTTTCGGTCAGGCCGGGGATTAGATCGGCGTCGGCGCTGCCGAGTCCATGGCGGGTCACGTTGGCGGCCCCGGCGGCGCACGCCAACCGAAGGGTCTCCTCGGGCCCAAGACCTCGACGCACCGCCGCAGCCAGCCCTGCGGTCATCGAGTCACCGGCGCCACGGTGATCTGCGGGGACGAGCTTGGGCGTACGAGCCTCATACCAGCGATCGTCAATGTGAGCGAGGGCCGGCTCATGTTGTCTGGAGAGGACCACCGATCGCGCCCCCGTTTCGCCTAGTCGCTCCATCGCCTCGATGTACGCCTTGTGGTCGCTGGCGTTCCTGCTCAGGAGACCGTCTAAGTAGAGGTCCTCGTCGCTCACTTTGAGGATGTCTATCGACCCTCCTTCCAGGAACTGCTCCAGCTCGGGCCCGTGCAGGTCGGCGACGACGGCTACCCCACCGGCGGCCAGATCGTGACCGAGTCGACGGTAGAAGCGAGATGGAACGATCTCGTCCGATTGTCCGGTTATGACACACAAGTTCGAGGTCAGAGCTTTCTCCAAGAACCGACCGTAGAGATCGTCGATCTCGTGCCGCTCCAACTGGATGGTTGGGGAGTCTGCGATGGTGACCCTCTCGCCAGAGCGCCGGTCGTTGATCACCACGGGACTGCGGTAGGCGACTTCCACACTGCTCACATCCATCCCGAATTGGCCCAAAAGACCGAGAAACACCTTGCCTGACTCACCGCCGAGCGGCCCACACAACAGTGGCCGCTCATCGAGATGCTTGAGCATGCGGGCAACCCAAAACCCCTGGCCGCCGGGGTGGATGTGAACCTCATCGGCGCCAGATGACGATGCCTCGATTGTGACTGTCAGGTAAAGAACAGGGGCGAATATGGCCACGGTCTGCTCTTGTTGTCCCATAGGGTCTCCGGCCGTTGACTATTGATTACCCGGACGCAAGCGGACACCAAACGCAGCTCAGCGCTTGTCCCCAAAGAATCCTTCCAGTATCTGCCTCGCTTCGGAGGCGAGAATGCCGTCGGTCAATTCGACGTGATGGTTGAGACGGCGATCTTGAGGGATGTTGTACAGCGACCAGGCCGCGCCGGCTTTGGGATCAGCTGCTCCGTAGACGATACGGTCGATCCGGGCCTGAACTGCTGCTCCTGCGCACATAGGACACGGCTCAAGTGTCACCACCAAGGTGTGGCCAGTGAGCCGCCAATCGCCGATCTCACGTGAGCGTCGTGAAAGTACGAGCATCTCTGCGTGGGCGGTGGGGTCTCCTAGTTCCTCCCGCCGGTTGCGGTCTCCAGCCACCACGGTTCCGGAGGAGTCGACAAGCACGGCCCCGACCGGCACGTCACCGCCTTCCCCCGCCTCGCGGGCGAGCTCGAGTGCGGAGCGCATGGCGGTCTCATACGAAATGGGTTCTGACACGGTGGGGCATTATCCTTTATCTCTCCGTCAGGTCAGACGGAACTCCCGGAGGGATCGCATAGTCTGGCCTAGTGCGCGGCACTGGAAATGCCGTTGGGGGTTTGCGCCCCCTCGAGGGTTCAAATCCCTCTCCCTCCGCGACGGCTCGCCTGACGGCGAGCGGCAGAGAGTAGAGAGTAGAGAGTACGTTGGCGGCTACGGTGCCAACCGCTGGAGGGGTCGCATAGTCCGGTCTAGTGCGCGGCACTCGAAATGCCGTAGGGGGCTGACGCCTCCTCGTGGGTTCGAATCCCACCCCCTCCGCTCTAGTTGAAGCCCCGCCGAGACCTGTCGTAAGTGGGAGAGGTTCCGTCGTTCGGCCCCGGGTCGTTGGCGAGCACGCTGAAGCCATCTCAGCTGAGATGGTTGGAGAATCAAGGCGTTCAGCTCCGGGCATTCAGCCGGGCTCGCAGATTTCAGTTCGTCGACTTGTGGGCATTCCGGTGCGTTGTGGTGACGAATACCTCTTGATCTCATGGGGCCGGCACCCCAGGAGAAAGAAACAGTGATCGTCCACTACATCGGGTCTTCGCCCTGACCCCGGCCGCCATCGAACGCTCTGGCCCGGGGTGTATCGGAAACCCTGGATCAGGATGGTTCTGGCAACGAATCGCTGAGTTCGAGGAACTCGAGCCTATTGCCAAACGGATCTGAGCTGTAGAACCTCTCGAATCCGGGCAGGGGCTGGTCCATCGTCACATCGATTCCGGCTTTTCCGAATACAGCCTTGAGAGCCTCCAGGTCGTCGACCAACAAGGCGGGATGAGCTTTACGGGCCGGCCTGAATTCCGACTCGACCCCGAGATGGATTCTCACCTCTCCATTATCAAACCAGCATCCACCACGCGATCCGAGGTGTGCGGGTTTGGCCACCCGCCGCAGCCCCAATATCCCCTCGTAGAATTCCTCGGCCTCTGCCTCAGGGCCGACCGGCATCGCCAACTGCACATGGTGCAAAGCCGAAATCATTGGATCCCGCCCTTCAATGAGGTCTTGGTCGGCGACAAGGCCGAAATCCCGTCATCCGTCATCGGTGTCGTCTGCGAACCGTCCAGACTCATATTCTGTAGGCATCCCCAGCAACTGAGTCGCTGGGGTCCCGGCTTTCCCTCCCTCTTTGGCTCGGAACTCTCTGTGAGGGACCCATTCCGTGCGCCGACGTCTATCCACTCCGACTCTGTGATGGGCCATGTCGCATTGATCAAACCGATATGGCTGAACGCCTGGGGAAAGTTGGCCAACATTACACCCGTAGCACCATCTATCCCCTCCGACGCCAAGCCCATATCCCTGGCGTAGGCCCACGGTCGACATCTCACGGGCTGGTCCGTTGTGTCCTGCTTGCTCGGCGAGGATGCGGGCTCACGACGAAGGGCTGTCGAAGCGGGGGGGCACACAACCAATGGACCGAGCCATGAAGATCCACCAATGCCGCCGAGCGGCAGTCGCTGAGCAGACCTCTGGTTGACTGCTCAGACCCCTTCCTATCAGCTGCGGCTCAAGAGCCGTTGGCTCTCTTTGAAGTGCGCCAACCCTTCGACCTGACGGATGTAGGGCTCACCCTTCTTGAATCTGGATGCGATCTTTTCTCGAGTCTCTCCGGTGGCGCGAAGGTCGAGAACCCGCTGTTGTATCGGAGTCAGGTCACGATCGGTGGTATTGCCGTTGCGCGGGATCTCCGTCCAGGAGATGATCCGCTCGACGAACTCGGGGCTCCTCTTGATGCGGGACGCGATCTCCGCGACGCCGACCCCCTCCCGTTGCATTGCCAGCACCCGCCGCTCGATGGGTCGAAGGTATTCCATTTCGGTGGCGTTGCTCATGCCGGTAAACCCTAATGGACTCGGAGATTCAACTTGGACGGCGGCAGGAGTGGCCGGTCACATCGTTTGGAGATTTGACTCCTGGGGTATCGCCCGACCGAACCTAGGAGGTTGAGTATGGGTGAGGTAACCCAGAGCGTCGATGTGGCGGTTGACGTTCGCACCGCGTATAACCAATGGACTCAGTTCGAGGAGTTCCCCAAGTTCATGGAGGGTGTCGAAGCCATTGAACAGCTTGACGATCGGCATACCCGCTGGAGTGTCGACATCGCCGGAATCGACCGTGAGTTCGAGGCCGAGATCACCGAACAGACCCCGGATCAACGAATTGCCTGGCGTTCTCGCACCGGGGTGGACCAGGGTGGTGTGGTGACTTTCCACCCTCTGGACGATGAACACACTCGCGTGACCCTGCAGATGGCACTGGAGCCAGAGGGGGCAGTCGAACAGATCGGTGACAAGATGGGCGTCGTGTCCAGGAGGGTGGAAGGCGATCTGAAGCGTTTCAAGGAATTCATCGAAGAACGTGGGTCAGAGACCGGGGCCTGGCGCGGTGATATAGATCGAGAAGACGTTACCTGACCCGCGCTAGATACAGCTCCGGCCCTGGAAGGAGTCATCGGTCCCGGTAATTCAGGCGAGTAGGGCCTGTAGGTATCGCCCGGCTGACACCGGCCCGTCCCAGTGCGGTGGGTTCTCGGCTTCCCGACTCTGCTCTCTTGCCGACAGTTGCTCGAGATGAGGACGGTGCAGCACCTACGGCGACCCGATCCGGACCCAGAGAATACTCTGTTGTCCTTCCAGTCCTTTCAGGCCGGGGAACGCTCCCGAGTGAAGTCGTTCGATCACCTTCTCTTAACATGGAACCCTGTGTTCGTCGCGCCACGATGAGTCCGGGTATGCCGACCTGGGCGGAAACCGGCCGCCCTGAGGAGGGGTGGCTCGCCCGGGCCCTGTGGGCCGCCGCCTGGTCTTTCGGCTACGGAGCGCTCGGCCTGTTCTGGGCCCTGGGTGCACCGGGCTTTCCCTTCGGACGGACGAACGACCCGAGCGCGGCTCTGAGCGTCTTCCGGGAGGCTCGCGCCGACGTCGGTGGGCCGGTGATAGCCGCCCTGGGCCTCCTTGGGGTGGTGGTGGCAGTCGCCATGACCCGCCCCCGAGGACGAGGGTTCCTCTCTTCCGCCCTGGTTGGCTTCGCTTGGGTCCTAGCCGGGGGGTTGATCCTGGTCGTCCCCGACTACCGGCCCCTCCTGAGCGTGGCCTACGCGCCGATCGTCCTCGTGGGAGAGCTATTCAACTGGCCCCCCGACGTCAGCCTCCGAGACGTCCTTCCGTGGCCGGTGTTTAACCAGGTCCTGTGCATGGCCGGGGGTGTCGTCTGGGCGGGGGCCGCCGTCGCCTACCGACGCGAGACCCGAGGAGCCTGCGCACGCTGCGGGCGATCCGACGAGCCAGCACATTGGACGGCTCCCGAGTCCGCCGCGCGATGGGGCAAATGGGTCACCTTCGTTGCGGTCGCCGTACCCCTCCTCTACGCCGTGACCCGTTATGCATGGGCACTCGGAATCCCCGTGGGGATCACCGAGGAGTTCCTTCGGGAGGGTCAGGCCATCGGGCTGTGGTGGGCCGGAGCGGCCCTGGCCACGCTGGCGGTTGGCGGGGCCCTCCTTACCCTTGGCCTGATCCGGCCTTGGGGGGAGACCTTCCCTCGGTGGATCCCGATCATCGAGGGACGGCGCGTTCCCCCTCGGTTAGCCATCATCCCGGCAAGCCTCGTGTCGGTCCTGGTGACTTCAGCCGGCCTGATGTTCATCCGGCTCGTCATGACCGGCGGGCTGACCGAGACTTTCGCCTTTGCTGAAGAGGTCGGGTGGGTCGCGCTGGCCCCCGAGCTGCTGTGGCCGCTCTGGGGCGCGGCGCTGGCCGCGGCGACGCTCGCGTACCACTACCGCAGACGGAGCCGGTGCGAGCACTGCGGCAGGCTCTAGCAGGTCTTCGTGGGGCTATGTCACCGACGCCGAGCGACCCCCTTCCGATAATGGCGAATCACGCGGCCTCGATGCGCGCGGTGTCACTCCCGTACCGCCAGACCGTAGGGGTGCCGTCACGGAGAAGGGGTCGGTCTGGGACATCGCTCCCCGATGGTTACCCTGAGCATCTGTACCCACCTGTTCGAGGACGCTTTCGACTCTGTGATGGACGGCTCGAAACCGACCATCGCGAGCTGGTGCGGCCCAAACGTCGTTGAGCTTTCACCGCAAGGACGGGAACAATCCTCTGGCCAGGGGGTTTAGACAATCGGAGGGGTGTCCGAGCGGTCTAAGGAGACGGTCTTGAAAACCGTTGGGCCCATTTGGGTCTCGTGGGTTCGAATCCCACCCCCTCCGCGTATAGGCTCGCTGACGCGAGCCGTAGAGAGTAGAGAGTAGAGAGACGACAAATTCTCAATACTCCATAGTCTCTGCTTCGTACGGAGATGGGCGTCAGCCCGTCGACAATGGAGAGGTGGCCGAGTGGTCGAAGGCGCTCGCCTGCTAAGCGAGTAAGGGGTTTAAAGCCTCTTCGAGGGTTCAAATCCCTCCCTCTCCGCCAGTCAGCTCCCCCCCGTCGAGTTATCACGGGTGACCCAATCCGTAAGCTCGTCTGTTGCGTAACTGTTGATGACCTTGCCAGGCGTCACCCCTGCCCTCTGCAGCGTCGCCACCGCATTGGTGATGTTGTCCATTTCATGAACACGATGTGCATCGGAGTTGGCGGCGAAGTATGCACCGCGATCCGCTGCCACGGCGATCCAGGCCGAGGGTAGGTCGAGGCGATCGCGATGTCCGTTGGTCTCCAGCGCCACACCCTGCGCCGTCGCCATCTCGATCACTGCCTCCATGTCGAGGTCGATGGCCGGTCTCACCCCGATCCGCCGGCCGAAGGGATGAGCCAATACCCGGACGATGGGATGCTCGAGGGCGGCGGTTACGCGCTTGGTTTGCGTGTCACGATCCAGTCCGAAGTATGAGTGAACACCAGCGACCGCAAAGTCCAGAGGCTCTAGCGCTTCGTCGTCGAGGTCGAGGGCACCATCTTTCATGATGTTCAGCTCCGCCCCGTGGAAGATCGTGATATGCGGGAATTCGGGTCGGAGGCGCTCGATGGCCCGGCCCTGGTCCTCTATCTCCGATCCGCTCAATCCTCCGAAACGGAGACCCTGGGTATGGTCGGTGATGAGGACGTACTCATAACCCTTGGCCGTGGCCAAATGGAGGATGGTTTCGAGGCTCATCCGCCCATCGGGTGAGTCTTCGCCGTGCACGTGCAGATCACCCTTGAGGGCATCGATTCTGATGACTTCGGCGGCTTTCTCGAGAGGGAGCTCTCGCGCCGGCGGTGGGATCCAGGCCAGGCCCGCTGACCGATAGACCCCCTCCTCGGAAGGCTCTTCGGTGTTCAAATTCACCTGACTCAAGTGCTCGGGAGGTCCGGTGGCGACGAAGAGGGCTGTGCCGGCACCACGCCGAGCAGTGAGGTGAACCTCCACCGCTAGACCCGAATGGGTCGCGCCGACGTGGAGACCCTCAGAAAGTTCTGAGTGGCTGCTCAGCGCCGCGGTGTCGGCCAGGAAGGAGGTCAGGGACGGAAACTCTTCGCTGACAGCCACCAGGTCGAGCCGATCCACCCACTCCTGCACCCGCCGCACCGCCCCCGCCACATGGACCTCAGCGTTGGTGTGATCGGCGATATGAGATGCCAACTGGGAGGCGATCACCCACGCCTCGTGGGATGGGAAAAAACCTGGTCCGGGAGAAAGTTCGAGAATCCGTCGCCACAGATCCAGAGTTTGCTCACCGGCGCCTCGTACCGTTCTCGCGGCTCCCGACTCGATCGCTCGAAGAAGGTCCGCGGAGGTCTCGATCCCAAGCCTCTTTAAGTCATGCAACATCCTGGGTGTCATGCGTGGGAGCCGCCGCATTCGTGGCGCATCCCTCGGGTGGGCCTCCTCGAGGGGGATCAGCTGATTTATGCTCCCGGTCGATCGGTACTCCTTGATCAATGCGGTGACCCCTGGCCCGATGCCTGGCGTGGCCAGGAGTTGCTCGTCAGCGACTTCCAGGCCGGGGAGGTCGTCGAGCGCCCATACTGCTGCTCGGTAGGCCTTGGCGCGGAACGAGCGGCGCGATTCGCTGGCCCGAACGAGTTCGGCGAGATGCCAGAGCCGCCCGGCGAACTCGCGTTTAGAAAGGTCGGCCGTCATGAGAGGGCTGACCGCCCAGGCGAATTGTCGCTAGGCGATCCCGTCCTATGCCCCGGCGACTGCTTCCCGGCTATCGCCGTTGAGATGGTCGACCGTCCGGCCCGACGCTTCCGTTCTCGTCGGATGACAATGACGGTGGCCCGATACCCCTGGGTGGCTGGCTGCAAAAGAGATATCTCTCTACTAGTTGCGTGTGATGAACGAGAACTTGCCGTCTGTCTCGAGCACGGCGAACTCAACGTCCCCGAGATCGCTGATCCCTTCCACGCGGGCGGCCTCGGCCAGGTCTTTGACTGTCAGCCGCTCCCGGTCGAGACGATCGGTCAAAGGCTCTCCATTGCTGAGAACGATCACGGGCTCGCCCGCCAGAAGCCGTTCTGCTGATTGTGAACGCCGCGCCACAGCATCTGCCAGCAGTGTCCACGCAACGAAAACCGAGACCGTCATCACGGCTCCGGTGATCGACATGTCCTCCTGGGTCACACCCTGCTGAGCCATATCGCCGATGACCACGAGGAGCAGCAGATCGAGTGGCGTCAGCTCTGACAATGACCTCTTTCCCGTGCCGCGGACCACGAGCCAGAGAACCCAGTACACGACCGTTGCCCGGATGACCAGTTCCATCAGCCCCTCAACCTCACGGCATCACCCGGGTAGCGAACTCCACGGTCACTTTCTCGTCGCCATCGATCTCAACCGTGGCCGAACCCTCGCGGCCCCACTGCACTGCCGGCTCCAACCGGACATCGAACGACACCTCCAATTCGCTGTGACCCTGGGGTACGTCGAACGTCCACCATGTCCACTGCCCGTTCTGATATGACGATGCAGGCTCAGGTTCCAGTCCGTTCTCATCGAACATCTCCAGGTAGTCGCTGTTGATGCGAGTGGTGATCTGCTCGGGCAGAGCTGTTCCGTCGTCGGTTGCGACCGCCACGCTGAACGGTGTTGCCAACCCTGGTCTGGTGACGGACGCGTGTTCCACAGAAACCGTGAGCCCGTTTCCGGAGCTCTGTGCCGTACGGGCACGGACCCCGAAGAACCCGACGAGCCCGGCGAGGACCACAACACCCACGAATATCAGAGAGACGGCTCGTAGCACAGTCTCCCAACCATCGGCACCGCTGTCATCGGCCGGAATCGTCGACAATGTTTCGGAGCCGTCGATCATCGCCGGTTCATACCCCTGTCCCCTTGGCCAGAAACCGGTTTGGCCGTCGACAATTTGGGGGATTCTCCTGCGGTGACTGTGATCGACTCGATCTCTATTGCGGTCGACGCCGGGCTTCGATACGTCGAACCCGGTGCGCCCGGATACCGGCGGGTGAGGCGGGGACGCGGCTTCTCCTACCTCACCGAAACCGGGGACGTCGTCAATGGGAAAGTCAGAGAGCGCATCGAAGAGCTGACAATCCCCCCGGCCTGGGAGAACGTATGGATATCCCGGGATCCCCTGGGCCACGCCCAGGCGACCGGAAACGACAAAGCCGGACGCAAGCAATACATCTATCACCGGTCTTGGGAGGAGATGAGAGACGAGGTCAAGTTCGAGCGTCTTGGTCGCTTCGGTCAAAGGCTGCCGTCACTGCGGCGAAGCGTCGACTCCGACCTGCGCAGCCAGGGATTGCCTTCCAAGAAGGTGATCGCCCTGGCGGTGGCGGTATTGGATCGAACCCTGGTCCGGGTGGGCAACCCAGAGTACGCGGTTCGCAACGAATCGTACGGTCTGACCACCCTCACCTGCCAGCACGTCGAAGTCGACGGGAAGCATGTCCATCTCGAATTCGAGGCCAAAGGCGGCGCCGAGTGCCAGCTCGCTTTCGAAGATCGGCGGATCGCGGACCTGGTGGCTCAGTGCCAGGAGCTAGATGGCCAGACTCTGTTCAGCTACGAGACCCCCCAAGGAGAGTCCGCATCCGTCACCTCATCGGACGTCAACAAGTACCTCACCGAGACGCTCGACGGTCCGTTCACGGCCAAGGACTTCCGGACCTGGGGGGCGAGCTCTCTCGTGGTTGGCGAACTGGCCCGCTCACCGGTCGACGACCCTGCCGTGAAGATCGGAGAGGCAATCGACGTAGCCGCCACTCAGCTGGGAAACAGCTCGGAAGTATGCCGTGACGCCTACATCCACCCTCTCGTGGTGGAGGCAGGAACCATTGGAGCCATCGGCGACGTGTGGCCCAGAGCCCGTGCCGGCAAGTGGATCAATCGAGAAGAGTCGGCCTTGCGGCTCCTGTTGGATTCGGAGCAGGGCCGCTGACCCGTCGCGCGGGACGAAGGCCGGTGACATTCCCGCAAACAGCTGGAGAGGATGGTTGGTCTTCTTACTCTCCGGGCATAGGGAGGATGTGTCATCCCCAACTGAGTTGAACCTCGACCTCCTCACGCTGTCCGAGGCTGCAGAGGCGGCCAAGTCGTGCACCGGGTGCGAGCTCTACAAGGATGCGACTCAGGTCGTCTTCGGGGAAGGCCCGCCTTCTGCATCTCTGATGCTCGTGGGTGAGCAGCCCGGAGATCGGGAGGACGAGGCCGGGGAGCCATTTGTCGGGCCCGCGGGTCGTGAGCTCGACCGGGCCCTCGAGATCGCAGGCATCGACCGATCCGAGGTGTATGTGACCAACGTCGTAAAACACTTCCGCTTCGAGGAGCGAGGCAAGAAGCGGCTCCACAAGAAACCGACCCGTGGCCAGATAGCGGCTTGCCGTCCCTGGTTCGAAGCAGAGCTCGCCAAGGTCGACCCGGGGGTGATCGTGTGTCTCGGTGGCTCCGCCGCCCAGGCGCTTCTCGGATCAGGCATCCGTGTGATGAAGGATCATGGTGTGCCCAGGGAGTGGGAGGGATTCTTGGTGGTGCCGACAATCCATCCATCGTTCGTGCTGCGTTCCAGCGACGATGCCCGACGTTCGGAGCTGTTCGCCCTCCTGGTCGACGACCTACGAATGGCTGTTGAGCTCGCTTCCGCCGATTGACTTGATTGCCTCCCGGGTATGGCGCGGGAACCGTGGTCCCACGGCTGCAACGGCTGCCCGCTTTGCCAGCGTTTGGGGCAGAGGTAACGATGTTGCCCGGTTTCGACGTTGCGCCGCCCTCACCCGACTGGGGACCCGAGGAGATCGCCATCGATGTGTTCCATCATCTCGTCTACGCCGCCGCATTTGCGGTGCGTGGTATCCGATGGAGAGGAGCGAGACTGATGGCTCCCTGCTAGGAAGAATCCGCGACCAGCTCGCACAGTGTCAGCGTGATCAGAGAGGCTCGTGCTCCGTCTCGTCCTCGATGATGCCAAGTGCCTCATCGACGGAGTCGACCCGAGCTGCAAAGAGAGGGTTGGGGAACACGAGCTCGAGGATCCGACGAACCTGCGGGGAGTGGACCAGGACGATTCGGGTCCCGGTGTCATGAAGCAGCCTCTTGCCCTCGACTAACGCATGAAGCCCGGTTGAGTCCATGAAAGAAACGCCGGTTGCGTCGATGATCACATCGCGCAACTGGCCTTCGGCGACCTTCTTGAACTGGGTGTTGAGCAGGTGGGCCGATGAGATGTCGACCTCACCCATCAAATGGACGATTGCGGCGCCATCTCTCAACGAGCGCAGTTCTGCGGTGAGTAGATCCTCGGTGTCCCTGTTTTGCATGCTCAACTTGAAACCAAACGGTGGGCTGGTACCAACCCCCGAGGTCCGCAGGAGTGGGTGGGCACCGAGTGTACCAGTGATTGATCCGTGACGAGAAGCCGGCTCATTCGGCGTCAGGGATCTTCAACCGATCCGGCCGTCACCATGATCGATGGTGTCGTACGACTTCGAACGCCTCCTAGCCGCGCCTCGTAACGCGCTGCGATCTTGATTCCCGGGCTTCTCCGCCCGCTGCCACTTCGCGCCCGGGTGAGGAGAAGGTCTCTTCTGCCTTCTCCTGAATTCGGTCATCTCCGTTTCTCGTCTCCGATTCGCCCCGGTGGATCTCCGGCAGCCGACGGAAGAGTTCGATGGGCATCTCGGCATCCACGCGCCGCAACGCCAACGCCCACGAGGGCGAGTAACCGAGGGCCCAGCGGAGGCTGTTGACTGCGGCTCGGCCAACCACTAGTGACGCCGGCTTGGGCCTGATGTCGAGGATCTTCATTAAACGCTCGGGGAGGGTGACGACTGCCGCCTCCAGGAGCGCCATGTAGCCGACCTTGATTCCCGGACTCAACGGTGGGGAGGTGAGAAAGTCCACGACCTTCGCCATCTCTGGCGAGGAGTCGATCTCGGAATGATCGGTGATCCAGTTGGATAGGTCGGCTGCCGTCGACGGCAACGGGTCGGCTCCAAGGAGGGCACCGACCAACATCTGCTCCTGGACGAAACGATCGGCCTCGACCGTCGTGAGCGGGAAGTCCGAGTAGACGCGGTTGGTGGTGAGAAAGGAGTCGGTCAACGCGTTGTGCACCCACGCCGCCTGAGCGGGATCGGCCGCGTCGTATCGGACACCGCGGCTCGACATCCCTTTGACGCGGAGATGGGATCGGCGAACCTGGCGAACGGCTTCGTGCACCTCTGGTCGGGCTCCGTACGTCGTGGCGGTCACGAAGGCCGAAGTACGAGAGAGACGTCCCAGTGGGTCGTCGCGGTAGCGGGAGTGCTGGTCTACTCCGGCCACGACCTCCGGGTGCGCCGCCTGGATGAGCAGGCCCCGTAAGCCTCCGACGAACGCCGCGGGATCTGCGATCAACCGCCAGGACACGGCGTCCGGCCCCAACAACCCTGGGTCTCCGGTGTACTCGAGGGTGTGCTCCAGCGGGTAAGGGGCGTGTTGAAACAGCGACAGGGTGGCTCGGGCCAGAGACGCCCTGACGCTCTTCAGAAGAGTCTCCCCGATGTGTCGCCAGGGATGCATCAGAGGAGGGGGATCAAATGGACGAGGAGGCCAACGACGACGTTGGTCGCTGCACTTGACCGGGAGCGCCTGATCATGTTCATCGCTGGTTGACAATCGTATTTCGCCCGAGGAGTCATGGGCCTTTTCGTAGCGGTGGGTCCGCACCCGGTGCTGTTTGGGTTTGTGGCGGGGAGACAACGGGTATGGGCCGAGGTCGCTTCTATCGAGAAGCAGTAGCCGACAGGAGGTGTGCTTCGTGGACACAGAATCCATCGCCCGAGAGATCGTGACGATCAAGAACCGTCTCCAAGAGCTGGAAAGCCAGGTCGAGGGCGCCGACGACACGGATGTCGACGACGAGCGGAAGGAACTGGTCGACAGAATGCGTCATCTCCAAGACCTGTTTTCCACTCATGGCGCCGGAGATAACGTGAAACAGGACGAGCCGGGATCCCCAGACGACGTCCAGTATGTGCGACCTGCCTGAGTCCTAGCCTGACTCGAGGACTGAGTCGATATCCCCCTTTCGTTACCTCGTCCCTCAGACAGGTTCCATCACAGTCTCAACGATCACCTTCGCTCCGGAGACGATGGCCTCGGGTTGAAGCGCATAGACGGCAGCGGTGGCCGCGTCGAGTTGGCTGCTCGATCCCGTACTAATGCTTCATATTCGATGTCCATTCGGGTGACGACTTCCTTTCGTAGTTCCTACCCCGGTTGGGCGTCTCGCGGAACGGACAATCTGGATGCGTTTGAAACAGATTGGTGGCGGGTATGCCTCGCTCTCAAGGGCCCGCGAAGCTCAGGAGAGCTGGGTCATACCGGCTGAGAGAAACGATCCCTTGTACCTGATCCGGGTAATACCGGCGCAGGAAGCAGTTTTGTGGGCCCTTGATCGAGAATCGAGGAGAGTCTTTATGGCCGGGCGCAACAAGGCTGTGACAAAGCAGGGAGTCGGGCATTCACGTCCCGACGACGAGCGTCGCGGTTTGGGGATGCTGGCTCTCATCGCCATCTTGACGGTCCTCGGAATCGCTATCTGGCTCATCGTCAACAGCGACGACTGAACCGTCCTGAGAGAATCTTCCGGGTTCCTGCCCACACCCGGAGTATCCGAAGAACCCCTTCGGAGCAAAGCGCCCCCCTCCTGATCGGAGGGGGGCCTTTGCGGAGCGAATGTTTCAGATTGTTCTGAACCGGGTAGCGAGGACTTCATGCCTGAGCCCGGACTTGCATCACCAGCAGTTTCCTGGGGGCTCGACACCTCGGCTGAAACGGCCGAATCAGGTATAGGCGTCTCCTGTCCTGACGTCTGCAGGAACCGGGTCAAACCCTTGCTGCGACAACAGCGACCTCTAATTGAGTGACCTCTTCCTGCGGAGAATAAGGACAGGAGACGTCTTGGGCCGGCATTCGACTTCGACTATCGGCTGTGGCTCGCAAGTTCTTTGAGGTGATTGGTGAGCCGGTCCCAGACCTCCGCGTTCTCGGTCACTCCCTCGACGCTGGCGAACTCCTCTCGAAAAATCCTCACTCTTTCGACCAGACCATCGACGTCGACCGAGAAGCGGGCGCTCTCCAGATCACGACTCACCGACTCGAGGTCGCTACGCAAGTCTTCCCATGCCATGACCATTTCTGGCGACTCATGGGCCGCGAGGCTTTCCGATAAAGCCTCGATAGTCGCCATCATTTGGTTCGCCTCCTCGGAGACCCGGTCTGCGGAGCCGTATCGGGGGCTGGAATCCGAGCCTGCGGTGAGCCCGGACCCAACGACGATCAGAGCGGCCACAGCGACAACGAGACGCACTGCTGCCGGAAAGGCCGCTGCATGTGGAGTCGCGTGACCAACTGACATGTTTCTCAATCCAGATTGGGCCGCAATTCTTCGTTCCAGAAATCGATGAACCCATGGAGCGGGTCGCCTACCTGATGCAGGTAGATGTGGTCGATGCCGGCCTCGCTTGCCGCTGAGATCGATTGGAGAATCGGCTCGGGGTCGGGACCCAATGGCATCGCTGAGTCTTCGATGGCTGTTCGGGTGACCATGCGCGCTGCCTGCTCGAAATGTTTCACGGTCGGGAGGTCTTGGACCAGTTGACCGGGGAGGGCTGTGTTCGGCCAGACCCGCGTCGCCCTCTCGAGGGCCGCGTCCCTGTCTGGATCCCAACAGACGGTGAACTGGCTCCAGATGGGGCCGTCCCCTCCAGATGACCGGTAGATCTCGATGACTTCAGATTGGATCCCCGTGGACCACAGCCCATCACCTGCCTTGGCTGCCAACCGGGCGCTCTGCTCGCCGAAAGCGGACACGAGGATGCCTGGTGGTGAATCAGGAAGGTCGAACAACCGGGCATCCTCGACCGTGTAGTGGCGGCCACGGTGGGTGACGCTCTCACCCTCCCAGAGCCGACGGATGAGTGAGATAGCCTCTTCGAGCATTTCCACGCGCACGTCCGCGGGCGGCCAACGATCACCGATCACATGCTCATTCAGGGCTTCGCCGGTGCCCACCCCCCAGGTGAAACGCCCTGCAAACAGTTGTGCCGTGCTGGCCGCGGCATGTGCGTAGATGACGGGATGCATCCTCATGATGGGACAACTCACACCCACTCCGACGTGTATGCGATCTGTGGCCTGGGAGATGGCCCCGAGCGTGGACCAGACAAACGGGCTGTGGCCTTGCTCACTTATCCAAGGATGGAAATGGTCCGAAATCGATACGAAGTCGAATCCAGCCTCCTCAGCCGCCGTGGCCACCTCGACCAGATGCGGGCCTGAGTGCTCCTCGCTGGAAAGGGTCAATCCGTACTTGGGCACTGCGTCATGTGGGGTCAGTGATTTCGCAAGGCGGAGATCAGCTCGTCTTTGTCCATGTCGGAACGGCCCTCGATGTCGAGCTCACCAGCTCTCTTGTAGAGCTCATCCTTGGTCCACTCCTCATACGGCTTGGATTCTCCACCTCGTTTCCCGGCCTCGCTCCGCGGTGTGTTGGCGATGCGGGCTGCCTTCTCTTTGCTCTCTCCTTGCTCGCGGAGAGCCTCATACCGCTCTTCATCTTTGATAGATGGTCGATCGGGCATTGCGTGCTCCTTTGTTCTCGATGCCACGGGTGAATACCCGGTCCGGTGAGATGCTCAAACAGGGATACTGAGACCACTCAGTTGAACTGATCCGATCGCGTTCGATCCCCGGAGACCTGAGTTCGGTGGGCTCTGAGGTCCCGGCCCGACGGAAATCTCAACTTCTCGACGGAGGAAGAACCGAGTTGTTGTCGCTTCCCAGATCTCCGGGGAACAGGCGCCCAATACCCGGTCTCCCTCTGGCTGAAACCTGTGTTTTCGAAGATGCGGCTGGGTTGCCGGTGACCGCCTGTTACCGGGAGCTCTCCGGCGTATCGGGCTCTGTGTCTTGCCCTGGCTGGTGGGCACGCCATTGGGACGGCCTCGGCCCGAGCCAAACGAGAAGGCCGACGGCGGATGAAGCAGACCGATCCGTCTTCCCCATGCGGCCACACGTTGTCCTCGAGCATCCTCTAAGCGAACCCTGACGGGTGTAAGAAGCGTCGCCGAGCGACCTAACAACCCTGGCTTTGTCTTTGCACTCGTCCGTCGATCGATACAGCAAAACGCCCCGCCCGTCGCCGGGCAGGGCGTCTTGACTGATGGCTGCGCTCTTAGGCGTTCAGCCTGTCCTCGATCTCTTCCTGCGTCTCGCCAGTCCGCTCCTTGATGCGGCCGACGAGTTCGTCATAATTGCCTTCCGCGACGTCGAGGTCGTCGTCGGTGATGTCCCCCCAAGTCTGCTTGACCTTGCCTTTGAGCTGGTCCCAGCGACCTTCCCATTTCATCCTTGAACCTTCCACAGCGTCTCCTTTCGGTGTTGTTTCGCCGTTGCCACTGAATTACCCAAAACGGTCCCCCGGAAAACTCCGATATGGTGATTTCCGGGATGAGGTTCGCCCGGTACATAGAGAAGGGCGACCGTCCTCAGACGGTCGCCCCCCGTTCTGGCACCGCCGCAGCTCAGACGGTGGTGTCTTCGAGCCCTTCTGGTTCCTCCCAATAGGGGTCGTGTCCGTAATACCGATAGGCGTCTGCGAGCCAGGTCCGATCGTGGATATCGGGCCAGTTGTCCTTGTCGAATCCCGGAGCGTTCTCCAGGGTTTCCTTGGAGACGTCGATCACCACTTCTTTGTTGTCTGTGTCGATCGTCAGCATGTCCCAGGGCATGGCGAAGAACTTTTCGCCTAATCCCAGCATTCCGCCGGAGGCCAAGACGGCATAAGAGACCCGGCCCGTTTCCAAGTCGATGACGATCTCTTCGAGATGCCCGAGGTTCTCGCCATCGGGATTGCGTACTTTGTCGCCCGCGAGGGTGGAGGCACTCAATGATGTCGGTTGCAATGTCTTCTCCTTTGGTAGGTCAGCTTTGTTGAATTCATGTCGATCAGAAGATCAGCAGCAGGATCAGGATGAGGAGGATGAGTCCTCCGATGCCGATATACATGCGTCAATCCCCCTTTCGGACCGAGTCGATCAAAGCGACATCGACTCGGGTGTGGCCTTCAGTAGTGTTGTCGACGTCGGAGACGATCTTCGAACCACCGATACGACGGCTCCGACTTGGGCTTGTCATTGCCCCCTCCTGGGCGTGACGATGTTTGGTCCAATACCCTGGTTCGGCTCTTCCCAAACGACTTCGAGGGAATCGGGCTAAAAGAAGACGGCCGGCGCTCGGGGCCGGCCGTCTTCGTCGGTAGGGGACGTTCGTCTACGGGGCGGCGGTGGTCGTAGTCGCCGCGAGCGACGTTGTCGTCACTTCGCCGACGACCGTGGTCGTGGTCACCCCGTTGTCCCCCGTGTCGTCGATATCTCCGTTGTCGTCGTCAGTCCCGTCACATGCCGCAAGGGTCAGCGCAAGAGCCAGAGCCGCGGACGCGGCAACGGCTCGCTTCTTCCTGTTGGTTCGCATTTGTTCTCCTCGTTCGGAGTGCCGGATTCAGATGATTCCGGTGTGGACGTGCTTAGTTACCTCGTTGTCCATGGTCTCAAACATGGATCAGCCCCGATAGCCCGAGGCACGAGCGGCCTGACCTTGCTTCTCCGCCTTCCTCTTTGCCTGCTCCCGGGACCTCTTGTTGCCCGTTTCGTAGTGATACTTCTTTCCGGACTCTCCCCACTGGTAGTAGGGGCCGTCGCCATCCTTTTTGCGATGAACTGGCATTAGCCTCCTCTTGCCGGTCGAGGCAGCCAATACCCGCCGCCCCCGGCCGCGAAACCCTCGTTTTCGTGATGGGATCGGCGGGTAACGCGAATATCGGTCGAAACGTCCCTATTGGCATGGAAAGGATCAGATGAGAGCCACACGTCTAGATGAGACCCTCTTCGACGACCTGGCCTCGACCAGCGGGGAGGATCTCATATCGGTTTTCTTGCCGACCCACAAGAAGGGACGTGATGTCAACCAGGACAGAATCCGTCTCAAGAATCTGTTGGCAACGGTCGAGGAGACCCTCGCCGACTTGGGATGGAAACCCCGTCAACGAGAGGAGAGACTGGCCCGAGCCCACGGGGTGCTCGATGACCTCGAGTTCTGGGAGCACCAGGAAGCGGGCCTCGCCTTCTATATCGATGACGGGGGAGCTGTAGTGCCAGTCGCGAGCACCCGGACTCTGGCCTCCAATGCCTTTGTGATGCCGGTGTTCATGCTCCGTCCTCTGACAGCTGAGCTGAGTGACCCCACCTTTCCCGTTCTCGCCCTGACCAAGGATGAGGTGTCGTTGTTCAGTTCGAGTCGGTTCGGAGTCGAGGAGATCCCGGCCCAACTCCCCTCCTACGAGGATGTCAACTGGTTCGTCGACCGTGAAAAGGAGCGTCAGCAGCATCCGGACATAGTCGGAACCGATCGCAGCCGTCACGGCCATGATCCTTCGGCTCGACGTGACGAGGATCTGGCCCGATTCCTCCGCGAGGTGGATTCGGCCATCGAACGTTTCGACAAGACGACTCCTCTCGTCGTCCTCGGAGACGATGAGGTGGTCGCCCGTTTTGCAGACGTCAGCGAGCGAGCGACCCTCAGCCCGGCCCATAGCGGCATCCGAGCACCCTTCTCCACGGACGAGATAATGGAGAAGATCAGGCCGCTCGTCTCAGAATTCGAAAGCGACCTGGCCGCCACGGCGGAAACCGCGGCCAGGGATCAGCTCGGTGTTGGCATGGCCGCCATCGATGTGGAGGATGCCGTCCCCGCCGCCGTGGCAGGACGGGTAGACAGCGTATTGATCGACCGTAATGCGCCCGTGATCTGGGGTCGCCTCGACAAGGTATCCATGGAGGTCGAGGTTCACTCAGATCGAGAACCAGGGGACGTCGATCTCCTCGACCGCCTCGTGGTATGGGCTCGTGACAGCGGAGCCGACGTGATCTCGACAGAGTCGATCAGCGACGGCACGCCGTTCATCGCCACCTTCCGATACTGATCTGAATGTGTTCGCCGGGCCGAGCGGCCGGCAGCCGTGTACCTTCTAGCCGAATGGCCGAACAGGTAGCCGCTCCCGGGCCGGCGACATCCGTTGACCCGAGGGTCGAGTCCAGGCTCACCAACGCAGGTCGGGTGATTCGCTGGCTGGCGACTGGTTATGCGTTCCTGGGTTTGATGGGGATCATCGTCGACGAGCTGAGGGGCTTTCCTCCTGGGCCCTCGCTGATCAGGCCACTCACCAAGGCCTCGGCGATATCTCTAGCGGGAATGACTCTCGGGGCGCTCCTGGCGGGTGACGTCAGTCACTCCACCAGAGGAAACGCCATCCTGCGGCGGGTTGGCGTGGTCCTCGCCGGCGCCGTCGCTCTCTTCGGCCTGTTCATCATGTTCATCTTCTTCGCCAACAGGACTGACATCTGGGGCGAGAATCTCCAGATCCCCGCCTTCTCGGTCGGGATGATCCTGGTGGTCCTCGGCATCTCGGTCCCCCTTTCGATCAGCCGACGGGAGTCGAGAGTGGTGGCAGGACAGATAGGTGCGCTCCTTGTCTTCTCTCTGACGGCAGTGATCTTCCTCGGATATCTCTACGGAGACCCGTCTGTGGGACGTCTCTTTCTGCGTCCGGAGATCTCGTTTCAGGCCTCCCTGACGTCGGTGCTGACCGCGATCGGAGTGCTCTTGTTTCGACCGGCGGTTGGATTGCTCTCGGTCGCATCCAGTCCGGGTGCGGGCGGGAGACTGCTCCGCTGGCTGGGGCCGGTGATTCTCTTCACCCCGGCTCTCTTGCTGTTGATTGCGGAGACGGTTCCTTCGACTGAGCGCATCGACGTGCTTGCGTTCATCTCTGTGGGGCTCGGCCTCTTCTTGTTGGTCCTTCTGTCCGTCTTCGTCAAAACGCTGGATGAGAACGCGATCGAGGCGGCCACCAACGCCGCCAGGGCGGAGCGGGCGCGGATTGGCCTGGAACAGGAGGCTCCGGTGGTCACGCGGCTGGCCGAGATGCTGCACACCGTCGAGATCGATGACATCGACGGGTGGGAGGTGGCTACTCGATTCCGCCCCGGGAGGGGGAGCGTCACCGGTGATGCCAGTTCGGTGCGCAGGCTTCCCGATGGATCGCTGGGAGCCGTCCTCGTCGATCTGACGGGTCACGGGGCACTGCCTGCCATGTGGGCGATCCGCACTCGGGATCTTCTGCTGCACTCACTGGTCTCGGGACATTCGCCGGCAAAGGCGATGGAAATGGTCGATTGGTCGGCTCCGGGCGATACTCTGGCTTCGGGCATGGCGCTCACCATTGCTCGGGACACCGGCGAGGTGCGAATGTGCTCGGCAGGGCACCCACCACTCATCGTCGTCGGCAGTATGGAGGTCGAATTGAAGAACCCCACCGGGCCGCTGCTCTACCTCGATGTTGCCTCGGAGTTCGAAGAAGAGCGTTTCTCGCTCAGCCCCGGAGACGCTCTCGTGGCTTTCAGCGACGGTGTAGCCGACGTTCAGGTCTTGGAGAACGGCCGTACCGAGCCCGAGATTCTGGGTGACATGCTCCTGGCTGAGGGGGGCAACGCGGCCCGAACCGCCGATCTCGTGTTGGGGTTTGCCGCGCCGGAGCCGAAGGATGATCAGACCGTGGTTGTGATTCGACGCGTCTCCTGAGGGTTTGAGCCAGCCTCATGAGGGGTATTGAACCCGGCCCACCCGAAAGGCAGATGTTGGCCGAGCTCCATGGCTTCGACGACACCGTCGTCGCGATCCTCTCCGATCCTGAGAAAGCCGAAGGTGCCATCGCGCGGCTGAGGGCCGCAGGCTACGACATCGAGGTCCTGGAAGGCGAGAGCGGCAAGGATCATCTCGACCCTGCCGGCGAGTCAGGGCCCGTCGCGACCGTGAAGCGGCTCCTCAATGCGTTCGGCGACCAATATCGTGTCCTGGAACGTCTGTCCCATGAGCTCGATGAGGGAAACTTGGTCATCTCGGTCGAGGCTGCGCCGGACCAGGCCGATGATGCCGTCGCCATCCTCCAGGACCACGACGGTGAGTTCATCTGGAAGCTCGGCACTTGGACCTACACCCGCGTTGGTGAGTGAGTCACCGACAACTCCCCCACCAGCCTCACCGAAACATCTGATACGATCTTTTGTCCGATGACCGGATTGAATATTCAAGACAGTGAACTGCCGAGCGGCTGGCAGTGCATCGCGGTCTCAGGGGAAATCGACCTGGCCACCGTCTCGGAGCTGGAGAGCGCGATCGACTCCGTGTTCTCCTCGAACTCCCACCCCCTCGTAGTAGATCTCACCGATTCTTCCTTCATGGACTCGACGGGGCTCAAGGCATTGGTGATGGCCAACAGGAAGTTCGATGAGCAGGGACGTCCGTTTGCTATCGCCGTGAGTGGCGGACCGGTGTCACGGCTCATCGATCTCAGCGGTGTGGAGACTTCGATGAGGATCGTCGCGAACACCGACCAGCTCGAGACCGTCCCCGGCTGAATCAGCTCGGCTGGCCGGAGGACAGCTCGGCCCAGACGACGAACTTGTGCCGACCGTTTGCCATCCCCCAGCGTTCGGCGAGCTTTTCGACGATCGTCAGTCCCAAGCCCTCGCCCCGGGGGGCATCGAGAGAGAATCCAGGCCCGCTATCGGCCACCTCGACACGGATGTAGCCGGCGCGCACACCGACCCTGACATCGATCCCATCGGACTTCGGGTCGGCACCGGAATGCCTCACGCTATTACTGACCAGCTCCGAGACAACCAGCACCACATCGTCATAGCGCTCTCCCAAAGCCGACCTGATTGGCTCGAGACCAGATCGAGACAGGCTGGGCGCACTGACTTCGGCGTCAACCTGCAGAATGACCTCATCCATCTCTACCAACATTCCTCGGGATTACCCCGTCCTGACAAGAGTAAACAGTCCTCAGGCCGATTCCCCTTCCTTACCAATAGACTTCTCCAGGCTCTTCAGCGCACTCGCCAGCAGTCGTGACACGTGCATCTGTGAGATCCCAAGATGTTCAGCGATCTCGGTCTGGGTCATGTCTTCGTTGAATCTGAGGTCGAGAATCCTCTGTTGGCGTTCGGGCAGCTCTCTGATGGCCTCTTCGACCACGACTCGGTCATCGGCGAGCAGCAGGTGGGTATCATCGGTCTCCAAGCGCTCCAGAAGGGTAACCCCGGTTGCGTCCGTCGGCTTGTCGATCGAGCTGGATGCGTATGCCTGTCGTGCATCCATCGCCTCCATCACTTCATCCTCGGAGAGGTTGAGTTGTTCGGCCACTTCACTTATCTCGGGTGGACGGTTGAGTTGTTGCGCCAACCGCTCACTGGTCTTTGCCACTTCGAGGGAACGCTCCTGGAGCGAGCGCGGAACCCGAACCGACCAACCCTTGTCCCGCAAGAGGCGCTTCAGCTCCCCAGAGATCGTTGCCGCGGCATAAGGGCGGATGGTCCCGATGGATGCGTCGTAGCGTTGGATCGCCTTGAGCAGGGCCATGTTGGCCACCTGGAGGAGATCGTCCTCGTCGACACCCTTTCCCCGATAGCGACGGGCGATAGAGGCGGCAAGGTCCGCATGTCTCCGCACCAGCTCGTCCGAGTAGGCGGCGGGATCCTCAGCCATGCGTGAGAACAAGTCGGAGTCCGGGACGTCCTCGGAGATGGTTGTCGTGCCGGGCGTCCGCAGGACGAACCAGACCGAGAGATTCTCGCCATCATGGTCATGTCCCCAGCTTCGAGTCAGTCGCTCGATGAGGGTGAACCCCACGCCGTGCTCGATGATTTCCAGCGGTTCGGGATGGGAGTGGGACACTCTGACCACCAGCCCGCGATCTCGGTCTTGTTGAACACTGACGGTGAGTTCGGAGGCATCTGGAGAGTGCTCGATGACATTGCCGATCAGCTCGGTCACCAAGAGATCAGCTTCGGCGTGTCTCATCCCATCGAGAGTCGCATGTTCTCTCAGGAAGGCCCTTGCCGTCGCGGCTGAGGTGGGTGTTGCTTCGAGGTGAAGCTCGACAGTATCTGTCATCGCTGAAATCCTATGGCTAGATGGCGTGGTGATCATTGTGATCGTGTGGGTAGGTCGTCGGGATTCTTCTTCGAATCGGGGAGCTTCGGAGCCCTGGTCAGGTCGGTTTGAGCTCCGACTCTCTCTTCCGCCATCCCGGTGTCCTCCTCGGCCAAGCGATCCTCCAGGTCTGCCAAACGGTTCTCGAGCTTGCGCTCCTCGTCGAGGAGTCCCTCCCTCCGGCCGGTCTCGTTCTCTCGAAGGTGCTCGCGCTCTCGATGGATCTCGATGAGCCGGTCGCGAATCTGTTCGATTTCTGAAGCGATCAGTTCGTCCATGGTCGAACCCTCGATTGCGGACCTCATCAACCGCCGTCTTTACCCCTGGCCGATCGTGCCCAAACCCTGCCACACGATTTGGTGGTTGGCCCGCCAAGCTAAAAGGGTAAGTTCGGGTACTCAACATGACCCAAACATCCGACGCGCCAGAGGACCGACCCACCGACGACGAAGTCGATGACCAGTTTCGGTCGGTGATGGAGGGCCTGCGCACCACTATCCCCGGGGTCATGGTCCTCTTCTCGTTTCTTCTGCTACTTCCGTTGCAGGCGCCGTTCGACGACATAAGCGATGCAAACGCGATCATCTTCTACGTGGCCTTCACCAGCGCTGCGATATCTGCTGTGTTGCTGATCGCACCAAGTGTTCACCAGAGGGTGCGCGCCCCGATAAGCGGGATCAAACGTCGCGACCGGAGTCACGTGATGTTCGCCACCAAGGTGGCCTTGGCGGGCACGGTCACCTTCGTCGTCTCGATAGTGGCAGTCGTATATCTGGTGTCCTCCCTCGTCTTCGATGATGTCTTGGCGGGAGCGGCCACAGTCATCATCTCCGCCATCGCCGGATGGTCGTGGTTCTATCTGCCACTCGTCACCTTCAACAAGGACTCCTCTGGTTCCTAATGCTGTGGCTCCCGGATATGGGAGTCACGGCGTTTCAATCACGAGACGCAGGGCATAGGACGGCGTGTTCTGCCTGATACCGCTGCGGGTACCGCTAGCGCCTGGCATTCGACCAACGGGTGAAGATGGGGCAGATGCGGCCCGGTTCAAGAACTCCATCAAAGAGCTACTGGAGGATCCGGGTCGGAGTACCGCACCTATGAGCCACGTTTCGGGTGATTGTCGACATGGGTACTGATTCCGGATGACTGAATCACCGGAGCCAGAACGGATCGCCGATTTCAGACTGGCCGCAAGCACCGGGCAGACACTGGCCTTGGATTCGTTCAAGGGGAAGGTACCCCTCGTCATCGTTTTCGTTGATCTGACGTCGGACGAAGATCGGAACCTCCTGGAGGAGCTCAGCTCACATCACAAGGATTTCGGTAATGAAAGGTCTCAGATTCTGGCTGTCGCTCGCGCCACGGCCCGAGAGACGAGGCAGGCCTCTGAGGACATGGGGCTGACTATCCCGATTCTGGCCGACGCCAGCGGAGCCATGGCTCGCGACTACCGAGCAGAGGACGAAGAGGGGAACACCAAGAGAGTCGCGGTCGTAGCCGACAAGCAAGGACGAGTGGTGCGGCATTTCGACCCTCTTCCAGTTCAAGACGATCCGACGGGGGTAACCGAGGCTCTGCTCTACGCGGTTCGTGCTATTGGCTCGGGCAGCCTGAATGGTGTGACGAAAGGTTGACCTCGTTTCAGCCGACTGTTGACCAAGGCACTACGCCTCGCCGGCCTCGCGGGATCTTTGCTTCGTTCCGGATGACCGAGGTCCAGGGATGAGTCAGGTGTCGTCGAGGCCCGCGCGGACGGCCGCGAGGAATGACGTGGTGTTGACGGCACTGTGGATCAACCACGGGGCGAGGATCGACCCGGTTTTGCGTCTGACCCGGCTGAGGACATAACCGGCCAGTCCCGCCGCGGCAGAGCCCGCCAGAGTGCCCAGGATCCGGGACCTCGGTCCCTGAGCGATCCCGTTGACTCGCAGGGCGTGGTGAGTGGGGATCAGATGCCAGATGGCGAACATCCCCGCAGCCGTAATATCGCCAGATCGAGTTGCGCTGGCGAGGAGGGCGGGCAGCACACCGCGAAAGGCCACCTCTTCGAACAGCGCTGTGCCCACCGGAAACCTGATGAGGGCGCGCCGGATTGTTTCCCGCCGAGAGCCAATGGGTGCCCTCTCGTCCCGCAGATGGTGGCGTATCCGCGGTATGCGAGCGGTGACAGCGAGGAACGCGGTCGAAGCCGTCAAGATCCAGGCACCTGTGCGGCGACTCATGCGAAGGTCACCACGGCCAAGTCCGATCTCCTCCCACGTCAAGCCTGCGTCTCGAGCCAACCCCGCGAGGGTCGCGGCCACGACAACGTTTCCCGGCACATACCCGTGTTCGTTGAGTATCGAGTTCTGAACGACGTTGTGCGCGGCGAGAATCAACAGCACGACCTTGGCCTGCGACCGACGGGTGCTCGCGACCGTGCTCAGCTCAGAGCGCCGGGACCCTCTGTTCGACATTCTCCACGATGGCCTGCTTCATAGCTTTGGAGGATATGCCGGCACGCTCTCGTTGCTCCTGCGGTGGGGCCGAGCCGGGATACTCGTCAACGCCCAACTTGATGACCGGTCCGGAGTGCTCCGCGGCGATCGCGTCGAGAACCGCGTCACCGAGGCCGCCCGCCTTGCTGTGGTCTTCGGCGACGACGATGAGCCCCGTTTCGGCCATCGCTCTTCGCATGGTGTCGGCATCTATGGGTTGAACCGAGTAAGCGTCGATGACGCGTATCCGGATGCCATCAGCGTGGAGTTCGTCGGCGGCGCCCATGGCCTCGTGGACAGTGATGCCGGCTCCGACGAGGGTGGCCTGGTCATCGACGGAGGTACGCAGAGTGTGAGATCCCCCTATCTCGAAGGTTTGGTCTTTCGTATAGATCACCGGGGTCTTCTCCCGGGTGGTTCGGATGTAAGAGATACCCGGCCAATCGATCGCGGCCTTCAGGAGGGCTGCGGTGGAAGGGCCATCGGCGGGGTAGAGGACGGCGGCTCCCAGCGTGGCCCGCATCATGGAGATGTCGTCGAGACCCATCTGTGATGGTCCGTCCTCACCAATGGAGACACCGGCGTGGGAGCCGTTCAAGACCATCTCCGCCCGGCCGATCGCTCCCATGCGGATGAAGTCGTGTGCTCGGGTGAGGAACGCGGCGAAGGTAGATGCCACCGGTCTGATCCCGGTCGCCTGCAAACCGACGGCGGCGCCGATCATCGCCTGTTCTGCGATGTACATCTGGACGAACTGCTCGGGAGCCGCATCATGGGCTTTCTCGGTCATCGTCGAATTCGACACTTCTCCGTCGAGGACCATCACCAGAGGATCGGCCTCCACGATCGCGGCTAGTGCCGTGCCGAAGGCGTCGCGGGTGGAGACATCCTCATCGAAGACGGGGAGGTCCGGCTCCGCCGCTTCGACCTGGCCGAGGGTGAATTGCACTGGGTTTTGCACTGTGATCGTCTCCCGGTCTCCGGGGTTCAGTTCGGAAAGTGCCCGATCCATTTCCTCGTCGGTCAGCGCCTTGCCATGTCGACCCGGCTCATCAGCCAGGAACGAGACGCCGTGGCCTTTGACGGTCTTGGCGATGAGCATTCCTGGCTTCGTCTCCCCCTCGATCGTCTCGATTCCACGGCTGATGTCATCAGGGTCGTGGCCATCGACCACCGCCGCATGCCAACCGAACGCGCGTGCACGCTCCTCATAGACCCCGGTGTCCCACTCATACATGGTGGGGCCGCGCTGGCCGAGACGGTTGACGTCCACCACTGCCGTCAGGGTGGTCAGCGCGTAGTGAGAGGCCAGCGCCATCGCCTCCCACACAGAGCCTTCCGTCATCTCAGAGTCGCCGAGGAGCACCCACGTCCAGGACGGGGAGCCCAATGCCCGGTTTCCCAGGGCGATGCCGAGGCCGTTGGCCAGCCCCTGGCCAAGCGAGCCAGTGGCGAGAGGGACGTGAGGCAGTCCCGGGACGGGGTGGCCTTCGAGCGGGCTGTCGGCCTGGCGGAGCTCGTCGAGGCGGGCGGCGTCGATCTCTCCGATGGCAGCCAGGGCTGCATAGAGAAGGGGAGCGGCGTGACCCTTGGAGAAGACGAGTCGGTCGTTGGCGGGGTGCGCGGGGTTGTCCGGCCATAGTCTGATGTGGCGGCCCACGATCGTTGCAACCAGATGGGCGGCGGAGAGACACGACGTCGGATGGCCCGATCCAGCCGCAGTGGTCGCCCGGATGCTGTCGGCGGCCAGCTGACGGGCCAGACGGTCGATGTCGGTGGAAGTCATCATCTCGGGTCATCATCTCCATCGCCGGCAGAGGTCGCGGTCCGCGCCTGCTGGTCGGTACCCGGCGGCCGCATCCGGCTAAACAGCGAATGAAACGCCGTGACTCCCGAATATGGGAGGCACAGCATTAGGAAGCTTGTCTGGGGGTTCGGCGGAGGGGGGCATGGGTAGGCATCGTGTGATCGTGCGTGAAGTGACTGTTTTTGTGGGGCGGGGCCAGGCGATAAATGGGGATGTGGAGACCCGCGTTCGGGGATCGTGGTCTTTGCCCATTGAAGTGGCGGCAGCCGGCACAGTCCTCGAAACAGACTGGTCGCAGAAGTGCTCCAGCGGGCTGGTCTGCAGTCTGTCCTCGTCGATCTCCTCGCTGAGGATGAGGAACGGCGCGATCTGCACACGAGCGAGCACCGGTTCGACATCGACTCGCTCACAGACCGAGTCCTCGCCGCTGTGGACCGGCTGACGACCGAAGGGGCGGATGGACCGATCGTCCTCTTTGGCGCTTCGACCGGTGCCACCGCAGCGTTGCGCTCTGCCGCCGCGCAGCCGAATGCGATCGAAGCGGAGTCTCCCGGGGCGGCCGTCCCGACATGGCGGGGACACCGCTCGCGGAAGTCCAGGCTCCAACCCTGCTGATCGTTGCGGGCAACGACCCGCAGGTTCTCCAACTCAACCAGGAGGCTCTTGCCGAACTCAACGACGAGAGCTCATTGGAGGTCGCTCCAGGCGCAAGCCATCTGTTTGAGGAGCCTGGGAAGCTGGACCAGGTGGCCGGCCTGGCTGCAGACTGGTTCCGTGCGCACCTGGGCGCCTCGAGTTGAGCTATTCAGTCAGCGACGGTCTTGAACGCGACCATGACGGCAAATGCGATCGAGGCCACGAGAAGGGCCAATAGGGTGTTTCGCACCGGATGCCGCCGCGTCGAGGCAGTCTTCTCGGAGACCGTCTCGACTCCTGAAAGCCCACTTTGGACGGAAGCCATTGCTGCCTGTGCCTTTTCCAAGGCCATTTGCGCCTCTCGCACCCGGGTCAATGTCGTGCCGGTCTGAGTATCTGAGCTCATTTCCCTCCTGTTCGTTGGCTCTGGCACCGCTTACCCGTCTGCCACCAATGGCAAAACCTCTCTTGTCGAGGCTCGGTCTGACCAGTATCGCCGTCACCACTGGTTGGCGGGCTCTTGGTAGACTGTCCTGGCGTTGGGCTTGTGATCAACCCTCCCATCGCACTAGCCGTCTTGATCCCTAGCCCGTGTGTTCCGGAAACGTCCCATCCGGACGCCATACCCGTCGGTTCCGGCCGCCATACCGTCTCCGCCCCCCGGCTACGTAGCTCCGACCTCGCGGAGGAAGGCAGCTGATGGGCACGGCCCGAAAGACCCCGGAGGCAGTCGTCTTCGACATGGACGGTGTTCTGGTCGATTCGGCCCGCCTTCATGCTCGAGCATGGAAAGAGACCTTCGATGAGTTCCTGGCACAACAAGGGGACCCCAAGCCGTTTGCACTCCCCGACGACTACCGGCGCTATGTGGATGGCCGCCCCCGCTATGAGGGTGTCGTCTCCTTCCTGAGGTCTCGCGGCCTCACGATGCCTATGGGCGATCCATCCGACTCTCCTGGCATGACGACGATGACCGCGCTCGGGAATCTCAAGAACCAGGCTTTTCATCGCCTTCTCGAGACCGAGAGCGTCGAGCCGCTTGCCGGGGTGGAGGACATGTTGGACCGCCTGCTCGACGCTCGCACTCCCATGGCGGTGGTCTCGTCGAGCAGGAACATCGACCTGATCCTCCCCGCGTCGATCGCTGTGAAGGTCGATCTGGTGTTGGGCGGAAATGATCTAGACGAGATGGAGATACCGGGCAAGCCGGCTCCTGACATGTTTACGAGAGCCGCAGCGGACATCGGCGTGACCCCGCGTGAATGTGCAGTCGTCGAGGACTCGCCGGCCGGGGTCCGAGCAGGTCGCCGCGGCGGGTTCAGTCTGGTGGTGGGTATCGACGATGGGCACGGTTCTTCAGCCATGGCCGATCTCTCAGACGTCGTGGTTAAGAGTGTCGCCGAGCTGCCAGCACATGTGGCCTCATGGTCTGACCTGTTGGAGCCTCCCCCATCCGCGCTCGAGAACATCGATACCATCCGCCGTCTCCTGGGCGGTCGCCCTGAGGTCGGATCATCCGCGCTCTATGTGGGTGACGACGAGGACGAGTTGTTAGCGGTCCGCCAACTGGATGGCGTCGGTGTCCTAGTCGATTCCGCGCCACCGGCGATGACATGGGCCGACTTCTCGGTTCCAGATCAGGAGAACGGAGACGAGCTTCGGGCAAGACTTGCCGACTCCGACCCTCAGTCTGCCGAATGAGACGCCCAGACTCCCATATATGGGAGCTACAGCATTAGGTTCGCTCAGGACCTGAACCGTTTGGTTTCGCCGGAGGCGAGGGTGGCGCGATCCCCGCGGTAGGAGATCTCGACGGGGGGTTGAGTCGTGATCTCCGACCGGATTGCCATGGAGTCGTCGGCAATCGTGATGTCAAGCCAGCGGCGACGGAAGTAGACGCACAAGCTGAGACTCTCGACCTCATTGGGCAGCCGTGGCTTGAAGTGGAGGACCCCCGCGGAATCGACCTCCATACCCGTGTAGCCACGCTGCAAGAGGTCGACCGTGCCCGCCATGGCTCCAAGATGGATCCCCTCCTGTGTGGTTCCTCCCTGGATGTCGCTGACATCCGATTCCAGGGCCTCATTGAAGAGGGCATACGACAGCTCGCGGTCGCTCCGGGCCAGAACCCACGAATGCACGACGCGGGACAATGTGGAGCCGTGCGAGGTGCGCTCGATGTAGTACGCGATGTTGGCTGCGAGATCGTCCTCATCGAACCTGACCCCGAGTCGGTCGAAGACGTCCACCAGCTCCTCGAATGAGAGGAGGTAGAACAACATGAGCACATCGGCCTGTTTCGAGGCTTTGTATCGGCTGACTGAGTCGTCTTCGGCTTCGAGGATGCGATCGAGTCGCTCGATGTTGTCGTATTCGCTCCGATAAGAGTCCCAGTCCAACTCTTCCAAGGCCTCGTAGCCCTGGAACTGGCTGATGATTCCGTCTCCATGTTGGGGGACGACCAGTTTTCTGCTTATCTCGTCCCAATCGGCGAGCTCGGTCTCCTTGAATTCGAGACGGGCGAAGAGCTCGGCCCTCTGGTGGCTGGGAAGAGGCTCCAGAGTGTCCGGAATGCCCGCCAGGAGCCACGCAACCATCACATTCGTGTAGGCGTTGTTGCGCAGGGCAGGCCCGTCCCAGCCGGGGTCAACGTCGTGGAACTCGTCGGGCCCCATCACTCCCACGATCTGATATCGATCACTCATTCGGTCGTATTCGGCGATCGAAGCCCAGAAGCGGGCGATCTCGATGAGCATTTCGGCACCGAACTCGGCGAGAAAGTCGATATCACCGGTGAACCTCAGATACTGAACGATGTTGTACGCGATGGCGATGTTGATGTGTCGTTGCCGGTGGCTCCTATCCGGGTTCCAGCGTCCCGACTTCGGGTTCAGGTGGACCTCCTGAGTCTCCTCGCGCCCGTCACTTCCCGACTGCCAGGGGAACATGGCGCCTTCGTAGCCGGCGTCTCTGGCGGCGAGGCGTGCTGCGGGGAGCCTTCGGTAGCGATAGCGCAAGAGCGACTGCGCGACCTCGGGGGATCTGACGTGAAGCAGCGGGAATATGAAGAGCTCGTCCCAAAAGACATG
Organism: Acidimicrobiia bacterium; assembly: GCA_036374335.1. GTDB lineage: Bacteria > Actinomycetota > Acidimicrobiia > Spongiisociales > ZC4RG35 > JANQRA01. The sequence continues at coordinate 167,017 of DASUUC010000028.1, forward strand.
TCCCCGGTAGGCCTCCCCATGCAGCCCTCGTGCGGGCACTCCGGCGTCGAGGTCGTAGAGATTGCGCGAAGCCACCTGCAGCAGGTGGAAGAGGTGGAGGTTCGTGATCAACCGAACCCGCGGCTCGGCGGCGACGTCGAGCTCGAAGCGTCTCCACACACTCCACCAGGCACGGGCCTGCTCGGCTTCGAGACTCGCGAAATCGGGGAGTCGGCTCAGTTCCTCGTCGGCATCGACGAGTGGCTCGGAGATAGCCGTGTCCCGACCAGTCTTGAGTGAGACCGTCTTCTCAAACCTGACCTCTGCACCCGGGGCCATGTTCAATGAGAGGTCCTCGGTCACCCGCTTCCGGTCAGCAGACAACTCACTCTGCGGTGTCACGAGCTCGTCACCGAGCCACAACCGATGCCGGACGCCGATGACCACATCGATGTTGGACTGACTGGTCCGGGCCAGCAGTGTCAGGCGCTCCTGGTCCATCCCTCGGTCGACTACCTCGAGGTGGTCGCCGGGCAAGTCCCGGTAGCGCCGCACATTTTGGTTTTGGACTCCGCCGTCGATCGAGGAGCGGACAGTCACCTGGCCCTCCCAGTTCTCGGCACGGAGGTTGGTCTCTAGCGCCGCCACCGAAGGGCGGGTCATGTGAACGAGGCGTCTTTGGGTGAGCGTTGTCTCCCGGCCCTCGCCATCGGTGAAGCTCACCTCGCGAATGAGGATTCCACGATCCAACTCGAGCGCCTGTCGGAAGAATTTGATGTCGACATCATCGATCGAGAACCAGGGCCCGTCCTCGACGCGGAAGGTCACGGCCAGCCAATTGGGGAGATTGACGAGACTCTCGTTTTCGATCTCCCTGCCGGCCTTCTCCGTAGCCAGTCGGTTGTATATGCCAGCGGCGTATGTGCCTGGGTAGTGGACCCCCTCGACCCTCGAGTGCTCCGGAGCCGCGCCCCGCGTGGCAAATCGTCCGTTGCCTACCGTGCACAGTGCCTCCCGGAGCAATTCTTCCGCGGGCTCGTAAGACCAATATTCCAGGACCCACGGGTCGATAGGTCGTTCCTCATCCACAGTGGAGGCCATCCCGGTCTGGACATGGCCATCGAGTGTGATCTCAGCGTCTCGATTGCTCGAAGTCATTGGGTGAGGGGGCGCTCTACGAGCGTGACCTCAACCGTGCGTGTTCCTTCGGCATTGATCACCGTCAACTCCACTGTTCGGCCCGATTCTGAGTCACGGATCGCTGAAGTCAAGTCGGCCGGCGTCTCGAGGTCGGTGCCGTGGAACGCGGTGACTACGTCGCCAGGCTCCGGACCCGCTTGGTCGGCTTCGCCGCCTTCGACGACGGCGACGATTGGAAGGCGTCAAACAGACTCACTCGAACCGGTCAAGTGATGCTCTCGAGAGACTCGACGGCAACATTGCTCACCGCCAGGGTGACCCCATCTGACTCAATTCTCTCGATCCAATGTGCGGGGAGCACTTTTTCGTCTGAGAGGAATCCCAGGTCGACCACCAAGTGGCTGAGCTGGCCGTCTTCGTCGACTTGCACCTCGGACACCGTCCCCACCCTCTCCCCATTGGTGGAGAAGACTGGAGTGCTCTTCCCGATTATCTCCCGCTCGGCGAGCGCCTCGCGGGTCCTGGGCTCGGTGACGGTGCGACCGGCCGGAGCTCCTGGTGGCATTGGATACGTGGGGTAGATGGGGAAGGCTCCGGCGTATGTCGTCGGGTATCGCCACATGTACCCAGCGGGAACGTCGATCCGGGCGCGAGTTTCGTCGTCGATCAGCGTGAAATGCTCCCGTACGAATTGAGGGAGTGCCGCCGGATCGACATCCTTGGAAAGAACGATCTTGTCGTCTTCCATGTGGTCGATGGTCTCGATGGGGACTACGCGGTCGTCGGTGAAGAAGACGCCCTTTTCTACCAAGACATGGGTTACTCGTCCGGTGGAAGGCTCGACGACGAACTCCCTGACGGTGCCAAGATCGTCCCCATCCTCGGAATAGAGATGTGAGCCCTCTCGCAGTTCCAGGTCCATGATCGCTCCAGACATCGCGGCTAACTTCGTATCACCCCCCGTGGCGGCCTTGAAACGGGCACGTGGCCCGACGGTTTCGCCCTTGAACAGGGGGCATCCCTTGTCGGATGGATCAGACCGATAGAGATGCCCGCTTCTGCGCCGCCGTTCCAGAGGAAGCCAAGCTGTTGGACGGCGACGCCCGTGCTTGGTCTCAGACTTCCTCAGTGCCATATCGAACTTCGTCGGCGAAGATACCTGGAGTGTCCTGGCGTCTCTGGCGCCGGACGATGTAGAAGTCGAGCGGAGCGATGAGGTCAACACAGACGCAACCGTCGAGGAGTTTCTCCTGCAGATGTCAGATGCGGAGTCGGTGGCCACCGCTCGGACCCGCGTGGTGTGGCAGACAAGCGAGGTGGAGAGCCGACGAGTCGCATCTCGAAAAGCTTGCCGACTCGATCGAGAGCGAGGAGTTGCTCGCGCTCTTTGAGCTCATCCGTGGCGAATTGACCGAACTTGAAGCCCCCGCTGCGGGACAGAGGGCCCAAGGGGACCCACCGGTGGGATCTAGTCCGAGGCAGTGGAGGGAACGATGAGCCCGTAGTGCCCGTCGTAGCGCCGGTAGAGCACGCTGGCACTTCGGCTTTCGGCATCCCGGAAGAACACGAAAGGCATGCCCGAGAGATTGAGGCGGGAGACCGCATCTTCCACCGTGATCGTGGGGGCAGGGGTCCGGCTGACCTGGACTCCGGGACGTAGTCTCGCCTCATCGGGTTTCGACCCATCGATCTTGCGGAGGGCCACCCTGTCGTCTTCCTCGTAGACAATGGAGGGCTTTTCGTCAGCCGCGTCGGTGAACAAGAAGAATCGGTGGTCGAGAACGTCCAAATCGAAAAGCGCCTCACTCACGGAGAGCCGGTCGGCCGGTGAGTACGTTTTGCGGCGAACCACCTGCCGCTCCTCGGGAGGACGGTCATAGAACTCGGGGCGATCGGAGGGGAGGTCCCCGCTGCGCCATTCTCCTGTAGGGGTCGATGGAGGCCTCTTGGTGGCACGCTGACGTTTGGCGGCCAGTCGAGTGAGTCTCCGCTCCAACTTGTTGCCCACCACCCTGAGGGCGTCGATTGCGGTAGGACCCGCGGCCTGGGCACGGATTACGGCTCCCGACACATCCATGGTTCCTTCGACAACCGAACACTGGTCGGGATCGCGATCCTCGTCATTCTTCACCCTCACGCGGGCGAATAGAACTGGTCGAGGGGCGAAGTCGCTCAATTTGGACACCATCTCCTCGGCCTCAACTCGAGCTGATGTGGGCACCAACCCGACCGTCTGATAGACCACTCCTGAAGAGATGTCGGTAGCCAGCTGGTCGCGTGATTCACCGCTCATCCGTGCCTGCATACCCACGCTGCTGCTAGCCAAAACCACGTGGCGTGGTCGTTTCCCATAGCTCGGTGGGGGGTAACCCCCACGAGGGCAAGATGAGAGACTCACGCGCCCTCTTTGCCGACCGCACCGCCGCAGGTAGAGAGCTCGCCGAAGCTCTCGGCCGCTATCGAGATCGCGACAACGTGATCGTTTACGGGCTCCCGCGTGGCGGGGTTCCAGTCGCGTTCGAAGTGGCAGAAGCACTCCGGGCGCCTCTCGACGTCCTCATCGTGAGAAAGCTGGGAGTCCCTGGGCACCCGGAACTGGCCATGGGAGCTGTGGCCGGGCGCGGGGTGAGAGTGATCAACGATTCGGTGGTCCGCCAACTCGGCATCCGGGACGCCGACATCGAACGAGTCAGCCAACAGCAGCGCGAGGAAGTGGAGGACCGGGAGCGTCGGTTCCGCGGCAACATCGAAGCTCCGGAGCCCGAGGCTGCCGTCGCCATCGTCATCGACACGGCATCGCCACCGGTTCGACGATGCGAGCATCGATCGAGGCCCTTCGAGAGATGTCACCGGCTGAGATCGTGGTGGCGGTACCGGTGGCCTCACCCGACGTCTGTGAGGAATTCGAACAACTCGCTGACGATGTGGTGTGCCTGGCGACCGAGCAGCCCCTTATCGCGGTCGGTCTGTGGTATGAGGACTTCGACCAGACCACGGACCAGGAGGTCATCGATCTGTTGGCCGAAGCGCGAGAGCCCTGAGCGGGCGATTGGCGACGCCGGAAACCAGGGGTCGTGCCGGGGGCTGCGACGGGTCGGGACCCATCGGTTGTGTCAGCCGGTCTCTTCCATCCACTCGTTGACTGCGGTGGCGAGCATCGGCAGCGGCATCGGCCCGTTGATCAGCATCGTGTCGTGGAATCCCTTTATGTCGAAAGAGGTCCCTAGGGCCTTTTCGGCCTTCCGGCGGAGACGCATGATCTCCAACTGGCCCATCTTGTAGGAGAGGGCTTGGCCCGCCATGGCGATGTACCGATCTACCTCTTGCTCGACGGTGAGGAGACCGATCGGTGTCCACTCCCGCAGAAAGTCGATGGCCTGTTGACGACTCCAACCCAGGGCATGGATCCCTGTGTCGGTGACCAGCCTTCCTGCCCGCCACGCGTCGGCGGAGACCATTCCCAGCCGGTCGACGTCCGACGAGTAGAGACCCATCTCGTCGGCAAGCCTCTCGCTGTACAAACCCCAGCCTTCGGTGTGGGCGTAGACCATCGCGTAGCGCCGAAAAGTCGGAATGCCCTCGAGTTCAGAGGCCAGGGAGCGGTCGAAGTGGTGGCCCGGAATGCCCTCGTGGAAATGGATCGATTCGTACTCGAAGAGATCACGCTCTTCTGGCCGGTATGTGTTCAGAAAGTAGGTCCCAGGCCGCGAACCGTCGACCGGTGGCTGCAGGTAGTACGCGGGGGGCATCGCCGGTGCGGTAGCCGGGGGTACCGGCACGACGTCGCAGGGCGTCGCCGGGCGATGACCGAACCAATCGTCGACCTCGGCCCAGGCCCTCTCCAGCGCATCGCGGGCGTGCTCGAGCATTTGGTCCTCTGAGCCGAACCGAAGTTCGGGGTCTGAGTGGAGACGCCCGAAGATGTCCTCGAGCGTCTCGAGCCCGAAGGCCCGTTCCCCGATTTCGATCCATTCTGCCGCGTTGATCTCTGTGGCCCATTCCTGGCCGATGTCGTGGATCTCCTGGGGCGACATGGGGAGCTGGACGTATTGTTCGACGAGATCGGCATAGATCTGCTCGCCACCACTCATCCAGAGCAGTCCGCAGCGTTCGTCAGATCGGGATAGCGGGGCGATGTGGGCTCGCAGTTCGTCACGGTATTCGGCGAAGGCGGGTCTTATCGTGTCCTTGACCAGATCTTCCGCCTTCTCCCTCCAGTCCCGGCCGTCGCCGGGCACCTTCAGGGCGAGAAAGGGGTCGTCCCCCAAGTCGGAGTCGAGGTAACCGTCGAGTTGGCTGAGCACGCGGGTAACCGAGGCCAGGGCCGGAGTCTGTCCCAGATCTGCGGCCTTCAGGTGGACCTGAAGGGCCCCAGTGAGGAACTCGGGGACCTTGCGATAGCGCCCGAGAAGAGCCTCGGCCTGTCTTCGATCGGTGACCGTGTTCTGTCTGGTGTCGTTGAGCAGCCTGGTGTGCGGGCCGAGAAAGGGGTCGATGGAAGCCACGCGGAAGGGGGATTCCATTCTCCCCAGCATCGACCGGCACTGATGGAGGAGAAGACTGTGGGTGATCATTTCCTGGGTCGTCATCGAGACGGTGTCCAGGCCCTCGGCCTCGGTGACGAGCCCATTGAAGGTTGCGATCATGCCAGCCACCCAATCCTCGTCGAGGGACGGCAGCTGATCGTCGTAGTCGTGGATGCCACGCACCGTGGCGATCGTTGGTTGCGCCTCCAGTGACATCTTCCAGTAACGGTCGGCGAGCGTTTCAAGCGTCATGGCCGTTCAACCGTACCCGGGGTCAGTCAAAGGCGGTTAAGTACAACCAGTTCCCGTCCTGGTCGATGCCGGTGCGCCAACCTATGTAGGACCCGTACCCGGCGATCTGGTCGAGCTCGCCTTCGGAATGGATTCTGCTCAACTCGTCGATCTCCTCCTCCGTGACCTCGGACCAGGACTCATAGGTGGCAGCAGCGGGCCACACATATATCGTTCCGCCGTCCTCCAGCTCGACGGTTGCGTACGTCATGTCGAAGAGATGAAGCAGCGTGGCCAGGGGATGCTCGCCCTGGTTCTCCCAAGATCTGAGATTCTCCACTCCACCGCCTCCAAGACTGGTGGTCAGCATGTCGCCGGCGAGGCTCTCCAGCGCAGTGAGGCCACAGGCCGCAGCGGCGGTGATGATGGCTTCACGGGTGGTGGCCACGGCCGCGGGCAGTGCCTCCGCTTCCTCTGGTAGAGGCACCCCTTGGGCCGAGCATTCGATCTCGGGGGCGGTGCCCAACGTGGTGGCGACAGTCGTGGGCGTGGTCATCGGAGTGCTCGGCGTGCCGACCTCTGAACCCGTGGAGCCGGTCGGCTCGCTCATCAACAGAGGGAGCAACCCAAACATGAGGATCACCACCGCAAATGCAGCAGCAAGGATCAGCGCTCCGCGGTGCCTGGTTTGGGCTCGTTCGTCGAATTTGGTGACTGGTCGTCGTCGGGCCAGTTTTCTGGTCTCTTCGGCGGCGGCATTCAGTCTCTGTTCCAGTTTGTTCATAGCAGCTCCTCGTCCCAGGCGGCCGGGGAGGTCCGCAGGCTCTCCCGGGCGCTATGGAGATGTGACTTGACAGCTCCCTGCGAGCACCCCATGACGTCGGCAATCTCGACCATTGAGAGCTGACCGACATAATGAAGGACGATCGCCTGTTGCTGTCGGCGGGAGAGTCGGTGGACTTCGCTCCACACCTCTGAGGTCTCGACGGAGAGGTCAGGTGGCGTGGCGTCAGCTGGCCCGACCCGGGCCAAGGCACGTAATTCGGAAGCCAGGCGACGCCGGAGCGACGTAGCCCGATTGATCAGCACCCGGCGGACCCAGGCTCGAGGGCTGTCATATTGCGACACCTGATCCCAGCGACGGTGCGTTGTGATGAAAGCCTCCTGGACCAGGTCCTCCGCCACCGTTGTGTCCGGGGCCAATGCCCGGGCCATGCCGAGCATTGCCCGGTATTCATTTCGATAGAAGGTCTCGAACGAGATCATCCGGTGCAATGGTCCCTTGTCTGGCTGATGCTCTCTCGGATGTAGTGGTGATCGAACTCACACCGCTAACACGCATCTGAGAGGGATGCGGTTTACAGGAATCTTTGGAGGGATGGCGCCGGGGGGTCGGTGTTCCCCTGGCCAACGTGTTGGGTCACCCCGAAGAATCGACCTCTTCCAGGTAGTCATTCGAGGCCCACTGTTCCAGGACGCGCCTGAGATCGGCCTCAGGCAGTTGGCTAGAGCGGGCCATGGTCAGTGTCAGCTCGAGTTCCTCGGTCACCGGGCCGCCACGTTCGCTCATGTCCGCGTATGCGAGATCGCTCTTCAAGTCCCCGAGCACTTCGAGAAGAGCCCGGATCACATATGGCTGTCCCGCCGCGGCGAGCCGGATCTCCGTGAAAGCGGCGTGGACGTATTCGGACCGGCCCGGGGCACGGGAGAGGAAGACCTTGCGATTGTCCGGACCGGCGAAGACCCGGCGGGGAGCGTCGGATAACAGGACCGTGCGCACGGGCCTTTTCAGATGATGGATCACGTCCACCGCGGTTGTCGGGTCGTTCACCCCAGGTGAAAGCGCCCGGAGTGCGATGTCGACGAGTTGACGGATTCCAAACGTGGGATCGAGCTCCAACGATCGCTCGTGTGCCGTGGTGATCGTGCGGTGGATGTGAGATTCCCCATGCCACTCGTCACCCGGGTCGGGCCAGACTGTGATGATCCGGTCGCCAATAGAAACCGCCTCCCCGACCCGAACGTCGACCCGTGCCGTGCTTGCCGGCGGCAGCGCCTTCAACGCCGCCTCAGCGTCGATGCTCACCACCCAACCACCTATGTCCGACCTGATCGCTCTCGCCGCACCTCGGGGCGATGGGCCATCGCCCGGCTCATCCTCTTTCTGATCATCATGGAGATGTCGGTGGATTGCCTTGATCGCGTCGGCGGCGATCCTCTGCACCACAGAGTCGATCTGCATTCGTCGCAGCGAGTGGTTGATATAGGCAACGATCCCAATGGCGGAGGCGACCCCGAGAACGATGGCGAGGGTGACTGAAGCACTCGGGGTTGCAGCCGAACCATCGATGATGCCACTGCCCAGGGAGCCCAGCACCAACAATGAGTAGGTGAAGGTGCCAACCACGAGTCCGATGATGGCTTGTTGGAACGGGTCTTCGAAAAACTCACCAAGGGCTCGTGGCGAGTACTGGTTGGCGGCCATCTGCGTCGACAGCGCCGTTATCGAGAACACGATCGCGGCTACGGTGATGGTGGCTCCTGCCACGCTGGCTGCGATCGCTCGTGCCCCGGAGACCGTCGTTCCCAGAATCAGCGGCCAGTCTTTGAGCGTCTCCCCAAAGCGGGCATCCAGATAGAGAGCGACGAAGGCCAAAACGCCACACAGAGCTATGACCAGGAGCGGAAGCGCGAAGAGACTCTCCCGTATACGGCGGATCAGCTCGATGACGTACCTCTCCAGTCAGACACGTCCGCAATGAAACCACGTCAGCTCGACTCGCATCTCGAGTTTTTGGGGCCTACCGCGAAGAGAACCTCAAAGTTCAGGGTCGATGAGAGTCAGCAAGCCTGCGGGTGGTCCGGATCAAGATTCGGTCTCGGCGCCCCGGATGACCCAGACGGCAGTATCCGGCGCCAATCTTTTCCCCACAGAATCGCTGGTCATCACTACCTGACCCGAAGGGAGCTCCACTGGATGGTCAGCGAGATTGACCAGGCAGGTCACCGGTCCCCGGGAGAAGGCGATGACGCCCGGCTCCCGCTCCTGCCACTCAAAGGGCTCATCCTGCAGGAGTCGTCGGCGTAACTCGATGGCGCGTTTGTAGAGCTCCAGGGTCGAGTCTTTGGCTCCGCGCTGAACCTCAACGGAAAGGCTGCCCCAGTGCTGGGGCTGAGGAAGCCAGGAACCGTCAGGGCCGAAGCCGAACGACGACCCCGAACGGGACCAGGGGATGGGAACCCGGCAACCGTCCCGTCCTTTTCTGGTATGACTCGACCGCTCCCACACCGGGTCGTCGAGAACATCGGTGGGCAGGTCGTGGACCTCATGCAAGCCGAGCTCCTCCCCCTGATACACGTAGACAGAGCCCGGGAGTGCCATGACCATCAGAGCCGCAGCCCTCGCTCGACGCAGACCTGCCTCTGGGTCGAGCATCGAGCGATCTCCCTCGAGAAGCCATTCCTCAGGATCGACCATTGGGGGCAATCCGTATCTCGTAGCGTGTCGAACCACGTCGTGATTGGAGAGCACCCATGTCGGAAACGCTCCCACAGACGAGGTGGCTCGGATCGCTTCCTCGATTCTCATGCCGAGTTGGCTGGCGTCCCAGGGAGATTGAAGGAACAAGAAGTCGAATACCTGGTGATACTCTCCGGGCCGCAGGTACCGGACCAATCTGGTCCAGTTCGCCACCCATGCCTCAGCCACCATCATCGCCCCGGGGTACTCGTCCAGTACCTCGCGCCACTCCTGGACTATCTCGTGGAGCTCAGGGCGATCCCACGTCGGATGGTTGTCGGCGACGTCGAGCTGATCGACCATTTCGCCGAGATCCGGGTAGTCGGGATTCTTGCTCTTCCCGTGAGCGACGTCGACCCTGAACCCGGACACGCCCATGTCGAGCCAAAAGCGGAGAATGTCCCGGAACTCGGAGCGAACCTCCGGGTTCGACCAGTTGAGATCGGGCTGAGTCGAGTCGAAGAGGTGGAGATACCACTCGCCGTCAGTGACACGGCTCCACGCCGGACCTCCGAAAACGCTCTGCCAGTTGTTCGGAGGACGCTCGCCGCTCGAACCTCGACCCTGGCGGAAGTGATAACGATCTCGCTCGGCGCTACCGGGTGCCGCGGTGATCGCGGCTTGAAACCATCGGTGTTCGGATGAGGTGTGATTGGGGACGAGGTCCACGAGGAGTCTGATTCCCCGGTCTCGCGCTTCCTTGATGAGATGTCGGGCTCCGTCCAGAGTCCCGAACAGTGGGTGGATCGATCGGTAATCCGCAACGTCGTACCCACCATCGATGAGTGGCGATTGATACCAGGGGTTCACCCAGACAGCATCCACACCGAGCTCCTCGAGATAGTCGAGACGGGACCGCAAACCGGCTATGTCTCCTGTCCCGTCGCCGTCGCTATCGGCAAACGAGCGCAGATACACCTGATAGATCACGGCGTCGCGCCACCATTCTCGCTTTGAGATGGAACAACCTCCTATGAATCGGCTGTAGTGAGTGTCGCATGCTCACACGAGGGTTTGGCTGAAATGAGGAACAACGCCGATGATCTATGCCTGCGGCCCGGGATCTCCGAATATGTCTGTCCCTCACCGGGTAATGCCCTGTCATGCCAGAGTACAAAGTCAACAAAGAAGCAGTCGTCATGGCCAAACGTCGTATCGCCGAGGGCAAGTACGACCGCGAGACGGAGTGGTCTGACCCTGCTCCGAGTCAGTTCAGTGCTGATGAAGGCAATGCCGTGATCGAGGATGCGGGGTATGACGAATATGGATCGTGGCATCTTGGGATCGACACCGGCGCGTCAGATGACACCAAAAACCGTTTTGGATTCCCATACGGCGATTTCTCCGAGGTGAACCGTTCCGCGCTGATACAACAACGTGCCTCTCAGAACGGTCACGACGAGATCGTGGACGTTGCCGACGAGCTCCTTCAGCATCTCGACGAAGTCAGCTCTGGCTGACTGAGCGGAGATCGGTCGCCAAGCCAGGTTCCGTGAGAAGGAGGGTCTGCAATGAACACCAACAAGCCAATGGAAGCGGAGGCCGGAGGCGAGCCGTTGCGTGTTGGGAATCGGTACGAGTTCACTCACGGCCCGGCATCGTCCCCTGAGCGCACCATGCGTGGAGTCCTCGAGGAGATCGACATCGAGTCGAACACTTACACGTTTCGGCTCGACGATGGCACCGCCATCTCGCTGGTGGATCATGAGCTGGACGGGGCCCGGCTCGTTGCCGGGGGCTGCTGACCCCGCCTCCCGTCTGACGACTCCAGGGCTGTCGGTTTGGATCGGCGCAGATCGGGGGATTGTCCACCATGATCGTTGACGACCCGAGGCAATGGAACTCCTGTTCCGGCTCATTGGTCGGTTGCAGGAGAGGCAATCGTGCTGAGGAGGGCGTTCTCCGCCTGTCGGGAGTCGAGCCTTGTGTGCTGGACGACGATGGGACGGTCAGAGCGGATCACCGAGGCGTAGTCGGTGTCTCTGGGAATGGGTTCGGGATCGTCGAGGTCGTTGAACCGGATATGAGCGGTCCTTCGCCCGGGGACTTCGACATGATAAGGACCAAAGCGGGTCACGATCTGAGAAGTAGACCCTGATTTCCACCGAGGCCGCGGCATGGCCGGTGTTCAATTCGCATGCAGTCTCATGGCTCGTCATCTGTGGCTCGGGTCCGGTGCTGTTGGGTGGGATGTATCCCTCGGCGATGACCCAAACGTGTTTGCCCAAACCTTCGACTTCGTCGGGGTCGCGGCGGGTACTCATGACGCCGCTGTACCCGTGTCTCTACTAGGAGTGCCGTTTCTGGATCGAGCCATGGGTCTCACGTCTCCCTCTGATCGCAATCCCGTGTCTCGGTTGGCTGGGACACCCCCTCAGCGGGGAGAGCTGCACGGTGGCCGCTTCACGGTTTCCCGGCGGCCAGCCCGGGGCGGCGCGTGGCCGGCGCCAAATCGTGGTTTCGAGAGCGTTTCCAGGGGGTAATGCCGGGGGCACCTAATTGAAAGGAATGAAATGATCATTCTGGGAGTGATCCTGATCATTTTGGGTGCCTTGCTCGACATTGGCATCCTCTGGACCATCGGCGCCATCCTCGCTGTCGTCGGGCTCATCCTCTGGATCCTCGGAGCTGCTGGGAGACAAATTGGGCCCAGAGCCCATTACTGGTAGCGAGCACAGCGATCCCACCCCCGGAAGTGTTCCGGGGGTGGCCCGCGTTCTAGTCAAATTTGGTGGGTAACCTTGCTCGAAACGCCCCGATGACACTCTCTGCCGTAGCCGCACCCCTGGCCGCCTATGCGGTGATATTTCAAACTCTCATCTACCTGACGCTGCCGGTCGGGCTTCGGACGCGGGTTGCCCCGGTGGTAACGGGTCTGGTTGGAGCCGGACTGTCCCTCGGGGCGGCGCTCATATTTGGCTTTGGAGAGATCGGCCTGCTCGCCGGAGAACCGATGACGGCCGTGGCCTGGGGTGTGGCCACCGTTGTACTCATGACAGTTCTCGGCTTGCTGATGCTCTCCCGTGACGAGCTCTCTGCTCAAATGGCCGACTCTCGTCTCGCGTCATTGGGCGGCGCCGATGCCTTCACGACGATCTTCGTGAGGATTCCTGTCTTCACGGCTCTGATCGAAGAAGCGTTCTTCCGGGGAGTGCTCCATGCTGCGCTGACCGCTCTGTATCCGATACACGTAGCGGTCTGGCTGGGGGCAGGGCTGTTCGGTCTCTGGCATATCGGACCCGGACTGCACCAAGCCCAGGCTGGTGACATGTCCGCGAAAACCGGCGCGGTGCAGACTGGCTTGACGGTTGTGGCCACCACGATCCTCGGGGCGTTCCTGGTCTGGCTGCGCATCGAGACCGGGTCTATCTGGGCTCCCGTCGCGGTCCATGCTGCCACCAACATGACAATGGCCGTCTTCGCCAGAATCGCAGGCCGACGCATCCCCGCCGTCGTCGGTTGATTGGTGATTAGCCACTAGGTTCCTCGTCGTGGCCAACGGCTCCCTCAACTGGTTTGCGCGAGCCGGAATTGCGATCGCTACACGGGTCAACCCTGTGAGTGGCGGCCCCTCGGCCCCTCTCAAAGCCGATGCCTTGCTCGACTCATTCGGGCCGTCGCTGATGCCGAGAAAGTCGATTCATCAGGGCCTGGCCGGTGGCCTGGCCCTCATCTCCGCCGAACTGATTGGGCGCAGTGTCGACCTGATGGCGCGCAAGATCGCCCCGCCCGACTCGCCTGTGGTTTGGCGATTGGGGGTGAGGGCGGCGATGGCGGCTGGCGGTGCGGCCGTCGCTGGCATCAGAGAGTCCGACGACGAGCCAACTTCACGTGCCGCGCTGCGATCAGCCGGGAGGCTCACCGCGGTGGCCGCCGGCGGGGGGATCATCTACGAGGCCGGCAAAGATCTCGAGCGCAAGGTCAATTGGCCGCTGCTGCCTGCGGCGACCGGTTTCGGTGGATTCTCTTTCGTGGCCTGGCGGATGGCCCGGGAGCTGAAGACTCGACAGGGTGTGGTCCTGCGCTGGACCGACGACGACAAGCCGGCTTCGCTGCCGGGCTCGCTGGGGATTGCGCTGGGCCTCGGGACCTTGGGGAGGGTGATTGGCAACGGTTTTCTGATCTCCCGTCGCTCCTTGGGTGAGTATCTCGGCGGTGAAGCCGGCCAGGTGGTGGTCGGCCGTATTTTCAATCTTGCCCTCTGGGCGGCAGGTGCGGCGGCTGTCTATGGCTTCATTGTCAACCGACTCTCTAGGTTGAATGGCCAAGTCGAGGCCAACTTCTCCTCGCCACCTAGCAATGAGTTCGTCTCCGGTGGACCTAACAGCATCTCTCCGTTCGAGGAGCTGGGTCTACAGGGTCGCCGATTCGTGACCGAGGTCGTGTCTCCCAGCCAGATCGACGAGACGTTGGGGGAGACAGGGGCTGTGCATCCGGTCCGAGTCTATGTCGGTGTCGAATCTGAGCCCCTCTACGCCACCGGGCGATCGGAGTTGGCTCTCGAGGAAATGGACCGGCTGGGCGCCTTCGATCGGAAGTATCTCCTGCTGGTGTCCCCGACTGGGACGGGATGGGTGAATCACACCGTGACCGAGACTGCTGAGATCCTGACCCGTGGAGACATAGCCACGGTTTGCATCCAGTACGGCAAGGCGCCCTCCTTCCTCGAGATCCATGGCGTCTCGCTGGGGAGAGCACAGTTTCGTCAGTTGCTGTGGGGTGTGAGGCAACGGCTGATCGGTGTTCCAGAAGGGAGGAAGCCCAAGGTGCTGGTCTTCGGGGAGAGTCTGGGAGCCTGGTCGAGCTCGGATGTGATCATGCACCTGGGGATTGCAGGCTTCGATCACTACGGCATCGAGAATGCTCTTTGGTTTGGTCTTCCCGGCTTGGCCAAATGGTCCCGAACCGGGATGCGGGAGGGCCGGAACCCTCTCACACCGAAAGCAACCGTCGCCGCGTTCGACCGGTTCGAACAATATGAGGACCTGACCGACCAGGACAAGCGCTCACTGCGAGCTGTGATAGTCGACCACGACAACGACCCGATCTCGCAGATGTCGCTGCGTCTGGCAGTCAAGCGTCCACCATGGCTCGACGGGGAGCCCCGGCGCAACGTTCCAGAAGGGATGCGCTGGGAACCTCTGGTCACCTTCATCCAAATCATCGCCGACGCCATGAACGCGACGGTGATGATCCCGGGCGAGTACAAGTCGTTTGGGCACGACTATCGGGCGGACACCCTGGACTTCCTCCGGGCTGTGTACGACCTGCCCCCAGTGACCCCAGAACAGTCGGTGGCGATCCAGGAGACACTGGTGCGTCGGGAGCTCGACCGGGCCGGCCGCATCAGAGCTGAGTTTCCAGGTGAGCTGCAGGTCCCCTCGGAGCCGGTGAGGGGCTCGATCCAGTAGATGGGCGCTGCTACCTGATCCGTCCCCGCACTCGGGGGAACCGCAGGGGGCGATGGCGATAGCAGGCGTCGTGGGTGTTGTAACGGCTGAGCTTGGTGTTACACGAAGCCTCGGAACAGACCCGGACCTCGTCCACCGTCTTGGGACTCTTGCCTGATTGTTCGGGTATTCGCCCGGCAACCGTTGGCGTCTCTTGTGTCAAGGCGGGACTCCTTTGCCGGCACGTTACCCGCCCCGCGCCCACCCGAAACCAACCGCGTTCCTAATGCTGTGGCTCCCATATATGGGAGCCACAGCGTTTCATTCGGAGATCCGGTCCATCAAGCGTTGCGCGTCCATGGGAGCATGCCCATGGGCAGTGTTGTCGAAATAGACGTAGACGTCTCGTTCTTTCCGAGACGGAGGCTCCAGATCGGAGATGCGCTCGGCGTCGTCCGGCTCCTCTCCCGCGTTCCAGGTCTCGATCCGATCCGCCCAGCGATCCAGGGCGGATTCGGAGTACTGACTGGCATAGAGCTTTCTCGGCCCGTGCAACCTGAGGTAGATGAATCCGGCCGTGATCTCCTCGATGTATGGCCATTCGCTCGAATGGGACGAGCACAAGGCGACGCCGTGACGTTGGGCGATCCGCGCCATCTCGGGCTGGAGGAAGCTGTAGTGCCTGATCTCGAGAGCGTGTCTGATCAGATGCCGCTCACCAGGGCCGTATGAGACATCTTCGACTCGGTCGTCGTGGTCTCTGGCCATAACCGCAGCCGCTTCGGTGTCTTTGGGCAACATCCCCAGGAACGAGTCGAGCCGCTCCCCGTCGAATTTGAAGTTCTGCGGGAGCTGCCACAGGAAAGGTCCCAAGCGGTCGCCAAGCTCGAGGACACCCGAAGCGAAGAAGTTGGCGAGTGCCGGCCGAGCGTCATTGAGACGCAGGTTGTGGCTGATATACCGACTCCCTTTCACCGCATATTGGAAGTCCCGCGGCGTCGCATCCCGCCAGCGGCTGCAGGTCGCCGGGTCAGTCAGGGAGTAAAAGGTCCCGTTGATCTCGATGGTGTCGAACACTCGTGCCGCAAATTCGAGTTGGTCGTCATCGGCGAGATCATCCGGATAGAACCCACCCTTCCACTCCTTGTAGCTCCAACCGGAGATTCCAATGCGGATCTTTCCCATATCGAACCGAATACCCGTGTACACAACAAGGCAATCTAAGGACTGAGTCCTCGTTTGTTGGCTGACGCAGCTCCGGAAAAGTATCCCTGGGGAACATAGGCTCACGCAGACCCCAACCCGTTGGTGACCCAACGACCCCAGCGAAACATGAGGTCGTCTACTGACGTTCTATCGGTGCCGGCCGGGTGGAGCGGAGGCCCGACTGCGACCCGGATCCGCCCGAGGTGGAGTCGGTTGTCGACCCCGAGGACTGTGTCGGTGCCGGTAACTGCCACGGGGATCAATGGCACATCGGCCCGGGCCGCCAGCCAGGCTGCCCCAGGGCGGACCCGCATGGGATCGAACGAGGGACGACGGGTGCCTTCGGGGAAAAGACCGACCGCTCCTCCGCTTGCCAGGTGGCCGAGCGCAGTCCGCATCGGGCCCAACGGGATAACCTCACGGTTCAATGGGATCACGTCGACGGCAGTAAGGGCGAAGTCGAGCCAGCGGAAGTTGCCGAACAAGTCGACGAGGGTGAGAAAGCGGACCTTCCGTCGAAACGCCGCGCCGATCACCAGCCCGTCGAGAAACGAGAAGTGGTTGGAAGCGACCACGAACGGAGGATCGGGGAGTCTGTCTCGGAGATCAAAGTCCAGACGCCACACGACTCGGCCCAAACCCCGGACCAAGGGAGGGACGACTGTCCAGGCAACTCTTTCCGACCATGGCCGTGCGGTTGAACTCGACATCCTGCCGAGTCGAGTCTGCCAGGAAGTGGTACTTCCGGATATGTAGCCGCCCGGATGGTCAGATGGCAACTAATCCAACTTCGGACACGGGCGGTGGCACCGTTATCCTGTGTTCTCCCCGTGCGCTCGTAGCTCAATTGGATAGAGCGTCTGACTACGGATCAGAAGGTTG
>DASUUC010000029.1:0-10500 GCA_036374335.1 Acidimicrobiia bacterium
CGATCACGATCAGATCGGGCCGCATGGCCAAAATCACCTTGACCAGACCCCGAAGGCTGATCTCCCCGGATCCGTCGAGAGAAGGTGGTCGAGCTTCGTAGTACGACCCGTGAATCAGTGGGACATGCAACTCCCGGACCTCCTCACAGGCTCGGATGCAATGATCGATCGGTACCGCGCTGATCAGTGCCGAGAGAAACGAGGTTTTGCCTGCACCCGGGGGTCCCGACACGATCACAGAAGCGCTGGCCGACATCGCAGCGCTGAGGAATCCAGCAGCGGACTCGGTTATCGAGCCCAATGAGACGAGAGAGTCGAGGGTCTGACGACGCAGCGCATAGCGACGGATCGTGGCCGAGAGACGGTCCCCCACCGGAGGGATGACCGCCGTCAGCCGGGCCGTCCCGCCCAGAATCCTGGCCTGGGCGATGGGGTTGGAGGCGTCCAAGCGGCGATCGGTGGCAGCCATTAGCTGTTCGATCGCCTGACGGTTCTCCGACTCCGTCGTGGGCAACGAGGCGGATCGGAGCGACCCTCCGGCCTCGAGATAGGTGATCTTATCGCCCTCGATGAAGATCTCCTCCACGTCGTCGCGCTCGAGCAGCTGGCTGATTGGGCCTTGGCCGCTCACCGACATCACGAGACGCTCGACCGTCGCATCAGGATCCGCGAGTGACCGACCTCCACCCAGGTGAGCGGTCTTCTGATACTCCTCGACGGTCGCCTCCAGAAGCTCGCGAACCTCCTCCGCCTGATCCGACGGGTCCAATCCTGTGCCGTCGATCCTGGCCAGCGCCTCCCGCCTCAGCCTCTCGTAGACATCGACGGTCATGTCAGGCTCCGGACAACGACTTTGGACACCTCGCCGACGTCACGCCCATATCGGCTCTTTCCCACCAGCGTCCCGTCCCAGGCGGCCGGTCCCAGTCGATTGTCGTACGGCAGAGTGACAGCAGGAATGTCCGGCAACATCCGGCCGACCTCATCGAGGATCTCGGAGCGACGGAACGAGCCCCGTCCCATCTTGTTGACCACCAGAAGCAGGGATTGCAGAGGATGCTGCGCCAGGACGGTCCCAGCCGTCTTGACCAGTCGGGAAACTCCTACCGGGGTGGCCTCCCCGACCATGATCACCGTGTCGAATTCTCTGATGAGCGCCGAAGACTCGCTCACCGGTCCGAGGTCGGCGACGATCACGTCGCTTCTGCTTCCCAGGGCGTCGAGCAGCATCAGCGCATCGGGCCGCGAGATCTCCGCCCCGCGGCCGCCGTCGGCCCGACCTCCGACGATCATCAGGTCTCCCAGTCGGTGGATCGCCTCATCGAGACGCTCGATTCGATGCAGGGCATGATCGAGCGCGGTCCGAATGTTGGGATGGACCGGGAGGTCGAGTCGTTGCGCGACAGACGGCCATCGCTGGTCCAGATCGACCAGGACCGTCTCCAGGTCGTTGGCCATCGATTGGGCGAGGGCTACCGCCACCTCGGTCATCCCCACTCCCTCGCATGGACCGGTGACGCCGATGCGGAGTGCCCGAGACATGAGCGACGGCTCCGTGGTGGGCACCGTTGTGCGGTGGGCGAGTGTTGCCTCGATCTTGGCCAGGAACTCCTCCGGACTGGCCTCGGTCTCGATGACGTCGGCGATTCCGCATTCGAGCAGTCTGCGTTTGGCATCGGGACCGTCCTCCGGCATGTACACACCGATGACTTCGGCGCCTGACTGCTTGATCACAGCGACGAGCCGGGGCGTCAGGAACGAGCAGACATCATCGATCAAGAGGACGTCGAAGGAGGCCTTCGTCGCCTGATCCACACCCATCACCCGATCCACGATCCGTCCGCCGCCGTGGTCGAGCAGGAACCGATGAACTCGGTCGGGCCAATCGCGAGCCGACGCGGCCAAAGCGATATCAGGGATCATCTCCGGTCCTCTGCCCAATGTCCTCTGCCCCAGTGGAGCGCACGATCTCCACCGATCCCCCGTCGAGGGCCCGGGCGAGATCGAGCGCCTCATCCGCCTCGACGCTGACGACGATGTGATAGGCAGAGATGCTTCCGATCGCGCTCGACGACTCCGATACCGACAGGACCTCGAGGTCCGTTGCCACGAACCGAGCCGTGGTGTCGACTACAGAGATCACGTCCACCCGGTCTCCGGCCACGAGTGTTCCGCCGGCGGCATGCTCGATAGGTACCGGGAGGCTCATGGAGCGCAGACCGGAGTCCGAGCCGCCTTCGATGAGAGCCGACGTGTCGAGAAGGCCCCCAGCGGGAATGCCCCGCGACAGGACCCATCCGTCCAACTGACCGAGCTCGTCTTCGGTGACGAGCTCCGGTAGCCCTTCGAAGTCGGAGTCGACCGGGACCAGGCTCAGATCGTCTGCATTGAGAGTCGATCCGGCTGCCAGCGGTTCATCAGCGATTGCGACCAGCGTGGTAGCGCCGCGGTCCTGGAGAACGAGGAGGTTAAGGACGAAAGCCAGGATGACGACAACAGCAATCACGATGTGAGCCGCCGAGAGGGGTCGACCGATTCGCCGGCGTGCCGGCTTCTGGGAGCCCACTTCCCTGACCTTGGTCGAGGGGGTGACGGTCACGCCGCAACAACCTATCTTGTGCCCATCGGGCAATGTCGAGAGCGCGAAAAACCATGGACTACGGACCACAACCAGACCCGAATCTCGCCTCCGAGCTCCGCCAAGGAGCAGGGAGAGAGTGGAGTGAAGAGGCTGCCGAGGACGAGCGTCTGACCGAGTTGCACCGACGACGTCGTCTCACCCTGGCGGATCAGGCGAAAGAATTCGTGAACCGGGGAGATCGGGTGTCGGTAGAGTTCAGCGGGCACACTTTTGGAGGCGCTGTTACGAGAGCCGGCGAGGACTTCGCCACCGTCAGAGGGCCAGACCAGGCCGCCGACATCAAGCTCGACGCGGCGAGATGGTCGGTGATGCCCTCCGATCAGTCGGCGGAGACGGCTCCGGGCGGGGCCGAGTCGTTCCGGGCCGTCTTGCACGAACACTCCGCATCCGAACAGGTGGTGCGTCTCGCCCTGCCAGGAGGAGACATGGTCATGGGCAAGATCGCGGTGGTCGCCGATGACCACGTCGAAGTGAGTGACCCGGACCAGCGGCGTCTGATCGTCCCTATGAACCTGATCCTTGGTGTGGTGAGGTCTTCTGACCATCTCTGATCTCATCCTCAGCAGACACCGCGGGATGGGATTTCAGGAACTCGTAGATCTCGTCCCGGAAGAACTTGAAGGTGCGACCACCCGGGAGCTTGTAGGCGGGTAATCGCGCCTCCCTGGCGTAGCGTCGCACCATCTGCACATTCATGCCCAGCAGCTCCGCCACCTGCGCCGCGTCGAGGATTGGGGGATATTCCTCAGCCATCGGTCGTCCTCATCGTTACTCAACGTGAGCGTACGTGATACGTGGCGGGAAGTTAAGGGGTTTGTGGGAGTGCGTGTTTGAATGCCTTGATGAGAAAGCTTCTTGCTCTTCTGACGGCGGGAATCCTCCTCGCCACTTGTTCCGCCGAGGGCAGTGCCGACACGTCCACGACCACAACCTCAGCACCTGACACCACCACGACCCACGCTCCGCCAGACACCACCACGACTGTCCCGCCTGCGATGTCCAGCACCACCGCTGTCCCCGACACCACGACGACGGTCACGGCCCAGCTCGGCCCCGAGGGATCTGGCTGCACCCCGGGCACCAATGTCCTTCCCGATGGGGTTTGGTATGGGCTGGTTGCTGACTTCGACGACGACGGGATCTCCTTCGATCTCGCCTGCTGGTTCAGCGGAGACGCCGCCACGGCCGCCGCCGCCGAGGACGGTGAGGAGTCGCCACCCCCCAACGACTACTACGTCCGCAACCAGAACGCTCAGCTACGCGAGCTCGAGGTCGCCCCCGACACTTCGGTCCTCTGGTACCTGTCTGGTGACCCCAGCGATTCCCAGGAGGGCATGTTCAGCGAGTGGGTCGACTTCCTCGAGACCCAGGACTTCCAACTGGCGATATGGGTGACCATCTCGAACGGCGAGGTCACCGACATCGAAGAGCAGTGGGTGCCATAGCTACTGATACAACTCTGGCTCGAGGTTGTCGAATGCCGCGTCGAAGTCATCGAATACCGACGACGGCAAACTGGCGTCAGGGAGCAGCCACGATGAGATCTGGTCCACCGTGGCTTTCTTGCATGTCGGGAAGGACCCGTCGCAAATCGGGTCCGTCACGTCCTCGTCGGGAAAGAACTCGGCGCCGCACGGTTGCCCGGACATCGGGCTCGGGCAGTTCAGCCAAACTCCTCCGAGGAACATCGGCCGAAAGCCGCGGATGGGGTTGAACTTGGATCCCGGGGGCGAGTCATAGACATACTCGGGGGCCCAGACGAACCTTGGTGAAGAGGTGATGCTGGCGTCGAAGATCTCACCGGCCGTTGGGTCGGCGAGACAGGCTTCGAACAAATCCGTTTTCTCTTCGGTGGTGAGGACTGAGGTATAACTCGATCGCCTGCAGTCGACGTTGCCGGATGTCTCGGTCAGGAACTTCCAGGGCCCGACGTTGTCAACATCCCACTGTTCGCCCTGATCCATCATGGGCCGTGTTGTGGTCGACTGCTGTAGGCGGGAATCGAGGCCGTCGAACTTCTGATTCGATACCAGGGCGTTGGTGAGGCCAGGGTCAGGAAACCCGGTGTCGACGAGAACAGTGTTGAGCGGTATGCCGTTCACCGGCGTGGGATTGCCGTCGGGATCGAGCGTGCAGGCGTCACGATTGACATCGGGGAGAGCGTCCAGTGTTGCCTGACCCGGCCAACTCGACCCAACGGGAACGGTGCCCGCGTGGGGCCAGTCGACGAGACGATGATCGAGACCCCACACCAGGTTGCGCTCGAACCACCGGATCGTGTTGCCGTTGCATTGCGGGTCATGCGTGCCGAAGTCACCGAAAAGTGGGCTGATGATCGGGCCAAACGCGCCAGTCTGCGATCCGGTACAAGGTGGGTGGGCCGTTCCAGCCGAAGCGGACGACAGACAGTATTCACCGGTAGAGGCGCCAGCATTGACTCCAAACGGAACCACTGGCGGCGCATCACCGACGAGTGTGGTCTTGGCAATCGAGATAGCGTTGGTGGCGATCGAATCGGCACCGAGGATCTTCCCGAACGTGGTCTCGACAAGCTGGTTCGGAATTCTCACCCGAAGCAAACTGGTCGTCTGGCTGACGCAGTCAAGCGTGCCCGAACCACCCCAAGCGGCAGGTTCGGGCAGAGGGATCCAACCTGGATTGCCGTCGTCCGAACAGGCTCGCCACATTGTTATCCATGCCGGATCGGTCATCCCGCCCGGAAAGTCCGCCGTAAGGTTTGCCTGCGCAAACTCAAGTGCTTCGGAAATGATTAACTCGTTGTCGGGTGTACCAACGGCCTTTTCCAGAGCGCCCGCCATGACCCCGTTGTCACCTGCGTTCTGATTTTGGCTTCGCTCATTGAAGGCAGAACTGATGTCGATGGCCACGGCGAGGACGCCAAACAAGAGGAAAAGCGAAATCGCCAAGAGGACTGCGCTCGCCCCCACCTCGTCATTCTTGTGCCGCATCCAACCCCTCAACACGTTGTCGTGCCTCCGGTCCATTTGGCGGGCTGTTCCAGTCGGAAAGTCTCTGTGTTCGTGAGCGTTGAGGGCAAGAAAACGGTGATGATCCCCAAGTTGCTCAACGACTGCACGTTGGCAGTGACTGTGATGCTTGCCGTGTCACCTTTAGCACCGCCACCTTCAGACCCTGTGACAGTGACTATCGAACCGCCAGGGAGATTTGCGGCGTCGCAGGCACGAGCACCGATATCGGCCCAGTTCTCGGTTCCGCTCCCGTCCACGTCGGGACGACTCACAGCGCCCCAGCGGGCTCCCTCCTGTGCCATATGGCGGAGCTCGTTCATCTGAGCGAAGAGCCATCCGAACTCGATTACCGACAGGATGAGCAAGACGATGAGCGGCATGATCATGGCGAACTCGAAAAGCGCCGCACCGCAATCAGCGGATCGACTCCCAACGTAGCGCGTTGATCTCCACCCGCGCTCCCCCAATCCCGGTTTGCCCACTACGGTCGCCTCCCTATCCGCCGACCATATTCTTGCGCCACGGAGAGTGCTCGTCAACCGGAACCTTTTTCCCCCATGGCCTGCAGTAATAGACCAAGGGCTATTACTCTCCGTGGTGGCCGCTGTGCCTCACCCAAGCGTGGCTTGACCAGCGACGGAAGCCTGACAACCCTCCGACACCGTTGATCGCCCGTCGGATTGGGAACCCGCTGCTCGAACCACAACACCAACACCACACCGTCCGTCGCCCCCGTGGCGTTGGCCACGAGGTCGAGGGCATTGTTGGCGTAGTCGCCGACGCTGACGCCGCTCAGCGTCGAGCCGATGAGCTCGCCGATCTGAAAAACTGCTCGACCTCCCATCACCACCAGCCAGGTGAGGAGGAGTTGGCCGCCGAGATGGTGAATTCCGCCCACCATCTCTTTATCGCCTCCCAGGCGATGACCACCATGACACCGGCGGCGAGGGATGGGTGGAAGATCCTGTTGTAACAAAGCGACCGGACGACTTCGGCCATGTGGCCATGTAGCGAGCGCTGCCGTCAACGAGGAACACCTCACCCAGCATCTTGCCCAGGCCCACCAAGGATACTGTCCAAGGGGGCGTGATCCGGCCAGTGTGCCGAGATATGGAGCAGACCAAACAGGGCGAACAAACCGATGTTGACCCGGATGTAGAAACTGGTGAGGGGCTGTCGACGGAGGTGCCACAGGCGAAGAGCGCGGCCGTGTACGCAAGCGTGAAGACGATGACCGCTCCCATGCGCGGGCGAGCCAGGGCATTT
The DNA here is from genome assembly GCA_036374335.1 of Acidimicrobiia bacterium. Lineage (GTDB taxonomy): Bacteria > Actinomycetota > Acidimicrobiia > Spongiisociales > ZC4RG35 > JANQRA01. Next base: position 6,898 of record DASUUC010000029.1, read on the forward strand.
GTCCACGAGTTTCGGGGCTATAGGCTTCGGAGTGATGGAACAACCCCTGAAACCAGACGCGGTCGAGACCGACGAGTCGACCGGAACCGAACAGACGACACCCGACGTCACCCAGCCCACCAAGTTGATCCGCATCGCTTCGATGACTCGGGCGATGCTGGATGAGGCGCGGCAAGCCCCGCTCGACGACGGTGGCCGTCGCCGGATGGCCACCGTCCATGCTCGATCGGTGGAGGAGCTGAAAGAAGTGCTCTCCCCCGAACTTCAGGACGAGTTCAGCGAGATCATGATTCCACTCAACGACGAAGGGGCCTCCGAAGCCGAGCTCCGGGTCGCCCAAGCCCAGTTGATCGGTTGGCTCGAGGGTGTGTTCCACGGGATTCAGGCCTCATTGTGGAGTCAGCAGATGAATGCCCAGGCACAGCTCGCGGAGATGCAGAAGCGAGCGATTGGACCCCCTGGCCGTCAGGAGCGAGACGACTCGTCCGGTCTCTACCTGTAGGGGTCGATCGCGTCCCACACCTGGAAACCTCGATTCCCCGGGTACGAGCGCAGCGACCGACGATGACACCCCGGTCTCTACTTGTAGGACCTGTTAGCTGACCCGGCGTTGGGCAACCTGACGTTCCCGGCGCACCCGACGGCGCTCCCGTTCGCTCAGACCGCCCCAAATGCCGAACTTCTCGCCCATCTCGATGGCGTAGTCCAAACACTCCCCCTTCACCTCGCATGCCGCACAGATGGCTTTCGCCTTCCGGGTGGATGCGCCCCGCTCGGGAAAGAACAGATCGGCGTCTGCGCCACGGCAATTGGCGTAGTCCTGCCAGGAAAGCTCACCTACGGCGAGAGCTTCAATGAGCTTGCTCTGCATTCAGGATCTCCTCACAACCGTGTAATTACACGAATGAGATTATGGCCTCTTACGCGCGCCGTCAAGAGCGAGTTATCAACAGGTACCGATAAAAACGGCGACCCGACGCGATGAAGACACGCCACACCGGGGTGAGCCGTCCGACGAATGCCCAACCGAGCAGACGATGGAATCTCCGATCGTGAAATGAGTTGGCATAATGCGAGAGCAGTGACCAGCACCGTCGAAAAGAAGCGGGCGCCCTTCCCGATCGAGTTCTACCGGTCGGCGATCGGGAAGAAATGGATCATGGCGATCAGCGGGCTGGCGATCATCGGATTCGCCCTCGCCCACATGATCGGGAACCTCAAGATGTTCCTCCCCCCCATCGATGGTGAGCCCGACATCGATGTCTACGGGGAGGCGCTCCGCTCGCTGTTCACACCGATCATCCCCGAGCACATCTTCTTGTGGATCCTGCGCACCGGGCTCATCGTGATGTTCGCCCTCCATGTTCACGCCGCCTACGCGCTGACGATCATGAACCGGAGGGCCCGCCAGCAGGGCTACGAGGGGCCGGTCAGCTACACGGCTGCCAACTACGCCAGCCGCACCATGCGGTGGAGCGGAGTCATCTTCCTCGCTTTTCTCTTCTTCCACCTCGCCGACTTCACCTGGGGCATCCAACCGGCGGCACCCGAGGCGTGGGAACGGGGTCATGTCTACGCCAACTTCATCGAAACCTTCAACCGGCCGCCCGTGGCTTTCCTCTACATCGTGGCCATGGTGCTGTTGGGTATTCACCTCTACCACGGCATCTGGTCGATGTTCCAGAGCATGGGCATCAACAACCCCCGGTTCAACAAGTGGCGGCGGTATCTGGCTTCGGCACTGTCTCTGCTGATCAGCGTGGGGTTCATCGCCCCGGTGGTCGCCGTCATCTTCGGAGTACTGAAATGACGCATCCCCTCGAACCCAAGGTCCCTGACGGGTCGATCGTCGAGAAGTGGGAGAACCACAAGTTCTCGGTACGGCTGGTCAACCCGAACAACAAGCGCAAGTTCAAGATCATCATCATCGGCACCGGCCTCGCCGGGGCATCCGCCGCCGCCACTCTCGGTGAGCTGGGCTACAACGTCGAGGCCTTCACCTTTCACGACACGCCTCGCCGGGGCCACTCCATCGCCGCCCAGGGTGGGATCAACGCCGCCAAGAACTACCACAACGATGGCGACTCGGTGTTCCGGCTCTTCTATGACACGGTCAAAGGCGGCGACTACCGCAGCCGGGAAGCCAACGTCTATCGCCTCGCCGACGTCTCTCTGAACATCATCGACCAGGCAACCGCCCAGGGCGTCCCCTTCGCCCGTGAATATGGCGGTTTGCTGGACAACCGCTCCTTCGGCGGAGCACAAGTGTCCCGGACGTTCTATGCCCGTGGCGCCACCGGCCAACAGCTCCTCTTAGGTGCGTATTCGGCCCTGATGCGTCAGATCGACGCCAGGAAGGTCACCCTCCACACCCGGTCGGAGATGCTCGACGTGGTCATCAAGGAGGGCCGCGCCGTAGGCGTCGTGGTGCGCGATCTGGTCACCGGCGAGGTCACCAGCCACTCAGCCCATGCCGTTGTCCTTGCCACCGGGGGCTATTCCAACGTCTACTACCTGTCCACTAACGCCATGGCCTCCAACGTCACCGCGGCCTGGCGGGCCCATCGTCGTGGTGCTGCCTTCGCCAACCCGTGCTTCACCCAGATCCACCCCACCTGTATCCCCGCGTCGGACGAGTTCCAGTCGAAGCTGACGCTCATGTCGGAGTCGCTTCGCAACGACGGCCGGATCTGGGTTCCGAAGAACGCCGACGAGAACCGTCCTCCCGACCAGATCCCTGAAGAAGACCGCGATTACTTCCTGGAGCGGATCTACCCGGCGTTCGGCAACCTGGTCCCCCGCGACGTGGCCTCCCGCGCCGCCAAGCGGATGGTCGATGCCGGGAAAGGCGTCGGCTCGCTGAAAAACGGTGTCTATCTCGACTTCGCCTCAGCCATCGATCGGGAAGGTGTGGCGGCCATCGAAGACCGGTACTCAAACCTGTTCGAGATGTACAACCGGATCACCGACGAGAATCCCTATCAGGTGCCGATGCGCATCTACCCGGCTCCGCACTACACCATGGGCGGGCTCTGGGTCGACTACAACCTGATGACCACGGTGCCCGGCCTCTACTCGATCGGCGAGGCCAACTTCAGCGACCACGGAGCCAACCGTCTCGGCGCGTCGGCCCTGATGCAGGGTCTGGCCGACGGGTACTTCGTCCTCCCCTACACGATCGGCGACTATCTCGCCGACTACCTGGGTGACCCTGTGGTGCCTGCCGACGACCCGGCTTTCTCCGAGATCGAGTCCGAGGTCTCCGAACGGGTCAACGGATATTTGTCGACCAACGGCACCCGCTCGGTCGACTGGTTCCACAAGGAGCTGGGCAAGATCATGCTCGAGCACTGCGGCATGTCCCGTAGCAGCGCCGGTCTGGAGAAGGCCCTGGCGGAGATTCCTGCCCTCTATGAGGAGTTCAAGGCGGACATGCGTGTCCCCGGCGTCAACGAGTCGCTCAACCAGAGTCTCGAGCGCGCCGGTCGGGTCGATGACTTCTTCGAGCTCGCCCAGGCGATGTGTGTCGACGCCCTGGCCCGGGAGGAGTCGTGTGGCGGCCACTTCCGCGAGGAACACCAGACCGAGGAGGGCGAGGCGCTT
>DASUUC010000030.1:0-19770 GCA_036374335.1 Acidimicrobiia bacterium
ATCAGACGACGTCCATGTGCCGTGAGCCGAGCGTTACGGTGAGCCATGAAGACCTCCTTGTGAGTGATGGCTGCAATCACCACTCCACTCGGAGGTCTTCACTCATCCAAGGACTGTCACCAACGTCCCGGCCGAGTACACCTAGTGGCCTTCCACTAACGAACCAGGAATCCCTTCCCCAGGACGTCGTCCGGATCGATCCATAGCTCGGCGCGTCCAGTGATCTGAGCCGACCCCTCGATTTCAGGGATCACCGCTGGGTGTTCCCCGACCGTGGTGGTGTCGACGATCCTGCCGGTGAAGGTGCTCCCGACGATGCTCTCGATGGTCACAACGTCGTCCCTCGATAACTCGCCACGCTCATGGAGAATTGCGAGCCGGCTGCTGACACCGGTCCCGGTTGGGGAGCGGTCCACCTCGCCATCGGCGAAAACACACACGTTGCGACTGTGGTTGACCGGGTAGCCGGCCGGCCCGGTGAAGATGATCCCGTAGAGAAACCCGAGATCATCGGCCTCCGGATGGGAGATGGAACGCAGGGAGAGGATCTGACGCTTGATGGACCGGCCGGCCGCGATGAGACCGGTGACATCCTCGAGAGCCAGGCCCAGGCTCGAAGCGTCGACAACTGCGTAGAAGGCTCCTCCGAACGCCAGGTCGTAGGTGACCTCTCCGATCGCGGGCACATCGACGATCTGGTCGAGGCCGACCACAAATGATGCGACGTTCCTGAACCTGGTGCTGACGACCTGACCGTCTCTCATCAGGGACGTGGCTTCGACCTGACCGGCCGGCGTGTCGACCCGCAGCACCGTTTCCGGTGTCGTGGCCGGGAGAATCCCGGTGTCGAGCACGACCTTGGACAGGGCGATGATTCCGTGGCCACACATGGTGGAGAACCCTTCGTTGTGGAGGAAGAGAACTGACAGGTCCCCGTCGGTTGACGTGGGTGGTCCCGGCCAGCCGCCATACATGTCGGCGTGGCCCCGCGGCTCCCACATGAGGGCCCGGCGCAGATCATCGAAGTTCTCCTGTGCGTAGCGGCGCTTCTCCAAAACCGTCGCCCCGGGAATCTCGGGCAACCCGTCGATGATCACACGGAACGGCTCGCCACCGGCATGGGCTTCGACGACGGACACCCGCATCCAGTCGTGGGGCGGCCGCCAGGCCAGGGCGCTGAGAAGATCCATGGCGGCGGAGCCTACGATGATTCATCGTGCCATCGGTGCAAGAGATCGCAGAAGCCTTGGCGGCCCGAACCAACCCGGAGGTCACTCCGTCCTGGGACCCGGTAGGGCTGCAACTCGGCGATCCCGAGGTCGGCGTGGGGACGGTGGCAGTGTGTCACGAGGTCACAGAAGAGGTCGTCGCTCGCCTCGAACAGGAGCCTGTCGACCTGCTGGTCTCATATCATCCCCTGCTCTTCACGCCGACGACGAACCTGCTCACGGGACGGTCACCCGGCGCCCGCTCTTACCGGCTGATCCGAGCCGGGGTGAGCCTCCTGGTGACCCACACCGACTTCGACTCGGCTCCGGGTGGTACTGCCGATGCGCTCGCCGCGTTCTTCGACCTCAGCGATGTCGAGGACTTCGGAGGGGATCCCGATACCGACCTGCCGGCGATTGGGCGGGTGGGGTCGTTCCACGGCACTGTGGGCACCGTCGACGCCATGGTGGTGGATGAATTCGGGCCAGCCGGAGTCCGCATCACTGGAGATCGTGACATGGTTGTGGACCGGCTCGCCGTAGTCCCTGGCGCTGGCTCGGCTTTCATCGAAGCGGCGGTTGCCACCGGTGCCCGGGCGCTGGTCACGGGTGACGTGAGCCACCATCGGACCGTGGCCGCGGTCGACTTGGGAATGGCCATCGTCGATCCTGGCCACACCGCCACGGAGCGTCCCGGGATGAGAGCCCTGGCCCGTCTCATCGCAGAGGTGACCGGTATCGATGTGGTCGACTTGACCGACATCGACCCGCGAGCATGGAACTGACACCGGGCTACTCTGCCTGCTCCACATGGAGCTCACTTCGCTCGCCGACCTCCTCGACCTTCAAGAGATCGACCTTCAGATCGACCGTCTCCTCGACCAACGCCAGTCCCTTCCCGAGCTCGAGGCCTACAGAGCGGCACACGAGGAGCTGCAGAAACTGGAACAAGTGCGGGAGGAGCGGGCCAGCGATCTGAAGCAACTCGAGCTCGATCTCGACAAGGCTGAGGGTGAGCTGGAGATCCTCGAGACGAAACTCCAAGAGCACGAGACTCGGCTGTTTGCCGGCGGGATGAGCGGCCGGGAGACCGAGCACATGAGGCTCGAGGTGCAGAGCCTCGCGGCCCAGCGGGAAGCAATGGAAGACAAGGTCCTGACCATGCTCGAGAACATCGACCCCGCTCGGGGCGGTGTCGCCGAGATCGAATCCGATATCCGGCGCATCGAAACGACCCGGTCGGAGATGGAGTCTTCCATCAAGCAGCAATGGAAGACGATAGATGCCGAGCTGGCCCGTAAAGAGGAGAGGAAACAGGAAGCTCTCCGTCCCATCGACCCGGAGCTACTCGAGCTCTATGAGAAAATGCGGGAAATCAAAGAGGGGGTGGCGGTTGCGTCATACGACCACGGGGTCTGTGGAGGTTGCCACATGACACTGTCACCGGCAGAACAGGAAGAGGCCTTCGCCGACGACCTGCCCCGCTGCGTTCACTGCAGGCGCATCCTCGTCGCCTAGTGGTCTGTGATTGGCCACCAACCACGGGCCGCTAAATGTTCTTCTGGCATATCGGAGCCACGCTTTGGCTGTTCAGGTGGGTCTTCCGGGACCCAAAAGTCGATGTCAGGTTTCTGCTCTTGGGTGCGATCCTGCCGGATCTGGTAGACCTTCCGGTCGGAACACTGATCCTGGCCGACAGATACTCCACAGGAGAGCTGTGGCTCCACTCGCTGCTACTACCGACTCTGTACATGAGCCTCGTCCTACTGGCGACCCGCCGAGGACGGCGTCGCCGCGCCTGGATGGCACTGGGGATCGGATGGCTTCTCCATCTCCTGCTCGACGGCATGTGGACATCACAAGATGTGTTCCTCTGGCCGTTCTTCGGTCTCGAGATTCCGCCCGGGGACGCCCCGTTCTGGGCCCTGGCGTGGGACCGGGCAACGTCCGATCCCTGGCGTTGGGTCAAAGAGGCCGTGAGTGTTGTCTACCTGATATGGCTGTGGGTCGCACTGGGCATGTCCTCCCCGGACCGACGACAGACGACTCTCGAGACGGGGAGGCTTCCTGATCATCTCGCTTAGGGCTCTGTCGCTGGTCGCCCTCGCAGTGTTGGCTGTGGCATGTGGGGGAGAGGACCCGACCACCGAGCCGACAATTGCACCAGGGGAAGGGGCCGACTCCCCGGTCACAGCAGTCGAAGAGCTGGTTGCTGCCATCAACACCCCGGACTTCGCCGACGCCAGCCGTCTGGCGGTTCCCGGACAGGCCGCCCTGGCAGCTCTCGCCGAGGGAGCCACCTTCGGAGAGGTTGCCCGGTCCCTGTCCGAGGGTGACGAGGAGATCGCGGCCAATTTCTGGACGGGCTTCGCTCAGGAGACCGGCGATTTTCTCGCCGGCGAGGTGTCGGTCGTCGACGACGGGACCGTCGAACAAGACGATGTGGAATTCCACAGGGTCTCCCTCACCCCTCCCGACGGAAGTGCCCGGACGATTATCGTCAGGAATGTCGACGGTTATCGGGTCGACCTCTTTGCCTCTTTCGGCTCGGGCCTTGCCGACAAGATGGCCGGCCCTGTGGAGCGCCTGCTGGCCACAAAGACCGCGGACGCCCGGCTGATCCTTGCCGAGCTCCAGAAGATCGTGCCGTCGCTGCACGTCGCGGCTTCCTTGCCCGACATCACCCCGTCCGCATCTCAGCAACTCTTTGCTCTCATCGAGGTGATCACCCGAGTCGGCTAGCCCGTCTGGCCGCGGAGACAAGGCAGCACCTCTTTGCCGAGGAACTCGATCAAAGCAGGCTGGTCGAGCGACGCCATCTGGAAAGTGACGATGTCGGCGCCCAGGTCGTCGACCAGAGGTCGGTAGATGTCGACCACCTCGTCGACCGTGGAGACCAGGCTGTACCGGCCCAGCACCTCTCCGCGGGGCATTTCATCGGCACGTTCCCGCAACTCCTGGGGGTCGACGGCCTCGAGCCGGCCCGGGGCACGCAGACCACGCCACGGGTAGAGCGCCTTCCACGCCTCGTCCTCATCCGTGGCAAATATCGACCATCGCGTGGCGAGCACGGTCGGGTCGGGTTTTGCCGCTTCGGCGGCAGCCCGCTGCAACGGTTCGATGACACGCTCCACGGTCTCCGCGGGGTCCTTCACCGAGGTGATGACACCCTGGGCCTTCTCCCCGGCCAGTCTGGCCGACTTGGGCCCACCCGCCGCCATGAGGATCGGCACCGGGCCGAACGGAGGGGAGTAGAGCTTGGCCCGGTCGGTTACGTAGAACTCGCCCTCGTATGTGAGCTTCTCCCCGTCGAGGAGACGGCGCATGATCTCGAGTGACTCGGTCATACGGGCGTTGCGTTCCGCGTATTTGGGGAAGTCGTAGCCGAGCGGGCCCTCGTTGATGTTCTCACCGGTGCCGACTCCGAGCGTGAAGCGCCCGTCGGAAAGACGGTCGAGGGTGGCCGCGGCCTGGGCGACGACCGCCGGGTGATAGCGGAACAGCGGAGTGGTGACACCGGTGGCGAACTCGATGGTGTCCGTTGCGGCCGCCATGGCCCCGATCGTCGAGAAGGCGAATCCGGATGCCGACTCGTCGTCAACCCAGGGGTGGAAGTGCTCAGAGACCACCACCATGTCGAAACCCGACTGCTCGGCGAGGACGGCGTGTTGGACGAGTTCTTCTGGATGCCACTGCTCATGACCGCAGAAGTAGGCGAATTTGGTCATCTCCGGATGATGCCAGGTTCAGCGAGGCGGTCGGCAATCCCGCGAACTGAGGGCGCTGGACTTCGCTGAGCGGTGTCTGCAACCCTGGGTTGGCCACTCTGGCGCGATCATTGGTAGCTGACGTAGACGGGGGTGGGCACCTTGTTCATCGTGCTGACCGGTGACGGTGGTCCCGGTTCGTCCTCATCGAAGAAGTTCTTCCAACCCCAGGACCAATGGACGTCGTCGGCTCCCGCCAACAGCTGTCTCCAGGTGGCGTCCTTTTGGGCCTCGCTCCCATCACCGTCCATCTGCACGATCAACTGGATTTCGGGCCGCTCTATCAGGTCCTGGCGGTTCCGGATCATCGAAGTCCGGAACTGATGGACGATCATCATCTTCTGGGGAAGGCCGTTGTCCCGAACGAGGTCGGCGAGCCAGGTGATCACTTCGTTGACTTCTGCAACGTCGACGCCGCCCACCTGCTCGAGGTGCGCCTGGCCCGAGGAGAGCCGCCACTCGGGATCGAGGGCAAGACCCACAAACGGGAGCTTCAGCAGCTCCTCGTATTGGACAGCCTGGCTCAGGAAATCATCCTGACCAGACTGGAGGTCGAACACCACGTACATGTCGGTCGCGGCGGCGAACTCGATCCACGGGTCGAAGGTCTCCGGCGGCCACTCGAAGCTGTGGTCGTTGTCGTCGGTCGGACCGCCGCTCGCCACCGACGCGATGATCTCGAATGTGGGTACCACCTGTGATCCGTCGCCGGCGTAGTCGGCGATGAATCCTTGCATCTTCTCGAGAGTCTGCGCCGGTCCTTGTTCCCCCAGCACCCCGAGTGCCGTGGTACGGGGATGTCCGTAATAGGCGAGGTACCGACGCTTCTGTCCCTCAGGCAGGATGTGGAACCCTCCACCCGGCAACTGCTGTCCGTTGGCGAGAACGGCGAGCTCCCATCGACTCGCGTCGGGGACATTTCCGACGAATCGGGTCGATCCCCGGTCGCGCCCATCGAGTGCGGTCCCGACCTCGGGATGACCGAGAACGTCGTCGCCGTCGATCGCAACCACCGAGGCATCGAGGGCTCTGCCCACTGCGGAGGCAAGGAAAATCGTCAGCGGTTGAGCGGCGTCAACCAACCAGACGGCAGCCGACTGCGAGGGCACGGCGAGACCGGTGACGATCTCCGTCTCGTCGAGCGCTGCATCCGAACCAGTCGTCGACGCTGTCGAGCTCCTTCCAGGCACGGCAACCCGTGTGCCATCGCTGATGGCGAGGATCGTTTCGATGATCGTCGACGAATCCGGGGTTGCGGGAAGCGAAACCTGGTCCTCGACGCCGAGGGTCTCGCCCGTCAATTCGACCGCACTGGGAACGCCATGGTCGACTCTTTCGGCGCCGGAAGGGACATCGACCTGTGGTGATCCAACCACATGCACCCGTTCCGGTTTGAGACGCCCGAGCTCGGCATCGAGCCTTGGTTCGGGAAAGAGCAGCGGGCCGGAAACGGCCGCCGCCAGTTGGGCCGCCGCAGCCACCTCGTTGAGGTTGTCGGGCCCGACGACGACCACATCGTCGGCACAAACGAAAGTCTCTCCTGAGAGGGATAGTGCGTCGGAGGCAACAGACCCCGTGCTCACCGGCGTGCTGTGATCTCCGGTAAAACGAATGCAATCAGCACTACCCGGCTCGTCGTCGCTGCTCGGCTGAGATCCGGGTGCAGTGGTCTCACCGAGGATGGCCGAGCAGGCCGAGACAAGCACGACCATCGGTACCAAAGAGAGTGCAGTCGACCTCTTCAAGAGCGGTCGAGATGCTAACTAGGCGACTCTTCTATAGACGGTCTTCCAGATGAGGCCCAGGGCCAGCATGGAGATCCCGGTCAGCCAAACCCCCAGTGGGACGAAGAAGCTGAGAGATACACAAGACAGCAGGCCCAGCCATGCATTGGCCCGTTTCCGGTTCACTGCCAGGGCCGACAGGTTGGTCAGGCCGTAGTAGAGCAACACGGTCATCGCCGAGAAGCTCCAGGCCAAGCTGATATCGCGAATCAAGGTCAATGCCGAGACCAGCACCGCTGAAACGACGATGGCAGCGACCGGCTCCTGCCGTCGGTCGAGACGGGCCAGCCGCCCCGGCATGTCGCCGCGTCGTCCCATTGCCAGCCACACCCGGGACAGCCCGAGGATGAGATTGAGCAGCACTCCCAGCATCGCGGCAATTGCGCCGACCGCCACCACTTGGCCTCCGGCGTCGACGATCCCGGCGTCCTGACCCCAGAGCGGTCCGCCCAATGCCCTTCCTCCGACCTCCACGAGCAGGTAGAGAGTCGCGGCGATGGCGAGAGTGATGATGACGGCCCGCGGGATCATCACCTCGGGCTCTTTGACTTCTTCTCCGAGGGTGGCGATCCTGCCGTACCCGGTATATGCCACGAACAGAAATGCAATCGCTGCTGCCACATCGGCCGCAGACCACGCCGTGACGGAATTCGATACCCCTTCGCTCTGAAGTGTTGACGTTGCGGCGAACCACACGATCGCGCCCGCCGAGACGACCAAGAGAGTTGCGTTGAGCCATGCCGTTCGCCGCAAGCCGGTGAGTACCATGACGGTCACCAGAGCCACCGCGATGATGGGGACCACAGGTCCACTCGCCTGGAGATAGAGAGCCACTCCGAGAGCTGCCGTGGCCGCAGAGGCGGTCTTTGCGAGGAGGAACAACCAGCCCGCAGAGAAGCCGAACCACTGGTTCAGGGTCTGGTATCCGTACTCGTAGGTCCCTCCGGCAACCGGGAAGCGCCCGGCGAGGAACGCAGAAGAGAGTCCGTTGAATACGGCGACCACAGCCGCCAGCGGAATCGCCCAGATGACCGCGTCTCCCCAGATACCAGAGGCGATTCCGATCGCAACGAAGGCACCGGTGCCGATGATCGATCCCAGTCCGGTGACGATGGCACCACCGAGACCGAGCTCGCGTTTGAGAACTTCGTGCTGCATTCGCTCATCGGCTCCCTAGAAGAGGGTCTCCGGTTGAGTCTTCTCGCGCAGATCAGGCGCGTTGTTCCTCACCGAGTTGACCTTCCGGGAAACCATGTGCTCCATGATCGATTCGGCGTCGATCGGTTGGAGTAAGGGCAAAGCGGCTTCCGGGTCGCGCAGGTCACGATCGAGCCAGGCCTTCCAAACCTCAGATACCAGAGCAACCGGCATCCGGTCGTGGATCTCGGAGATGACGCCTTCGGCACTCTTGGTGATGATCGAGCAGGTCCGATGCCAGATGTGGGTCTCGGGATCGTGACGTGACGCCCAGATGCCGGCGAAGGCCATGGGATGGCCATCTGCCCGGTAGACCCAGTGTGGGGTGCGCCCATCATCGGGAGGCTCCCATTCGTAGAAGCCGTCTGCAGGGATCAGACAGCGTTTCCTGGCGAACGAGTCGCGAAACGCCGCCGTCGTCGCCACCGTTTCCGACCGGGCGTTGATCTGGATCGATCGGCTGTCCCTGGCCCAATGGGGGATCAGTCCCCATCGCATGGACGTGAGCTCGCGTCGCCCGTCACTTTCCCTGATCACGTAGACGGGGTCGGTCGGCGCCACGTTCCAGCTCTTGTCGAGCGGCTCGGTGAGGACATCGTCCACCCCGAAATATTCGGCGTAGAAGTCGAGATCCCCTGTGATCGAGAAGCGCCCGCACACCTCAGGAGTCTGCCTTGTTCCTCATGTGCAGCGCCAGTTGGATGAACCGCTCATCGAGGAACCTGCGCAGCGGCTCTCCGACATCGATGCGGTCCATCGCCAGTCGCATGCAGCGCATCCACTCGTCCGCTTCGGTGGTGCCAATCGCAAACGGGAGATGTCGCATGCGGAGGCGGGGATGACCCCATTTCTCCTCGTAGAGAGGAGGTCCGCCCAGCCAGCCGCTGAGATACATGGCGAATTTCTTGCGAGTGTTCTTGGTGCTGATCGGCAGCATCGCCCGTAAGCCAGGCGACTCCTCCTCGATCACGTCGTAGAACGCGTCCGCGAGTCGACCCACGGCATCGGCTCCGCCGATCTCGTCGTACGGGGTCGCCGCTTCACCCCATGGGCGGGCGTCCCCAGATGGTCGTGATGGCATCATCGTGCTGTGAGGGTATGGCACTCGGGGCGGCACGCCAAGGACGTCAGCTCCTGGCTGCCTCCATGCATGTCACGCCCGACTCACCTACCGTGGCCGAGTGCGGGGTGCGCGGAGGAAGGTCGAGACGATCCCCGGGCACGAGCTCGATGTCGCCGTCGGTTGTGTGGAAGGTGATCGAGCCTTCGATGCAGAAGAGGACCTTGTGATAGTCGTGTTCATGCCTCCCATAGCGGTATCCAGGCTCGTTGGACCAGGAATGGGGAGACAGCCCTTCTCTATGAAAGTCGGCCTCGGCCATCGCTCTGGCTTTGTCGCTCACAGGTAGTCGTGAATCGCCGTCGGGTAATCGGAGAAGAAGCTGGCGATGACGTCGAGATCGAACCGATTCATGATCGACTCCTTCGCCTCACGATCGAGAAGGAACCGAATGGAAGCCTCGACTACTCTCTCCGGCTCGCAGTCACCGCACAGGAGATCGACGTGCTTCTTCGTTGCGGTGACCTCATGGACGCTCTTCGAGCCGTCTTCCACGATTGTCACCCCAAAACGCTCGCTGTCGAGCCTCTGAACATCGATTTCGGCCATCGTCACGACCCGACGATGAGGCGATTCACTTCCACAACCGCTCCCGGATCGATTGGGGGAGAGTCGGCATGGGATAGGTGCGGGGATTACGGGTCAACGCCCAGAGGGCGAGGGCCAATGATCCCAGGGCGATGAGCACCCCTTGCGCCACCTGCCCACGCGCGGGAAGCACGCAGAGGTCACCTGATACGACACCTTCCGGCCGCGCGTCCCTGGTGATCACCGACCAGGGCGATGGGCACGTGATGTGGGTGATCGGGACCCGAGCACCTTCGTTGTTGACCTCCCACTGGAACTGCACCCGATGCTGGAACTCGGTGAACACGACCGAGTAGACGAGCAAAGCCCCGATCAGGATCACAGCGACCCCTATGACATAGTTGAGTTTAGGGCTCGTCGATGCCATGCCGGGGCGTCGTGTTGCGCCGTGCTGGGTTTGAGCCATCGGCGAGAATTCTATTGACCTGCGGGGCCGAGGCGGAACCCGTCCCGCGGGGGTCACGCCGCGGTCAGCGTGAAGGCGGTTGCTCTGTGCGCAAAACGGCGAGGAGGACCCTGAGCAACAGAATCACTGCGACGGTGAGCCCGATCCAACCCAACACCTCGAAGAAGGTCACGTCGGTTGCCACGAGCATGGGCCCTCCTTCCGCACCGAGAAGCTGCACCGAAACCACACCCAGACCGATGCTGAGAAAAGAGAGAACAGCCCTGTTCAAGAGACGCTCCACAGTCCTGACCTCGTCGGGGTCGGTGAAGAGAGTGACCCGGGTGGTGAGCCGGCCATGTTCGAGCAGAGTGGCGATTCGGTCGAGATGGCGGGGAGCTCGACGCAACAAGGGCTGAAGCTGCGCCCATTCCTGTTGCACCAGTTCGGTGAGTGAGCCGGGTGTCATCCGCTCTCTCAGCTCGACTCCGCCAAGATCGGCGATCACGTCGAGTATCGGATAGCCCGGCGACAGCGTCTCGAAAGTCCCGGCGAGAGTGGCGAGGGCGCGGAACATCGTGGTGGTAGAGGTAGGCATCCTCATCCCGAGGCTGGTGATGAGTCTGAGCAGTTCGGTCAGCGCCTCCGGAGAGGGCAGACCCGAACCGATGTGAGCAGCGAGAAACCGGGCGAGCGCCCTTTCCACCTCGTCGGGGTCATGGCCCGGGGTCACCGCACCGACCGACATCAGTGCTTCGTAGAGGACGGTGGGCTGGTCTAACTTCAGGGCGATGAGCATTTGGAAAACCGAGGCCCGCTCGAATGCGTCGAGGCGGCCGGTGATCCCGAAGTCGACCAAACCCAGGCCACCGTCCTCCAGCAACAAGACGTTTCCCGGATGTGGGTCGCCGTGGAATCTCTCCCCCGCGAGCATCGCTCGAACCTGAGACACGCAAAGATCGTCGGCGAGGGCGCGGCTCGTTGCATCGTCCCGGCGACCAGTCGCCTTCGACAGTGGTGTGCCCGTCAGCCGCTCCATGACCAGCATTCGTTCGGTGGTCAGCGGGTGGATGACCCTGGGCACCCGGATACCCGGATGGCCTTCGATTGCGGCTGTCATGTCAGCCGCGTTCTGCCCTTCGAGGTCGAATCGCAGCTCGGAGCGCAGGACGTCGGAGAATTCCTCGGCCAGCTCGGTGACCTGATAGGCGTTTCCCCAGGAGGTTCGCCGCTCCGCCAGAGAAGCCAGCCATCTGGTGATGGCGAGATCGCGGTCCACCTGAACCTCGAGCCCGGGCCGACGCACCTTGACTACCACCTCCGAACCATCTCGGAGGACTGCAATGTGCGCCTGTCCGATGGATGCTGACCCGATCGGGCTCCAATCGATGGAGGAGAACACCTCTTCGAGTGGGCGACCGATCTCCTCAGTGATGATTTGCCGCACCTGCCTCTCGTCCAGTGGAGCGACGTCGGCCTGCAATCGGCTCAGTTCGATGACCGCCTCCGGGGGAAGCAGGTCCGGGCGGGTGACCAGAAGTTGTCCCAGCTTGACGAACATGCCTCCGGCCTCTTCGAGCGATCGGCATATTCGTCTCGAGACCTCGGCAGGGTTTCGAGTGGACACGTGATCTCTCCTCAGACCGAGCAGGGGCGCCAGCCCATGCCGGGTCAGGATGCGAAAGACGGCGAGCCCTCTTCTCCACATCCCTGCCCATCGACGTGTTGCACGCCACGGTCTGATCAGCCGGACGCCCGGAGCCGACGGCTTGGAGATGAACAGAAGCTCGAGGACCACGATGGCGCCCATGGTTCCGATGAGTGACAGCGGGAGAGCCAGAGCCATGAGTTGGGCAGGATCGATCTCCACGAGGGACTCCAGGTCCCGTGCGATGATGAGGGCGGCCAGACCCTGTCCGAAGATGATTCCGGCGACGGCGGCGAGCAGAGTCCTCCGCCAGGTCAGCTCACGAGCCCCGAGAAGGGCACGTGACACCCAGGCGAACAAAAACACAACCACCAGCGACTGGATGAGATCGGCCATCTGTCCGAGGCTAGATAACCCCGATATGTGTGAGTCCCTTGTGCTTGGCAGATTGGTCGTCCGGGCCATTTTCGAGGGTCGTCCGGGAGTCAGGGGAGGTCGACCTTCGGACGGTATGCGAATGCGATTGCGACGGCCCGAAAAGCCTCTCTTGAGAGCCTCTCGAAACGGCGACGAGATTCACCCGAATGTGACCATCGCCCCTAACGGTCCCGCGAGTTCCTCATGGACAATGGACGCATGAGCTATAGGACTCGTTGGACGATCTTGATGACGATCGGCGGTCTGGCCACCGCGGCTGTTGTCTGGGCCATCACGGGGAACGTGTGGTGGACTGTGGTCGGGCTCCTGGTCTCAGGGATGGTGTTCAACGCAATCTTCAACCCGGGGAGCCGCAGCACTCGATAGCGGCGATTGGCGTTCTGCGTCGAGAATGTGGCCCCAGTTTCGGGTGATTGCCCTCCCGGCAGACAATGCATAGCGAGAGAGTGCCGTCACCTGACTGATGGGTAGGCCACGGTTCCATCGAGCGATTGCGTGTCCCCTGTTTGGAGCCGAAGTATGGTTGGTGAGGTGTCAGCGCCCATGCGACGTTTGGCCCGCCTCTGTTGGGCTGTCCACGCAAGGCGGAAACTGCTCATGGCTCTCGACCTCGGTGGGGCTCTCCTGTTCGTGGTCGGATGCTTCACCTTCTATGAGCCGACCCAATACACGCTGGGAGTGACTTTCTTTCTCTTCGGAAGTGTTTTGATGCTGATGTCGGTGGCCGGGCGAGCGCTCCTGGAGCACGGTCCTTCGGAGTAGCCGATGGGTCCTGAGACTCAGGTGGACGCGTTCACCGGTGACAGTCGGATTGGGCTATCGTCAAGGCGTCACAGTGAGTGTGGCCACGACGCCATCGAAGTCCCCGTATTTGCACGCGATCGCGTAGTGACCAGCAGATAATTCCGCGGTCCTCCGGGCGAGGTTGACGTCGTCTTCGTTCTCCACAGTTGCTACCACGGATCTGAGTTCAGACTGGTCGATCTCACCATCAGCCGGCTCCGATTCCAACTCGTAGATCACAGCCAGAATGTGACCTTGGCCGGAAGGTGTAGCCGCCAGCTCGACAACGCTTTCTGAGATCTGATTAGGGCCGCTGTACTCGCACCCGTGGGGGCCGGCACCTCTGACGACCAGCTGGGCAGGGCTGTCGCCACACGCTGTGGCAACGAGACATAGGCCGACAAGTGCCGAGGCGTAGAGGGACTTCATCCGCATCTCCCTGATCTGGGGCAGAGCGTATCAAGGCCCTCAGCAGCAGGGACTCTTCGGGGGTTTCTCGCGTGGTCGATGATTACGTGTGAGCGTCACCCTCAACCTGCCAGGGAGCCTGGACATCCGGTCGAGAGGTGCCACTGTGGTTTCTGCTCTGAGGCTTCGGGTAAGTGTGGGCTATGTCAAGCAACCACGACATCACCGAAGACATCGTCTTCGATCTGGTCAGTATCCAATACCACGCTCTCCAAGGCTCACATCTCTACGCGCAGTTCCTGGATGATGCCCGGCAGGCGGAGCATCCGGACGTAGAAGAGTTCATCAAGGAGTGCCAGGAGGCCGACGAACGTCGAGCCAACCGGTGCCACGAGCTGCTGAAAGGCCTAACGGCAGATACCCACACCAGCTGAAGCCAATAACGCAGTTGATCCCTCCGCCTGACTCGCATCCCAGCTGAGCTCGATAATCCCATGTGTCCTGTACGCCATCACCCCGGCCAGGCGATCGATCAGGAGACTTGGACACCTACTAGAACCTCTGGCCGGACGACGACCAGCGGACGACCGAAGCGGGGGATTCTCAGCCTGGACCGCGCTCTTGTTGAATCCCGGTGCACGACGGCCCCCGAAACGCCTAGGAAACGGTCAAACCCCCTGGTGAGAGGGGGTTTGACGCTTGCGAGCCCGTCTGTAAGCCGGATTCTGTCGAGGACGGTCATCCATCTCGACGTGTCGTCACCGACACGCTCATGCGGCCTACCCGAGACCATTCGGCGGGCAACCGGGTCCCTGCTTGGCCTTGCTCCGGGTGGGGTTTGCCGAGCCGTCACCGTCGCCGGTGACGCTGGTGGTCTCTTACACCACCGTTTCACCCTTGCCTGTGCCCCTGAGGGCCATCGGCGGTCTGCTCTCTGCTGCACTTTCCGTCGGGTCGCCCCGCCTGGAAGTTATCCAGCACCCTGCCCTATGGAGTCCGGACTTTCCTCAGCCGTTGGCTGCGACCGTCCGAGGGGCTCGCGATCTTCCAATTCTACTGCGACACACCAACATGGCGACCCTGCACCTCACCATCGCCCATCCTTCGTGCGGGCCGATGCCTGGCGATTGCGCTCTTTCCTCTTACCTGCCAACCACCCGGCGAACCCCGATATTGCAACAGAAAGGACGGCCAGCCAGACCACGACCGGTGTCCCCGCTGGGCTGTTGCTGAGTCTGGCGATGACGACTATCACGAAGGCGGACAGCAGTCCCGTGACCATGCCGTGAAATCGCTCCGAGTGCTTGGCGCGAGATCCGGCGACCCAACCACCGGTGGCCAATCCGGAGACGATCCCGATCACCAGACCAATGTCCTCGCCGCCTTCGAGGCTCAGAGCCAATCCAGCGCCGAGAAGAACGGCGAGTATCGAGGCGCTGAGCGATGCGGCGGCCACTCCAAGGGCGACGGCGCCGAAGTTCAGGGCGGCAAACATCGCGACCGATGTTCGCAGAGCCAACGATCAACCAGGCGTTGAGAAATCCGGAGATCTCTCCGGTCGCCGAAATAGCCTGACTGCGAAACCTTTGTAACTCGAGTTCGGTCGAATTGTCGGACTCGCCAACAGGAGGAGCCTCTATGGTCATCAACAAGTACCTGGCGGAACTGATGGGGACCTTGATCCTCGTTGGTCTGGGGACGATGGGGATCCTCGCCACTCTCGCCGCGGGAGGCGACGGCATCGCCCGGATCGTGGTGATCGCGTTCGCTTTTGGCCTGGCACTCCTAGCCGGAATCTGGGTGGTTGGGCATGTGTCCGGCGCCCATTTCAATCCGGCGGTGACGCTGGCGATGCTCCTCGATCGACGGATCTCGTTGGGAGACGCCATCGGCTACTGGGTCGCACAGTTCGCCGGGGCCACCGTCGGCTCGCTCATCGTCCTGGCGGTCTCGGGTGATCGCGACGACGTGGCGGCCACCGCAACCGTCTATGAGAGTCTGACCGCGGCCATCGTCGTGGAGATCGCCCTCACCGCCGTCTTCGTCTGGGTGATCATGACCACGACCCGCTTCACCCGGGCGAGAGGCAATCACGCACCGCTGGCCATTGCGCTCACGCTGGTCGGAGTGCATCTCGCCGGCATCCCATTCTCGGGTTCGTCGGTCAACCCGGCTCGTTCCTTTGCGCCGGCGGCCGTCGGGGGAACGTTTGGCTCAGAGCTGGTGGTGTACATGTGGGCTCCGTTGGTCGGCGCCATCGTAGCTTTCGCCCTTCACAGGCTCTTCCCGGTTCCCGACACGGCTGTCGAGTAGTCGGTCAAGGGGGCGTTCCCTTCGAGCTCTCCCTCAGGAGAAGAGGGGGTCGTCGGAGAGATCTTCCAGACCCATGACCCAGCCGGCGGGGAGACTCCAGTGACGGGCTCCTTTGATCATCGACTCCAGGTACCGGGGGCTGGGTCGTTGGTCGCCGTTGACGTCACCCACCGAAACGAAGGTGAGGCAGTCGTGTTTGTTGCCCTCACGGTCGACGGCTTTCAGGTCGAAACCGGGCTGGCGACCCTCGGCCGCCTCGGCACTCGTCAATGACTCCACCTCGTCGTCGGGGATCTCGAAGACGCCACCCCACACGGTGTGCCCGCTCTCCTTCGTGAGAGTGGGCACCGCCCCGTTCTCGTCGTCGGCGACGAAGTCGAGCTTGGTCTCCGGATAGTGGGCGATGAACAGGAATTTGGAGCCAGGGGCAGCCTCTTTGATCCGGTCTGGGTCGAGTAGGGATCCGTAGGCGAAGTACAGAGTCGTGTTTGGCACGGGATGGCGATTGTACAAACAAACGCGCCGATGCCGTGACAACCCCGATTTACCTCCGATATACACGAGCTGTTCTACGGTTCGACCGTGCGATCGCGACGTCTAAACCTGCTGACCTTTGTGTTTGCGCTCATCATCGTTGCGTGCGCAGCGGAGGATGCTGGGTCGACGTCGACCACAGAGGGTGGTCAGGTCTCCACCACGCAGCCTTCCGATCGCGGATCGGGCGGATCACCTGACTCAACCGAAGCACCGGCGTCGACCACCACCACGGCAGCAGGGGAAACCGGGACCACATCCGGTCGGCCATTGGCGCCCGACTTCTCCCTCGAGCTGGGAGAAGGAGGCACCTACACCCTCTCGGAAGGTGCGAAGCCGGTCTATCTGGTGTTCTGGGCCGAGTGGTGACCAACGTGCAGGCGGGAGTTGCCCGTCGTGGACAGCCTGGCGGCTGAATATGCCGACGAGGTCGACTTCGTCGCCCCTGCTTGGAAGTCCAGCTTCGAGGCGACCGCGGACCGAGCCGAGGAGTTGTTCCTGTCCGGCGAGATCCAATGGGGTCTCGATGAGCAGGAGGAGATCTTCTCGCTCTACCGCATTCCTTACCAGCCAGTGACTGTCCTCATCGCCCGAGATCGGACAGTCGTCGCCGCCTGGGACGGGCTCCGTCCCGAAGAGGAGATCAGGGCCGCCCTGGACAACCTCATCGCGCTGTCCGGCTGAAGAACCGAGCCGTTTCGGAGTTGATGCTGGATAGGGCTGCAGATGATCGAACCGCCCGTCACACAAGCCATGTGAAGCGAGGGCATGACTCCGCACAGCGTCGAGTCTCACTTAGTGTCCAACGCCCGGTGAGACGATTCGAACTGATCATCCTTTTCGCGTCCGTATTTGCGGTTGGCTGGCCCGTGGTATTCGGCGTGCGTCCGAGACGTGGGCTGGTTGCGCTCACGCTGGCGGCCGCCCTATTCGTTCAGCTTCAATTCGAGGGGTTCCGCTGGCAGATGATCCCGTTGTATCTGGTCGCGGCCGGGTTGGCCATCGGCGACGTCCTCTACATCGAGCGCACCCTCGATTGGTCGCGGCGGCTGTTGCGTGCCCTGCTCGGCACCGTCGGATTGGGGTTGGTGGTCATCCTGCCGGTCCTGCTACCGGTGCCCGAGCTCCCCCCGCCGTCGGGTCCCGACCCCATCGGCACCTTTACCGTCCAGCTCGTCGACCGGAGCCGGGACGAACCGTATGGCGGGAGAGCCGGCGAACCGCGTGAGTTCGTGGCTCAAGTCTGGTATCCGGCGGGCATGTCGGATAGCGAGCCACCCATCCCCTGGAGTGAGGACTGGGAGGTCGTGGCCCCGGCTCTGGCCCGGGAGATGGGGCTGCCTTCCTGGTTCTGGAATCACACCGGATACACCCCGTCCCATGCCCGAAAGTCGACGACCGTGGCCGGCGGGACTTTCCCGGTTTTGATCTACAGCCATGGGTGGGGAGGGATGCGGACCAACACGCTCAACCAGATCGAGCACTTGGTGTCGAACGGATACATCGTTGTCGCCCCCGACCACACCTATGCCGCCGTGGCAACCGTGTCGGAGGATGGCGAGGTCTTCTACAAGGACTCCGAGGTGATTCCCGATCAGGCTGATGTCCCTGAGAGCGAATACATGAACGCCATATCCAACCTCGTGGAGACGATCTCCGGGGACCTGGTCACGGTCCTGACCGAGTTGGAGCAAGGAGCGACGGGGGCCTTCGGCCCTTTGGCGGGATCGATCGACCTCAACCGGATCGGTATCTATGGCCATTCAGCCGGGGGCGCGTCTGCGATCAAGGTATGTCTCGAGATGGAACAGTGTGGGGCTGTCCTGGCAATGGATCCGTGGGTGGAGGCTCTCACCGAGCGTGACCTGCAACAGACGATGACCCGGCCAGCCCTCTACATGATGTCCGAGGACTGGGTGGATACCCCGAGTGACGGCTTGCTGAGAGGCATCGCGGCCCGCGGTGAGTCGATCACATACCTGGTAGGCGTCGAAGGTGCCTGGCACAACGATTTTCTGATGACGCCTTTGATGACTCCACTTGCCTCACGATTCGGGTTGAGGGGACCGATCTCGGCTAGCCGGGTGATCCTGGCGGTCAACAACTACCTGCGTGGTTTCTTCGACGTGTTCCTGTTGGATACCGGATCGGCCGCGCTCGACTCCGTGACCTATGAAGAAGTGGACGTGGCCGTCGTCGATCGTCGTGAATGAGGGTCAGCGAACCTGGTTCAAGCGGGGCCGCGCGACGAGAAAGAACATGATCGCTCCGACGACGGGTAGGAGGAGGACGACCAGGACCCAAACCGCCTGATCCTGCTTGGAGGCCGCCCACACGTCGGAGCTCGTCTGCAGGGCATCGAAGAGTGCCCACACAGTGGGGATGAGGACGACGACGATCAGGAACAATTCGCTTCCAGAGAACCGCATTGGACGAGGAGACTAGATGGCCGGTCCCGAGATCCCGGCGTTCAATGCCTGGCCTCAAGGGGATCTTGCCGAATTGGCCGCGTGGGTGGTTTCCGTCGTGGGTGGAACGTATGTTCACCCGAACTACGACCGACCAGAATCCCGAAACCCGGCTCCCAAGACAGAAGCGCCCCAAAACCCATGCCCGCCCCCAATCCGGGGGGTGAAACTCAACCCTCCACGACCTCGACCAGGGCGAATCCATTGATGGTGTCACCATCGGCGAGGGCCGCGTCTTCGACGCGGTACGTTCCGGGCGCGACCTGAGGGATGACAATGGGATATCCCTCATCGAGGGCGAGCCCGATCGAAGGGACACGTATCCGAAACTCCGCGTTCACGGGGATTGTCTGGCCGGGATTGTCCCCAAACCCGCGGTAGACGAAGTGTGTGGTCACCCATCTCGAGCCATCCCAGCATTGCCACTCGGCGTCCACCCCGACGACGGCATCGTCCGACAGGTCCGCCTTCAGCACTGTCAGCTCCACGATCTCACGCGGCGACGCAGGGTTTGGGCTGATCATCACATCGAGGGTCGACTCCATCTCCAGCTCTTCTCGGGGAGGCTCCTGACAAGACGTTGCCATCGATGTGGTCGAGGCATCAGTTGCGGTACCACATGCGGCGACCACGAGGGCCAACGCCGCTACCAGCGGCCTATTCATCCGGGCGCTGCTGGGTGTCGCCGGTCACGCTCTGCCCCGGCACCTCGCCCCTTTTGATGGCATCGATCGTGGCACCCAGTGTGAAGGCATCGGATTCGCCGATGATCTTGCCCACCACGATGCCCTCCTCGTCGATGAAGAACGTCTCCGGAATACCGAAAACCCCGTACGCGATGGCCGTGCGGCTACCCGGGTCAGCCAGGTAAAACGCAGCATCGGAGCGTCCCGCCGTCTCGAGATAGTTCAATGAGGCCGGTGGGCTTTCCTGGTAGGCGATCTGGACAAGGGTCACTCCCTGCTCGGCAAAGGCGTTGGCGGTCGACGTGAGGGCGGCATGCTCATTGCGGCACTGGAGGCACCACGAGGCAAAGAAGTTGACCAAAACGATGTCCCCGTTCAGGTCAGCCAACGAAATGGGGTCGCCGCCTTCCAGCGGAGCGAGCTCGAATCCCGGTGCCGGCTCG
>DASUUC010000031.1:0-60737 GCA_036374335.1 Acidimicrobiia bacterium
GAGATCGCGGCATCGGTGACAGACGACGCGGTGATGGTATGTACGTCGACGACTGCTCCCAGGGTTTCGAGGCGGTCGATCTCGGCTTGGAGGTCCCCGGTGTTCCCCCGTCCGTCGGACACCAACACGATGCGCTGGCGGGTCTCTCCGGTGAGGATCGACTCGCCGAGTCGCAATCCCCGCGCCAGGTTGGTGGCGTCGGCTTCCACCCCTCTTGCCCCCCGGTACGGGTCCGTGCCAATCGGTGTGCCCACCCGGGCGTCGGAGCCGAACTCGATGACGCCCCATTCATTGTCCCGGGCCTCGGTCAATGCCGAGTCGACCCAGGCACGAGCTTCTTGTTTGGCGTTGTCGCTCATCGAGTCGGAGACGTCGACGACGAAGACAGTGGTCACGTCTCCGGATCCGGTGGTTATCGGAGGGTCGACGAGGGCGAGGACGATAAGTCCCACGATGAGAGCTCTGACTGCCAGACCGATTCTCCATTGCCGTAGAGGCACGCCTCGGGACCGAAAGCTGACGTAGAGCTCGAAGGCGAGGACCCCCAGGAGGGTGACGAGGACCCACGGGAGCAAGGTTCGTGCGATGGTGGTTGTGGCATTGGCCAGTGGCTCCGCGTCGGGGGCTGGTCGGATGTCCGGGAGGGTGTCCCGGGGAGCGAGGTCCGATTCGACGGTGTCCACGTTCACCGCCACGTCATAAGGCTCCTGGCCTTCCGGACCCACCGTCCAGAACCCGGCGAGGTCCGCCATGGGCTCGGATTCACCGACCGCCACGATGGTCGTGTTCCCCCGAGGGTCGGTGACGCGCCCGCCGATCGCCCCGATGGGAAAGCGGTCGCCCACGGTCATTGCCTCGGCCACACCCTCTGAAGTGGCGAGCCCCCCGACCATGCGAGCTCCCATGATCGGATAGGCAATGTCGATGGGGAGATTGGACTGCTCGAGAGTGAACGCCAGGTAGTAGAAGGGGACCCCATTGGCCTCACCTGCGACGATCAGAGGTGCTCCTGGTGCGCCCAGCACGACCTCACCCTCGGTCACTTGCAGTGTCTGAGCCTCGGAGATGGCGATCCGGCTCACATCGATGTCGTCGAGGAGCGGATGGTCGGCCACCAGCGTTGGGATCGGGTTCTCGATCCGCCCCACCGCGACCACGCCGGGAGCTCCTCCTGGCGCGTCGATGGCGATGAACGGCGTTTCGGGCTCGGCCGGCACCGAGACGCCGGCATATATCTCGAAGTCGACCTCTTCGCCCGGCGCCACGTTGGTGTCGACATCGGGTATGGCAGAGAGAAGCTGGTCGATGAAGAAACGGCTCTCTCCGTGGACCCGCGCCTTGAGCGATCCCAAGGCCGGTGCGCCGACGAAACGCTGGTTGTCGTAGGCGAGCAGATCCTCACCGTCGAGGAAAGCGGCGACTGTGGTGCCCGAGGGGAGCTCGAAGGTTTCTTCGACGACCCCGCCACCGGGGATCTCGATCTCCTCGCTGAGGACGGTGAGCCCGTCGACGTCGAGGCGGAGCACCTGTATCGCGTCCGGCCCACCTGTCGACTCCACCGTGATACGAGCCTGGAGACCACCCGGCCCGGAGTTCACAGAGAGATCGGTTATGGCCCGGTTGGTGTCGGTGCGCCCCACCGGCACGAAACGGGTACCGAGCGGAGCGAGTCGCTGCTCCGTCTCCAGCAGGTGCCCGTCGGACACGAGGACGAAGTCTGTGTCCCGGTCAGGAAGCACCAGTGACTCGGCCAAGGCGAAGGCGGCTTCGAAGTCTGCGGCGCCGCCGTCGGTCCGAATCGTGTCGATCGCCCGGGTGAATTCGTCCTCATCCGAGCTCTGGGAAACCAACACCGATGGTCGCGACGAGGCCACCACGAGGCTGGCGATGCCTTCGTCCGGGAGCTCCTGGCGAAGTGACTCCGCCTCTTCGACTGCGGTTCCCAGACGGTCTGGATCACCGTCGATAGCGGCCATCGAGCCCGATGCGTCGACGATGAAGACGGTGTGCTCGGCGAGCTCGGCCTCTTCGAGCACGGCCGGTCTGGCCAGAGCGAAGGCGAACAGCGCCACCGCGAAGAGTTGCAGGATCAGGAGAAGGCTCCAGCGCAGCTTCTGCCATGGCTCGGCGGCGGTAATGGCATGTTTCAGGCCATCCCAGTGGAGGAGAGAGGAGACCGACGTTGCGGGTCGGCGCGGGGTGAGCATGTGGAGGATGACGATCGGCGTGGCCAGGAGGATTGCCGCCAGCCCAGCCGGGAGAAGGAGACTCATCTCAGAATGCCTGCGGACCGCCAGGTTTGAAGAAGCAGCGCCTCGATGTCGTCGGTGGCATTGACGGCCAGGAACGCAGCGCCGGTGCCGCGGGCAGTTGCAGCCACCTCGTTGCGCCAGGACCTGATCCGGTCACGGTACGACTTGGCGACGTCCTCGGTCACGCTCACGGTGAGACGCTCGCCGTCCTCGCGATCTACCAACTCCAGATCGCCGGAAAACTCGGGATCGAGGTCTTCGTCACTGAGGATGTGGAGGATCGTCACGTCAGACCCCGATGCACGGAGACCGATGAGGGATCTCCACTCGGTGGTGAGGAGATCGGAAAGGACGACCGTGAGACCGGGAAGCCCGCTTTGGCTCAGCAGATGGCCGGCCGCCTCGGCGAAGGGAGTGAGCCCGGTTGCCTCGAGGCCTTGTACGTAATCGAAGAAGGCGGGTACGGCGGCGCGTCCCGCGAACCGGGGTGCCGGTCCTCTTGCCGGGAATGTATGGACCGAAACCGAGTCGTGAGCGGTCAACGCGACAAAACCCATCGCCGCGGCCAGACGCTTGGCCTGAAGCATCTTGGCGCCGATGCTCATCGATGCCGAAGTGTCGATGAGCAGCCGCACCGTGATCTCGTCGTCCGCCTCGAAGAGCTTGATGAGTACCTGGTCGAGACGCGCCATCACGTGGTAGTCGATACGACGGAAGTCGTCTCCCGGGTGGTACTCGCGGAAGTCGGCGAAGTCGACGGTGTTGCCGTATCTCTTCGACTTGTGCTCACCTCCGAACCGGCCCATCAGCCGATGCCGGCTGGCGAGTTGCAGGCTCTCCAGCCTGGCCATGAGAGCCGGGCTGAGGAGGTCGGTCACGGAGCCCCCCGGATCTCCGGCTTCGGCTCGGGGACGGAGTGGAGCATCTCGTCGATGATGACGTCGGTTCCTACACCTTCTGCGGTGGCCTCATAGCCGAGCACGAGTCGATGCCGGAGCGCCGCCGGAGCTGCCCATCTGATGTCCTCGGCCGTTACGTGCGGCCTGCCTTCGATCAGAGCGAGTGCCTTTCCGGCGAGAATGATCGACTGCGCACCGCGTGGCGAGGCTCCCCAGCGGACATAGCGTTTCACCGGTAGGGAGGCATTGTCGCCATAGGGATGTGTGGCCTCGATGATGAGCGCCACATACTGGAGCAGGTGTGATGCCACCGGCAGCCGCGGAGTCATCGCGATCATCGATCCGATGGTGTCGATATCCGCGGTCAGAGGCACTTCAACGACCGCGCCAGTCGTGGTGCGACGGAGGATTTCCTCCAGCACCTCAGCCGTTGGCGGGTTGACCGTCGCTTTGAACATGAAACGATCGAGCTGTGCCTCGGGCAGGGGGTAGGTCCCCTCCAGCTCGATCGGGTTCTGTGTGGCCAGGACGAGGAAGGGGTGGGGGAGGGGGCGTGTCTCCCCGGCAACCGTGACCTGACGCTCCTGCATGGCCTCCAGCAAAGCTGCCTGGGTCTTCGGGGTGGCCCGGTTTATCTCGTCGGCCAGCAGCAGGTTGGTGAAAACCGGACCGGCCTGGTACTCGAAGCGGCGGTGGCCGCTCTCGGTCTCTTCCAGCACCTGAGTGCCGACGATGTCGGCCGGCATGAGATCGGGAGTGAACTGAACCCGGGAGAAGGTGAGACCGATGGCCGAGGAGAAGGCCTTGACCAGCTCGGTCTTCCCGAGCCCGGGGACGCCCTCGAGCAAGACGTGCCCTCCGGCGAGGAGACCTACCAGGGTTTGGCGGATCAGTGGGTGCTGTCCTGCAATCCGCATGCCGACCGCCGACTCGATGTCCGCAGCGACCTGGGCGTAACGGTCGAGGTCGGATTGGTTCAGACTGGTCATTTGATCCCTTCCTGGTGGACCGGGCCACCCACTAACGGGCCTCGTCTGCGAGTAGGTCGAAGTAGGTTTGCACGATCCCGCGCATCGAAGGCGGAAGCTGCAGTTGGCCGAGGGCGTCGGCGGCCTGATTCAGATACTCGGGAAGCACCTGGGCGTAGGGGACGACCGATTGTCCTCTTGCGGTGGGGGCGTCTGCCCGCCCTAAGATCGACCCATCGCCGGAGCCACCGTCGATACCCACCTGGACGAGATCGGAGAGGGCACCTTCTTCGATGGGGCTGAAGACTTCGGCGGTCTCCACCTCGGTCCCGTGGTCTTGATTTCCTCCGGCCCCGACGCTGCCCTGACCGCCCTGACCGGCTGCATTTCCGTCTCCAGGAGCCACCCCCGAGATTTGGCCCCCTCCTCCGGTGGGCTGGCCGCCCTGGCCGCCTCCCTGTCCTTGACCCTGTCCCTGTCCTTGCCCTTGGCCCTGGCCTTGCCCTTGGCCTTGTCCTTGCCCCTGGCCTTGCCCCTGCCCTTCGCCCTGATTGTCGCTTCCGGGCTGGCCCTGACCAGGGGCGCCGCTGAGTCGGGACCGGGCACCTCCCAGCGCACGTTGTGTTTCGGAGAGGGCCTGTTGGCCACGGGCCCCTTCCAAGCCAGATTGTTGGCCTGATGCGGCATTGCGCAGCGACTGTGCCGCCGCCTCGAGATCCCCGGACGAGAGGGCCTGGGCAGCCTCAGAGAGTTGGCCGGACAGACCCGGATTGCCTGCAGCCTGGGACTCGGCGAGGTCGCTCAGGCGGTCCTCGAGTGCGGATAGCTCCGGATCAGAGAGGGCATCGAGGCTGTCCGCCAGCTCGTCGAGCTGTGAAGATGCGTCCAGGGGTGCTCCGGCGACCAGCGGTCGCAGGGCGAGATCGCGGGCAAGACCCTGTACCGCTGCCTTTTGAGACAGGAATCTGGGGTCTATCTGCTCCCCGAGTCGGGTTTCGGTGTCTTGCAGCGACTGGAGGGCCTGTTCCAGGGATTCGGCCTGACGCAGCTCGGTGGCGAGTCGTTCCAGCTCGACCACGATCTCGTCGGCGGTGTCGACATCCGACTCGGCGACGGCTTCGGCGATCTGTTCGATCTGATCGGCTTCGGCATCGAGAGCTGCATCGAGATCACTGGAGAGCGCAGGGGATGACCCCAATGGCGGGAGAAGCCCGATCAGGAGAGCCAGTGCCCCGGCCGTGGCGAATTGGCGGAGTCTTGCTCGATCGGTGTCGATGGGAATGGCATCCGCGACCTTCGAGCTCGCGGCGAGGCGGTCGGCGCGTTCTTGTATGACGCGATGGACACCGTCGTCGGGGTCGGTGAACTCCAGCGCCGTGGTGAAGGCGTCTCTCGCCCTCAATCCACGCTCGGCAGCCCGGGAGGCATCCCAGGGCGAGATCCGCAGAGTCGATGCCCTCACCAGCAGGGCCAGCCCAGATCCGGCCACGAGCACTCCGGTGACGGCGAGTGCCTGATCGAAGGGGGTCAGCCAGTCGACGGCGAAGGCGATGACGATCGCCAAACCGAGATGAGGGGCATACGTCTGTGCCGTTGCAGACAGCCATGCCAGACGCATCCGTACCCGGATCCGTCGGAGGAATCCCTCTCGGTTATCGGTCAATGGCCATCTCCTCGGGAGGTAAGACGTCCGGGGACCCGCATCTGGTTCCCTGAATCGCCCGTCAACGAAGTTAAGCACGGTCTGCGATATGTCTGATTGAGCGAGATTGCCAGTACCTTTTTCGTGCCTTGGGAGCTGCTACCAGCCATCGGATGTGGAAACGTCTCGGCGTCATCGCGGGATTGAGCGCAGCCGCCTTCGTCGCTCCACTTCTCGACCTGTACGGAAAGAACCCGGAAGTGTTCGTTGCCAACAGGACGAGCGTCGCCGAGATTCTCCTGTTCGGATTCGGCACCGCCTTGGTGATACCACTCGTTGCCTGGGCGGTCCTGGCGATGACCGATGCCATCAGCGGCCGTGCCGCCGACATCGCATATGAGTCGATGGTCGCCGTCCTGGCATTGGCCACCGGTTTCGTGGTGAGTCGTCAGGTGCTACCTGACAACACTGTTGGAGCTGTGGTGGTGGCCGTGGTCACGGCTTGGGTGGTCTTCTGGCTGGTTCACAACATCGAGGTGGTGTTCCATGTGGCCGCAGTGGCCATACCTGTGCTGATCGTGATGTTCGTGGGAACCTCGGCGACGGCCCGTCTCATCTGGGAGGAGCCGGATGGCCCCGATGGTGCTTCTCAGGTGGCCGAGCCTGCGCACGTGGTGATGATCCAGCTCGACGAGATGCCGCTGGCATCGATCATGGAGCTCGATGGGACGATCAACGAGACGTTGTTTCCCAATTTCGCCCGTCTCGCCGCGGAGGGAGCGTGGTACCGCAACGCCCTCTCCGATTCGATCGCCACCACCCAGAGTGTCCCGAGCATTCTGACCGGGAAACGAGCAGAGCAAGGCTCGAGCCCGTCGTATATCGATCATCCCGACAACCTCTTCACGCTTCTCGGGGACTCCTATGAGATGCACGTGATCGAGTGGGTGACAGAGTTGTGTCCCGAGGACATCTGCCCCGACTATGCGGGACGGTCCCCGGCACGGTTCAGCAGCCTTCTCAAGGACGTGGGCGTGGTCTACGGCCATCTCACGCTGCCGGGCGAAACCCGGGAGACCCTTCCCAGCATCGACAACTCATGGAAGGGCTTCCTCGGTCAAGCCGACGCCCTTTCGGGGAGCGAAGTCGTAGTCGATGGGCTTCCGGTCCCAGCCGGCGGTGCCCGAGCCGATTGGGTCAACTGGATACAACGACTCATCAACGGCATCGACCGAGGTACACCTCCGACCCTGAGCTTCGCGCACCTCAAAGCACCCCACGTGCCCTGGATGACCAATCCCAGCGGAACCCATTACGAACGACCCGAGGAGTACACAGAGGTCTTCGGGGTTCAGGGCGATGGACGTTGGGGCCCCGATCCGGAACCTCCGCTCCTCGGTTTCCAACGTCACCTCTTCCAGGTGGGATTCCTCGACACGATGCTGGGCAGGATGTTGGATCACCTCGAGGACACGGGCGTCTGGGACGACACCATGGTTATCGTCGTGGCCGACCATGGTGCCTCGTTCGTGCCGGGCGAGCACCGTCGCTGGCCCTACGAGGACAACAGAGAGGATCTGTACCGGGTGCCGCTCTTCATCAAGTATCCGGGCCAAACGACCGGAGAGGTGGTCGACCTCCCGGCATTCGGAATCGACATCCTCCCCACCATGGTGGACGTCCTCGGCATCGACAGCGACCTCGATTTCGATGGTGTATCACTCCTCGAGCTCGACGGGGAGCGTCCCCATGAGCCCATCCATTGGTGCTGCAACGGCGAAGGGGTCGACACCGATCTCTCCATCCTCGATTCACAGGTCGAGCGCAATCACGATTGGGTTCCCGATCAGACTTCATGGCGAGGTGTCGCCGCCGTCGGATCGAATGCCTCTCTGCTCGGAGAGCCGACCACGAACATGTCTGTCAGCACCGATGAGAGTCTCCGCTGGTCATTGGAGCTCGGGGCGACGCTCGAGGACGTGGATCGATCATCCGGCGTGGTGCAAACCCTCGTCACGGGGAGGATCGAAGGCGAAGACGCATTGGAATCGGATGAGATCCTGATCGTCCTCAACGATGTCGTGGCGGGATTCGCCCACCTGTCCCGTGACAGCGCGTCCGGCGGGTCGATCATCGGGCTCGTCTCCGAGGATCTCGTCAGGGAGGGCAGCAACGACATCGACCTGTTGGTCTCCGACGGCAATGGAGCTTGGGCGGCGGGGACCAATGACGAGATCACGCTGGATCTCGTCGCTGACGACGGTCACGTGATCGAGGTCGGGGTCGAGGGGAATCGCAGGGTCCAGGTCGATGCGGTGGAGCCCACCGACTCGGGGTGGGCGATAAGTGGTTGGGCGGCGGATGTCGGCGAGAAGCTGACGCCTGACATGGTCTACGTGTTCGCCGGTGATCAGCTCTTGACCTCCTCCCCACCCAACGAGGACAACGCCAATGTGGTCCGGTGGTTCGAGAGCGAAGACCTGCTGCGCTCCGGGTTCAGGCTCGAATTCGACGAAGGCACCTTGCCTGAAGGGGCAAACCGGCTTTTGGTCGTTGCCGAGTTCGGTGATCAGGCCGTGGCCGATCCCGTTTCTATACCCGGTCTGAGCCGGTAGAGAACCCGGGTTCCGTCCCCGAGCGTCCGTGTGTCGAGGGTCTCGAAACGCCGGGCGAGCTCTGATTCGAATTCGCTTTGTGACCGACCGGGATGCAACTCAGCCTCGGTCTTGTTGGCCGTGAGCTTCGCCACCATCTCGTCGCCAGGGGCGACGAACTCCACCACGGCCGGACACCCGAAGCCGGCGAGCCAGTCGAGAACGGCGGGTGGTGGGATGCTGGCGGTGTAGATGAGGTGGTGGATGAGGCCATAGGCGATCACCAGATCGGGCTGGGCCCGCTCGGTGAGACCCGGGCGTTCTTTCCCGGCCCATCCCTGAGACGGTGAAGGATTCGTCAGATCGCTGACGACGATCGAGACCTGGCTGCCCTTGCGATAGAGGGCGTCGAGCACGGGCTCGTCTCCGTCCACCGCGATGGCCACAGCCCCCGACTCGGCAGCCAGGGTCGAGAAATGGCCGTCATTGGCCCCGAGATCCATGACCCTGCGCGGGCTGTGGGCTGAGATGGCATTTCGCAAGAACTCGCTCTTCGCTTCCCGGTCGCGCCCGACATGCTGGCACGACTCGTACTCGATCCAACCATTGCCAGACCCGCTCCACTGCAGTCCCTCAACCAACCTGCGGAGCTTCCTGGCATTGGCGAGGATCAGCTCGGCGCTGAATCCGGCGGTCCTGAGCTGATCGCGCACCGCCGTTCCCGACATGCGCTGCTCCATGCGCGCCTGGAGCGAGACGTGAAGCAAGATCGATGGCTTGAGACGCTGCCAGAAACCCATCAGGCTGCGCATCTCGGCAGCAGTGGGACCTTCGGGATCGCCTCGCAACCATGGTTGAAATGGGATTCCAAGCTGAGCCCGGAGAAGCAGAGGGAAGAGAAACTGTCTGGTGAACTGTCGGTAACCGATCCATGCCTCCCCGGGCGAATAGGCCTCGAAGGAGCCGATGTCGATGAAGACGGGGCGACCCGAAACGAATTGGATGTTGTAGGGGGTGGCGTCCTTGATGGTCAAGCCTTCGCTCAACGCCTCCACGAGCAGGTCGAGCTGCAGCAGGGCAGCATCCTTGAGCATGGAGAAAGTCCACTCATAGGGATAGGAGATGAACGGGATCCGAGGATGCTCGAGCGCTCCGGCACAGCCCGTTGGCGCGGAGTCGAGGGGATCGGCGCCGATCAGCCTCCCGTCGGCAGTGGCCTGGCTGAAAAACGATGTCCGGGACAGCGCCTCCCACGCTTTGAGCCCGCGCTCGTCGAGCAGCCGGATGACCCGGTCACCGTCGAGGACGATGTGCGACGCGGGGTCGCGAAACGACCCCGGATCGGCCACATGCACTATCGGTCAGGAGTCGGCAGGGACAGATGGCTCGTCGACGTCTGATTCGGCGTCGGCCATGGCCTTCTTGCCTGCCAGACGGGCTTTCCATGCCTTGAACGCGACGAGTATTCCGGCCGCGCCACCGAGAATCGCCTGCAAGATGAGACTTCCCGAGCCGGCATCGAGATATCCAAACAACATTTCTTCTGATCCTTCCCAATGACGAGCGTGTGACCGCTGCGGGGACCATATTCGCCTGCCTGGCGCTATATGCAAGCTTCGACGGCCTTCAAGCCCGATAAATGGTCCTTCCGTCCCAGTCTTCGGCGCGCAGACGGCCCTCTAGTCGCAGATGCTCCAGATGGGAGACCGTCTCCAGAAACGCCAATCTTGCGCTGACCGGGTCGAGGTTGGGTCGGAAGGACTGAGTCATCACGTTCCAGGCAGTGCTGTCATTCTCCTTGACGAGGTCGACCATGTCCCGGAGGCGCCGATCGTGGTGCAACAGGATCTGACGGGCTCTTTCGTCACCCTGGTCGATGAGAGTCCCATGCGCGGGATAGGTACGCCCGATTCCCAGCGAGATCAATCGGTTCAGAGACTCGAGATAGTCGCCCAGGGGGTCCCCGATGTCGATGTCGTACATGATCACCGGTGAGATGCGAGGCAATACGTGATCTCCTGAGAAGAAGATCCCGCTTCGGCTGTCGCGGAGACAGATGTGGGCCGGCTCGTGTCCTGGTGTGTGCACCACGACCAGGGATCGACCTCCTCCTAGCGATATCTCGTCTCCATCTCTGACGAGATGGTCGGGTCTGTCTATGGGGGGCATGTAGTCGGGTCGTTTGGTGACGGTCGCCGCGGCCAGGATGTCATCGGGGACACCGTGGGTGTGGGCGATGCCGGCGAGACGCTTCGCATAGCCGGGTGTGTCGTTGTAACGATCGACGAGTTTGGCCGCCCTCTCGTGCATCACGAACCGGCAGCCCAGCTCACGGACCAAACGAGCCGACATTCCGACATGGTCAGGGTGGAGGTGGGAGACGACGAGGGTGTGAACCGCGGACTCGACGAGCCCGAGCTCTGCAAAGCCTTTCGCCAGGGCCGAGCGACCCGGCTCCCAGTCGGTCCCGCAGTCGATGAGAAGCAGACCATCGTCAGCCTCGATGGCATAGGTATTGACCCACGGCGGTGATGTGAAAGGGAGCGGCGCCGGGATGAGATGGATCCCGTCGCCCAGTGACTGTGGTGACGGGATGGTCACGCCGTCGCGGTGGCTGCCGACCGCCGGTCGGCCCACCAGTAGCAGGCGTAGCCCAAGCTCGAGATGACGACGAGCACGACCCCCGACCACATTGCGACCGTCCCATATCCGCCCTGAGCCGGGTCGAGGAATGGGTAGGGATACCAGTCGACCAGAGGCCCCCGGATCAACGAATAACCCAAGTAGGCGGCGGGGAAGAGGAGCCATATCCACAGTGACTCCCCGGGCATCTGCACAGGCGGAGGATGGGCTATCCAGTCGAGGGTGACCGCGATGGGCCCGAGTACGCGGATGCACCAGTCGATCCACGGCTCGTGCACACCCACGTTGCCGGAGCCTGGTGCGTTGAGCAAGGCGTAGACCAGCCCGGTAGCGGCCATATAGACCGTGACTGCGCCGCGGAAGACGGCAAAACGGGGAGATGCATCCCGACCGGGACGAGCGGCGAGCATGACCGCCAGGACCACGGCCATCACGTTGGCGAGCACGGGGAAGTAACTGAAGAAGCGGACGACGGTGAGAGCAGAGCGGCTCATCCCGATTGCGAGCTGGGCGACGAGGGCCACGGTGAGGAGGGAGGCGAGGGCGAGGCGTAGTGAACGGAGGACAGTCCTACTCATCGGCGGCGGGATGGTAAACGCGTCTGGCGGCCCCGATCGGGGCCGCCAGTGGTTGGGATCAAGACTGGCTCAGCCAGCAGGAGACTTCCGCGCGGCGCCGTAGATGAGGACGACCACGGCCGCCACACCGACCTGGATGAGCAGTTTGATCCAGTCGATGCCCGATGTCTCGCCGCCGCCCAAGGCGTCGTAGAGGAAGCCGCCGACGATGGCGCCGACGGCACCGAGCACGATCGTCATCACCAACGAGATGTCCTGTTTGCCTGGAATCACCAGACGCGCCAGAGGCCCGATGATGATTCCGGCTATGAGACCTCCGATAAGTGTTGCCAACACATCGCTCATTTCATCCTCCTAACGGACAGGCAATGGCTCGGTCACACTACCCCGGCGGGCCGCCGTGGCGTCGATTCGCTGATCACGGAAGAACTCATTCGACTGATTCGTTATTATTTCTCCCGACACCGGCAAGTCGGTGTCACGCCTGGCTTGTGCGCTCCTGTCCGCCGGAGGCTGCATGAGGTGGCCGGCCCTGGTCGGCTCCGAGACGCTTGGTGCTAGAGAATCTGGCGGGGATAGCTCAAAGGAGCGTCATATGTCAACCAATCTGTTCGTAGGGAATCTCCCCTTCACGACCAGCTCCCCGGAGCTCGAGGAGCTGTTCACTCCCTTTGGGACGGTCTCCCGTGCCCAGGTCATCACCGATCGCGACACCGGTCGGTCACGTGGCTTTGGCTTCGTGGAGATGGACTCGGACGAGGAAGCGCAAAAGGCGATCGACTCGCTCGATGGGTCCGACTTCGGCGGTCGTCAGCTGAAGGTCAACGTCGCCAGGGAGCGTTCCCGCTGAACCGACGACCCGTCATCTGAATGTGACAGGTGTCAATACCCGTGGTCGACGGGGTCCTTGATCCCGAAGGTGATGTCCAGTGTCACCGAGAAGACCGTTGGCGCTCCAGAGGAGTCGACCTCGCCACCTACTCTGACGATCTCAAAGTGGTGGATGTCGGAGATGGTGCTTGCTGCCCGGGCGAGGACGGTACGCACCGCATCCTCGATCGAGTCTCCGGCCTTGCCCGAGAGCCTGATGGTCTTGGTTATCGATGACATCGTGGGGGGAGCCTAACCAGGACCCGCGATCGCGGATGCCACAACCGGCGCTCCCTTGCCGAGGATCAGCGTGTAGTGGTTGACGTCGGAGAGGAACTGCATCGTGAGGAGAGGGTTTGCCCGTGCCGCTTCCTCGGCGACATCGAGCGGGATCATGCCCCCGGGCTGATCCGTCGTTCCTCTCTCCACCACGATCAAATGCGTTGGCACCCCCAGCCTGGCGGCCGCGGCATTCGCCTCCTCACCGACCGTGATCTCCCGCGCCGTCACCTCGATTGCCTCCGGGTTCGCCGTAACCCGGAAGTGATCACCCACCTCGAGGAGCTCGTGGCCCAAGCCAGCCTTCATGGAGTCGTCCCAATGCCGTTCGAGCGCGGGGTGGGCCTTCCAGTACTCGAAGAAGGCCTCTTCGCTCTCGAATTCGACCTCGAGTCTGCGTAGCGAGGGACCCACCATGGCGTCGATGAACGTCTCCGGGTCTTGCTCGGGGTCGCGGGGCATGGGGAGCCCACCATCGACGAGCACCAGGCGCTGTGCCCGTTCCGGGTGGTGCAGGCCGAACAGCGCGACAACCCAGCCTCCCATCGAGTAGCCGGCTACAACGGCACGCTCCAGACCGAAATGGTCGAGACATCGTGCGATGTCGTCGGCGACGGTCGAAAGGTCGTACGGGGCAGGTGAACCGGTGCTCGACCCCCGACCTCTCACATCGAGGGCGATAGAGCCCACATCCTCGGGGAAGTGCTCCATCACCGAGCTCCACCATCGGGAGTTGCCGGAGAGCCCGTGCACCAGGACCGCGGTCTCCGCACCGCCTTGCGACGGGCGATGCCAGGCATTTATGTGGCCTCCCGGAACCGGAATGGAGACATCTTGCATGGCGCCGAATGTAGCCGTCAGCCGAAGAGGCGATCGCCGGCGACGACGGTGGCGACGACGTTCAGGTCATCATCGAGAAGCGTGAAGTCGGCCTGGCTGCCATGGCGGAAGTCTCCGTGATCGATGAGACCGAGGGCGTCGGCCGGATTCGCCGTTGCCGAGCGCAGGGCAGCGGCCAGACTGGCGGAGGTGGAGAAAGTCAGGTTGCGGATGGCCTCGGGCAGGTTCACGACACTGCCTGCGAGCCGTCCGTCTTCGGTCCGGGGACCGTCGGGCCCGACCGTGATCGCGCCGTCGCCGAGGGGGTAGGTCCCGGGACCGAGACCCAATGCCGCCATGGCGTCGGTGACGAGGATCACTCGTTGCGGCCCGAGGACTTGCCAGGCGATCTCGAGTGCTCCGTCGGCAATGTGGAGCCCGTCGACGATGAGGAGGCAATAGCGGGCGGCCAGCAGCGCAGCTCCTACCACTCCTGGCTCACGATGGCCCAGTGGTGTCATCTGGTTGAAGAGATGGGTCACCAGAGTCGCTCCGGAGCTGAGGGCATCGGTTGCCGTTGCGAAGTCGGCGGCGGTGTGCCCGATCGAGACCACGACACCTGCGGTTCGCAGGGTCTCGATGACGATTCTGGCTCCTTCTCGCTCCGGTGCCAGCGTGACGATCTTGACGTGGCCCGAGTCGGCCCATCGGTCCGCCAAGTCGTTGTCCGGTTCGTCGATGTATGCCGGGTTGTGCGCCCCATGCATCTCAGCGGATATCCACGGGCCTTCGAAATGGAGTCCCAGCACTTCGGCTCCGCGGTAGTCCGGGGGCCTGCGGTTGGCGACAACGTCGAGCGCCAAGTCGGTGACTTCTCCCGGTGAGGTGACAATCGTCGGCACGAAAGCGGTGACCCCCAACTCGGGGAGCCGCTCACCCACCTCCCATATCGTGGTCGGGTCCTGAGTGAAGTCTCGCCCGAATCCTCCGTTGATCTGGATGTCGATCAGACCCGGAGCGACGATGAGCCCGTCGGCGTCGATCACCTCGGGGCTCGATGACGTCGACTCGGTGATCACACCGGAGTCGAAATACAGGTCGCCCTCGGTCAAATCCTCTCCGGTCAACACGCGCCCACCTTTGATCACTGTCACGGCCGAGAGTGTGGGCCTGGATTTCTCTCGGCGCAACTAGCCGTGTCGTGCTCTTATCGTCGCCCCATGCGAGGTCTGGCCTGCGTAGTCGCCCTGATAGCCGTTTCGGCATGTTCGGGGCAGACCTCCGACCCGGTGAGTGCGTCGACGTTGACTGATTCCACCACCTCAGCTTCGTTGGCACCCACCACCACGTCGGTGCCGACCACGACGTCCACGACGATGCCGAAAACGACGACGACGATCAACCCGTTCGCCCGGCCGGACTGGTTGGGCACGCGGTTGCTCCCACTCCGACCCGATGGACATGGTGAGGTGCAGCCCACTCCACCCGAGCTCGTCGACCGGCAGCTGGAGACCGTGGACCTTCTCGACCCCCCGGCCTCCGACGAGTTCACCGCCACCATCGAGCCGATCCCCAACGACGTCCTCGCCAGGTCGAGCTGGACGGACGAGTGCCCGGTGACCGTCGACGATCTGCGCTACCTGACGTTGACCCATCACGGCTTCGACGGGAAGGTCCACACCGGGGAGATGATCGTGAACGCCGATTTCGCCGAAGCCGTCGTCGAGGTGTTTCGCCGTCTTTTCGAGGCGGAATTCCCCATCGAGCAGGTGAGGGTCACCCGGTTGGAAGAGGTCGACGATCATCCCACCGGGGACTTCAATGAGACAGGCTCATTCGTGTGCCGTCCCGCCGTCGGGTCGGGGAACTGGTCGATGCATGCTTTCGGGCTGGCGATCGACGTCAACCCGTTTCACAACCCCTACTGGAAGGGCGATCTGGTGATCCCCGAGCTGGCGTCCGCCTACACCGATCGCGACGATGTGAGACCGGGGATGATCTTCGCCGGCGATGTCGTCGTCGGGGCCTTTGCGGATATCGGCTGGAGCTGGGGCGGCAACTGGAACACCCTCAAAGACTGGATGCACTTCTCAGTGTCTGGTAGGTAGGGGGGACGACCC
The DNA here is from genome assembly GCA_036374335.1 of Acidimicrobiia bacterium. Taxonomy (GTDB): domain Bacteria; phylum Actinomycetota; class Acidimicrobiia; order Spongiisociales; family ZC4RG35; genus JANQRA01. The sequence goes on from DASUUC010000031.1 coordinate 15,665, forward strand.
CTTCCCACCCTCCGGGCCTACCCCCTGCCCATCCGCTGTGCCGGTGTGTTGAGCAGAGCGAGAGGAGGACTGATGTCGGGCGCGGTAGCAGTCGCCGGACCGGCGTCTGTTGAGCGGAGCTAACCCCTTACCCGGGCGGGCTGAATGTGTTCCCCTGCGCCGCCACCAGCTCGATGTCTCGGAGAGAGGCGCTCAAAGTGGGGCGACCAACATGACCGAACATATGTTCGATATAGTAGGTGGGGTGACCCGATACGCCGAGCTGCACTGTCACACCAACTTCTCCTTCCTGGACGGGGCCTCTCACCCCGAGGATCTGGTGCAGCGGGCCATCGATCTCGGCTACGACGCCCTTGCGGTCACCGACCATCATGGGTTCTACGGCACCTCCCGGTTATGGCAGGCGGCCAAGGCAACCGGGCTTCCCGTCATCTACGGCGTGGAGATCGGGTTGGAGGCCAGCCAAATGAGGGGGGACGACCCGGTGACGTCTGCCGAAGACTGGGACCGGAGACGGTATGCCCGGGTCAAAGGCAGTCAGGGGCGCTTACGACGGGGACGGTCGGTGCGGGCACATGGGTCCAAGCCCACCGACCTTCCCGAGACCGATCATCTCCTCCTTCTGGCCGGCTCTCCCGCCGGGTACCGGACCCTTTCCCGTCTGGTGACCAGGGCACAGCTGCGCGGGGAGAAGGACCATCCCATCTACACCTGGGACGACCTCGCAGTCGCCGCCACCAACCGTGACGTCCATGCCCTCACCGGTTGTCATCACGGTGCCGTGCCCAAGGCCACATCCCAAGGGCTGGCCGCCACCGTCAGGGAGGTCTCCCGGCTCCGTGATGTCTTCGGTCCCCGGCTCCACATGGAGATGTGGCATCACGGCATGCCCGAGGACGATGCCCGCAACGACCTGATGTGGGAGGTGAGCCAGAAGCTCGGTCTCTCGGCAGTAGCCACCAATCAGGTGCATTACCACGACCGTGCTGACGCCTATCTGTCCGAGGTGCTGGCTGCCATCGGAGGGCGACGCACTCTTGGCGAAGCCGACGGGTTCAGGCCGGCCACGGACGAGCGGTATCTCAAGCACCCCAGGGAGATGGAGTGGCGATTCGCCCGCTATCCCGGGGCGGTGGCCCGCAGTGCCGAGTTGGGTGAGCGTCTCGCCTTCGACCTCGCGCTCATGGCGCCGCAACTTCCGGACTTCCCCATGCCGGGCCACTTCCAGGATGAAATGGACTATCTGCGTCATCTCACCTGGGAGGGAGCGCGCGAGGTCTACCCCGGCTCCGACGACGGTATCGACCCTGCGGCCCGGCGCCGATTGGAGCACGAGCTCCACATCATCGAGAACCTCGGCTTCCCCGGGTACTTCCTCGTGGTCAAGGACCTGGTCGACTTTGCCCGTGAGCAGGGCATCATGTGTCAGATCCGGGGGTCGGGCGCCGATTCGGCGGTGTGCCGCTGCATCGGGCTGACCCGGGTCGACCCGATCAGACTCCACCTTCCCTTCGAACGTTTCCTCTCGGAGGAGAGGGGAAAACCACCCGACATCGATGTGGACTTCGAAGCCGACCGTCGTGAGGAAGTCATTCAGTACTGCTACCGCCGCTACGGGCGGGAGCGGGCGGCGATGGTGGCCAACGTGATCACTTATCGGGCACGGTCGGTCCTTCGCGATGTGGCCAAGACCTTCGGGTTTACCCAGGCCCAAGTCGACGGGTTGTCCAAGTACGTCGATACCCACGATCCGGCCAAGCTCAGGGACATGGACACCGCGCTGCCCGAGGGGATGACGGCTGAGATGATCTACGCCATCTGCTGGCGTCTCGACGGGTTTCCCCGGCATCTCGGCATCCACTCCGGCGGGATGGTGATTGCCGACCGTCCCCTCTGGCAGGTGGTGCCCCTGGAGTGGGGACGGATGGAGGGACGCACCGTCATCCAGTGGGACAAGGACGACTCATCGGCGGTAGGCATCGTAAAGTTCGACTTGCTCGGGCTGGGGATGCTCAACGCACTCCATCTCGCCACCGACCTGATCGAGGACACTCACGGTGTCGATGTCGATCTCGCTCGCATCCCCCAAGAGCCGGCCATATATGAGTCGATGACCCGTGCCGACACCGTCGGGCTCTTCCAAATCGAGTCACGGGCACAGATGGCGACGCTGCCGAAGATGAAGCCGAAGACCTTCTACGACCTGGCCGTGGAGGTAGCCCTCATCCGTCCCGGCCCCATCCAGGGGCAATCGGTCCACCCATATCTGCGCCGACGCAATGGGGAGGAGCCCATCTCCTACCCCCACCCGTCCACAGAGGAGATCCTGAAGAAGACCCTCGGTGTCCCCATTTTCCAGGAGCAGCTCATGGAGCTGGCCCGGATCTGTGCCGGATTCAACGGCTCTCAGGCCGATCGTCTCCGTCAGGCCATGACCCACAAGCGGTCCGAGGAGGCAATGGGGCGGCTCCGTGAGGAGGTGTACGCTGGGATGGCCTCCAACGGCATTGTCGGTGCCGCTGCCGACGAGATCTGGGAGAAGCTGCAGGGTTTCGCCAGCTTCGGGTTTCCCGAGAGTCACTCGGTCAGCTTCGCCTACATCGTCTACATGTCGGCCTGGCTTCGCCTCCACTACCCGGCCGAGTACCTGGCCGGTCTGCTCAATGCCCAGCCCATGGGCTTCTACAGCCCGAACTCCCTGGTACAGGATGCGCAACGACATGGGGTGGTGGTGTTCGAGCCGGACGTCAACATCTCATGGCACGATTGCACGGTGGAGCCGATCGACGCCGACCCCGACGACGTCATCACCTATCTGGGGCAGAGCTGGCGGCGGGGGAGAGGTCATGTCGACGACCCGGTTCGATCTGCAGTCGGAGTGAGGATGGGTCTGCGTTACGTACGTAACCTGGGGGAGAAGGAGGTCACCAGGATCGAAGCGGCCCGGATCCTCGGTGGTGAGTTCAGCTCACCCGAAGACTTTGCTTTCCGCACAGGGCTCGATGTCGATGCCCTCGAGGGTCTTGCCGCAGCCGGAGCTCTGGAGTCGATCGGGCTGGGACGCCGCGATGGTTTATGGGCGGCAGGTGCGTTGGCCGAGATCGACCCGGAGCGTCTGGCCTTGTCCCCGGGTGTCGAGTCGCCACCGCTCCCGGGCATGACCGACGAGGAGACCCATCGCGCCGACCTGTGGGCGACTTCGGTGTCGTCCCGGCATCCGATGAGCTTTGTCCGTGACCAGATGGAGGGCTGTCTCACCGCGGCCGAAGCCCTGGAGCTGGGACGCAATCAGGCCAGGATCAAGGTGGCCGGAGTGGTGACGCACCGACAACGTCCCGGGACGGCGAGGGGGGTTTACTTCCTCAACCTCGAGGATGAGACCGGGCTCTTGAACATCGTCGTCTTGCCTGATGTGTGGGCGAGACATCGACACGTGGTGCGGAAGAGCCCGGCCCTGGTCATACATGGCCGTCTCGAGTACTACGACGGTGTCACCAACATCGTCGCCCGTGATTTCGAGCCCATCGGGGTCCAGACCGTCCAGTCCCGCGACTTCAGATAGATGGCCCGCCTGGGGTAAGGACCGTAAGCGAGCGCGCTCGCCTCTCGACCGAGGACACCGCGGTAGCTGCCGGCCGACCGGCGTCTGTTCTGGCGTCAATCCTCGCCGATGACGCGGTTACGTCGACGTGAATGCCCATCGTGTTCAGACGGCATGGTCTTGCAGGCAATCGCCAGAAGTCGGCCGGGCGTCCTACCTGCAGTTGAAGATCTCCCAGCCGGCCCCGTTGTAGACCTCCCAGGCCGCGGCCGCGGTGGAGGCTCTTGGGTCGGTGGGCTCCGCTCCGGGGAAGCCGGCATTGTCGGCTCGCTCGTCCCAGTAGCGGGGGAGATGGCTGAAGAGGCCGACACCACCGGTTCGTAGGTCGGTGGCATTCGGGTCGAAGCGGGACTCGCACCAAGCGATGCGGACCGCCCGGTTGATGTCCTGTGGCTCGAAATAGAGTTCCACCAGCGCTCGGACCTCGACCTCGGATAGCCACCCGGAGGTCGATGACGCAATAGTCCCCACCTGCTCGTCGGAGGTGTCCTCATCCTGATCGGCAGTGGCCTGGGTGCTCTCGGTTTCCGATTCAGCCTGGGCAACTGCCACAGCCTCAGTGGCGCCATCAGCACCGACCAGTGCGAAGTTGAGCCCGGCGTAGGCACCGGCGGTGTGCCCGATCGAGGCGGCTGCAGCTTCGGCCTGAATCTGATCGGGACTGCGATCGGGGGTTCCGAACGCGGCGAAGCCAGCGATTGCGAGCAGTGCAACGGCTGCCCATCCAGCGACAAATGAGAGGCGTCTAGAACGCATTCAGAATTTGACTCCATGTGGGCGACATGCCCCACACCCAGGGTGGGTAACCCTAACGAACTGTGGATAAGAATGCATCCGAAGAGTCACAGGCGACAGCCTGGACCGTTCAGCGCCTCCTGACGGCGGTTCCGACCCGTTCCATCATCTCGATGAGAATCTCAGGCTCGGTGGCGAAGTTGAGCCGGGCGAACTGCGATGAGTCGCCCCGAAAAGGCGCTCCGCCGGTCAATGCGACCCTTCCCTCGTCGAGTATGAATTCTGTAGGAACCTCCAGCCCGTAGGGGGAGAGATCCATCCATGCGAGATAGGTGCCCTCCGGGGGATACACGAGGGCGTCCGGGACATGGATCGCCACCAAGGACATGAGCAAGTCACGGTTCGACTGGAGTCGGCCCAGGACATCATCGAACCACTCCCGACCCCCCGAATAGGCCGCCTCACCGGCGAGCAGGCCCAAGGTGCCCACCCCGACCTTCTCCGGCGTGAAGTAGTCCTGCCAAACGGCACGGTCGTCGACATTCGTCAGCACAACCTGCGCGCATTTCAGACCGGGCAGATCCCATGCTTTGGAGGCTGCGTTGACGCTCATGGTCCGTTCGCTGTCGATGGTGGCGATCGGGACGTGCTCAACCCCGTCGTAGATGATCGGAGAGTGGATTTCGTCGGCTATCACCCGGGCGTCGTAGCGCTCCGCCAAATAGACCAGTTCCTCGAGTTCCCTACGGGAGAAGACACGACCGGTCGGATTCCAGGGATTGCAGACCACTACTGAACCGGCCCCGGCCTTGAATCCGTTCTCGATCCCGTCGAGGTCGAGGGAGTATCGCCCGGCTTCGTCACGTGGGCTCGGCACCTCGATGATTCTGCGCCCCGCCCGATTGACCATCGAGAAGAACGGGAAATAAACGGGCGTGTGCAGCACCACCGGTGAGCCGGGCCGGGTGAGATGGCCGATGCATCTGCGCAATCCCTCGATCACATCAGGCGCGGGAAACACCCATGCCGGGTCGACCTTCCACTCGAATCGATCGGCCCAGTAGTCGGCGGCGGCGACGGCGATCGCGGTTTCCGCGTCCGGATACGGATATCCGGTCAGCCCCCGGTCCACGGCGTCGTGCAGCGCCGCTTGCACCGATGGGGCGACCCCGAAATCCATCTCGGCTACCCAGGCGGGAAGCACGTCCCGGTCGTAGAAGGTCCACTTGAGACCGCCCAGCTTGCGAAGCTCGTCAGCCCGACCGGTCATGAGCCGATCCTATTTGCTTGATCACCCAAGACCACTCCGGCGTGGTCGGGTCGAGCAGGGAGAAGTGGTCGCAATCCGTGCTGTGGTGTTCGATGCCGTGCTCATTCGCAAACTGAATGGAGTGCTCGACCGGGACAATCTGATCGGTGTCACCATGCACGATCACGGTGGGCACGTCTTCGGGAGTCGACGATCCCGGGGCACCCTGGGTCAGCATCCTCCGACACTCATCGGCCCCCACTTCGTCTGACTCGGATTTCGCTGCCAGATCGAGCAATGGCGCCAGTGCGACATGGAGTAGCACTTCGGTGGCCGACCGTGGAGCAGCCCACATCGCCAAATGAGCCCCGGCGGAGTGCCCGACCAAGATCACGTGCTTCGAGTCGAGACCGAGTTGCGGGACGAAATCGAGCGCCGTCAGCGCGTCATGGGCCGAGTGGGGCCAGCCGCCGCCGCTTCCCAGCCTTCGGTATTCGATGTTCCAGGTGCTGTAGCCACGCCGAGCCAGATCGACGGCCAGAGTGTCCGTGGTATCTCGCTCATACTCCTGTCTCCACAGGCCCCCGTGCAACAGGATCACCAGATCACCCCCGTCTCGTCTCAAATCCCCGACGTGGTCCGGGTGCGGCCCATACCGGATCGTCTCGAATGGCATGGCAGCCCGATTGACCAGATGGCGCATCGCATTTCGGTAGCCGACGACCCCACGTCCGTAGATGGAGCGGACACACGCGTCCGCGATCACGGAGCCGGCTCGCCACGGCTCGCGCTGGCGGATGTTCGAGATGTGGACTTCCACCACCGGCGTCCCGACTCCTCTGATCGCATCGGAAATGGCGCGGGAGGTGTGGGTCAAGGCTCCCGGGTTGAAGACGATGCCGTCTCCCTCGAAGGTCTGGATCAGCTCGATGATGCGGGCCTCGCTGTTGGACTGCTCGGTCTCTACCTCCACTCCCATTCCGGAGCCCCACGTCTCCACTTGTTCGTCGAGATCTTCGAGGGTGGTCGACCCGTAGACCTCCGGTTCCCTGGTGCCGAGGAGGTTGAGATTCGGCCCGTTGAGGACGAGGAGACGCATCAAGCCACCTTGGGAAGGTGATCGTCCAGCAAGGATTCGGCGCTCGTCAGCACCTCAGGTGGCAGCGAATCTTCCAACATCGGGTATCGGCGGCGGAACTCGTCGAGGATGCTCTCCATCACCAAGTCGGTGGTCAACCCCGGTGATCGGTCGGCCAGGGAGCCTGCGGTTCTCGGGTCCCAGTCGAGGCCGAGCGCCCGGTAGACGGGGATCAGAACATCCCTGATCCTGTCGCCATCGTCGACCACAACCACACCGCCGACGTGGGCTGCCTTTCGCACCAGCCGTTGCCCGACTCCCATGACCTTGACCTTGCCCGCGGCATTCACCGACCACTGCCCGGGGCAGTACTCCCCGCGGATCTCGCCGATGCGCGCGTCCACTCCGAGGGCGACGAAGGCATCGACCATGAGCTCGGAAATCAGCTCGAATCGCTCCTGGATCCCGGTCTTGGGCTCAGGTTCGGGGAGTGCCAGAGAAAAGGCAATCGTCGCTTCGTGGAAAACTGCAGCCCGTCCCCCCGCCAGACGCTCCACGGGGGCGAATCCGTGGGCACGGGCAGCCCGGACTGCCGAGGGATAGCCGGGTGTGACCCGGTCAGCCCGCCCGAAGGCAACCATCGGCCCCGCGACGTGCAACCTGAGTGTCGGACCCAACTCACCTGCCGAAACCGCGGACAGGATCGAGTGGCTGATGGCTACGTCCAGCGGCCCGGGTCGGCTCTCTCTGATCAATGTCAGCGAATTCACCTGATTCAGCTTACGGATGGCGACAATGAACCATTGGGCATGGCGGTGCTCGGAACGAATCAGATCGAGGTGTCGTTTATGTCGCGTGACGAATATGAGCCGGGGCGTGGAGGGCTGATGCGCTCGGCGCTCCGTCGCGTCCTGGTCCTGGTCGTCCTCATCGCCCTGACCGCCTGCGGGGAGACCCCTCTCGAGTCGATTGGATGGAGGAGCTCGGAGTGGATCAACGAGCCGACAGTTCCCACCACAGTCGCCGTGGTGACGACTACACCCACCGTGATATCTGCAGACCGCCTGCTATGGGCCAATGACGAGATCGAGACCGCGAACCTCGATGATCAGGGAGCTGTCATCCAAGAGGTTTTCGGTCGACGTGAGGGCGACCGCTTCATTCAGGCGAGTCGATTCGAGATCGCGGCCGCACTGCCGGGGGTAGCGTTTCCCGGTCTCGCACCGAGCGGGGCGGAGTGGGTGACCTCACAACTCGTTTTGGACAACGATGGAACCGTCTCCAGCGACCCGAGTGCCGCCTTCGGTATCTGGTCGACCGAGCCGTATACCCGATCACGCTCGGTTGCCCAGATGGTTGTGTTGAGGGTGTCAACCGATCCCGTCGCTGCCGAGGAGGTGGCGTCGCCGGATTCTGAGCCCTCGTGTGAGCGCTTTGCCGAACGGTCTGCCGACCGATGCGAGATCCTGACCATCGGCGACCGCCCGACCTGGTTGCTCGAGGAGACGAGTGGGTCGACCCTTGTTTGGTTCGATGGCGAATATCGGTATGAGCTGTTCGGGAGATCCTTCGTGCCCCAGCGGATCCTGCAGGACATGACCGCGGAGATGGTGCCGCTCGCTTCGCTAACAGAAGACTCGTCGTAACGTCTGAGGTCTCCGATCGGGGGACGAAGATATGTTTCACAGTGGCGGTTGGTGGAGCTACCTCAAATATGACGAGGAGCAGGATCGTCCCGACGTAGACCGTGAGCTGCTACGCCGGGTCTGGAGCTATGGCCGCCCCTACGCCCCAGGTCTCCTTGGCATCCTCGCCACGATCATCGTCATCTCCTCGTTGTCGGTGGTGCCGGCAATCTTGATTCAGAAGCTCATCGACGAGGCAATCCCGGCCAACGATGTCCGCCAGTTGACGTTCCTCGGGATCGCGATGGTGACAGTTCCTCTCATCAATGCCGTGGTCGGTGTGGTGCAACGGTGGCTGGCATCCAAGGTCGGGGAGGGAATCATCTTCGACCTGCGTCGTGAGCTCTACGCCCACTTGCAACGGATGTCGCTGCGCTTCTTCACGGCAACCAAGACGGGGGAGCTGATGAACCGGCTCAACTCCGATGTGGTTGGTGCCCAACAGGCGATAACCGGGACGTTCGTCACCATCGTGTCCAACGTCGTGTCGGTGACCGTTGTCCTCGTGGTGATGTTCACGACCAACCTTCTGCTCACTGTTCTGGCGGTTGCGGCACTGCCCCTTTTCGTCATACCGGCCCGTCGTGTCGCCAGGGTGTTGAGACGCATCACTCAACAGCAGATGGAACACGAAGCCCGCATGTCGGGCATTCTCCAGGAGTCATTCAACGTCTCCGGTGCCCAGCTGATTCGTCTCTTCGGGCGTTGGGACGACGAGCGGGCGAGATTCTCTGAGGCGGCGACCAATGTCCGTGATTACGGCATCAGGAGGGCCATGGTGGGACGCGGCTTCTTCGCCGCTCTCGGTTTGGTATCGGCCGTGGGCACCGCAGCCGTTTTCTGGGTGGGCGGCTACATGGTGATACGAGGCATCGTCGATCTTGGTGTAGTGGTCATGTTCTCCACTCTCCTCGCCCAGCTCTATGGCCCATTGTCGGCGATAACCAACTCGAGAGTCGAGTTCGCCACGTCGCTGGTCTCCTTCGAACGGGTCTTCGAGGTGCTCGACCTCGAGACGGACATCGCCGAGCCCACCGATCCGGTGCCATTGAGTCGGGCCGGTCGTGTCGAGTTGGAGAATGTATCCTTCCGCTATCAGGGTGACGGACCGGAAGGTCTCGACGCGGTCCAGCGGTTCAGCTGGCATGCATCGTCGGCCGCGTCGGGCAACATCTCTCAGGCCGCCACCCGAGATTGGGCGCTTCGGGACGTCAGCTTTGTCGCCGAGCCAGGCACCCTCACCGCCCTGGTTGGCCCATCCGGTGCGGGGAAGACCACCATCTCGTATCTGATTCCGAGGCTCTACGACGTGACCGGGGGCCGTGTCGTCGTCGACGGGGTCGATGTCCGCCAGGTCGCCCTCAGAGAGCTGGCCGGGACTATCGGTGTGGTGACCCAGGAGACCTACCTGTTCCACGACACCATCGCCGCCAATCTCAGATACGCCCGTCCCGATGCCACCGACGACGAACTGGTCGCGGCGGCGAAGGCAGCCAACATCCACCAGATGATCGAAAGACTCCCCGACGGTTACGAGACCATCGTGGGGGAACGTGGCTACCGGCTTTCGGGGGGCGAGAAACAGCGCATTGCCATCGCCCGGGTTGTTCTCGAAGACCCCAGCGTGCTCATTCTCGATGAGGCGACCTCACACCTCGATTCGCGCTCCGAGGCACTGATCCAGGAAGCGCTAGAGGAATTGATGCGTGGGCGAACCTCGATCGTCATCGCCCACAGGCTGTCGACCGTGCGGGCCGCCGACCAGATTCTCGTGGTCGACGAGGGCCGGATCGTCGAACAGGGCAGTCATTCCTCTTTAGTCGCCAGGAACGGCCTGTATGCGGAGCTGACCCGGACCCAACTCTCCGGGATGACCGCCTAGTTACCGCTAAGCCCCGGTCAGATTCTCGTACATGAGCCGCTGGGTCGTGGCCAGGAGCAACACCTCGCCGTCGGTCGACATCCACAGACGGGGCCCGGCTTTCAGCCAGGTGCGACGGGGCAGAGCATCGAGATTGCGCCGCTTGCGTGCCGACGGGGGTGTATAGACCAGAACCTCCGGCGAAGGAGCGCCGAGTGCCTCCATCCTCCCGGCCAGGTCGTAGCTGCCAAACAGGGCGGCCATGGCTTCGGCATGATCAACCGAGCCCTCGTTGCTGAGCCAATCGACTTGCCCACACTGTCCGCAGGCTGACACCGCAATCCGGCCAACCCACACCGGTTTGTGCTCACACCATCTGTTCTCGTGCATACCGCGCACGCTACGGGTTGGGTGTGACAAAAACCGCGCCGCCCGGAGGTCCTCATCAGTACGGGTCTTTTGGCCATGTTCCCCGCTTTCCTGATGAGCCATCATCGTGGTAGCAAACGACACAGGAGGTCATGGTGGAACTTCGTGAATTGATCAGCGGCGAAGTGGAGACGGTGTCTCCGAACTCGACAATCGCTGACGCTGCATCTGCGATGCAGGAACTCGGAGTCGGCTCACTCGCCGTTCTCGACGACGACGAGTTCAGCGGTATCTTCACCGAGCGTGATGTGCTGCAGGTCATCGCTGCCGGTGGGGACCCCTCGGTGGAGATCGTTGCCGCTTGGATGACGCTGTATCCCGACTCCTTCTCACCTGACATGGAAGTGAGAGAGGCCGCCGATTGGATGTTGGCGGCCGGCTATCGCCATCTTCCGGTGGTCGACGAGGGCGCTCGGCTCATAGGTATGGCGTCCATCAAGGACATTCTCTGGGCCCTCACCGGCGAGCGGGTCAAGTGAGGCGGTGAGATGGAGCCTGTCAGCAGAGAAGAGGCGCTAGAGGTACTGGCAGGCCAGCCGGTTGCTCATCTCGGGATCGTGGTCGACGGCGTGCCCTACGTGACCCCCATGTCGTTTGTCCTCGAGGGCAACCGGATCCTCTTCCGCACTATGGCAGGCAAGAAGCTGGAAGGGATCAAGGCCAGCCCGGCGGTCTGCATCGAGACCGCCGACTACAACCCCGAGACCGGTGACTGGGTGAGCGTGATCGTCCGGGGCACTGCACGATTGGTCGACGACCCCGACACCCGCCAGGAGTTGATAGCTCTCCTGTACGACAAATACGAGAAGGTGATGGGCTCGCCTCTCTCCGGCGGCGGTGGGCTGATGCCGCTCGGCGGCACCCCATATGTGATCGAGGTGCCCATAGACGAGATGACCGGGATGTCCTCAGGGCGGGGCATCAGGGTCAGGACCAAGCCAGGGAGACTGTGACGTGTTCGTCGAGTATTCAACAAAGGTCGACGCCCCGCTGGCTCGGGTGGAAAAAAGCCTCGAACGGGTGCGATCCAGTCTCGAGGAGTGGGCCGACATCGCCTATCGAGAAGGCGAGCAGCTTCGGGCCAGGGTTGGTCCGAGCGCCACGGTCGCCCACGAGGTCAAACTGGACATTGGTACGGCCGAGATCCATAGCTCGGGATTGGTATATCCCATCCACTGGACCGCTCAGGGCGCCGGCCTTCTCTTCCCGGAGCTCAACGCCGACCTGATCCTCTCCAAGGCAGGCCTCGACACCACCGTCCTCACCCTGAAGGCGACATATCAGCCACCCCTTGGTGTCCTGGGCCGGCTCGTCGACCGCGCCCTGCTCGGGCGTGTGGCCGAGGCAACCGTGGTGGATTGGATGGATCGGCTTTCCGACGCCCTGAGTAGCGACGCCCGAGTCAGCTGACCGGAAAACGAACCGCCACCCTCGTTCCCTCACCGGGTCGACTCTCGATCTCGATATCACCGCCGAGTCCCTGAGCCCTCGTCCGCATGTTGGCGATACCCATTCCCTGTCCCGAGATCTCCGATGGGCCGAACCCGACGCCGTCGTCGATCACCTGGAGGACGAGATCTCCACCGTCTCGTTCCAGGCTGACCTCGACATTCTCCGCTTGCGAATGCCGCAAGGCGTTGGAGATGGCCTCTGTCGCGATGAGGATCAGCTCATCGTCCGACTCCCGGCTCTCGAAGTCTTCGAGACTCAGTCGCAAATTGGCCGGATAGGCCGATCCCATCCGAGCCACCAGTGCCTGGATCCTCTCGTCCAGTTTGACCGTGGGTCGTGCTGTGTCCTTCAGTTCGAACACGTAGCTCCGCAATGTGTTCACTGCCCCATCCAGGGTGTCTATGGATTGGTCGAGAAGCCGGGAGACATCAGGATCACCAATACGCGCGCTCAGGCCCTGAAGACCGAGACCTACGGCGAAGAGATCCTGGATCACCGAGTCGTGAAGGTCCCGGGCGATGCGATGGCGGTCTTCCACGATGGCGACAAGTCGAAGGCGGGTCTGGAGTCGAGCAGTCTGAATCGCGGCTCCGGCAATCCGGCCCAGAGCGGACACGACGGCCACGTCCTCGTCGGTGAATCCGCCCTCCTTGTCCGTTAGATAGAGGTTCCCGAAGGTTTCGCCACCCACGGACACCGGGACACCGAGGAAAGCCTCCATTGTGGGGTGATGCTCCGGGAACCCGACCGAGTCGGGATGATCCGCGATCGAGGAGAGAATGATGGTCTCGTTCTTCGTGATCACCGTCCCGAGGACGCCCCTTCCGGTGGGGAGATGACCGATTCGGTCAGCCTGTTCCCGTGTGATCCCTTCAAACACGAAATCCGAGAGCACCTGGTGTTCGCCGATGACGCCGAGGGCCGCATACGATGCTCCCGTGGCGCTCATCACCTCGGCGACGAGCGCGCGCAATACCCTTCCCAGATCGGCTTCACCTTCGACGGATGCCGCCTCGGCGATGAGCGGGGCGATCCTGCTGAGTCCGGCGGAGTCAGTCATGCTTCGACGATAACTCCAACTACCGTGATCGATATGGCGCTTCGTGTATTGCTTGTAGATGACCATGAGGTCGTGCGTGCCGGTCTCAAGGCCCTGATCGACTCCCAGGACGATATGACAGTGGTCGGTGAGGCCGGCACGGCCGAAGAGGGTGTCCGGCGCGTCGGTTTCGATGAGCCCGATGTGGTGGTTCTCGATGTGAGACTGCCCGATAGCAGCGGTGTCGAGGCGTGTCGGGACATTCGCGAGCGCTTCCCCGAGGTCAATGTGCTGATGTTGACATCATTCGCCGACGAGGAGGCGTTGATGGCGGCGATCCTGGCCGGGGCATCGGGCTACATCCTCAAGAGGATCAAGACCGAAGAGCTCATCGGCGACATTCGAAAGGTCGGTGCCGGGGAGTCGCTGCTCGACCCCGAGATGACGGATCGCCTCTTCAAACGGTTGCGAACCGGGTCATCCGAGGATCCCCTTCTCGGCCAGCTCACCAAACAGGAGCGGACCATCGTCGAGCACATCGCCGACGGTCTCACCAACAAACAGATCGCCGAGGAGATGTTCCTCGCCGAGAAAACGGTCAAGAATTATGTGTCAAATGTTCTGGCCAAGATGGGGATGAGTCGTCGCAGTGAGGCAGCCGCCTACGTCGCCCGGGCGCAAGCGGAGAAGGAGGGGATGGACCTCCCCGAAAGCTGGGCCTGAAACCCGTTCTGTACGGTCTTATGGGGCTTCAGGCCCGACGAATCCGCACAGAACGGTTGATTACACGGGGTCGAGCACGATGACGGGGATCTGATCCCGTGAGGTCTTCTGCTCGTAACCGGCAAACTGGGGGAGCTCCCGCTTCTGACGCTCCCAAATCCGCTCCCTCTCCTCGCCCTCCGCAACCCGGGCCTTGACGTCGATCTTGTCGGTACCCACCTCGATGGAGACGTCGGGATTCGCGACGAGGTTGTGGAACCAGTCGGGATTGGTGTCGGCCCCTCCTTTCGAGGCGAACACGGCGTAGGCGCCATCGACCCGTTGGTAGATGAGCGGGCTCACTCGCTGCGTCCCGGTCTTGGCTCCCGTGTGGTAGAGCAGCAAGAGGGGCTTCCCCTCGAAGATCCCTCCCACCTCACCGTCGTTGGCCTTGAACTCGTCGATGATTCCGCTGTTCCAGTCGGTCATGCTGTCCCCAACGACGAGCGGTCGCGATTTATTCGCGGTCACAGAATCGCTACATCTCGATGATCGGCATCTCGATGGTGTCCTCGATGCGTGAGCCGGGCACCAGGAGCACCGGCAGGTGGGAGTTGACCATCACCCGCGCCGAGACGCTCCTCCACGCTTCTTCGGTGAACAGACGTCTGGTGGCTCCCATGACCACCAGTTCGGCTCCCACGTCCTGAGCAGTCTGGATGATTGCTTCGGCCGGGTCGTCGCCGTCGACGAAATGGATGTCACACTCCAGGTCCTCGGCGGCGAGGGCGGCACAGATCGGGTCGACGGCTCGTCGTCCTCGTTCTTCCAGGTAGCGCGCCGCCTTCTCTTCAGCGGTTGATTCCTGATCGGGGGCGTCGTCGAGAAACGACCGTCTCACGTCATCGTCCAAGGCCTCGAGGAAGGACCGGGGCACCTGAATGACGGTCATCACCGAGACTGAAGACTGATCACCGATGAGCTGACGGCAGAACTCGGCGGTGGGGGCCGCGGGCAACACGCCTGTAGTGGCTATGAGGATCCGCACTGCGGGAACATTAGGGTTCCGAATTCAGCTACGCAGAAGGTGAAAGTGAACCCGGATCTCATCAACAATGTCACATTCAAGATCCCCAACGCGTTGGCGTTGATCGGGTCGGCATCGGGCGAGGAGTGGAATGGCATGACCGCCAGTTGGATCTCGCAGCTCTCGATGGAGCCGGTCATCATCGGCGTGGGGATCGACAACAAGGCGGTGACCCATCGGCTCATCTCCGAGGGTGGTTCATTCACGGTCAACCTGTGGTCCGCCGAAGACACCAAACCCTTCGTGAAATTCTCCAAGCCTGCTGAGCGCGACGGAAATAGTCTGAACGGCCGGCCCGTGTTCACCGCCACCACTGGTGCCCCAGTTTTCGAAGAGGCCATCGCCTGGATGGACTGCGAGGTGCGTCAGGCCATCGATCTGGGCACACACACACTCTTCCTCGGTGAGATCGTCGATGCCGCCATCAACGACGCCGACCAGCGGGCCGCAGCGATGTCTGACACCCGGATGAAGTACGGCGGCGTCAAGCGTGGCGGTCATTAGGTGGGAGAGGGGATGCAGGTATCCGTAGACGACAAGGTCGCCCTGGTGACGGGGGGCAGCCGGGGGATCGGCCAGGAGACCGCTTTGCTGCTGGCGCAGAGTGGAGCCCGGGCCGTGGTCATCACGTCGCGTAAACAGGAGAACGTCGACGAGTCCCGAGCCGAGCTGATCGAGGCTGGCGCCGATGGGGACAGGATCCTCGCTCTCGCGGCACGTGCCGACGATGAGGATTCAGCTCATTCGGCCGTGGAGGCGACGGTGGACGCTTTTGGCGCCTGCGACATCCTCGTGAACAATGCCGGCACGAACCCCGCATTCGGGAACTTGATGGATGTCGACCTCGGCGCCCTGGACAAGACGTGGGCGGTCAACATGAGGGCGCCTCTGCTCTGGGTGAGGGCGGTGTACCGGGCGTGGATGAAGGACCACGGCGGCGCAGTGGTCAATGTCGCCTCAGTAGCTGGCTTGCGGCCCAGTCCGATGATGGGTGCATACAACATCTCCAAAGCAGGGCTGGTGCACATGACCAAACAGCTTGCATTGGAGCTGGCACCGGAGATCAGGGTCAACGCGGTGGCGCCGGCGGTGGTGAAGACCAGGCTTGCCGGCCTGCTCCTGGAGAACGAGGAGGCAATCGCGGCCATGCATCCGCTGCACCGGGTTGGTGAGCCACGCGACGTGGCTCGACTCATCGTCTTCCTCGCCTCGGATGCCTCCAGCTGGATGACGGGAACGGTGATCCCCATCGACGGGGGAGTGACGGGCGCCGGGTCGTCGGGGATCTCCTAGGTGACCCACCCGCTTCCGGATCCTGAGCTCGCTCTCCGCTACCTCGACGGCAACCAGGACGACGCCGCTCTTTTCGCACATGCCGCATCGATGCGGGATGAGGGCAAGGGCCGGGTCGTCACGTACAGTCGAAAGGTGTTCATCCCATTGACCACCCTTTGTGTCGACCGGTGCTCCTATTGCACCTTCGCCAAGCCTCCGGGGGCGGGAGGGACCTACCTGGAGCCCGACGAGGTGCTGGCGGTGGCCCGTGCCGGTGACGCCGCCGATTGCACCGAGGCGTTGTTCACTCTGGGGGATCGACCCGAGCACCGCTGGCCGCAGGCAAGGGAGTTTCTCGAGGCCAAAGGGCTGGACACGACCATCGACTATTTGGCCGAGATGTCGGGTTTGGTCCGGTCCGAGACCCGTCTCTTCCCCCATGCCAACCCGGGATTGCTCGACGACGAGGCCATCCGCCAGTTGCGGCCCACCAACCCGTCGATGGGCATGATGCTGGAGAACATATCGCGGCGCTTGTCCGACCCGGGGATGCCCCACCACGGGACGGTGACCAAGATGCCCGAGAAGCGGGTGGCCACCATCCAGGCCGCCGGTCGGCAGAAGGTCCCGTTCACCACCGGCATCCTGGTCGGAATCGGGGAGAACAACCGGGAGATCGTCGACTCGCTTTTCGCGCTTCGCGGCCTTGCCGACCGGACCGGTGCGATTCAGGAGACGATCATCCAGAACTTCCGGGCGAAGGCGGACACCCGCATGCGACACAATGCCGAACCGGTGCCCAGCTGGTTTGCCCGGGTGGTGGCTCTTGCCCGCTGGATCATGGGCCCCGAAGCCAATGTCCAGGTGCCGCCCAACCTGACCGAGGCGTACGAGATCTACCTCGACGCCGGGATCAACGACTGGGGTGGGGTGTCGCCGTTGACCATCGACTGGGTCAATCCCGAGGCTCCCTGGCCCCACCTCGACGAGCTGGCCGCGCGCACGACCGCTGCCGGCTTCGAGCTGCGACCCCGCCTTCCCGTCTATCCCGAATACATCACCGAGGAATGGATCGATCCTCAGTTGATCGTCGATGTCAGGGCGGCAAGCGACCAAGATGGACTGGCCGCCGCCTACATACCAGGAGCGAGATGACCATTACCTATTTGAGGATGAGACCGGCCGACCTGCTCGGCGAGCCGACTGCGGTGAGCCGACGCCGGGAGGGGACCACGACGATCGAGATGGCGGACCCCCAAGCAACCGAGCTGGCCAGCGCCAACAAAGCCGGATTACTGGTGGCCGCCAGCACCGTGACAGACACCGAGCCCGCCGGCTGGGTGCTCACCCCGGGCGAAACTCTCCAGACCTCCCAGCTGCCGTGGCGGCTCACCATCGTCGACGACGGCTCCCGGGAGGCAGTGCTCGACGCCATCGCCCGAACCAGGGCCGCCTATCTACGCACTTCTCGCTCTGGTGTGGCGCGTGCAGCCGAACTGACGGCGCTTCCATCGCTGGACACGGCGGTATCGGTCTTCGTCGACGATGTCCACCAGGCCATCGACGCAATCGAGAACGGCGCCAGCGACCTGCTGCTGCGTGACTGGAGTCAGGAGCGAATCGGAGAGTTGCGCCAGACGTTGGATGTTCCCCTCGTCGAGCGATCGCTGTTCCCCGTCGGACTCGAGGTCGATGAGGCGCGGAAGGCGTTGCCCAAGGACGTCTTCACCGCCTGGCTCTCCCAGGTCGACGGCTCCGGGGCGGTCCGCCCCCGTTACGGATGGGCACCAGGCAAGGACATGCCACTACCCGTTCCTCGAGGTCGTCTCTCGGCCGAGTGGCAGGACGCGGTTTGGATCGACGGACAGGCGCCGGCTGGTGTTGCCGGTGCGGGATATCTATTGCCAATCCTGGAGCGTTCACTCGAGGGCACTCCACCAACGGTTGCCGAGGTCGAGCTGTTGTTCAAGGCAAGAGGCGACCAGGTCGACGCGGTCGCCCATGTCGCCGATGTGCTCCGGGAGCGGGCGGTTGGTGACACGGTCACCTACGTGGTCAACCGCAACATCAACTACACGAACCTCTGTTACTTCAAATGTGGCTTCTGCGCATTCTCCAAAGGCCCCAAATCGCTGAACCTTCGGGGCGACCCTTATCTGATGGGGATCGACGACATCGTTGCCCGGGCCCGTGAGGCATGGGATCGAGGCGCTACCGAGGTGACGTTGCAGGGCGGCATCCATCCCGACTTCACCGGCAACTTCTATCGCGAAGTGGTGGAGGCGATCAAACAGGACATGCCCGACATGCACATCCACGGCTTCACCCCGTTGGAGGTGTGGCAGGGAGCCGAGACCCTGGGAATCTCGGTGCGTCAGTTCCTCACCGAGTTGCGCGATGCCGGTCTGGGGACCCTTCCGGGGACCGCGGCGGAGATCCTCGACGACGATATCCGCACCCATCTCTGCCCGGACAAGATCCGCACCGCACAATGGGCCGAGGTGATGATCACCGCTCACGAACTGGGTCTCAGGGCCACTTCGACCATCATGTTCGGGCATATCGACCATCCCCGGTCGTGGGCCAACCATCTCGAAGTGATCCGACAGATCCAGCGGCGGACCGGTGGTTTCACCGAGATGGTCCCCCTGCCCTTCGTCCATATGGGCTCCCCGATCTTCCTGAGAGGACGGTCCCGACCCGGGCCGACGTGGGATGAGGCCGTCCTCATCCACGCCGTATCCCGGATCGCATTCGACGGACTCATCGACAACATCCAGGCATCCTGGGTGAAGCTGGGGCTCGACGGCGGAGCAAGGTTGTTGAATGCCGGGTGCAACGACCTCGGCGGGACTCTCATGGGTGAGATCATCACCCGGTCGGCCGGAGCGGAACACGGTCAGGAAGTGACCCCCGATCAGTTCATCGAGGTGATCGAGGCGGTGGGCCGAACCCCAGCGCTTCGCAACACCACCTACGACATCCTCGATCGGGTGTAGAACCCCTACCCGCGGTAGGTCAGGCCGCGGGGCGCGGTGGTGAACCCCCACTCACTGAGAGGGGCCGCCAGCCTCGACGCGGCGGCGGGCTCGTCGTTGACCGTCACCAGGGTCAGTCTGCGGTGTCGCCCGGCCACGTCGGCCATCGCTCTCGAGATCTCCCCGAACCGCTCTGGGTTGACATCGAACAGGGAGAGCCCACGACGTCCCTTGTCGAGATATCCGACCAGTTCACCGTCGAGCAACAGGACATATGCGCCGGCGTCCCGGGCGAGACGGTTGCCATCGAGCTCAGGCCAGGGGAGGACGCCACCGTAAGGGTTGGCAGGGTCGGTGGCGGCGAGCACCGTGAGTCCTGTCGAAAGGTCACCACGAAGACGGTCGACAGCACCGGGAAGAGCGAATTGGGACCCGCCCAGACCCTCGACGAAGTAGCCACGTCGAATCCGACCCATCTCCTCGAGGTGGCTGTAGACCGGGTAGAGGGCGCTGAACCCACCGGGGAAACCCTCGGCAAGAACCGTGCGGCGAGTGACCACACCGTGACGATCGAGCAAGAGCTCTGCCCATGCGGCGTGTCGCTCCGTGTCGCTCGCAGCAGTGTGGATGAGCTTGGCGGTCAGCGACCACCGTCCCTGGGCATGAGCCGGGAAGCGTCCCGACAGCGACGGTCGACCTCCGGTGCGCGCCTTGCGACGGGACACGTATGCCCGGACCGGTGCGAACGTGTCATTGGTGACGTGGCCCGACCAAACCAGTTCCCAAAGAGAAGCGAGAATCTCCTCGGGATCACCTCCACCGACGGCCTGGTAGATGTCGCCGAAGAAACTGGCGCCGCTCGACTCGAGGGCTTCCATGATGGTCTCCCCCGTTTCGTCGGGATCATTCTCGAGATCCGGGCCGTGCCAGAGCGTGGCGAAGGACTCGCGGGGGTAGAGAGTGACCCGGCCGTCCCTATGGCCCAGCGCACCGTGACCCACCCAGAGCAGATCCCCGGCGAGCATGAGCTCATCGATTGCGGTGCCGGGATCGGCTACTCGCGACGCGAGAATGTCACGCTCCAATGTGGAGGCGGGTATCGCGGTCCCGGTGAGCTGGCGAATGGCGTCGGCCAGAGCATTCCGTCCCCGTGGGCGCTGGCTACCCACCCCCTGCCACGCGATCTCGAACCCGGCCAAGGCGCCAGCCTCCACCGGCTCGATCTCCGAGCGCAGCGCTGCCAGTGAGCGTCGTTTGAGACGCTTCAGCACACCGTCGTCAACCCACTCTCTCGCTTCGCCCCCCGGGCGGAAGGCGCCGTGGACGAGCCGACCTGCCTGTTCGAGACGCTCGAGGGCCGTCTCGACGACACCAACCGGGAGCCCCAAGGCCCCGGCCGCCTCGGCCCCCACGAAGGGACCGTGGGTCCGTGCGTAGCGCCCGACGACGTCGCCGAGTGGGTCTTTCACTGGCTCGAGGAAGGTGTGTGGCACCCCGGCCGGTGGTTGGATCCCGAGCCCATCGCGGAGACGGGCCACATCCTCTACGGCGGCCCAACGCGGCCCGCCCTTCAGGGTCAACTCGACTACCCGGCGTGAGCCGACCAGATCTTCGAGGGCGGTCTCCACGTCGAATCCGCTACTTCGGACCTCGATGTCGTCGGTGGTCAAGGGCCCGAGGTCTCGCAACAGATCATGGACCCCGTCTGCATGTCTGACGTGGCGGTTTTCGGTTAGGTGTTGCAGCTCTAACTCGACGGCTGCGACCACCTCCAGGTCGATCAGCTCGCGGAGCTCGCCTTCGCCGAGGAGCTCTCGGAGCAGGTCCCGATCGAGAGTGAGGGCAGCGGCCCGGCGCTCGGCGAGGGGAGCGTCGGCTTCATACATGTAGGCGGCGATGAAGGAGAAAAGCAGCGACGAGGCGAAGGGGCTAGGGGAGCGGGTGTCGACGGCCACGACCCTGATCTTGCGGGAGCGGATTGCTCCCAGCACATTCATGAGGGCGGGGAGGTCGAAGTCGTCTTGCAGGATCTCCCGGTAGACCTCGAGGAGTATGGGGAACGAGCCGAACTGCTTGGCGACGCCGAGAAGGTCGGCGGATCGTCGCCGCTGTAGCCAGAGCGGTGTCCTCTCCCCGGGGCGGCGACGGGGAAGCAGGAGGGCGCGCCCCGCTGCTTCCCGGAATCGGGCGGCGAAGAGGGCAGTGTCGGTGAGATGATCCAGGAGCAGCGCTTCGACCTCCTCGGGATCGAGCATCAGGTCGTCGGCCGCGGGGGGATCCTCCGAGTCGGGGAACCTGAAGGCAATCCCGTCATCGGACCAGACGACGTCGACGTCCGTCCCATAACGGGAACGAAAGCGGTGACGGAGGGCCATGGCCCATGGGGCATGGATACGTGCCCCCAGCGGGGAAAGCATGACAACCCGCCAGTCGCCGATCTCGTCCTGGAACCTCTCCACCACCAGTGACTGGTCGGTGGGGAGGACCCCTGTCGCTTCCCGCTCCTCGTCGAGATAGGCCACCAGATTGCTCGCGGCGTGATCGTTGAGACCGAAATCGTGCTGGAGTCGGGAGATTGCGTCGTCGGAGTCGAGGCCAGCCGTCTCCCTGATGAAACGTCCCACTGCCTTTCCTGTCTCCAGAGGACGACCCAACATGTCGCCATGCCAGAAGGGCATCTTGGCGGGGACCCCGGGCGCCGGGATGACTTCGACTTTGTCGTGGGTTATCCGGTTGATCCGCCATGCACTAGATCCGAGCAAGAAGGTGTCGCCTTCCCGGGACTCATAGACCATTTCCTCGTCGAGCTCGCCGACCCGGCTTCCGTCGGGCAGAGTCACCCGATAGAGCCCCCGGTCGGGGATCGTTCCCGGGTTTGTCACGGCGAGCTGGCGGGCGCCGGGGCGTGCCGAGATCTCGCCTGTGACCCGGTCCCACGTCAGACGGGGTCGGAGCTCGGCGAACAGGTCCGATGGGTACCGACCGGAGAGCATGTCGAGAGTCTCGTCGAAGACGGCCCGGGAGAGATTGGCGTATGGCGTGGCTCTTCTCGCCATCTCGTAGAGCCGGTCGGCTGTGGTGTCTCCGGTGACGGTATGGGCGACCAACTGCTGGGACAACACGTCGATTGGGTTGGCCGGGATCCGGGTCGACTCGACCTTGCGCTCGATCATCCGTGCCGCCACGACCGTGGCCACGAGTAGATCGCCTCGATACTTCGGAAATATCTTCGCTCGAGAGATTCCACCCACCTGATGGCCAGAGCGGCCGACTCGCTGTAGTCCAGACGCCACCGAATGGGGAGACTCGATCTGGAGGACGAGGTCGACCGACCCCATGTCGATGCCCAACTCGAGAGACGAGGTCGCCACCACCGCCTTGAGTTCGCCGCGTTTCAGAGCCTCCTCGATCTCGAGGCGTTGCTCCCGGGCCACGGAGCCGTGATGGGCACGTGCGATCTCGGACCCTGCCAGGTTGTTGATCTCCGAGCACACCCGCTCGGCGAGTCGTCGCGAGTTGGCGAACACGATCGTCGAGTTGTGGTCATTGATCTGGGCGAGCAACTCCGGGTAGACGGCGGGCCAGATGGAACGGGTGGAGGTGTTGTCCGGGTCGAGAGGGTCGGGCTCCCCGGGCTCGTTCATGTCCTCGACCGGGACCATGATCTCCACGTCGAGGTCGCGGTCCTGGGGGATGTCCACGACCGTCACCGGCCGTGCCGCCCACTCATCCTCGGCGATGGTGCCGCCACCGAGAAAAGTCGCGATGGTCTCCAGCGGGCGCTGAGTTGCGGAAAGACCTATGCGTTGCGGCGGGCGGTCGGTGATCTCTTCGAGCCGCTCCATGGAGAGGGCGAGATGGGCCCCTCGTTTCGAGCCGGCAACGGCGTGTACCTCGTCGACGATCACCCAACGCACGGAACGCAGCACCGACCGGACTGCCGAGGTCAGCATCAGGTAGAGCGACTCGGGTGTGGTGATGAGGATGTCCGGGGGATTGCGCTCCATGCGTCGCCGGTCCTCAGGTGGCGTGTCCCCGGTGCGGAGGAAGGTGGTGAGTTCGGGAAGTGGTTGGCCACCGAGGCGCTCTCCCGCGTGTCTGATGCCAGCGAGTGGGGCTCGCAGATTGCGTTCTACGTCATGGGCAAGGGCTTTCAAGGGTGAGATGTAGAGAACGCGGCATCGTTCGGCCTTTTCGGGTGCCGGTTCGGTGAGGAGACGGTCGAGCGTCCACAGAAAGGCGGCGAGGGTCTTTCCCGAACCGGTGGGAGCGTGGACGAGAGTGTGATCGCCTTTGGCGATCGCCGGCCAGCCTTCTGATTGGGCCCGGGTGGGCGCGGCGAACGAAGCCTCGAACCAGGTCCGGGTGGCCGGGGAGAAGCTGTCCAGGACGCTCACGCTCCGAAGGTATCAGGGGTCGGTGACAAGTTCTGACCGGTACTGGGATGTTGCCGGAATCTGTATTCCTGCTCGTCCCGGCTCCGGAAGGGTTACATGGATCGACCTGCCGGCCGATACGGCATTGCGCTGGCCATGCGCCGATGTCGAGGTCGTTGTCTGGCAGAAACTGAGGGAACATGTGTTCTTCGATCTGGTTGACACGCAGGGAGACCTACCCCGTCGAGTCGCTCTGGACTCCGACGGAGGCAAGATCGCTGAAGAGAACATGTCGCCCGTTCTGGGCGAGTCGATAGGCGTGATTGCACAGAACCGTCGTTACCGTTGGGAGGCATGCGGTTCTTTGCGGTCTTCGCCCTCGTCGCTCTCGCCGAGATGGCCACGTTTTTCTGGGTCGAGTCCAGGATCGGGTTGGGATGGGCGCTCGGTCTGGCGCTTCTGACCGCGATAATCGGATCGGTCCTGGTGCGTCGAGCCGGGCTGACGGTCATCGGCCGGATCCGGCAGAGATTCCGCGACGGTCAGTTGCCGGGCCGGGAGCTCAGTCATGCCGCAGCCATCCTGGTGGCCGGGGCATTCTTGATCTCACCCGGATTCATCACCGATACCCTGGGGTTTCTCCTGCTGCTGTTACCGGTGCGGGAGATGATCCATCGAATCGTCTCGAAGCGTCTCTCGGTGAGGGTCACCATGATCACCTCGAACTTCCAGACGCCATCGCGGGAGCCGATCCATGGCGAGGTTATCGACGTCGATCCCGACGAGGTCAGCTGATAGGGCTATTCGGGTTCCTTCCGAGCCGAATGAGACGCTCTAACTCCCATATGTGGGAGCTGCAGCATTAGGAAGCCGGTTAGGCGGTGAGGTCTAGGGGGAGGGCGTCGATTTCGGCCAACTCGAGAAAGATGGTTACCACGGATGGGTCGAATTGAGTTCCGGCGTTCTTGCGGATCTCGTGTACCGCGAAGTCGACCGGTAGGGCCGGCTGGTAGGCCCGCTTGGAAGTCATGGCGTCAAAGGCGTCGGCGACGAGGACGATGCGGCTCAAGACGGGGATGGCATCGGCGGTCAGTCCGAACGGATAGCCGAGACCGTCGAATCGCTCATGGTGATAGAGAATCGCCTCGGCGATCTTCGGGTCGAGGCGATTGCGGGTCATGGCGAACCCGAGCTCAGGGTGACGCTCCATCAGGTCGCGCTCAGACTGATCGAGGGGGCCCGGTTTGCCGAGGATGCCAGGATCCATGTGGATCTTGCCCACGTCGTGTAACACCCCGGCCAGGGCGAGGCGATCGAGGTCATCCTCGCCAAGCCCGAGACCACGTCCCAGATCCACGGCGAGGTTGGAGACGCGGTGAACGTGCCCGTGCAAATCCTCGATCACGTCTTCCATCACCTGGATCAGATAGCTGTCAGGGAATTCGTTCATACCAGCACCACCGGCACAGTCTCGTCGGGGCTAGTCACCGTGTGCATAAGCCGTCCGTCTCATTCGATCCCCACGGAGAAACCACATGGAGGTAATCGCCAGCAACCGTGAAATGGGTACGCCCTCGACCGTTTCCGAAGAACCATGTGAGTAGCCATCTCGCTTCCCGGATGGGGTGTGACGAGCCGGCGTGGCCGACTCAGGTTCGGTTCTTGAGCCTCTCGACGTAGTCGGCGACGGCGGTCTCGTGCTCGGGGGTGGTGTGTGCGATCGCTTGTAACGCCGCGGAGAATTCGAGGAATCCGTCCAGATCCATGGTCCTCGCCTGGCGTAACAGCCGCTTGGCGAGCAGGACTGCGGGGCGAGGCTTGGAGGCAATGCTGCGGGCCATCTCTTTCACCCGGGACTCGAGCTTCTCCTCGGGGACGACCTCGAGAAGAACTCCGTAGTTCTCAGCCTCGGCCGCAGTGATGAATCGGGCGGTCAGCGCCAGTTCAGTGGCACGTTGCCATCCCACCACGCGGGGCAGCAGCCAGGCGCCCCCGTCGCCGGGGATGATCCCCATCTCGATGAAGGTATGAGCGAACCGTGCGTTCCTCGACCCGAGACGAAGATCGCAGCCGAGGACCAGGTCGAAGCCTGCTCCCACCGCCGGTCCGTTCACAGAAGCGATCGTCACCAGGTCGGTCGTCGCCAGAAACCTCGTGAGTTGCTGGATCGTCTCCCGATATCGCTCGACCTGCTCGGAGGGCGAGCCACCAAAGAGCCCCTCCCTCGCTGCCATGTCCTTCACATTGCCGCCCGAAGAGAATGCAGGCCCTTCGGCGTCGATGACGACTACCACGACGTCGGGGTCGGCTTCGGCTTCGTCGAGTGCATCGAGGATGTCCTCGAGAGTCTCTTCGCCGGTGATGGCATTGCGCACGTCGGGGTCGGCCAAGGTGATCGTCGCCACTCCACCTTCGGTGATCGTCCTGATGCTCATACCAGCCCTCTCTCTGCTGCTTTCTCTACGAATGCCCTGGCCCGCAAAGGATCTGGCCTGTTGTTGGGGTTGGCGTCCGCTTTGATGCTCGAGCCCACGATGATCGTGTCGACGAACCCGAGCAGCCGATCGATGTTCTCAGCCGTGACGCCCGAACCGGCCACAACCCGGATTCCCTCGGGAGATGATTCTCTCACGATCTTCGCGTCGCCGACATTCGTCTCCTCCCCGGTGCCCGAGCCGGAGACGATCAGAGCGTCGGCCAGACCGCGCTCGGCGGTATCCATGGCCATCTGCCTCATGTCGAGCCCCTGCGGGGTCGCGGCATGTTTGACCATGACATCGGCCCAAACCTCGAGATCCGGGGCGAGGATCTGCTTGTGACGTTGGACCTCGGCAGCTCTGCCGACGATTGGTCCCTGGTCGGTGTACATCAAGCCGGTGAGCACGTTGACCCGGATGAACCTGGCCCCGGTGGCCGCGGCCACCCCAACAGCCGCCAGGGCGTCGTTGCGGAGGATGTTGACCCCGACTGGAATACCGAACCCGGATATCCGGTCGACGGCGAGTGTCATCGCCGAGACGGTCTCCGGGGGCACCCTGTCGGCAAAGAAGGGAGCATCGCCGAAGTTCTCCACCATGACAGCTGGAAAACCGGCATCGGCGAGCACACCTGCGTCTTCGGCTGCCGTGGTCAGAACCTGGTCGATCGACCCCCCAAATCGCGGTGAGCCAGGCAGCGGCATGAGGTGCACCATCCCCACGAGCCGGGGGAGCGGCTCGATCACAGGAAGGTCTGGGCTATCTCGATCGCCTTCTCGGCGAAGTCGCCGGTGACCTTGAGCCGGGTTTTGCCGGGTGCGACGCGTCGGACTGCCAACCGAGCCCATTCCGACGCCGAGCCTTTGATCAGCTGATCGGTATCTGCAGGCCCGTAGACCCATTTCGAGTAACCGGGGCCGATCACTTCGACACGGACGGGCTCGTAGTGCTCTCCGGCCTGCTTGAAGGCATAAGGAAGAGTCTTCCATCCGAACCAGCAGATATGGCGGATGCGTGGCGTGTCCTCGACCTCGATACCGAGGGTCTCGTAGATGTCGAGACCATGCATCCAGGTTTCGGTGAGACGGAACGTGGCAAAGGTGCGGGCGCTCATGTCCCCGGCGATCCAGGGGAGGCGATCTTCCCCGCTCATGTGGGAGAGGGGCTCGACCACCTTGGCCCGACCTCCGCGCCACCACTCGATGACGTCTTGTGGCCGCATCTGGCGACCCTTCTTGATGGGCTTCTGCCGCAGTGGCTCGATGTCGGTGGCCGCCTGCCACTCTTTGATGCGCTCACCGTCTTGGATGGCGTCAGCACCCAGATCCTCGAAATCGGCGAGATGGGCGATGGTGTCCCTGACCGTCCACGGCTTGTTGGGCGTGACCAGATCCCAGACCTTGATCGGGATCCTTTGCAGAGACTGATCCAGGAACTGTTGTTCCGCTACTAGGTCTGACAGGATATCGCGCACCCGCCAATTCTAATAGCGAATCGGGAAAAAGACCCAAGCTGGAAACCCGCTACCAGGGTCTTTCTGCCTGCTCCTCGCTGATTCCGGCCGGGATCTCGGTGGTTTCGGGCAAACTGGCCAGATCGTTGAGACGGTCGATGAGCTGGCGGAGGCGCCCGAACTGACGTCGGTCGAAGTAGAAAGTGATCCGCTCCATCTTGAGGGCGTCGTTGTCGTCGATCTCTGCTTGGTTGGGCCCGGCGCGCTCGATCTCGCCTTCGACGACGATGTCAGCGAATTCCCCATTGAGAGCAGACAGCTCATCATCATCGGGCCCCTGACGTAGCCGCAGGATGAGCCTTCCTGCGGTGAAACGCTGCGAGTGATAGTTGGAATAGAACTTGAAGATCTCCTGACAGGCCTCATCGAGGTCGGTCGTCTGCAGGAAGAGGTTGAGGTCGGAGTCGGAGATCAGACCCATGGTGAGGAGCTTGTTGGTGATGAACCGGATCAAGGGGCCCCAGTAGTCCGTGCCTTCCGCCTCGAGCAAGACGATCGGGTGCAGGTCAGACTTCCCGGTCTGGAACAGGGTGATCAGCTCGAAAGCCTCGTCCAGGGTGCCGAACCCGCCAGGCATGATCACGAAAGCGTGGGACTCCTTGACGAATCCCAGCTTGCGGGTGAAGAAATACTTGAAGTTGACGGTCCTCCCGTCGGCTATGTAGTCGTTGGCCGTCGCTTCGAAGGGAAGGCGAATGTTGACCCCATAGGAGCTGTCGATGCCGGCGCCTTTGCTGCCCGCCTCCATGATCCCGGGGCCCGCTCCGGTGATGATTCCCCAGCCGTGCCCGGCCATGGTGGCGGCAAACTCCTCGGTCAGCTCGTAGTTGGGGTCGCCCTCCTTGATCCGGGCAGAGCCGTAGATGGTGACCTTGGGCTCGTCGTGGCGGCTGAACACCAGGTTGGAATAGCGCATCTCCTTGACTGCGGTGTTGATCAGCTTGAGATCGCCACGGCGGGCCCCGTCCCGATGCAGCTTGAGGGCGGTGACGATCAGCTCCTCGATGATGTCCTTGTTCTCGTTGTCCGAGCTATCGGCGACCAGACTCCGCAGTCGCTCGTTCAGCTCCTCGTTACCGAGGTCATAGGCCATTGCTGGTCATTCCCTCCCATTCGGCCAGGGCGACTCGGGCGACCTCGTCTCCCCACTCCTGGACGAAGTGCCCGGCATCCGGGAGCACCATTGGCTGCGGACAACCACGGATGACCTCATGGAGCCGCGGCATCACAGACGCCAGCACCGGGTCGGTCACGCCGATCGCCATGAACGACCGACCGTTGAATTCGGTAGCCCACCATTTGACCGCACGCCGGGACACTTCCACCCCGTCGGCGTCGGGTGAGGTTGGGACCAAAGCGGGGAAGGCACGGACCCCTGCCTTGTATTCGGGCCCGGGGAAGGGTGCGTCGTAGGCCGCGATCTCATCGTCGGTCAGATGGGGACAGGATCGTTTCATCAGACGGCCGATGTCGAGATCGGGGGTGTTGGCCACGTAGTCGCGCCAGGCGACGAATCCGTCGGTAGGTTCCCCACCAGTGCCGATGGCGGTGTTCATGGCCAGCAACCCCGAGATTCGCTCGGGAAGGTCGACCGGGACGGTGAGCCCGAGGAGACCACCCCAGTCCTGAACCACGAGGGTGATGTCACCCAGGTCGAGATGCTCGATGAACCCGAGCAGTGCTCCCCGATGGAAATCGAATGTATAGACATCGTCATCTACCGGCTTGTCCGATCGCCCGAAGCCGAAGAAGTCCGGAGCGACGACACGTGCCCCCGACTCGGTGAACACCGGGATCATCTTTCGATAGAGATACGACCATGTGGGCTCACCGTGAAGGCAGAGGAACACCGGAGCGTCCTCGGGACCCTCATCGACATAGTGCATTCTCATGCCCTCGTAGCCGGGAAGGTCACTCACATAGCGAGGCTGATAGGGCCAGCCAGGTAACGACGCGAATCGAGCGTCATCGGTACGGATGGCTTCAAATGTCATTCTTGCGAGGGTACCCGCCCTCTTTCCGCTCACCCGAACGGCTTCTCCGACGGGCCCTTTCTCACCACGGCGTTCCACACGGTTTCGTAATGATCGCGGTCGAAACGGTCGACCTGGGGGAGCACGAATTCTTCCCATGCCTCACGCAGCGGATCGTCGCGGTCGGCGTAGATGAGCAAGCCCGTGGGCAGTCGATCCAGCACCGAGCGCAGCGAGAGAGGGGTCTCCACCCGGGTTCCGGTGTCCGCCTCGTCGAAGGAGGCGTTGATCTCCACGGTCAGGCGGGCGATGGCCTCGATATAGGGATCTTTCATGCTTGGGTAGCGACGTTGCAGCATGGCCCTCACCTGATCTTCCCCGGGGAAGGTCTTCTCCCAAATGGCCCATCTGTCGGCGAAGGCCTTGTTGAGCGTCTGGGTCCCTGCATAGTCGCGGATGTCGGTCGGGTTCATCGTCCCGACGATGCGGACGTCGTCACGCAAGCTCACCGTCTCGCCATTGGGCAGATCGAGGGCGGCATAGCGGTCCAGAAGCGCGTGCAGGGCAAAGAGTGTCTCCGCCCCTGCCGCGTTCAGTTCGGAGAGGTTGAGCAGGGCCGGCCCCCGCAAGGCCCGGGTGATGTCGCCGTCCTCCCAACGGCTCTCTGTACCCCCCTTGCCGTCTCCGTGGAGATGGGTCGACCCGATGAGAGTGACGTCTCTGACTTCCCCGGTCAGCGGGATGCGGAAATAGGGAAGCTCCATGGCCGCGGCGAACTGTTCGATGTCGTGGTCTTTGCCGGTTCCCATGTGCCCCCGTACCGCGACATGCAGCGGGACCAAACCTTCGGCCCCGCTGCGTCGGGCGCGCTCCACCTGAGCGAACCGATAGAGCATCCCCAGATCGACATAATGAGGGTCAGGGTCGGGGATCTTGCGTTTTCTCAGGTCGGAGTCTTCGATGTCGTCGGGGATCTGGAATTTCTCCAGCTCGATCGGAGGACCTTCCCCGGTCGGATCTTCGAACAGAACTGTCTCAGGCATTCACTGGCTCCTTGTGTTGAAACTCTGAAGCACGCAGCCACCAGGTATCCATACCCGAGTAGGCGAGACTTCTCTTCAGGGCGCCACGCGCCCCCTCGATCATGGCGTTGGCGAGTTGGTCGGGCTCTTCGACCACCTGGTGACGCCGGTAGGCCTGGTCGACGGTGTGGTCGCCGATGCCGATGCCGATCACAGTGGTTCCGGTGGCCTCGACCGTTTCCACCGAACTGCTGAGTGCCCGCACCGACCCTCGGGTCATGCCGTCGGCGAGGACCATGAGGATACGGACATCCGCACCCAACCGACCCATGCGCTCGGCGGCATGGATCACGTTGAACTCATCGACATTGGCCGCCTTCTCGAACAACGAGACGGGAGGCGCGGAGCGGGCGTCGCCGCGGGCCATCGTTGCGGCGCGCCGGGGATTCATCGCCGTGAAGAAGAGTCCGGCGAGTGTGTTCTGGGCGTCCCGCCAGCGGCGGTCGAACGGCTTGACCATGTAATGGTTCACCGTCGAGGTCAAGCGATCCGCCGCTGATCCCTGGGACCGCTTCAGACCGGCAGTCGCGGCCGATCTCCCCTTGACGTAGCTCTCCTCGGTGTCATCGGGTCGGGCGGCGAATCCGCGGTTGAACAGAGCCACCTCGAAGTCGATCTGCAGCTCGTCGCAGAGTCTCGCCATGCTCCAGGCCCCGAGCACGGCGGCCGGCATAGCCCATTGTGTGCCGGCATGGGCGCGACGACCCGGGCTCAGCATGGAGGCTGACCCGTCGACGAGCAACGACACCGCGTAGCGGCGTCGTGTCCGCGATGCTCTGCGCTCGTAGAGCCTCTGGTAGAGGCCGGCGCCAATGAACAGGGCGGCGTGTGGTGAGACATCGCCCTGGTCGAATCCGGAGCGCAGTCCTCGCCGTTGGTTGGCGGCGAAAAGCGGAAACAGCTCCCCGGAGACGTGACGTTGGTCAACTGACCACCGCTTCGAAGCGTCGGCGATGGCCGCGATGCCCTCCGGTCCGAATCCGGCGAAGGCCGATGGGATGGGGGTGACCAGGAGCTTGCCGCCCTGACCGGTTGGCAAGAAGATCTGAGGTGCCTGGCTCACCCGGAGCAGTTGGCTCGTCGACTCGTCGTCGGCGATGTCAGACGCACCTCTGCGATCGGAGGGGCCGGATCGGGCGTCCGCGGCGCGTCTCGTGTCCTGGTACGACTCGGCATCAACCAGGATCGGCGAGGTCAGTCTCACCGTATCGACGCCCTCGGCAGCGTTCTCGGCATCCATTTGCTCCGCTGCTCGCTTCTGGGAGTTGGAGGCTGTCTCCGGGACCTCGGTGATGAGACCGTGTGCCCGGGCGATCGCCTCGAGCTCGAGGGCGAGTTGGGCTACATACCAGGGGTCGTCCGACTCGGCGGCCTCCTCGCAGTGGCCGGTGGCGTCGGCGAGGGCTACGGCGGCCCGGGCCTCCAGGCGGCGCTCGAGGAAATCACGCTGGACATAGCCTGCGGTGAGCAGAAAGCAGCCGAGGACGAACTGGCTGAGGGCGCCGGATCGTTGGATGGCCTGTCCCAGGGACGAGAGATACAGGTCCTGGAGCACCGACCGGGCTCCGGGATATATAGAAAGGCCCTGGGCCTCCTGACGGGCGTCTTCGAGTGAGAAGAAGAGGACCTCGGCGACCGGTTTCTCGGTTCGCTCGAGTGCGGTGAGCAGATCCATCTCCACGTCGGTCTTCAACTCCGAGTCGACCGGCCAGTCCTTGGGTAACGGCCTCTCATCGTCGAGGTTCGTGGACACCAGGTGCATCACCTCATGCAGGGCGGAGGCCAGGGCCACCTCATCGGGGGTCACCGGGGCATTGCGGTGATACGCGGCCTGGAAGATTCGGGGGTCGCAGACGATCTCATCTGAGGACGCCGACGACTCCGGGCCGAGACGGACTCGCAGATTCGGGTTTTCGGAGAGGCTGCGGGCGAGTCGGGTGACGGCAGGTGCAACCCGCTGGTATCGGCCGACGACCGCTTCGATGGCTTGGTCCTCGGGCCCGATGAGATCGGTCAGAAAAGTCTGTTCTCGTCCGCGCACAAGCCGTTCATTGTCTCATGTCTTGTCAAGTCACCCAAGGTCGACTTCTCCGTTTCCGTGCCAACACCTTTACCCTTCGCCGCGTGCACTATGACTTCACGACACTGCCCAATGCCCTGAGGGTCATCACCGAGTCGATGCCATCCCTTCGCTCGGTGGCGATGGGATGCTGGATCGACACCGGTACCCGAGACGAGAACGACAACGAAGCAGGTGTGTCCCACTTTCTCGAACACCTGCTCTTCAAGGGCTCCGAGAAGCTCTCCGCTCGTGAGGTGAATGAGACGCTCGATGCCATCGGGGCCGAGTCCAATGCGTTCACCTCCAAAGAAGCGACTTGTTATTGGACACGTCTGCTCGATCAGGACTTGGCGGTGGGTCTCGATGTCCTGGCCGAGATCATCCAGCGACCCGCGTTCCGGGTCAACGAGATCGACTCGGAACGACAGGTGGTCGTGGAGGAGATAAACATGAACGAGGACGACCCGAGCGACGTCGTCTTCGAGAACTTCTCAACAGCGGTCTTTGCGGGCCATCCCCTCGAAGAGCCGGTCCTCGGCACCCGGGAGTCGATCAGGGGGATGAGCCGCGACGACATTCACGGTTACTGGAAGCGTCGATACGGCGCAGGCTCGATGGTCATCGCTGCCGCAGGCTCGGTGGATCACGACGCCGTCGTCGAGATGGTTGCGGAGCGCTTCGGGGACTGGTCAGGTGAGTCCGTGGATCACCAGGTATCCGAGGCCGGGGTCGTTCCAAGAGTCAACCTCACCAGACGAGAGACCGAGCAGGCTCATCTCATCATTGGCGGCCCTGGTCTGCACAGGTCCGATGAGCGTCGCTGGGCATTCGAGGTCCTCAACCATGTGATGGGATCGGGCATGTCTTCACGGTTGTTCCGCGAAGTCCGCGAGGAGCGCGGTCTGGCCTATGCGGTCTATGGGTTCAAACTGGCGTACTCGGATAACGGTGCCTGGGGTGTCCACGTGGGCACGACGCCACATCAGACGGATACGGCTCTGACCGTGATCCGTGAGGAGCTGGCGAAGGTGTTCGACGAGGGGATCACGTCTGAGGAGTTGGAACGCGCCAAGGGCTCCATGCGTGGCGGTCTGGCCCTGGCCCTGGAGGACGCCAACAGCCGCATGGTCCGTCTCGGTCGGGACGAGCTGGCGGGGATGCCCCACCTTTCGGTCGACGAGCGGCTGGAGAAGCTCGAGGGTGTCGACCTGGACATGGTGAAAGCTGTGGCCAAAGAGATCTACGGTGCTCCGACCCGGGTGATGGGTGCCGTCGGCCCCTTCGAAGAAAACGAGTTGGACGGCTACCTAGAGATCTGACCCAGGGCGGGGTGTGCACTGATGCGCGCTGAGCGCGCATGGTGGCACAACAGTCTGCCGAGCGAGTGGTTCAGTCCCGGAAGCTGAATTCCATCGACATCGGCTTCTCGCCGATGTTGATGGCGCCTGCCGTCGGGTTCTGCGGTGTCTCGATCACGAGGGCGCCGCCGAGGTCGTGGGTTCCATCTGAAGTGGGCCAGCCCAGGGTCTCGATGGTGGAGACGTTGCCGGCCATCGAGGTCCACAGCACCGAGCTGTTCGATTGGGTGAGGCGGACCAAGAGGTCCGCCTCACCAACCGGTGTCATGCCCTCACCGGGTCCCCCCGCCGCATAGACAGCGACAGCGCCCCCAGCTGCCGACAGTGTCAATATTGCGGCCAATCCCAACCCGGCAAGACGGTGTGTGATCACTCTTTGCATGCAGTGGTCACCGTACGCGTTCAGGCGGCTTCGTTAAATGGCCAATTCGACAAGCGACGAAAGAACTAGTCCGTAAACAAGGGCGATCACGACGGTGAGGAGCACCATGCCGAGCACACTCCGTTGCCGATTGTCCGAAAACCGGGCCAGCATGAAGCCAACCACTACCCAGAGGGTGATGTCGAGCGGCCACGCCAGAACCAGGCTGTCCCCAAAGAGGACGCTGAAGACCGCCGAGAACGGGAGGCCGGCATAGAGGAGGGTGAGGGAGAGCGTCTCACAGATACCTTCACAGCCACCGTCATTGATCAAGGCGAGACCGACAGCCATGAAAGCGAGGCCGAGACCCACCAGGATGCCGCCTGCAATCGCGGCGCTGCGACAACCCGGAGGCTCTGGGCGCTTCGACACGGCGACCGATCGTATGGCCTGTGTCGGCCTTGCGGTAGTTTGAGCCGACTCGACGAGACCTAGACATGGGAGATCGATGACCTACCGAGACATTTTGCTCATCCTTCACATCGCCGGAGCCGGCACCTGGCTCGGCGCCAATGTGGTCCAGGCCGTCGTGCCGCCGGCCGGGGCCCGCTTGGGGGCTGCCGTCCTCGCGGGTTGGTACCGGCTCACGTCGGTACTGGCCAGACGTCTCTACATCCCGGCGGCCATCTTGATACTGGTCACGGGTGTCCTGCTCGTTCTCGAAAATGAGGCTTACGACTTCGGGACTACGTTCGTGACCATTGGCATGGCCATGATCGTCGTCGGCGCCGTGCTCGGGACGGTGGTGTTCGGCCCCGGCGGAGGCGCCGCCGCAGAGGCGGTTGAGTCCGGAGACGAGTCGAGGATCCGGTCAGCGGTTGCTCGGGTCACCAGATGGGGTCTCGTCGACACCTTGCTCCTTCTGGCAACGATCACCGTGATGGTGATACGTCTCGACTGATCCGTACCATCGCGTGGTGAGGCCGCGGAGAGTAGCCATGGTTCTCGTTGCACTGGCGACGGCGTGCACGAGTGAACCCGGCGGGGGAGGGGTGAACATCCCCGAAAGCACCGTGGCGACGAATGCGCCGACCACTTTCACGACAACCACCGCCGCACCGACGACTACGAGCGCTCCGACGACCACGAGCATACCGACAACCACCTCGACCCTGGCCTCCCTCCAGGTGTCGGGTCGGGTGACGGAGAAGGACGGTTCGCCCATCGCCCGGGCCTTCGTGACGATGGGTGACCTGCGTCAGGTGACCGGGCCTGACGGCTGGTTCTTCTTCGAGACACCTTCACCCGGCGCGATGACCGTGTCCAAGCCGGGCTGGTCCAGCGTCGAGTTGGAGTGGGACGAGGCGACCACCTTCTTCGAGGCAACCATCAGCCCGGTGACAATCCGCGGGCTTCGAGTCGCAGCCGAGGCAGCGGCCGATGATGCCACTTTCGACAAACTGCTCAGCCTGGCCGACCAGACGGCGGTGAACGCCCTGGTATTCGATACCAAACGAGAAGGCGGCAAAGTCCTCTACGACTCCTCGGTGCAGGTGGCTCATGAGATCGGCGCAGTAGAGGTCTTCTATGACGCTGCCAACCGCATCGCCCAGGCTCACGAGCATGACCTGTACACCATCACCCGGATCGTCACCTTCGAAGACTCGCTCTGGGCAGGAGCCTTCCCCGATGAGACGCTCATCGGGCCGTGGCTCGATCCGTCGTCCAAATCGGCGGCCCAGTACATCCTCGACCTCGCCGAAGAGGCGTGTCGGCTCGGCTTTGACGAGGTCCAGTTCGACTATGTGCGTTACCCGTCGGGTCGAACCGCTGAGGGATCCGGGCAGCGCGATCTCACCCAGGAACAGCGGCTCGGCGCCGTGACGGGCTTCCTCGCCGATGCTCGAGAGCTGCTCCATCCCATGGGTTGTGCCGTTAGCGCGGCGGTCTTTGGAATCGTGGTCTCGTCGAGCGACGATCAAGGCATCGGCCAGAGGCCAGAAGAAATCTCGGTGCAGGTCGATACTTTCAGCCCGATGGTCTACCCCAGCCACTACTCCGACGGTTGGCTCGGTTTCGAAGATCCCAACGAGCATCCCTACGACGTCACCGCCGACGCGATCGGTGATGCGATGCCTCGTCTCCATGAGGGAACCCGACTGCGGCCGTACCTGCAGGCGTTCTGGTGGACCAACGCCCAGATCCGCAGCTCGATTCAGGCCGCCGAGGATGCAGGGATTGGCTGGCTGTTGTGGAATGTCCGCAGCAACTTCGACCTGGAGGCCTTGCCTTCCGATGCTGAGGTGAGCGGCAGGGATCAGTAGCTACTCACTGGTTCCGGTGCGGACGTCGGGTGCGCCCATGCGGGCGGCGTCCGCAGTGCGGTCATCGGGCTGCTTCTGTGAGTCGAGCTCGGCACGGACCCGGGCCTCGTAGTGGTCGATCTCCCGGTCGACCGTCGCCTGATCCCATCCCAGGATGCCGCCGACGACGGCGGCGACCGCGGGCGCAGCAGCCACGCCCCGGTGCCTGGTCTCGATCGAGAGGCGGGTTCGGCGGGTCAACACATCATCGAGGTGGAGGGCGCCCTCGTGGGTCACGGCGTAGGCGATCTCCGCGATGAGATATGGGGCGTCTTCGACAACCAGATTCCCATAGTGCGGATTGGCTGCGATCGACTCACCGACGTCGGTCTTCATGGTCCCGTAACGGGCATGGATCCTCTCGTCTAGAGCCGGGGCGGCCCCAACCAGAGGGATGACGTCGGTGGAAGACGGTGCAGGCTCGGCGTCGAGATAGGGAGCGATGGCGTCGACCGCGTCTGCCGCCATCACCCGATACGTCGTGTACTTGCCACCGGCGACACTGACCAAGCCGTTGCCCCGGTCGATGACGGCATGTTCCCGACTGAGCTTGGAGGTCTCCTCGGATTCCCCTTTGAGCAGGGGCCTGAGGCCGGCATAGACCCCGACGATATCCTCTGCGGCGAGTGGTGACTTCAGAGCGGAATTGACCCAACGAAGCAGATACTGGATGTCGGATTGGCTGGCCGCGGGGTGGGCCCGCCCCAGCTTCCACGGCGTGTCCGTGGTGCCGACGATCCAGTGACGATCCCAGGGGACCACGAAGAGCACGCTTGCTTCGGTGCGGAGCAGGATTCCTGTGTCTGATGAAATCCGGTCACGAGGGACCAGGAAGTGGACACCCTTGGAGGCCTGGACGTCGCGACCCCACTCCCCGGCAAGACTCTCCACGTCGTCGGTCCACACCCCCGTTGCGTTGATCACGGCGCGGGTCGAGATCGTCACTTCCCTTCCAGTTTCTAGGTCGGTGACCCCGACCCGTCGTACCCTTCCGCCCTCTTCCTCCATCCGGGTCAGGCGCGTGCTCGAAGCGAGGAGAGCACCATGGGCGGCGGCTGTCCTCGCCAGGGTCACGGTGTGACGAGCATCGTCCACGATCGTGTCCCAGTAGCGGATGCCGCCAAAGGCCGAAAGAGCCGGAGCCAGATTACGAATACCGTCCCGTCCCAGATGGGTGTGCCAGGGCAATGGGTTGTCGGCCATCCTCGCCATCAACTCGTAGAGAAGCACTCCGGTGCCTACGTAGAGCCGCTCCCAAAACCGATGCTTCAGGGGGTATATGAACGAAGTCGGCCGGACCAGGTGCGGGCACAGATGGTTCAACATCAGGTTGCGCTCCCTCAACGCCTCGAGGACCAACCCGAACTCGAGTTGCTCCAGATAGCGGAGACCTCCGTGGAACATCTTCGATGAGCGGCTGGAGGTGCCCGAGGCATAGTCCCTCTGCTCCACCAAGGCGACTCGAAGCCCTCGGCCTGCGGCATCGAGAGCTGCTCCGGCGCCGGTGACTCCGCCTCCGACGACCACGACGTCGAGGACCGCTGATGCCATTTCTGCGAGATGCCGGGTCCGTTGGGACGCATTCAGAGCTGAGCGATCATCGACCGGGAACACCGAGTCAGCTTACGATCAAGCCCATGAAGATCGGAGTGCAGCTTCCCGAGG
The DNA here is from genome assembly GCA_036374335.1 of Acidimicrobiia bacterium. Classification (GTDB taxonomy): domain Bacteria; phylum Actinomycetota; class Acidimicrobiia; order Spongiisociales; family ZC4RG35; genus JANQRA01. The sequence goes on from DASUUC010000031.1 coordinate 54,066, forward strand.
TGGAGAGAGAGGTCGGCTGGTCCGAGATCAGAGACGTGGGCCTGGCCGCTGAGGACTCTGGATTCGACTCGATATGGCTCGGCGATCACCTCCTCTACCGGGATCCCGACGGGGAGACCCGCGGGCCGTGGGAGGCGTGGTCGCTTCTCGCCGGGCTCGCCGAGGCGACCGAGCGCGTTGAGCTGGGACCCCTGGTTGCCGCCACCTCGTTTCATGCTCCGGCGATGATCGCCAAGAAGGCGGCCACGGTGGACGAGATCAGTGGGGGTCGTCTCATTCTCGGTTTGGGAGCGGGTTGGAACCGCACCGAATTCGAGGCGTATGGGTTCCCCTATGACCACCGTGTATCCAGGTTCGACGAGGCCTTCACGATCATCCGGACCCTGATCCGGGAAGGCGCCCTCGACTTCGAAGGCCGTTTCTATTCGAATCGCGAACTGCAGTTGGTCCCGCCTGCGAGATCGGACATGAAGATCCTCGTCGGCTCCAACGGGCCCCGCATGCTCGCTCTCACCATGCCTCACGCCGACATGTGGAACACGTGGCACCTCGACTACGGGAACCGGGCCGAGGGCTTGCGCCCACTGTTGGATCTGGTCGACGACGTCTGTCGTGATGTCGGCCGTGACCCGTCGGAAGTGGGGCGGACCGCGGCTGTCTACGTCCAGTTGTCACGGGGCTCGGGCCGTCGCGCCGGTAGCGCCGAGAAACAGGAATCCGAGCCGATCTCCGGTAGTCACGAGGACATTGCCGAGGAGCTCGGCGCCTTCGAGCGAGTGGGAGTCGGCCACATCCAGGTTGTCCTCGACCCAATCGACGCCAGGAGTGTCGAGGAGCTCGCTGAGATCGTGCGGCATTTGAGGTAGATAGTCTCAAGGCATGGAGATCTCAACCAACAGCTTCACCGACGGAGGACCCATTCCGCCACGCTATGCCCTGGCCAAGCCGGACCCGGAAGGCCGGGTGACTCTGTCCGACAACGTCAACCCCCATCTCGGCTGGTCCGATGTGCCCGAAGGCACCAAGTCGTTTGCCCTCATCGTGCACGACTACGACGTGCCCAGCGAAGGGGACGATGTCAATCAACCGGACAGGGAAGTTCCGGAGGATCTACCCCGGGTCGACTTTTTCCACTGGGTCCTGGTCGACATCCCGGCTGACAAGAGGTCGATCGAGGAGGGTGAGTTCTCCAGCGGCGTGGAGGCCGGTGGCAAAGCGGCGAAGCAGGGTCCGTACGGGACACGGCAGGGGGTCAACGACTTCACCGGCTGGTTCGCGGGAGATGAGGAGATGGCCGGGACCTACTACGGCTACGACGGGTGCGCACCGCCCTGGAACGACTCGGTTCTCCACCATTACGTGTTCACCCTGTACGCCCTCGACGTCGAGAGGCTCGATGTCGAGGGCGACTTCACCGGCCAGGATGTGAGAGACGCGATCGAAGGCCATGTCTTGGCCGAGGCCTCGCTGGAGGGCACCTACACCCAGAACCCGCGTCTCATCGAATAGGGCTGGCACAGCGTCGGGTCCCGGAAACCGCTGCCTCTTGCCCCAACGCCTCAATCTTCGGTGATGGTCACCTTCTTGATCACGACATCGTCACGGGGCCGGTCGGATGTGTCGGTGTCCGACGATGCGATGGAATCGACCGCATCCATGCCCTCGGTCACCTTGCCGAAGATGGTGTAGCTGTGGGGCAGGCCCGTGTCCTTGTGCACGATGAAGAACTGGCTCCCGTTGGTGTTGGGGCCGGCGTTGGCCATGGCCACCGTGCCTCGTGTGTACGTACCGGAGCCCTCGATCTCGTCTCTGAACCGGTAGCCGGGCCCTCCCTGTCCGGTGCCGGTTGGGTCGCCACCTTGGATCATGAAGTTCTCGATCACCCGATGAAAGACGACACCGTCGTAAAACCCCTCGTTGGCGAGGAAGACGAAGTTGTTCACCGTGAGCGGGGAACGCTCCGGGTCGAACTCGATGACGATCTCACCGTGGCTGGTGTCCAAGGTGGCCGAGTAGGACTTCGAGAGGTCGATGGCGAGATCGGGTGCCGAGTCGTATTGCTTGGTCATGGTTCCCCTTCCTGGAACGGCTCTATCCGAAGTAGGCTGGTTGTCTGCCCTCAGACCACTTGATGGAACAGCCCATCGATGGGTACTGGTCCTCGGGCACTGACTCGCCGGCCAGCACTGCGTCAATGGCGGCTCGGAGCTCCCGGCCGGTCACCGGTATTCCGGAATCGGGCCGGGACTCGTCCATCCGGCCCCGGTAGACCAATTTCCGATCAGGACCGAACAGGAAGAAGTCCGGGGTGCACATTGCGGTGTAGGCCGCGGCCACCTCCTGGGTCTCATCGAACAGGTAGGGGAACACATAGGCTTGAGTTTCGGCCTCTTCCTTCATCAGATCGGGGGAGTCTCCCGGGGAGACTCCTGGGTCGTTGGCGCTGATGGCCACGATGCCGATACCCGAGTCTGCGTAGTCCTTCCCGATCCGGGCGATCTCGTGACGCACATGCTTCACGTATGGACAGTGGTTGCAGATGAACATCACCAGGACCCCTGTCTTGTCCGCATAATCGGACAGTGAGACGGTGTTGCCCGACACCACGTCGGTCAGTGAGAAATCGGGGGCTTCCGTGCCGAGGGCGAGCATTGTCGATGTAACAGCCATGGTTTGATCATAGGGAGGCGCATCAGTTGAGCTCGCTGCGCTCGCGCCGTCGTGATATTCCGCCAGATCTTCGGCAGCGCCGGCCGGCGGGCAAGCCGCGGCTCATGCCGGGCTTGCGGATCTTCTCGGGGTCAGCCTGCGAATTCGGCGATCACCTCGCCGAAGGTCTCGATCGAGCCGTCCTCCCATACGTCGGGGATGGCCACGATGGAGTGGTCGGCGCCCGCACCGGCGTAAGCGGCAAAGAGCGCAGTGAGATCGTCGACGATTCCCGCGTTGTGCCGCTTCATGAACGAATCCGCCGTGGCGTTGCGCTCACGGAGTCGGTCCACTCGCTCCCGCAACTCCTTGCGGTTCGTAGCCGCGAGAGCGTTGGTGAGATGGGTGACCTCTATCTCAGTCGGATCTCGTTCCACCTCTTCACAGTGGCCGGCGAGCACCGCTGCCTTGTGCCTCACGCGGCCCGGATCACCAAAGACGTTGCAGGCGTCGGCATACTGCGCGACCAGGCGCAGGGTGCGCTTCTCGCCGCTCCCGCCGATGAGGATGGGGATCGGGTCTTGGATCGGCCGGGGATAGCAGATCAGCTCGGGCGACCGAATATGCACGCCATTGAATTCTGGTGTTCCCTTGCCCCATAGAAGCGGCAGCATCCTCAGGGTCTCTTCGAGGACGGCATATCGCGTTGCCAGCGAGGAGAAATCGATGCCGTACGCGGCGTGCTCTGCCTCGTCCCATGCGGCACCAAGACCACAGATTGCCCGGCCCCCGGAGAGAACGTCGAGTGTGGCCAGCATCTTCCCCAGGACGATCGGCGGGCGATGGGTGATGCCGGTGACCAGGGCGCCAAGACGGATCGTAGTCGTGGCGCCAGCCATGAAGCCCAATGCGGTGTACGCCTCGGGAAGGTCTTCCCAGGGCCTGCCTACTCCGCGGATCTGGCGGAAGTGGTCCATGACCCAGATGTCACGGAATCCGGCGGTCTCGGCTCGGGCCGCGACAGAAGCGAGCTGTTCCCCGCGGTCGCCCGCCGGCCAGTCCATCCGTGACACGATCAGCCCGAAGGTGTGGCCGGCACGGCGGGACTCAGGACGTTGTGTCGTAGTCGAGGCGGCCACGGTCGGTGCCACCACCGCCACCGGCTGCTGGATGTGGACACCGTCGAAAGCCTCGCCCGACACATTCCGGGAGACGGTGGCGAATCGTGAGATCTGAGTCCTCAGGACCGACTTCGGTATCGGCTTGTCCCTGGTCTCGTTTCGTTGTTCGCACACCTCAGCCGGAGTGTCGAAGAGGACAGCATGTGCGGGTATCCCGACCTCGTGGGCTTTTTCGATCCAGCGTGCCCGGGCATCATCGTTGTAGCCCAATGTGTCGATGACCACCGTGAGCCCGCGTTTCAACCGTTCGTCGACGATGCGCTCGAGGAGCTGAAAAGCGGCGGTGCCGGCGGCCTGGTCGTCTTCGCCGGCGCCGACCATCCCCCTGAGGGAATCGGATGACACCACCTCCCCCGATGAGAAGTGCTCCCTGGCCCAGGTCGTCTTGCCGGATCCACTCGGACCGATGAGCACCAACAGGCTCGGTGCAGGGAGTTTCAACTCCATCGCTGTGTTTTTAGCGTCCAGCCGGTAACCTTGCCTGCGTGACTTCCACATCTTCGGCCCCGTTTGGCCTGCTGGCCACGGCGATGGTGACTCCCTTCGACGACTCCGGGGCGGTAGATCATCAGCGAGCCCATGAGCTGGCTCGTTACCTGGCGGAGCAGGGAACCGACACCCTCGTCGTGGCGGGAACCACCGGAGAGTCGCCAACCCTCGGCGATCAGGAGAAGCTCGCTCTGTTCAAGACAGTGATCGACGCGGTCGCCGAGAAGAAGACCAAAGTGGTGGTGGGTACCGGCACCTATGACACGGCGTACTCGGTGGACCTGACCGGGCGGGCGGCCGAGCTCGGTGCGGACGGCGTTCTCGCCGTGACGCCCTATTACAGCAAGCCATCCCAGGGTGGTCTGGTGGCGCACTTCAGCGCGATCGCCGATGTCGGGCTCCCGGTGGCGCTCTACAACATCCCGGGCCGGACCAGCCGCCGAATCGAGGTGGAAACACTGGTGACTCTGTCGGCGCACCCCAACATCGTGGCGGTCAAGGACGCGGTGATGGACCTGGAGTTCACCTCCTCGACTGTCAATCTCGCCCCGAGTCTCGCCGTCTATTCCGGCCAGGACAGCCTGACGTTGCCGATGATGGCGGTGGGTGCGGTCGGCATCGTCTCCGTGATCTCCCATCTGGCCGGCCCCTCGGTCAAGGCCATGGTCAAGGCCGCACACAGTGGTGACTTCGAGGAGGCACGGCGACTTCACCATGAGTTGCTCCCGCTCTGTTTTGCCTGCTTCCTCGAGACGAATCCATCCCCGGTCAAGGGCGCACTCGGACGTTTTTGGAAGCCCGTCGGGGATGTGCGGTTGCCTCTGGTGGCCGCCAGCGACGACACACTCACCGAGATCGAGAAAGCGATGGGGGCGATCCAGCTCTCGTGAGTGTCTCTGTCACATTCTTGGGTGGTCTGGGCGAAATCGGCAGAAACTGCGCCGCACTCGAGGTCGAGGGCAAGATCGCCCTCATCGATGTAGGTCTCATGTTCCCCGAGGAGGACATGCTCGGGGTCGATCTCGTCTTTCCGGACTGGTCGTGGCTCGTGGAGCGCAGAAGAGACGTGTCGCTCGTGGTGCTCACCCACGGGCACGAAGACCACATGGGTGCCCTCGCCTACTTCCTGCGCGACATCCAGGTCCCCGTGTACGGAACCGAGTTGAGCGTGCGGATGGCCGAGGGCCGTGTCGAAGAGGTGGGCGTCGAAGCGGATTTCAGAACCGTCCGTCAGAAGGAGTGGGTCACTCACGGGCCGTTCAAGTTCATGCTCATCCCGGTGAGTCACTCCGTCCCCGACGCCTCGGCAATCGCCTTCGACACTCCCGAAGGGATGGTTCTCCACTCTGGAGACTTCAAGCTCGATCCCACGCCGATCGATGGTCGTCCCACCGACCTGCCCGCCCTGGCCTCACTGGGAAGCCGTGGCGTGAGACTTCTGCTTTCCGATTCGACCAATGCGGAGAAGGACGGATTTGAGCCTTCAGAGAGCTCGGTGGGGCAGCCCATTGCCGACGTGATTCGTGATGCACCCGGTCGTGTGATCGCCGCCTGCTTCTCGTCACACGTCCATCGGGTGCAGCAGATCGCCGATGCCGGGGTGGCCGCCGGCCGGAAAGTGGCATTCTTCGGTAGATCGATGCACCGCTACACGGGCCTGGCCGCCGATCTTGGGATCCTGGACGTCCCTCAGGAATCTGTGGTCGACATCAAGGATCTCGCCGAATACCCGGCAAGCCAACAGCTTCTGATCACGACTGGATCCCAGGGCGAGCCATTCGCTGCTCTCTCCCTGATGTCCCAGGGCCGTCACAAATTCGTCGAGCTCGACGAGACCGACACCGTTCTCATCTCCGCCAAACCCATCCCGGGGAACGAAACCGCCGTGTCCAAGGTCATCTCCAATCTGATGCGACGTGGGGCACGGGTGGTCCATGGGCGCAACTCTCATGTCCATGTCTCGGGTCATGCCGCGAGGGAGGAGCTCCTCACTTTCCTGAACCTGATTCGACCAAAAGCGTTCGTTCCGGTACACGGCGAGTACCGTCATCTGGCCGCCCATGCCGACCTGGCCAGGAGCATGGGAGTGGAACACGTGGATGTTCTCGAAGACGGAGACCGGGTGGTCATCGACGGGAACAGGACGCTGGTGGAACGACGTGCCGTTCCCGCCGGGTACGTCTATCTGGACGGTTCCGCGGTCGGCGACGTTCAGGGGGGCGTCCTCCGCGACCGGTCTCATCTCGCTGACGAGGGTGTGGTCGTGGTCACGGTCGGTATCGACCATCGCAACGGTGAGATCGTCTTCGGTCCCGATCTCGACAGTCACGGTGTCATGGACGATCCCAGCGCC
>DASUUC010000032.1:0-5458 GCA_036374335.1 Acidimicrobiia bacterium
CGTCGATGTGGCCTCGATCAGCTCCGCCACGAGTTGCTTGCCGGTCTCGTCCGAAGGATGGGCCTTGCCCGCGAACACGAAATGAACCGGTTGGTTGTCATCGGCGAGGAGGTCTTCGAGCAGGTCCTGGCGCTCGAGGAACAGCGACGCCCTCTTGTATGGGGCGAACCTGCGGGCAAAACCGATGATGAGGGCGTCGGGATCGATGACATCTCCCGTCCTCTCCCGGATCAGGTCGGCGAGCACGAGAGACGATAGGCGGCGGTTCTCGCCCAGCGCGGCATCGTCTATCCGGGACACCCGCTCCCAGGCCTCGCTGGCGCCTTCGGCCCAGCCGTCCCCCAGAGCGGAGTCGAAGAGCTCCTGGGTGTGGGGGGCAGTCCAGGTGCGAGTGTGGACACCGTTGGTGACGTGCCCGATGTCGTCACCGATGCCGACGCCGGCGAAGAGCTTGCGGCTCACCTCGCCGTGGAGCTCGGAGACGCCGTTGGCGGTCCGGGAACTGCGAAGACAGAGCGCGGGCATGTTGAAGGTTCCGTCGTCGTCCGGGTCCTGGCCGATCTCCCAGATCGCCTCGACGGGCACGCCCCACATCTCGGCCCAGAGCTCCAGGTAGGGGATCACGACGTCCGAGGCGAACCGGTCGATGCCCGCGGGGACCGGGGTGTGCGTGGTGAACACCAGGCCCGACCGGACCTGGGCGCGTGCCTCTTCGAGCCCGACGTCGTTGCAGATGCGATCGATCAGCTCCAGGATGATGAACCCGGCATGCCCTTCATTGAGGTGATGGAGCTCGATCTCCCAGCCCATTGCGGCCAGTGCCCTGGCGCCGCCCACACCGAGGACCATTTCCTGTTCGAGACGATGCCGGCGATCGCCGGAATAGAGGCGGTCGGTGATCTTGCGGTCGTGAGAGGTATTGGTGTCGACATCGGTGTCGAGGAGGAGCAGTGGCACCCGCCCGACGTCGATGCGCCACACCCTGGCCCGTACCTCACGTCCCGGGAATGGGATCCCGACATCGATCCCGGTATCGGTGGCTCCAACCATTTCCGCGTCGATGGCGTCATAACGCTCGGTCTGCCGACCATCTTCGAGCTCCTGGCGAAACACGCCTTCGACATAGAAGAGGCCGACCCCGACGAGCGGAGTCCCGAGGTCGCTGGCGCTCTTCAGGTGGTCGCCGGCAAGGACGCCGAGCCCACCGGCGTACTGGGGGAGTTGGGCGCTCAATCCGAACTCGGGTGAGCAGTAGGCGATGCGAGGTTGGTCGGCGGTGGCGATCAGCCGGTCGAGTGCTTCGTGTTCGGCTTCGACAAGGGTGGTGAATTCATCGTCTCCGGCGAGGGCGGCTAAGTCCTCGTCGCCCAATTCTGTGACCAATCTGAGCGGGTGGGTGTTTTTCCGAGTATTGGGGAGACGGTGGAAGATCTCCCGGGTCGCCGATGACCAGGTCCATCGATAGTTGGAGGCGAGACGCCGCAGCGTTGACCTCAATGTCTCCTGATTCACTCTGAATACTCCCTGTCTGAATACTCCCCGGGTCACGAATAAAGCCATCGAGATCCAGTCCCACTCGATGGCCAGGGTGGTGAGTGTAGGCGGTTCACTGCGCTCGCGAGGACCACGTGGCGCTCAGCGACACACGCGATGCTCGCGAGCAGACAGGACGTCTCACCCAACCAACAGTGGGATCTCCACCTCTTCCGCCGTTAGACCGCCGTGGTAGCAGCGGAGGCGTTTGTCGAAGCCTTTGGGGATGACCGCCTTGCCGGGAGGGGCCAACAAGAGGCGCTCTCCCATATGTGACAGAGCCTTCTCGCTCGGGTCAGGACCCAGCCAGGGGACCGGGTCGACCAGCTCACCACCAACCGCAGCGGCCAGATCGTTCTTCAACCCGTCTTCACCCCAAAGATGAATGCCTCGGGTGTCTCCGGCGAACCGCAACCCATCGAAATGGGGATCGCGCACCAGGATCTTGTCGTCTTCGGTCACCTCCATGAGACCGTGATCGGCCGTTCCCACCAGCGCCGCCTCTGGTGGGAGTCGGGATGCGATGCCCTCCCATACCACCGCCGCTGCCCTCATCGCCGCGGAGAACTCATCCGACCCTTGGCCAAAGACATGTCCGGCCACGTCGACAAAGGGCACATAGGTGAAGATGAAGCGGTCCCCTTGTGCCGCCAGAGTCACCGTTGCCTCGACCAGGTCGTCGGTGTCCCAGGCTCCCTCGAACCTGGCTCCGCGGTAGAGGACCCTGGTCAACGGGGAGGTCTGAAAGTCGCCGGGCTGCACCGTGATCGGCTCCACGCCAGATGACCGGAGACGCTCCCACAAGTTGGGACGGGGGAGGACTCCGAGGTAGTCGTAGGGGACATGCTCGCCGGTGATCGTCACCCACTTGAGAGTGTTGACCACGAGCTCGAGATCGGGGTACCAGGATAGATGGGCGACCTGTCCATGCTGGGAAGGGGAAACGCCCGTGGCGACGGTCGACAGCGACACCGGTGTGGTGGTAGGGAACGGTGCTTCGAGTGTCCCGGCGAGGGCCGCCCGGAAAACAGCCGCAGCGGGGTGCTCGAGTTGGGCGACACCCAAACCGTCGAATAGGACCAGAACGTAGGTGGGCGCATCGTCTATCGCCAGGTCTCCGTCGAGTCCTTCGGACACTGAAGTGCCGACCATGCGCCGTTCGATCTCCGACATCAGGTTGACCAACCCCGATCCGTCGTAGGACGGCCCGTTTTTCATCGGAGTCAGCGTAAAGGGCCGACTTCGACGTGAGAACCGGTGTGCGTATACTCGCCCGCGGTCAGTCCCCCCGGACCCAGGAAGGCATGAGCCCATACTTTGAGAGCTATCTGACTGTTGGCGCCTTCGCAGCGCTCGGAGCGGTTTTGGTGTTGGTCATGCTGGGCGTCGCCTCGGTTCTGCGCCCCGTCAAACCGAGCAAGACCAAGCAGATGACCTATGAATGCGGTGTCGACCCGGTCGGCAGCGGGTGGAGCCAGACCTATGTCCGCTACTACGTGTTCGGACTCCTGTTCGTGGTTTTCGACGTCGAGGCCGTTTTCCTCTTCCCGTGGGCCATCCAGGTCGACTCCCTGGGAGTCTTCGGCGTTGTCGCCATGGTCATCTTCATGCTTACCCTGATAGAGGGTCTCGTCTATGCAGTCAAGAAAGGGGTGCTCAAATGGGACTGATCCAAAAGTTCGGCGCACCCAAGCCGGTGACCTGGCTCCTCAACTGGTCGCGGCAGTACTCCCTATGGCTGTTCCAGTTCGGTCTCGCCTGCTGTGCCATCGAGATGATGGCCGCGTCGGGGCCACGCTACGACTTCATGCGTTTCGGGATCATCCCGCTTCCCGCATCACCCCGGCAGGCCGACCTGATGGTGGTCGCCGGGACAGTGACCGACAAGATGGCACCTTCGGTGAAGAGGCTCTATGACCAGATGCCGGAGCCCAAGTATGTGATCTCCATGGGGTCGTGTGCCAACTGCGGCGGCCCCTACTGGGACTCTTACTCGGTCACCAAGGGTGTCGACCAGGTCATCCCGGTCGACGTGTATGTCCCGGGCTGCCCGCCCCGACCCGAGGCGTTGATGGACGGAATCGTCCTCCTCCAACAGCTCATCAAGAACGAAGACCTGAAAGAGAAGTGGAATCAGCGTGACCTCGAGCCCGTCTGAGACCGAGACAACCCCGCTTCAGGAATTCGCCGATCGTGTTGCCCGGGCCGTTGGCGGCGTTGCGGAACTCCAATTCGACACCGCCAAGGTCAGGGTGGCACCCGAATCGTGGGTCGAGGCCCATCAGACGGCACGTGACGCGTTCGACTTGGTGTTCTTCTCCTGGCTCTCGGCGATCGATTGGAGCAACAAGGTCGAGGTCGGCGACCCGCCCAGCGACGAGGTCGAGGAGCGGATCGAACTGCTCAGCGCTCTGTCCGACGTCACGGACGGCAATCTGGTGATCCTGTCCACCGACCTCCCCTCCGACTCGCCGAAGATCTCCAGCCTGATCGATGTCTATGCCGGGGCCAACTGGCATGAACGCGAGGCGCACGAGATGTTCGGCATCGACTTCGAGGGGCATCCCAATCTGCAGCACCTCTACCTGCCCGAGTCATTTCTGGGCAATCCTCTGCGCAAGAGCTACCCGCTACTGAGCCGCGAGGTCAAGCCCTGGCCAGGAAAGGTCGACGTCGAGGCCATGCCGGACAAGGGCGGAGCCGATGAGCCCTCCACGGAGAATCCAGAAGCATGACGATCGACACAGACACGATTCGTCATCTGAGTGAGGTTTCGGTCTCAGTGGAGCTCGAGACCGAAGACATGACCCTCAACATCGGGCCCCAGCACCCGTCGACTCACGGAGTGTTGCGTCTGGTGGCCCGCGTCGATGGCGAACGCTGCTACGACGTGCGGCCCGTCATCGGATACATGCACCGCGGGTACGAGAAGCTGTCCGAGGTACGGACCTATCCCCAGATCACGACGATCGTCAATCGGATCGACTGGGTCTCCGGGTACGCCAACGAGATCCCTTTCATCGTCGCCGCCGAGAAGCTCATGGAGTTGGAGGTGCCTGAGCGAGCCCAGTACATCAGGCTGATCCTCACCGAGATGGCCCGAATCGCCTCCCACCTGGTGTTCAATGCTTCGTATCCATTGGAGCTGGGGGCAGCGACACCACTCTTCTTCGCGTTGCGGGAGCGAGAGCGGGTCCTCGATCTCCTGGAGAGCGTCACCGGGGGCCGGTTCCACCCCAACTTCAACCGCATCGGAGGGGTGAAGCCGGCATACGCGGCAGGCTCCAACACTCGCAAACTCCCCCAGGATCTCCCTGCCGGCTTCCTCCAGGAGACCCGCGACGCCATGGACAAGGTCGCCGTTGCCGTCGATCAGCTCGAGGATCTCGTCGCCGGCAACGAGATCATCCTCGCCAGGACTAGAGGTGTGGGTGTGCTGCCCCCGGAGGTCGCCGTCGCCTATGGAGTGTCGGGGCCCAATCTCCGTGCCTCAGGAGTGCCCGTCGACCTTCGCAAAAGCGAGGACTACCTGCCATACGACCGTTTCGACTTCAATGTCGTCACTGCGGAGAACAGCGACTGCTGGGACCGTTGGTATGTCCGTCTTCAGGAGATCCGCGAGTCGATCAAGATCATCCAGCAGGCAATCGACTCCATCCCCTCCGGCGACCTACAAGCCAAGGTTCCCAAGGTCATCAAGGTGCCCAGAGGTGAGACCTACGTCCGGGCGGAGAACCCGAAAGGGGAGATGGGTTACTACCTGGTCTCCGATGGCGGGAATGGTCCCTACCGGCTCAAGATTCGCTCGGCGAGTTTCTCCAATATCTCCATCCTGCCCTGGATCCTCGAAGGAATCCTCGTCCCCGACATCATCGCAGTGATGGGCTCGCTCGACTTCGTCCTGGGAGACGTAGATAGATGAGGG
>DASUUC010000033.1:0-13273 GCA_036374335.1 Acidimicrobiia bacterium
CAGAACGGCACCTATGTGCGGCTGGTGGGCGTAGCCTGTACGGCGATGTCGCAGCTAATTCGGATCTGGGCAGACGAGGACGGGGAATCCCACCTGGAGGATATGGACCCGGAGTTCGCCGAGTCGGACTTCGTTCCTCCCGCCCCGCCCGTGCTCCTCACCGATCCAGAACCAGCTGAGGCCTACATGCTGGAGCGGGTCCCGCCAGGCTGGCACGGCGACTGGCATCCCGCCCCGAGAAGAGTATTGGCCGTCTACCTCACCGGCCAAGGTGTCATCGAGGCCAGCGACGGAGAATCACGTCCTATTGAGCCGGGAACCATCCTCCTCGCAGAGGACACCACCGGGAAAGGTCACATCACCCGGGTGACCGGCACCGAGGAAGTGCTCGTCGTCATCATCGCTTTGCCGGGCTAATCCGCCCGTCACATAACGGCACTTATGGGGGTAATCGTGTCAAGTGATTTCTGGATATGGGGGTAATCGGATCTCACGTTGCGACCGCCTGGGTGTTGCGATTGAGGAGCATCTGGAACAGGTCGACTCGGTCGTGTTGGTCTCTTTCGGCGGCGTGGTCCCGTTGGGCTTGCAGCACAGGATCGAACGTTTCGGCTGTCGAGTAGTGGACACAGTTTTCGCAGATTGATTCGAACTGGCAGTCCAAGACGGCGGGCCGGTTGCGGTATCCGTTGGCCAGCATCCGCTGGTCGTATTCGACGCCAAGCCGTCTCATCGACGCCGACCCTGTGCCCTTGGCCCGGAGGCCGGTCTGCTTGGTGTAGAGGGCGTCGATCTGGTCGGTGACGCGGTGGTAGGCATCGGAGACTGTTCGGTCGGCGATCCGGGCGTAGACCAGGGTCATCCGTAGGGTCTTGTGGCAGAGCATGGCAGCAACGGCTTCGAGGCTCATGCCCCGGTTGATGGCCTGGGTGGCGAGGGTGTGACGCAGCTGGTGGGGGTGGACATGGCTGATCCCCGCAGTCTTGGCGACCCGGTTGAGCATCCGGGTGATCTGATGCCGGTTGAGGGGTCCGCCCTTCCAGACGATGAGCCGGTCAATGTCATCGCTCCTTTGGCTCTGGTGGGTGTCTAATAGTTCTACGAGCTGAGGGTGGAGAGGCACGTAGCGGTCGTTGTGTAGTTTGCCGACCGGGACCCGCAGCCAACGCCGACCCGACATCCATACAACCGCGTCGGTGGGGAGAGCGCAGAGTTCACCGACCCGTGGCCCGGTCCGGGCCAGCATTTCGATGACGAGCCGTCGAGTCGGATGTTCGTCGGCTGCGGCCCCCATTAGCTTGCCGGCTTCGACGTCGCTGAGGAACTTGGGCAGCGGGTCGTCGGGCGTGGGAAGATCCCCGTTGAAGATCAACACCCTGCTGGGAGCATCTGGATACCCCCATTCGGAGACCCGTTCGAAAAATGTGCGTAGTGTGCCCAGTTTGATCCGGATCGTCTGGGGGGACAGGCCACCGTTTCTGCCTGGCCGGGTCGGCAGATACGTCTTGAACGCTTCGATATGGGTCCGTTCCACATCGGCGACTGGTCGAACTGGGGTGGATGACAGTCAGAGCAGGAAACAGCGATGACCCCGACTGGTCCGGGGTCATCGCCAGTTTGACCGGATCAAGGGGCGTCAGACACCCACGCACTCGGTCAGATAGATCCCGACGTTGGTCAGGCCACGACAGGCTGGACCCTTCAACTGGGCCACCACGGGTACTTGTCCGTCGGGTCCGACACCGATCCAGGTGCTGGCATCCGCTTCGCCGTCTCCGTCGAGATCGAATGCAACGATGCCGTGGAACCCCTCACCATCGGGACCGAAAAGCCCCTGCTCGATTCGGTTGAGCACGCCCTGACTGGCCCAAAGGATCTGGTCCTCGGCCCCGATCAGAACCTGGGCTCCTGCCATTGGGTCGCTCTTGGAAGCGTTGGTGCACGAATGTGCCAGTGCCGGCGCCGCAATCAGGATCGAAATCAGCGTGGCCGCCGTGGCCACGAAGATCGATCGTCTCATCCCCATCCTCCTTGTCGTCGATCGAGGGAGGTTCCCCTCGCTCGTCCACCGTAAGTCCTCGCCGTTCCCATCGTCATGAGGGTGCGGTCTCATTCCACCCGGGAACCATCCGGGAGATGATCGGGCGGGGGCTTCCCGATTGAAACGGGAACGTCCCCTCATGACGGCAGGAAACCCTCGCCCGTACCTTCGCACCATCCGAGAGAGGAAGGTGCAAGGTGGATACGCAGCAGGCACAAACGGGTGCCCGGGTACAGGAGCAATCCAAGGGAAGGCGGATCGCGTTCCGGGTGGTGGCGATTCTCGTCGCCCTATTCATACTGGCTCAGATGGTTTTCGGTCTGCTGGAGATCGTGTTCATGTGGTTTCCAGCGGAGACCGTCGCCGACATGTTCGACGAAAAGGCCTCCAACATCGCCCTACATCGGACCCACTTCATGGCCATCGGGATCCTCGCATGGGGGATCGTGTTGTCGATGCTTCTTCAGCTACGCAAGCCGAAGCGCCGTGTGGCGCCGATGCTGTTAGTCGTTGGGGCCGCAATCGGGGGAACCATCGTGTTTGGCTTGAGTGGGACGTTGAGCGAGTGGCTCATCGAGGAGATACTGGCGGTCGCGATCCCGGTGTCTCTGGTGGTGTTTCTCCATCCGAGCCGATACGAACTGTTCACGAGGCCCCACTTCGAGCAACCATTGGCGTGGATGGCGGTTTTGGCGGCCGCATCGTGGCTCGTTTACATCGTGGACAACGCCTGGACACAGTTCACCAACGCTGCAGGTGACCCTCACGCTGAGATGGAGCACTGGGGCATCGCTGCCTTGATGGGGATCGTCCTCAGCGTCGCCGCCTTCCTGGGTGCGAGCGACAAGACGGGCTGGCGCTTCACGGGCTGGTACGCAGCCTTGGGCTCTGTGATTTTTGGTGTCCACTCCCTGGTGTTCACCGGGTTGGCCTCGGCCCTGCCGGCAATTTGGGCAGTTGCGGCAATCCTGTGGGGGATCGTCTTCGCGGCGATGATCGTTCAAAAGTCTCGAACCGATGCGACTACGCAGACGACTGCCGCATAGCAGTCGTCTTTTGGGGGAAGTCGGTCCTGGCGGCGCAAAGGACTGTCATCAGGACCGGCGTCGCTCAGCGACCTACAGTTCTATCAGCGAGGCGAGGATGACACAGACCAGCTTTTCAACGAGAAGTCCAACTCTGATTGGGACACACGTGACCTCGCGGGTCATCGCCTCCACAGTGTGGATGATCGCGGTTGCCTCAACGATCGCAGGCTGGATCGTGATGGCGGTGGCCGAACCCGACAGCTATCTGCGTGGTGGGTTGGAGCCGGGGGACTTTACGTTCTCATTCTTCATGATGACCTTGGTCACCTTCGGTGCTCTAGTCGTCCTGCGTGGGGATCGGCCCCGCTACGGGTGGTTGATGCTGGCTTCCGGTGGGCTCTTCGCCTTCACAGGCATGTCTGGCATCTACGCCCTCCATGCCTGGGAGACGGGTGCTCCACTGTTCGAGGTGGCGGTATGGGTCGGAGACCTCATTGGTCTCAACTTTCTTCTCTCGGTGCTCTTGTTGCCCGCGCTGTTTCCCGACGGATACGTGGCCTCGCCCCGTTGGCGGCTCCCCGTGAAGGCGACCGTTTTCGCTTGGGTTCTCTTTCAAGCGTTCTTGTCGTTCGCGGATCGCCCAACCGAGAACTGGATGTTGAACGTACCCGAGGAAATCAGGCCGTCCAACCCACTGGGGGTGATACCTCTTTCCGAATCCGCTCTCACACTCTTGTGGCTGCTACTGCTGGTGGCCACGATCGTGATCACCATTGGCAGTCTGGTCACGAGATGGCGACGCGCACCCCACGCCGACTCTCGGCAGCAGGTGAAGTGGGTGATCTTCGCGTTCGCGATCCTGACGGGTCTCCTCGCTCTCCAAGAGGTGCTAAACCCGCTGCTCACAGGATTGTTTGGCCTCGATCTGCGGGGAGTCCTCAATCTCTTAATCGCCGTAGTCACCGTCGGGCTGGCCTTTGCCTGGGGTCTCGCGGTCCTTCGGTTCAAGCTCCACGCCGTCGATCTGGTGATCAACCGCACCATCGTCTATGCCATTCTTACGGTGCTGATTACCGCAGTCTATGTGTTGTTTGTCGTGTTGGTCGGCGCGATGCTCCCCCTGGAGCAGACCGGGCTCGCCCTCATCGCCACGGGGGTGGTAGCTGTCGGGTTCGCACCCGTTAGGGGATGGGTGCAGAGCGGCGTCAACCGCATGATGTTCGGTCAGCGTGACGATCCATACGCGGTGATGTCGGAGCTGGGACGTCTCATGTCGGAGGCCGGGACACCCGAGGAGACGCTTCAGACGCTGGTCGAGACCGTCGCCGAGTCGCTGAAGCTGCCGGGTGCGGCGATCGAGTTGGAGAAGGACGGCAACTGGGAGCGACAGGCCTCCCATGGGGGCGAACCAGAGGAGAGTTCATCAGTGGTGGTCCCGCTCCGGGATCGAGGCGAGCTGGTGGGACGTTTGGTGGTTGCCCAACGTTCACCACATGAATCGTTGTCGGAAGGAGATCTGTCCCTTCTCAATAGTATCTCCGGCTCTGCCGCAGCCGTGGCCCGGTCGGTGCGGCTGACCTCGGCACTACAAGCCTCCCGGGAGCGCTTGGTGTTGGCCCGCGAGGAGGAGCGACGTCGCATCCGACGCGATCTCCACGACGGATTGGGGCCCTCGCTGGCAGCCCAGACCTTCCAGCTTGATGAGATCCTGGAACGAGTCCACAGCGACCCGGATCGGACGGTCGAGTTGGTCTCCTCACTGAAGGCGAACAATCAGCAACTCATTGCCGACGTGAGGCGTTTGGTCTATGAACTCCGTCCTCCCACCCTCGACGAGTTGGGGCTGGCCGGTGCACTCGATGCCCACATAGCTCAGCTTGAGGGATCCTCAGAGCTGATGGTCGATGTCAGCACTTACCCCGACCCTTTGCCCCCTGTTCCTGCCGCCGTCGAGGTAGCGGCCTACCACATCGTGCGGGAGGCGATCAACAACGTGACGAGACACGCCGATGCAACCCGTTGCGTTGCCAAGCTCACAGCCGGTGGGAGCGAATTGGTGGTGTCGGTCAAAGATGATGGCCGGGGGATCACCGGGGACGATCAGCCCGGCGTCGGTGTGCTTTCGATGCGGGAGCGGACCGAGGAGTTGGGAGGCACTTTCACCCTCCAGCAGTCCTCGGGCACCGAGGTCGTGGCGACGCTCCCGCTCAGAAATGGAGACGGTAGTGACTGAAGAGCCCTCAGAAGCAACGGTCCGGGTCCTGGTCGTAGACGATCACAAGTTGTTCAGGGATGGGCTGGCTGCGCTGATCGACCGAGCCGACGATACCGTCGTAGTGGGTCACGCCGAGACGGGAGCAGATGCTCTCGGCAGGCTCGACGAGGTCGATCCTGATGTGATTCTGATGGACATCATGATGCCCGACATGAACGGAATCGAGGCGACCCGACGGATCAAAGCTGACCATCCCGATGTCGCTGTGGTCATGCTCACCATGCTTGAAGACGACGACTCCTTGTTCGCCGCGATGTGCGCCGGAGCCCAGGGGTATGTCCTTAAAGGTGCAGATAAGGCGGACGTTCTGCGCACGGTCCGTGCCGTCGCCCGCGGGGAGGCGCTGTTTGGTCCGGCGATGGCCCGCCGGCTGACCACGTTCTTCCAGCATGCCGAGGGCAAGGGTCTCTCCGTCAGCCCGTTCCCCGAATTGACCGATCGGGAACGGGAGGTTCTCGGTCTCATCGCTGAGGGCCTCGACAACAGTCAAATCGCCCGCAAGGCCTACATATCGAACAAAACGGTGAGCAACCACATCTCCAACATCTTCGCCAAACTCCATCTCAGCGATCGGGCCCAGGCGATCGTGACCGCCCGGGAGGCCGGGTTGGGGAGAGGTCTTGGCAGCTAGTGGCGCATTGCATAAGTCCGCTGGCATTTCAACGGCCAGATGACGCCGCTCGCGGCGTCCAAAGTGCTCACCGCACGTCTTGCGAGACGACGCCCCTAATGGGGGTCTATGAGGCTTCTGCTGATGTGGGAGTCTTGTGGCCGAGCCGCCGGCTGGTGAGCACTGTGCGCCCCGGGAGTGGTTGACTCCTAGAGCCAGATCGTGCCCCGGCCGGTTGGTGAGGGGCTGCCTGTAGCACTCGTGGGGTGTCGTGCCGTCGAGCACTGATCCATTAGGTCGCGCCGGGTTCCCTTCAGGCTCGAGAATTCACTGTGTCGACGGAAGGGAAGATCGAGATGATCTTTGTTGGTGATGATTGGGCTGAAGCCCACCATGATCCGGCCGCTTCCGGAGACGGCGCCGGGTGATCCACCGATCACCCAGGGGATGGCATACCGCGTGGTGGAGAAATACCTCTACTCAGAGGAGGATGCTGCCCGGATGCTGGCAGCACTGCAAGAGGCTGCTCACGGGAACGGGACCTTGCTGTTTCGGTTGTATGAAGAGAACCTGGAATGGGAGAAGTCGGGCGGCATCACCCCGGTGGTCAACCAGGCGATTACCTGCGCTGATCGGGCTGGCTTCTGGGACAGCATCTCCGTCGAGGGCAAGGCTGCTTTCAGGGAGGAGCTCGACGCAACCGCGCCACGCCTAGGTTGGCGATTCGGACCGAATTGGATAGATCCGGGCAGTTTTCAAGGCGGGATGTGCCAGATCCAGCCGCTGGAACAGTCGCGTATGCCGGTTCCGGTGGATGCCAAGGATGCGGGACCGATCCTCGTGATCGGAACGACGGGTGATGTTGCCACGCCTTATGAGGCCGCCGTCCAGTCGGTCGACGACCTAGACGAAGGCCATCTGATAACCGTGGAGGCCGATCATCACACCGCCTACTTCACTGCTGTCCAGAATGGGCGTATACCCAAGTATCGGTGTCTTCTCGACACGGTGCATGCCTATTTGATCGATCTGCAGGTCCCTCCCGAAGGCGTCATCTGTACCGGAGAGTGAGCATGCACCGCTCGACCGCCCGTGGAAGCCGATCCACTTTCGATGCGAGCTCATTTGACCAATCGGTTTCTCCGTCAGGACAATACGCGGACCGCCCAGATCAACGATTATGGGCGGATAACGAGCCCTTCAGGAGGTACGCGAGAACGGCACCTCGGCGCTACGCCTCAAAGCTCGAGCTTCAACCCTATAGGGGGCCCAGAGGCGGTCACGAAGTGACTCGTTGCTCTCCGCTCTTGTGGAGCAGCATGTCCAAGACGTCACCAGGAGCCTGGCCTGGTGGATGATCTTTGAGGCCAGCGAGACGTGAATAGATGTCGGCAGCTGCGAGGTGAAATCCGTTGGGAAGTTCGGCGTCACCATACGTCCGAGCGATCTCTTCCATCTCGCCTGCGAACCGCCAGGCCTTCTCGCCGATTCCCCCAGACACTCGATGTAGTCGTTCCCTGAGTTCAGGTATCGAAATATCCCATTCATCTAAGAGTTCGTCGATCACTTCTTCTGAGGTTGCCAGGGCCGCTACCGATAAGAGAAGAGCCGACGTCCCCTTGGTCCAAGCGGCGTAGGACATCTTGAGAGCTGATGCCCGACCTGGGTCGGATCCGACCACGTGGGTGTCGACCGCTGACCCGGCGAATAGCGCCGCCACCTCAGACGCTTCCCTGCCTGAGAGATAGAGGCGGGTGCCATCCGAATCGTTTCCTCTGGACGGCATCGAGTCTGCCGGTGCTGGCTGGCTTGCCCGAGATGATGAGGGAGGAGGTCCAACAACGCCTCCATCCACGAATCGGTTAAAGAGCTGCCCGATCTGACGTGTGGTGGCTGGGGACACAGCGTTGACGTCTACGTACAAGCCGTCGAAACCAGTGCCGCTGACCTGCTCTGCAACTCCGACAGCAGCCGCTGGCGGACATACCGAGATGACCACATCGACGGCGGACACCAACGAATCCTGACTGCCTAGATCGACAAGCTCGACTTCTCTGGCCCTCGTCGCGGTCTCTTGAGACCGTCCCTCACTCGCCCAGAAGACCTGACTGTCGACACACGCAGCCAGAGCAGCGCCCATGTTGCCTGGGTGGAGCACGCCGATTCTCACACCCATATCGTGGCAGACTCGGCCGGCACCGGAATGGAGAGACCGCACTGCAACCGCTCGCAGCACATAGCGTATCAACAGTTTTGGGCGAATAACGCTCAGTTCACGAGGTACGCGAGATCGGCACCTCGGCGCTCGTTCCAGAACTGCCGGTTCCCGGAGCCGGATGTATGGACAGATTTGTGACCGGTGGACGCTCGTTATGCGCTGCGAGTATTTGAGGGCGTAGGTCGCTCCGTCCGGTCGCTCAAGATGCCTTTGTGGTCTCGACTCCGTCGGCGTGGGATAGTTCACCTGAGTGAGCCATTGCTTCTAAACGATGAAAGGCGTGCTGTTCGCTGGAGCTGTTGGCTGTTGCATGATCGGGTCGGTGGCGATGCTGAGGCGCTAGTCCCGTGAGCAATGCCGACAGGGGCCACTCGCATGTCGTCTGACACGGTGCCGCGCTCATTTCCGGACTCGGAGCCGCCATCGCGCTGATCAACGCTCGGGTCAACGAGTGGGTCAGCGGATGGACAGTGGTGTTAGGCATCGTGCTTCTAATGTTCACGCCTGCTGTGGCTGCCGCAGCCGCAGCCGTCCTTTCGAAGATGGCAACTGTTGAGATGCAACGGCTCCTAATGCCCTACCTCTGGTTCGGTGTCGGCGGATGTACAGCCCTTGGCCTTCTCGCCCTCATGTCCCAGGCAGGCACCGACACTGAGGGGTTGTTCGTTGGGGGTCGTTGGAGCAGAACGTATCCTTTCTCTTCCTCCTCGCCGTCTACTTTGGAGTGCCGATCGGGGTGCCGTTGGTTCGCCTCGTCGGGTCCCTCCGTGGTGACGACTGAGACCAGATGACACTGACACCCTCGGCTCTAACAGTCCTCGACGAGCGGGACACGTCAGACCGAGTAGGTATTAGCGCTGATCAACAGATCCCGGGCGGTTCCGCCCATATCTATGACCACTCGATATCGGCATGCCTGAAGAGCGGTTCGTTGTCAAGGGGGTGTTTTCCCTGGTGGGTCTTTGGCTCGAGACGCGACTGACTGCGACCGTGGTCGGTCGTGGTGGATCCGGGGTTGTAATGCGGTTGCGGTCCGCCGGCCCCTGGTACCGCTAGTGCGGTGTGCAGCACGCTGGGGTGTGCGTGGACATGCCTTCGCCACGCCCTCTTCGGCTTGAGGTGTGGCATGGTGCTTTTCGGCCTGGGTCGAGGCTGGGCTCAATCACATGAGTCGGCCGCGCCAACGTATGGGGGCCATGCCGATCTCGAGCTCGCAGTCATTTGACCGCGTCCGCCAGTCACGTGGCCTCGGGCGGAACGAGGCTCCGGATCTCGCCGTCGCGTAACCCGTAGTAGACCAGCGTGAGGAGTTTGCGGGCCGCCGCCACTCGACCCTTGTTCGTTCCCCGACGTTCAGCCACCCGCCGGTAGTGAGATTTGATGGGATCATCACCATGGTTCTTGGAGATGGCTTCCACCGCCGCCCAACGGACCAATCCTGATCCTTGTTTGGTGATCGACCCTCGATGCACCGTCGTGTCCGACTCGCGGTGACGAGGGGTGAGTCCCGCCCAAGAGCAGATAGCTTTGGCTGACCGAAACCGACCGACGTCGCCGAGCTCAGCGCAGAAGACGGCGGCGAACACCGGACCCACCCCATTGAGCTGCTGGATCACCTCATAACCCTCGTCGTCTTTGAACACATTGGCGATCCGGGAATCCAGTTTGGAGATCTCAGTGTCGTAGAGCTTGATCAACCTGCGCAGCGACCGAACTCGAGTCTCATACGCCTCCGCCATGTCTGTCTCGTCCAGCCAGACGCTGCCTCCCGGACCCCACAGATGGGTGATCGGCGCCAACAAACCTTCCTTGCCCAACACCGCATGCACCTGAGCCTTCAACCCGGCCCGCAGCTGGGAGAGTTTGCGGCGGTAACGGACCAGCTCCCGCTGATGACGCACCCCCTCCGGAGCAATCCACGACTCGGGCAGGCGGCCCATCCGCAGCAGATCCGCCAGAAGGCGGGCGTCGACCCGGTCGGTTTTCACCGGCCGGTTCTCAAACCCCTTGATCCCCAACGGATGCGTCAAATGAACCTTCCCTCCCGCTTCGGTGATCACATCCGCAGCCCAATACCAACCCCACGTCGCCTCCAACACCACCTCCGGCTCAGGACCCGCCTTCTCGATCTCCAAACCCAACGTCAACGGGTCGTTATCGATCCGTTTCGTCCACAGTTCGGTGCCATCCGAATCCAACACCACAATCACCGACCGACGGCGGTGCAGATCCACACCCACGTAACGTGTCATCTGGGGCCTCCTTGTCTCGATAGATGACAAGGCCCGAGTCTCGTCTCGGGTCAAAGAGCAGGGAGGTCCCCGCTCTTCATGGCATCACGTCCGGCTCGGTTGCGTGTTGACTTGACGGTCGACGCTGGCCGTGCAGCCCGGGACCTTCATCCGGATGGAGGAATGTCTCGTGTTCAACTCAGACAGGATGGTGGGTTCCAGAAGTGTTGGAGGCGGGGTTTGGCCATCAACTGACCGACTCGCGCGAATACGCGTGGGGGGCGAGTCGGCTGTCGAGCTTCGCAACAGAACCGGGGAGCGACTCAGTGGTGAGGTCGCGAAAAGTTGCCATAACGGAGGGGAACTTCGTTGGTGTAGCTTTGGGGGCAACGAAGGCTCGCACTGAGCCGACGTCGGCGGTAGTGCGTCTGCGGGGGGCGCATGATCATCAAGGAGGAAGCCGATGAGACGTTTTCTTATCCCGGTCACGGTTGTGCTGACCGTCATGGCGTTTATGGCGCCCGCTATCGCTCAGCCGGCCAACGATGACCTGGCCTCGGCGACTGGGGTCACTGCTTTGCCTTTCAGCGAGGCGGTGGACACCACGGATGCCACCGTCGAGCCGGGCGAACCAGTTGAAGGTGATGAGGTCTGCCCACCGCGAGGTTCCACGGTCTGGTACGCCTTGACTCTCGACACCACCCAACCGGTGTCGGTGAACACCGCTGGCTCGGACTATGACACCACTTTGGCTGTCTACACCGGCTCCGCATTGGGCGACCTCTCCTTCGTGGACTGCAATGACGACACCTTCTTTGGTCTCCAAGCCGCGTTGACCTTCGAGGCGGAGGCAGGGGTCACATATCTGGTCCAGGTTGGATCTTTTGGTGGAGACTTAGGCGGCTTGCTGGAGATTTCCTTTGGCGAACCAGCGAAGACGACGGGTAAGCCGATCATCTTCAAAAGCCAGTTCAGAGGGTTGATCGCGGATGCTTTCATCGAGGAATTCGACGAGACGACAGGAACTTTCAGCTTCACATCGGTCAACCTCGTCGACGGGCAGTCCCATGAAAAGGGAAAGCCGAGCAAGTTCTCTTCGCTCTTCGTGTCGACGTTCGAGGAGACATTCAACGAAGAGGAGGGCACGTTCAGCTTCACCGAGTGGTCCGGCTTTGCCGATCTCAGCAACGACGAGTTCGCCATCGACAAGAAGCTTCGATCGGCCTTGGTTGAGACCGATCTCGTCCTGTTTGGCACGACCTGCACCGGGAGTTTCGAATCCGAGGACCTCGAATGCGACGATCTCGGCTCGGCGGATGTCACCGCCGACGTCGTCTGGGATGGGGTCGGGGGTATCTCCAAGTCCCAGTTCAAGGAGAAGTCAACGTTTGACGGTGTTCGCATCATGTTCCGGGGCAAGTTCTCCAGTCGTGACGCCGACGTCTCCGGCGGGTTGACGGGAGATATCGCAGTCGATCTGAGCGATGCGTTCGGATCGTTGAGCAGCCAGAACACGGGCGACTTCATCATGATCCGGGGAGCCAACACCCCGTAGATCGAGACCGTAAGTAGAGGGAGAGGGCCTCGGTTCGAAGGACCGAGGCCCTCTCACGCCGCTCCATAGCGTTTGGGGCAGCGAGAAGGACCACCTTGTGGTTCCGGTACTGCAACGGCTGACATGTTCCCGTACTGCCCACTACGCACGGGCCAACGGCACACCCACCAACTTTGCGCAGAACAACGTTTCTGAGTGAATAACGCACAATTGAGAAGGTGCGCGATATCGGCTGCGGTCTCAATAGGTCGGCGCATCACTTCCTTCGGCGAGAGTTGATGGATCTCTTGTCGAGGAGGTTGTTGTGGCGAGGTTCAGTGAGGCCGAGAAGGCGCTGATCTGGGATTGGTGGCAGCAGGGAGGGTCGATGCGTGGCGTCGCCCGGGAGCTGGGTCGATCGAGTAGTTCGGTGCGCACCATGATCGAGAGTCATGGGGGGGTGCGTCCGGTGCCTCGTTGTCGGAACGTCCGGCATCTGTCGTTGGAGGAGCGGGAGGAGATTTCCCGTGGGATGGCTTCTGGTGAGTCGTTGCGGTCGATCGCGGTGAGGTTGGGCCGTTCGGCTTCGACGGTGAGCCGGGAGGTGGCCCGTAACGGCGGCCGGTCTGGCTATCGGGCTCTTCGTGCTGACCGTGCCGCTTATCGGAGAGCCCGTCGTCCGAAGGTGTGCAAACTGGCCGCCAATCCGACCCTGTCGCTGGCCGTCGAGGAGAAACTGGGCCAGTGGTGGTCTCCGCAGCAGATCTCAGGATGGCTCAAAGAGACATACCCTTCGTCTCCGGAGATGTGGGTGTCCCACGAAACGATCTATCTAACGCTGTTCGTCCAAGGCCGGGGAGCGTTGAAACACGAGCTCACCCAGTGTCTGCGCACCCATCGAGCGATGCGCCGGCCCACCAAGAAACGCGCTCCCACCGGCAAAGGCCAGATCCGCAATCCGGTGATGATTTCCGAACGCCCCGCCGAAGCCGAAGACCGTGCCGTCCCCGGCCACTGGGAAGGAGACCTGTTGATGGGACGGCGTCAGACCGCTATCGGCACTCTGGTGGAACGGTGGTCGAGGTATGTGATGCTGTTCCGGCTGCCCGACGGCAACTCGGCTGAGTCGGTGCGCACCGGTTTGGCTGAGGTGATCCAACGACTCCCCGACCATCTCTGGCAGTCGCTGACATGGGATCAAGGCAAAGAGATGGCCGAACACGCCCAGTTCAGCGTCGACACCGGAATCCAGATCTACTTCTGCGATCCCAAGTCACCGTGGCAGCGGGGTTCGAACGAGAACACCAACGGGCTGCTCCGTCAGTATTTCCCCAAG
>DASUUC010000034.1:0-8408 GCA_036374335.1 Acidimicrobiia bacterium
GGTGACCTCGCGCAGGGACTCGTCGGCTGTGAGGCCGGTCAGTTCGGAGAGGGCTCCGGCCATCTCGGCGGCGGTGGTCGACCCATCACACAGCTCCCACAGAGCCATGGCGGAATCGTTGAGACGGAGCAGGCGACCCGACATCGGATCGAACACCGCGACCTGATCTCCTTCACGTCGCACCCAGGCCTCTCCCAGCTTCCTCGGCGTGGCGCCACTCCAATCGACGATCATCGAGCTCATCAGCCCTCCTCCGATTCCAGGGTCAGCCCGCATCGTGCCGCCAACGCCACCAACTCGGAGCGGGAGTGGAGGTCGAGTTTGCCCATAATCCGTCGGGTATGGGTTCTGACCGTCTGCACGCTGATGTAGAGACGGTCGGCAATCTGCCCACTGTCCAGACCCTGGGCGAGGAGAGCAAACACCTGGGTTTCTCTGGCGGTGAGCACTTCTAGGTCTTGTCGAGCCTCCCTCTCCACACGGCGCCGATCCACCACGTGGCGAAGCAAGGCACCAAGGAGCGCCGGCTCAACGGCGGCCACGCCCTTGGCCAAAGAGCGCACCGTGTCGGTGACCAAGTCGAAGGAGGCACTTGCATCCAGGTAGCCCATCGCACCCGACTCCACTCCCTCGATCATCTCCTCGGCGCCACCATGGCCCAACACCAACACGGGAGCAAGGGAGGCCAGGCGACCGATCTCATTGGCATCCACACCCCCACCATGGAGCACCAGGACGTCGGCGGGTCCCGGTGTCGAGCCGGTTGCCTCCACCCGACAATCTCCTACATCGGGCGCGCCCGAGAGCGCCGCCGCCAGAGCGCCGCCGTACATTTCGTCCGATGAGATCACAACGACCGTCAGCATTCCTGGTGGCGTCCGCGGCTCGAAGCGGGCGGCCGACTCACCCCGGCTACTCTAAATGACGCGGTGAGACCCGGTCCCGAGGGGAGTTGAATCATGGCCGGAGTGCAGGAATCGCTCGATGCCACCGCCCGATTGATACTGGACATCACCTCGTCGACTTCGCCCGAATGGCGAGGCCCCCTTGGCCCTGAGCAGATGGAGCTGGCTCACCACCACGGGCTGCTCGGTCTACTGGCGACGAATCCAGCGGAGGAAGTACGCACGGCCGCGATCGGCCCATACACGCGGCTTCACGCCCGGCAGACGATCATGGCCAAGCACACCCGGAGACTGCTGGAACGTTTAGATGCAGCGTCGGTGCGGGCCACGATCCTGAAAGGACCCCATCTCGCCGAGCACGTCTATCGGGATCGGCGTCACCGGACCTTCACCGATGTCGATGTCCTGGTCCCGGAAGAGGACTTGCCCAGAGCTCTGGAAGCGCTGGCGGCCGACCCGGCGGTAGCCCGATTGCCCAAGAAGAGGCCGAAGGCGGACAAACGTGACATAGCGGTCAAAGACGAGAGCGGAATCTGGTTCATGGTCGACCTCCATTGGGATCTCTTCAGCTATACCCAACTTCAAGGATGTGCCGATGGAGCCACTGCTTGGGCGTGGCACCACTCCACGAGGGCCCCGGACAGCCCGCTCGGCCCCATGTCCCAGATCTCGCCAGAGGCGTATGCGAGCTTTCTCTGCACTCATGCTCTCCTCGACCATCGGTTTCGAATGATCCTCTTCAGGGATCTCGCCGAGCTGGCCGACAGAGACATCGACTGGGAGGCGCTCGCCCGGTTCGCCTCGAAATGGAGAGTGCGTAGCTTCACTTACCTGGCCCTCGAGATGGCATCTCAACTCGCCGGTGCTCGAGTCCCGGAAGGTTTTCTCGCTGAACTGCGGCCTTCGAACCTTCCTCTCGATGCCATCGAGACGTTGCTCACCCGCATCGATCCGGTTCGTTTCGACGGTCATCGTCCCCATCCCCTCAACCTTGCGATGGTGCTCCTTCACGACGAGAGGGCGACCAGGCTGAGATTGCTCGCCCACGCCCCTTCGGCCGCGCCGCAATGGTGGCGCAGGTTCGGGCGCAACCCCATACGACGACGATCAGCTCCGGCCCTGCCGCGTGGGGCATCGGCTCCCCGAGTCCTGATCCTCGTCAGCAGTGATCAACGTCGTGGGGCGGAAGTGTTCGCCGATCAGCTGGCCCGAGGGCTTCTGGAGCGCCAATGGGCCACGAGCCTGCTGGCCCTGGCCGGCACCGGAACCGACACCAGAGTCAATGCCGACTTCATCACCCGGAGGACTCCTTATGATCTCGGGCGACTCGACCTCGACATCGTCTGGGGGCTTCGGAGGAGGATCAGGCAATGGAGACCTGATGTTGTCCTGGCCAATGGAGGCGCAACTCTCCGCTACGCCGCGGCCGCCCTGATCGCGATGAGGGGCCGGCCCCGTCTCGCTTATGCCAGCATCGGTGAGCCTGATTACTGGATTCGTGGCCCAATCCATCGTTGGGTCCAGCAACGGCTCCACAAGAGAGCCGACAGGGTGCTGGCGGTTTCCGAAGCGACCCGGGAACAGCTGATCGACCGGGTTGGCCTTGCGCCAGATCGGATAACCGTGGCTCCGATCGGTGTGCCCGAGCACTTGGTCCATGTGATCGAGAAGCCGCAGGAGGAACACTTGCGTCTTCTCTTCGTGGGAAGCCTCTCCACCGAGAAGAACCCGGTTCGGGCGATCGAGACTCTCCAACAGGTGCGGGAGCACACACCGGCGAGACTTCGATTCGTGGGCTCCGGGCCCCTAGAGACCGAACTCAGGCGATTGTCCGATGTCCCGTCACTGCGCGGGCTCGTCGAGTTCGCGGGATCCGTCGAGGATGTGGCCCCTCACCTCGCGTGGGCCGACGTGCTGATCCTCCCCTCCATCACCGAAGGTCTGCCTGGCGCGGTCCTCGAGGCCGCCGCCGCCGGCGTTCCCAGTGTGGCCAACGATGTAGGCGGAACTCGAGAGGCGCTGATCGACGGTGAGACTGGCATCCTGGTGGATCCCGCCGACGAGGGTGGCCTGGCCGAACAGCTGAGATGGCTGGCGTCGGACCGGGCGCGTCTGGCCCGGCTCGGTGCCGCGGCGCGGGCACGGGTGATCGAAGAGTTCTTGATGGATGCTGCGGTAGATCGCTACGCGGCAGCCCTCGAGGATCTGCTTCCTGAGCGACGGAGACGTCGCGTCCAGAGACCCGCCGTAGCCGCCACCAAATGAAGATCGCCCATCTCACCACCGTCGACCTGTCCCTTCGCTATCTGCTGTTCCCGCAGTTGCGTGCCGCGGTCGACCAGGGCGGAGAGGCCCTGGGGATCAGTGCTCCCGGTCCCTGGGTTGCCGAGCTGGAGGCGGCCGGAATCCGCCACGTCCCTCTCCTCGCCTCAACGCGTGGCATGAATCCGGGCCGGGATGTGCGGGCCGCTGTCCAGCTATGGCGGATCCTCCGACGCGAGGTCCCGGACATCCTCCACACTCACAACCCCAAGCCGGGTCTGTACGGGCGAATCCTCGGCCGCGTTGCCGGGGTTCCGATCGTGGTCAACACGGTCCATGGCCTATACGCCACTCCCGAGGATCCCCTTGCCAAGCGGGCCTTGGTCTATGGCCTTGAGGCCATCGCCTCCCGCTTCTCGGACAGTGAGCTCGTGCAGAGCCGGGAGGACCACGAGCTGATGTTGCGATGGCGGATCGCCCCCCGCAACCGAACCCACTTGCTGGGCAACGGCGTGGACCTGACCCACTTCGATCCCAACCGATTCGACCGTGATCACCGCGGCCGGACCAGAGAACAGCTGGGTGTTGGATCGGATCAGGTGCTGGTGGGCATGGTCGGAAGGTTGGTGGCGGAGAAGGGGTTCCTCGAGTTGTTCGAGGCGGCGAGAAATCTGGACAGCCGATATCGGATCGTTTGTATCGGCCCCCACGACCCTGACAAACCCGATGGGCTGGAGGAGGGGATCCTCGACGAGGCTCGAGCCCGCGGCATCCGCTTTCTCGGGATGAGGAAGGATCTGGACGTGCTGTACCCGGCAATGGACCTCCTGGTGCTCCCCTCCCACCGCGAGGGTTTCCCCCGAGCGGCGATGGAGGCTGCCGCCATGGGGATACCCGTGATAGCCAGCAACATCCGCGGTTGCCGCGAGGTGGTGGAGCACGACGTCAACGGGCTACTGGTCCCGGTCAGGGATCCGCGAGCATTGGCCGCAGCCATTGTGGAGCTCGGAGAGAATCCTCCTCGGAGGAAGGCGATGTCCCAGGCCGCGCGGCGCCGGGCCGAGGAGCATTTCGACGAACGACGAGTGGTTGCGATCGTGATGGAGACCTACCGGGAGCTTTCCCGGCAAAAGGGATTGGGGCTTTTCGATGACGTCGACATCGGAGCGGTGAAGTTGCGAAACGTCACACTCTCAGACGCAGATGCCCTGGCTGGGTTGCACATCCGTGCCATCCCGGGTTTCCTGCCACGGCTGGGCAGGAGATTCATGCGACTTCTCTACCGGGCGCTGGCCACCTCTCCAGAAGCGGTGGTCCTGGTAGCCGACGACGGCAATGGACCGGTTGGGTTCGTCGCCGGCGTCATCGACACCGGCCACTTCTACCGCCGCTTCCTGATCCGCCACGGGTTGTCGGCGCTTCTGGCCATCCTGCCCAAACTCGTCCGTCCTGCGGTGCTCCGAAAGGGATGGGAGACCCTCCGTTATGGGGCGACCGGCAGTGGGGCGCCGGCCGAGCTGTTGGCGATGGCCGTGGCGCCGGGGGCGAGAGGCGCGGGCCTGGGCACGACCCTCGGCTCGAGATTTCTCGAGGAGATGTCCCGGCGCGGGGTGCATCGGGTAAAGGTCGTGGTCGGGTCGGACAACTCCCGTGCCATCGCCGCCTATCACAAGATGGGCTTCCGAAACGCGATTCCTGTGGAGGTGCACTCACGAGAGGCCTCCCTCGAGCTGACATGGCCGGCCTGATCACTGCCGGAGCGCTGTCGGCCATTTGGTGTTTGATCGCGCTCCGGTTGGGGCCGGCCATTGGTTTCGTGGATTTGCCCGACGGCGGGCTCAAGATCCATCGAAGGCCCGCAGTTCCCCTAGGAGGGGTGGGTATCTTCTCTGCCGTCCACATCGCCCTCGCCGTGGAAGGCCGGCTCGACCCGGGTCTGCTCGCCGCTTCCGGAATCCTGCTCGTTGCCGGGCTGATCGACGATCGTTGGAAAGTCTCTCCGTGGCTCCGTCTCGGTGCAGCTCTGGGCGCGGGAGTGGCGATGATGGCGTGGTCCCCAGTTGCCACCTCGGCTGGCAGCGCGCTGCTGGTGGCCGGTGTGTTGCTCGTCGTGGTGACCGTGAACGCGGTGAATCTGCTCGATGGGTTGGACGGTCTCGCCGGGTCGGCCGCCGTGTTGTCCGCCGTAGGGCTGGCCGGCCTCGCCGCGATGCGCGACCTGCCAGGCGCCTTCCACCTCATCTTGGTGGGAGCCCTCGTCGGATTTCTCCTTTTCAACTGGCATCCGGCCCGGGTGTTCCTCGGTGACAACGGCGCCTACGTGACCGGCCTCTTCCTCGCCTATGGGATCATCGCGAGCTCGCCGAGAACTCCGGCTTCTGATCTGGTCATCGCCATCACGATGCTGGGAGTCTTCCTGGTGGATCTGGCCGCCACGATCCTGCGCCGGTTCCGAGGACGAAAAGCGCTGTTCGGCGGGGATCGCGATCACCTCTACGACCAACTCCATCGTCGAGGCCGGTCGGTACCCGCGGTGGTGTTGATCGCCATCCTCGTGCAGTCGGGATTCGTCGCTCTCGCATTGGTGCTGGAGGCAGGAGAGGTGGGGTGGTGGTCACTGCCGGTGTTGTTCATCGTTGCGGGCATGGTCTTTGGCACCCTGGGAGCCGGCGGGTTTCTTCAGCGATCTCCCACCAGGTGAATCGTTTCGATGCGCTCGGCGTGAGCCTGGATCGAGGCCACGACGTCGACGATCTGGTCGACCTGGTTCATCGACAGATGACTCCAGATCGGCAGGGTCAACACCTGGCGGGCCAGTCGGTCGGTGACGGGGAGATCCTTCGTCGTCTGCGCGCGAAAGGCCTTCTGGCGATGCAGTGGAGGTGAGTAGTAGTGACGAGTTGGGACACCCTCAGCCGCGAGGGCAGCCGTCAGCGCTCGCCGGGAGCAGCCGAAGACGGATCCATCAACCAGGGTCGTGAAGTCCTTGAAAGAGCTGCGCGAGCCGGGCGGCACCTGCTGGAAGGAGAGCCCGGGCAATGAGCCCAATCCATGCCGGTAACGGGTGGCGATCGTGTTTCGTTGTTGGCTCCATTCCTCGAGATGATCCAGAGAATGAAGGGCCACCGCGGCGTGCAATTCGGAGAGACGGGCGTTCAGGCCGGGGAATACCGTGTCATAGTTCCCGGGGTTGCCGTAGTTGCGGGCGATGCGGAGACGGTCGGCGAGGTCGGAGTCGTTCGTGGTTATCAGCCCACCCTCTGCCCCGTTCATCACCTTGGTAGGGGTGAGACTGAATACCTCGGCTCGTCCGAATCCGCCGAGTGGCATGGACCGGCCATCGATGTGCACCAACGACCCGGCTCCATGAGCCGCGTCATAGATGAGCGGAGCTCCCAACCGATCTGCCGCTCGCTGCAGACCGTCCACATCGCATGGCACGCCCGAGACGTGGACCGCCAAGACCATCGCCGGTTGCCCGTAGATGTCATCGGGACGCAGGCACCACGTTTCCGGCGAGCAGTCAGCAAACAGGATGGGGAGCCCATTCCAGGCCACTGCGTCGGCTGTTGCGGCGAATGTGAACGAGGGGACGAGCACCGGTCCGCCGGGATCCAAAGCCTGGATCAATATCATCAGACCGGTCGTGGCCGAGGAGACGGCTATACAATGGTCTACGTGGAAGGCCTCCCTCACTCTCTCCTCGAGCTGCCGGGTGACCGGTCCATCGGTCAGGCGACCCGACTCGAGGATCTCTCCGAGGCGTTTCGTCAGATTCCCGCGTTCTTCGATGGTTGGGCGGGCGAAGGGAAGAGGCGGATCGAAAGCGGGCTCGCTTCCAAGGATTGCGGGTAGCGACTCCATCAGGTGACGTGGGCAGGGACAGTTGTCTCCGGTTCCTGGTCGTCTTCCTCCTCGGTGGGGGCCCATCCCAGGCCAACCACCAGGGCAAGGAGCATGGGCAGCATCTGGGTCCGCTGCCGGGCGAGGATCCCCAGGTTCAGCACCGGACTGAAGATGACGACGAATCCGATCACGAACAGCAGGGAGTACAGCAGATACGGCTTGCGGCGCAGCAGGCCGGCATTGCGGACCATGGCGGGCAGCTTCCACAAGAACAGGCCGAGCAGCGCCGTCCCTTCGATGCCGCTGGCCAATGCCAGAGGGCTGAACCCTTCATAGATCAGTGGCCGGAACATCACCCGCAACACCGCCTGCGGTACGTCTCCGATGCGCTGAATCGGCTCGCCCTCCACGGCCGAGCCTCCCTGTCCTGTACGTCTGGCCAGCTCGTCGAGGAACGGCTCGAGCTCGAGGTCGGCCGGATTCAAACCGAAGCGGTCAGCCGAGAGGGTGACTGCCAGGAACAGGCCAACACCGGCGATCGCGATCAAAGCCCATCTTCTCACCCGCGCCGTGGTCTTCTCCGGGGCCCGGGCGAAGAGCATCGCTCCGACGAGGGCTCCGACCGAGAGAGCCCCCATGTGGGGACGGATGGCCGCAGACCCCAGCACTCCGATGGCCAGAACGACGATCCATTTGACGTGATACTGCTGGAACAGGCGAACGGCTCCATAAACGGTCAGACCGAGCAGCGGTATCATCACTGCTTCCTTGCCGATTGACGACGGCCAGAAGGCCAGCCCCGGGAGGAACAGGATCAAGACGGCGTAGAGCTTCAGCCGACCCTCGGGCAGGGCCCGGCGGAAGGCGGCATAGAAGAGGACCTGCCCGAGGAATCCGAGCATGGCGAAGATCAGGAACCCTCCGAGCAGGCTTGGCTCGAAGGGGGCGTAGAGGAGCCCGGTGATCATCTCGAGCACCCTGGTCCCCGAACCGCGTGAGCCTTCGAAGCTCGGTACCTGGAGACTCCGCCAGACGTCGGCGAGGCTCGTGCCGATTCCGTGATAGCGGCCGGCGTCTCCCTGGCCGAGGTAGATGTAGAGATAGACCGAGTAACGCAGACCCGTGCCGATCATCTTGACCAAGAAGCCGGCCAGGAGAAGAGAGGGAAGCCAACTCCGGTCACGATCGCTCGCGATCATCTGACCGAGAACCAGGGTCACCACCGAGAACAGGGCCAGGATCACCAACTCGCTGACGTCGAAGCCGAGGAAGGCGGCCACGGTGAAACCAACTGCGGCTATGGCCGCCAGGGCCCACACGCCTGTCTCAGTGGCTCTCACAGCAGCTCCAGATCGCTCAGTGTGAGGTCCCAAGCGCTCATTGAGGTTGCGTCAT
>DASUUC010000035.1:0-64253 GCA_036374335.1 Acidimicrobiia bacterium
CAGGTCCGATGGTTTTTCGACTCTGATTCCGAGGGCGCCGATTTGGTTGGCTACCGCGGCGAAGTCGACCTCGGTGAACACCCACATTTCTCGGGCCTTTTCTGTTTGTCGGCCTCCATAGACCCGGTCGAATCCTCTTACTGACTGGTTGCCAGAGTGGTTGTTGTTGACGACGGTGATGGTGTTGATGTCCCAGCGGACTGCGGTTTCGATGTCGCCGATGTGATACCAGAATCCCGAGTCGCCGGTGAAACAGATCACGGGGCGGTCGGGTTGTCCGCATTTGGCTCCTAGGGAGGCGGGAAACGCCCAGCCGAGATGCCCCGCGCTTCTCAGATAGGACTGCCCGGTGGTGGTGATGTCGTACATCCCGCCCATCCACATGCCGGCGTGGCCGGTGTCGACCACGACGATGCCGTCGTCGGGTACCAGGTCCGTGAGTTCGGCGCAGAGCCGTTCGGGGCGGATCGGCACTTGGTCTGAGTCGAGAAGCTCGGCGTATTCGTCTCGCCATGCCGCGACGTGGCCGCGTGCGGTTTCGACCCATGTGCCCCGGCCTTCGGGTGGGTCTCCGGCGAGTTGGAGCATGCGGGTCACGGCGGTTTTAGCGTCGGCGTTGACGGCCACGGTGGGTGGATAGTTGCGTCCGATGATTTCGGGGTCGATGTCTATTTGGATGCTCCGGGTTCCCAACGGGGGAATCTTCCAGAAGTGGGTGCTCATCCCTCCTGTGGTGGTGCCGACGAAGAGGAGCAGGTCGGATTCCAACACGACCCGGTTGGCCGATCCCCTCGAGTAGGTGCCCACCACTCCCACCGACAGCGGGTGGGTGGCCGGGATGGTGTCTTTTCCGTTCAAGGAAGTCGCCACCGGGACGTGGAGACGTTCGGCCAATGCCACAAGATCGGCTGCGGCTCCCGACGCCCGGACTCCGCCGCCGGCCATGATCACCGGCCGTCGGGCGTCGGTGAGGACATCGAGAGCGGCCCGGATCACATCGTCCGCGACGCCGGGACGAAAGGGTGGGACAGAGGCGAATCCGGGTTCCACCGTGGTGTCCATCTCAGCTTCCTCGGCGTCGATCTGACCTTCGTTCCCGGCGAACTGGAGATGCACCGGCCCCGGTGCCCCGGTAGTGGCCATCCGGAACGCCTGACGAACCATGTCGGGGATCCGTTCCACCGCGTCGATGGTGGCGTTCATCTTGGTCACCGGTTCGAAAGCAGGCAGGTCGTCCACCTCCTGATAGACACCCCGGAACTTGGTGTGAGGGTCCCGTCCCCCCGTTAACGCGATCACCGGAGAATGGGCCAGGTGGGCGTCACGGAGACCAGCAGCAAGATTCAATGCACCCACGATCTGAGCGGCGCACACCCCCGGTCTTCCCGATGCCCGGGCATAGCCGTCGGCCATGTATGCCGCCGGCTTCTCACCGTGGGGACGCACCCGTTTGATCGAGGTGTGTTGCTCGATCTCCACCATGGTGCGGCGGAGCACCGCGGGCACGTGGAAGAGATGAGTCACTCCGTATCCTTTCAGCATCTCAGCGAGGGCCCTGGCCCCAGTGGTCATCTCCGCCAACGCACCCTCGCCTTCCCGGTCGTCGTGACCGTGCCGTCGCTCTTTCGGGCGAACACCTCGAGCTCGACGCTCGAGTCATTCGCGGCGGTCACCTCGCCGCCGCACTCCAATTCGTCGCCCAGATATGCCGGTGTCAGATGACGGTACGAGATCGACTCGATCCGCCCTTTACCATCCAGCCACGCCTCGAGGCTTCGCACCAGATAGACCCCCTGCAGCGGACCGTGGATCAGCAACTCGGGATGGCCGTCGTGGTCGGTGGTGAATGGTCGGTCGTAGTGGATCCGGTGAAGCAGCCAAGATGCGGCGCTGAACATGAATAGGTCGACGGTTCCTGGGCGGTAGCGGCGCGTCGGGATCTCGGTGCCCGGCTGCGGCAGGCTCATCGGTAGATCCGCGTGAACAGTTCGCGTGCCACGTCCTCGCCTCTCTGGTTGGTGAACCTGAACTCCATGGTCACGAACACCAGCGGTCCACTGCGTCCCTCCTTTTCGTACATGTCGGCGAGACGCTTGCTCACGGTGACCGTGTCACCGGCGACGATGGGCACGCCGAAGTCGATCGACGTCTCCCCGGCCATGGCCCGTTTCGTCGGGAGTGGTGGGACGTCCGACGCCGCAGAGCCGTCCAGTGTCAGATCGGCATCGAGAGTGGAGGCATGCATCCTCATGGCGTAGGGAAACATCGTCGGGGCGACGACGTCGTCGTACCCGGCATCCCGGGCCGTCTCCGGGTCGTAGTGCACCGGGTTGGTCTCCCCGGTCGCCCTGGCGAATCGGGCGATGTCGATCCTGGTCACCAGATAGTCGAAGTCGGGATATTCGCGGTCGGCCCACGCCCTGGCCACGTCGGTGATGACCGGCATCGCTATAGCCCCATGGTCTTGGCGATGATGTTCCTCTGGATGTCGGAGGTCCCGGCTCCGATCACACCGAGCCGTGACTCCCGGAAATGCCGTTGCAGGTCGTACTCCATGGTGTATCCGTAGCCGCCGAGGACCTGCAAGCCCATGTCGGCGACTGACTTGTATGCCTCGCACGCGTAGAGCTTGAGGATGGCGGCGTCTCGGGTGGTCGCCACACCTGCGTCGAGTCTCGAGGCGTATCGGTAGACCAGCATCTGGGAGATCTCAACCATGGTCTGCATGTCCGCGAGACGATGAGATACTGCCTGGAACTCGGAAATCGGTCGGCCGAACTGCTCTCGTTCCTTGGCATAGGCCACCGAATCGGCGAGAGCGGCGGCCGCAGCGCCGGTGCGAGCCGCGGAGAGACAGAGTCGCTCATACCGGAGATAGACACCCAGGTCGGCCCACCCCTCGTGGAGATCCCCGAGCAGGCGCTCCTTGGGCACACGGACATCGGTGAAATAGACCATGGCTGTGCCCAGGGGCCAGTGGCCGAGGGTCTCGATCGGCTGCCATTCCAACCCGGGGGATTCTGTGTCGACGATGAAGTTGGTGATCCCGTGGTGCTTCTTGCCGTCGGTGGAAGTCCGTGCCGCCACGATGTCGAGGTCACTTGTCTTGAAACCCGATGTGAATACCTTTTGCCCGTTCAAGACGTAGTCGTTTCCGTCCTCGACGGCGGACAGTGAGATCGAGGCCGCGTCCGACCCCGCATCCGGCTCGGTCAACGAAAAACACACCGTCAGATCCCCAGAAGCGATCTTCGGCAGGAGCCCGGCACGCTGGGAGTCCGTGCCGTCCCGGCCGATGGCGAGGCCACCCCAGGTGACGGTGCGGAACACCCAGAATGAGAGGTCGAGAAACGCCCGACCCAGTTCCTCGAGAAGAATCGCTACCTCCACCGCCCCGGCGCCGGAACCGCCATACCGCACCGGGATGTTGATTCCGAGCCACCCTTGGGCCGCGATCTTGTCATAGAGCTCACGGGGCGGGCGATGTTCCCGGTCACACTCCCTGACGTATTCCCGGGTTATCTCTTTTTCACAGAACTCCCGGACGGTGGTCCGGAACAGCTCTTGCTCGGCGGTGAAATCCTGAATCGAAGTCTCCTCGTCGTCTTCGTCCTCGCCACAGATCATATATCGTGCATACTGCATGACTGGTCAAGGAGGGCCGTGACACCGAGCATCGAAACCGTCCGCGAGCTGAGTAGACGTCATGGCAACTGGGGGCGGTGGGGCCCCGATGACGAGAAGGGGACACTCAATCTGGTCACCCCCGAGATGGTGGTCTCCGCCGCCGGTCTGGTGAGCCAGGGGAAGACCATCTCGATGGCGCTTCCCTACGATGAGAACGGACCTCAGACGGGCAATCTCGGTCGTTTCAACCCGATCCATCTCATGATCCGGGATGGCGCCGATGTCATAGCCGGGACCTCTCTTCGCGATTTCTACGGCGGGGTGGAAAAGCACTTCCGCGGAACTGACGACCTGATCATCATGCCCCTGCAGTCGGGGACGCAGTGGGATGCATTCGGCCACGTGATGTTCGAGGGCAAGATGTACAACGGATACGGGGCGGATTCGGTGTCGAGCAAGGGAGCGCTAAAGGGAGACGTCGCCAATGCCTCCGATTCCATGGTGGGCCGGGGAGTGCTCCTCGACGTCCCCCGGGCTCTGGGAGTCGACTGGCTGGGACCAGGCCACGCCATTGGCGCAGACGAGCTACGACAGGCCGAGGAGCAAGCCGGTGTCGAGGTGGCTCCCGGCGACTTCGTTTTCGTGCGCACCGGTGCCATGGAGGCAGCACGGTCCGCGGGGTCATGGGGCGACTACGCCGGTGGTGACGCCCCCGGGCTCGGTCTGGCCAGCGTCGACTGGATAGGAGAACGTGACATCGCCGCTCTGGCCACCGACACATGGGGTCTCGAAGTGAGACCAAATGAGACCCCTGACGTGTTCCAACCTCTCCACATCGTGCTGATCGTTCACATGGGTCTCTGGCTGGGGGAGATCTTCGACCTGGACCCCCTTGCCGAGGACTGCGCCGAAGATGGGATCTACGAGTTCTTGTTCTGCGGACCACCCCTCCCTTTCACCAGGGCGGTGGGGTCTCCTCTGAATCCCATGGCGATCAAGTGAGGTTCGATCGATGAAACCGGTTCGCTCCATGTTGTTCACTCCCGGTGATCGTCTCGACATGTTGGAGAAAGCGACTAGTTCGGGCACCGATGCTGTCATCGTCGACTTGGAAGATGCGGTTTCTGGGGACCGGAAGCCGACGGCCCGGGAGAACCTGGCTCGGCTTCCCGACTCACCGGTTCCCTTCTATGTGCGGACCAACGCGGCTGATACCGGGATGCTTTGGGATGACGTGATGGCAATCGAGGAGTCGGAGTTAGTTGGCGTGATCCTTCCCAAAGCCGAGGATCCACAGGTGATCAGCATGTTGGATGGGGCTTTGACGATCGTGGAGCGCCAGGCGGGTCGGGAATCGGGAGCGATCACCATCATCCCGCTCGTCGAATCCGCGTTGGGCGTTCGCCTCACCTATGAGATGGCCAGGGCCAGCCAGCGAGTCGACTGTGTCATGTTCGGTGGAGGTGAGCAGGGGGATCTGGTCGCTGATCTGGGGGCGGAGTGGACTCCGGAGGGGACCGGGCTGATGCAGGCCCGTTCCCAGGTGCTGCTCAGCAGCCGCGCTGCCGGGGTTGCCTATCCGATGGAGGCGGTGTTCATGGACTTCCGGAATCTTGATGCGTTACGGGTGGAGTGTGAGCTGGCTCGCACCCTGGGATATGTGGGCAAGGTGGCGATTCACCCAGCCCAGATCGCGGTCATCAACGACGTGTTCACCCCGGATCCGGAGCTGGTGGCCTACCAACGCAAGGTCCTGGCCGCGTTCGAGGAGGCTGAAGCCGAGGGCAAGGCTTCGATCGCGGTGGACGGGAAGATGGTCGACTATGCGGTGGCAAGGGTGGCGCGGGCGGTGATCGCCCGGGCAGAGGCGGCTGCTTCGGCCGGAGAGGGGTCGGAGTGACCCGGAGCCGTCACATCTCAGGAGGTGTCGGGGTCGCAGTGGTGGGTGCGGGCTCGATCGGGAGTCTGCGGGCGGAGATCTCACACCGTCACCCTTCTGTTGATTTTCTTGCCGTCTGCGATGTGGTCGCCGACAAGGCGGAGCGTCTGGCGACATCGTGTCAGGCAGATGTCTGGGCGGTGGACGCGGTGGAGATCGTGACCAGAGACGAGGTCGATGCGGTCATCGTGGCGTCCACGGAGGATTCCCATTTCGAACCGGCGATGGCGGCCGTGCAGGCAGGGAAGTCGGTCCTCGTCGAGAAGCCGTTCACGATCCTGGCCGATGAGGGGCACAAGCTGTTGGCCGCAGCCGAGGAGTACGGGGTGGCCATCTATACCGGGTTCACCCAGAGATTCCGTCGTCGGTATCTCGCCATCAAAGAGCACGTCCTCGATGGGTACGTGGGCGAGGTGACCTCGGCGAAGGCCACGATCTATTTGACTCAGGCGGTGGCCCGGTCGGTGATATCGAGGGCAGGCACCACCACGCCCTCGGTGAACACCATGACCTATCTGTTCGATCTGCTCACCTGGTATCTGGACGGCCAACTCCCGTCGCAGGTCTACGCCGCTGGTTCGACGAAGGGCCGGATCTCCGACGAGTTCGACACTCTGGACTCCACCTGGTCGGTGCTCACCTATGACGACGGCATGGTGGCGAACCTCGGGGTGAGCTGGGAGCTTCCGGAGTTCTGGCCGGCGTATGTGGCCAGCATGGACTTCGAGCTGTTCGGCCGGGAGGGGGTCATCTCGGTCAAGGACGACCATCGAGATGTGCTGATGGCGTCACGCAAGCCGGTGCCGTCTCCGTACACACCGGACACCACGATGAACGTGGCCATGCTCGGCTCCTACATGCCGGGCGACTGGGCGCTGGGGGAGCACTTCGGTGCCATGCAGGAGGAGACCCATGCCTTCATCAACAGCGTGGGGACCGGCCGGCCCGACCCCATCCTCGCCACCGGGGCCGAAGGGATGGACATCCTGGTCCTCTCTCGAGCGGTCGACGAGTCGGCGCAGACCGGCCAGGTCGTCCCTTTGACGTGGGTCCGGTGAGTCGTCCGTGAGCGGGATGCTCTCGGGAGTCACCATCCTCGAGCTAGGCCAGGTGATCGCCGGGAACTTCGGGGGTGTGATCCTCGCCGACCTCGGGGCCGAGGTGATAAAGATCGAGCCCCCGAGCGGCGACACGGCCAGAAACGCCACCATCGCTCCGCTACATGGCGAGAGCGCCATCCACCTGTTCATGAACCGGGGGAAGAAGAGTGTCGTCCTCGACCTGAAGACCCAGCGTGGCCTGGAGATCTTGTACGAACTCGTGGAGAAAGCCGATGTCGTCATCGATAACTTCCGACCCGGGGTCATGAAACGGCTCGGCATCGACCACGAGTCCCTCACGCTTCGTAACCCGGACATCATCACCGTCTCGGTGACCGGCTTCGGCGAAACCGGCCCGGCCCGGGACAAGTCCGCCTTCGACCTCGTCGTCCAGGCCTACAGCGGACACGTCGACATCACCGGCCCTGCCGATGGGGATCCCGCCCGTGTTGGGATCCCGATCGCCGATATCAGCGGGGGTATTTACGCCTGCATCTCCGTGCTCGCCTCCCTGGTGGGGCGGTCCCTTCATGGTGGGGGCCAGCATGCCGACGTCGCCATGCTCGACTCGCTGGTTTCGATGCTGTCGTATGACGCGGTGGACCATCTCAACTCGGGGCGCAAGTTGAGCCGTCTGGGCACGGCGCATGCCCATATGGTCCCCTGGCAGGCCTTCCAGACCAATGACGGGTATGTGGTGGTGGCCGCCCGTGACGAGAAGTTCTGGCAGAACCTGTGCGACGCCATCGGGCGCCCCGACCTGAAGGACGACCCACGGACGGTCGACAACACAGCCCGCGTCGCCAACAGGGAATGGCTGGTAGGCCTACTCGGGGAGGTCTTCCTCACGAGGAGCAATGCCGAGTGGCTGGAGGCTCTGGACCGGTATGACATCCCCAACGCCCCCGTAAACGACATCGAGGCCGTCTTCAAGGATCCCCAGGTACTCGCTCGGGGGATGGTCAAGACATACGACCACCGCGCCTTGGGGGAGATCCGCTACCCACCGAGCCCCGTGAAATTCAGCAACTGGAAAAGCCCCAACCTCCCCGCACCGATGTTGGGCGAGCACACGGTCGAGGTGCTGAGGAGCAAGTTGGGTATCGAGGAATCACAGGTTCGGGCGATGGCGCGGGAGGGCGTGGTCGCCTTCTGGCCGGGGGAAGAGGAACGAGGTTGACCCTCCATAGGATCGGGGCTGCGGACGAATGAGCGACCTCCAGCGCATGATCGATCCGCAGTCGATCGCCATCGTCGGTCTCTCCGCCGATCCCGCCAAGCACGGGAACAGAGTGCTTCGGCATCTCCGCGAACTCGGATTCACCGGGAAGGTGCACGGGGTCAATCCCAACATGTCCGATGTCGACGGTGTGGACATGGCGGCCGCTGTCGACGAGTTGGGCACACCCCCGGATCTCGTCATCTGCGCGGTCCCTGCTGCCGCGGTCACTCCTGTCGTTGACAGATGTTCCGGCGTAGGAGGCATGGTCGTCTTTGCCGGGGGATTCGCCGAATCCGGTGAAGAAGGACGCCGTCGTGAGAATGAGTTGAAGTCGGCCGCAGCAGCAGTGGGGGTGAGGGTCCTCGGTCCCAACAGCGGGGGCATCATCCGTCCCGGCGTCGGCCTTGCAGCCAGCTTCCTCACCTGTCTGGACCGCCCCTCCGGCGAGATCAGGGCTGGCCCCGTGGCCTTGATTACTCAGAGTGGTGGCACCGGGAGCTTCCTACACAACCTGGCCGCAGAACAGGGGAGTGGGCTGGCCATTTCGATCTCCACGGGGAACGAAGCCGATGTCCGCCTCGGACACGCAGTGGCGGCGGCCGCCTCTCTCGACGAGGTCAGGGTTGTCGTCGTGGTTCTGGAGACCGTCCGCGACGGGCCCGGTTTCGTCGATGCGGTCCGAGGTTGTGTAGCCGTCGGGAAACCGGTGGTTGCCTGCCGTTTGGGCTCCGGAAGAAGGGGCCAAGAGCTGATGACCACCCACACCGGAGCCATGGCCATCCCTGCCACTGTCCTGTCGGGAGTCCTCGAGACATTGGGTGTCCACTCGGCGGAAACGCCGGGAGAGGCCTTCGAGGTGGCAGACGCCGTGGCCCGTCTCGGTCCGATCGGCCCACGCGTTGGCGTGGTGACCCACTCCGGCGGTCTCGCCATCCTCCTCTCCGACCTCGCGGAACGCCACAATCTGACTCTGCCCCCACCAAGTAGCGAGCTCGCCGATTCCCTCGCCCCCTCGTTAGATCACGGAACGGCGGACAACCCCCTCGACATGGGTGGGATCATCGGCGGGCCGTCCCGCTTCTCCGACGTGGTCGAGGTCGTTGCCTCGTCCGGGGAGTACGACGTAGTGCTCGCTGCCTCGTCGGCCCATCCCCCCGCGCATACCTCTCAGCGGGTGGATGCCCTATTGGCGTTGCAGCCTGAGGTTCCGGTTCTCCATCTGTGGATGGCAGGAGACCAGGGCGCGACCGGTCTGACTCGCCTCCGTGATGCCGGAGATCCTGTCTGCACCGATCCGAGGGTGGCGGTCCGTGCCCTGGCCACGGCTACTGCTGACGCATCCCCAGCCGTTGACCGACCCTCCCCGCTCCTCGGGCCGCTGGAGGAATGGGGGCTGCCTCTGGTGGACCGGGTCCAGGCGGCCGGTGCTGAAGAAGCAGCCGATGCTGCTGATGCCATCGGTTACCCGATCGTGGTCAAGGTCGAGTCGCCCCATATCGCCCACAAAACCGAGATCGGAGGAGTCGTCCTGGCCCTCGACAACCGACAACGGGTCATGGAGGCGTACGCGTCGATCATCGGCCGTGCGGGACAAGCGGGTATTCAAACCGATGAGGTCAGGGTCGAGCCTTATCGCCCCGGGCTCGAAATGATCGTTGGCGGCATCGTCGACCCCCAAATGGGCCCGATCGTCTCGGTCGGGTTCGGCGGCATCTACACCGAGCTCCTCGGTGACGTCGCCTATGCACCAGCCCCTGTCACCGAGGACGAGGCCAAGGGGATGATCGACCGTCTTCGCATGGGCCCCCTTCTCGAGGGTGCGCGTGGGCCCGAGCCGGCCGACGTGGCAGAGTTGGCCCGAATCGTCTCGAATATGGGCCGTGGCATCGCCTCGGGCCGGTATCGGGAAGTGGAGATCAACCCCTTGATCTGGGATGGGGACTGGGTGGCTGTCGACTGGCTCGCGCGATGACCGCGATCAGCTCGCGACGAGGGCATTGAGTTGCCCGAGGTCTTCGCTTGATGGAACCCAATCGGCGGCTCTAGCGTTGGCTTGCACCTGCTCTCGGGTCGTTGCCCCGGCCGTGACCGCAGGCACGCCATCGACCGAGAGCAGCCACCCCAGCGCGAGCTGGGGCATTGTGATCGAATGTTCCGCCGCATAGGTCTCCAGGCCCTCCACGAGATCGAAGTTCGCCTCGGTGAGGTAATGCTGGTACCTCTCCATGCTGAGCCGCCCCTTGGGGGCTTGACCTCTTTTTGTCTTCCCGGTGAGCAGTCCTGAGGCGAGCGGGTAATAAGGAAGCAAGGCCACTCCGAGCCGACGACAGGTCTCGAGGGTGGTATCGGTTTGGGGCTCTCGATGTACCAGGCTGAACTCGACTTGATCACAGACGAGGTGGGACACCCCC
Source organism: Acidimicrobiia bacterium (assembly GCA_036374335.1). Lineage (GTDB taxonomy): Bacteria > Actinomycetota > Acidimicrobiia > Spongiisociales > ZC4RG35 > JANQRA01. The sequence goes on from DASUUC010000035.1 coordinate 10,300, forward strand.
AGGTCCGAAGAGGCCTGATCGGCCATGAGCAACTGGTCGCCGCTGAAGTTGGAGCAGCCGATCTCACGGACCTTGCCTGCGTCCACTAGCTCTTGCATCGCAGAGAGAGTGTCTGCGATCGGTGATTCCGGGTCCGGGAAGTGGATCATCAGCAGATCGATGTAGGTGGTGTCGAGCTGTTGCAGACTGCGTTCCACGGCCCGACGCACGTATTGCGGGCCGGCCCCTCCGCTCCCCTCCCAGCCGGGGACCGGCACCCCGAACTTGGTGCCGATTACGACTTCCTCGCGCCTGGCCCCCAAGGCGGCTCCGAGAAAGGCTTCAGAATGACCGTCCCCGTAGTTGCTGGCCGTGTCGAAATAGGTGATCCCCACATCGAGCGCGGCTCTGGCAACATCAGCCGAGCCCTCGGCATCGAGAGCCCTGCCGAAGTTGTTGCAACCCAGGCCGACGACCGATACTTCGAGGGCGCCGATGCGCGCCGTCTTCATTGCGCCTGCCCGATCGGGCGGAGAAAGACCTCGGCGTTGCGCTCCAGGACCTGAATCTCGGCTGCCTGGCCGATATCCGCCGACTCGACGGCGTCCACCGGGTCGGCACAAGCCATGTCGAATGGGTAGTCGCTTCCGAGGACGACGTGGTCCCAACCCATCCGCTCCCCGAGCATGCGAAGCGAAACCGGGTCGTGGGTCAGGCTGTCGAAATAGAACCTGGAGAACAGCTCTCGTGGTGTGACCTCGGAGATCTCGGCTCTGGGCTCGGAGCGGACCTCCCAGCCGTGCTGCCAGCGACCGACCTGATAGGGAGCGAAGCCGCCACCATGGGTGACTCCGAAGCGGAGACCGGCGTGTCGCTGGAGGACCCCGCCGAATATGAGCTTGGCGATGGCGATGGTGGACTCCATGGGGATCCCGACCAGGTTTTGCAGGTAGTAGACGTCGAGGCGCTCGGCACCGGCGATGGATCGCTGGTCGGGGTGGATCCACACCGGCAGCCCGCGATCCTCCAACGCCCCCCAGACTGGCTCGAGGTAGCGGTCGTCGAGGTCGGTCCCGGCGATGTTCGACCCGATCTCGACTCCTCTCACTCTGGGCAATAGGGCGACACGGTCGATCTCCTCGACGGAGGCGGCGACGTCCTGCAAAGGGAGGGTGGCGAGCACGTGGAAGCGATCGGGATGATCATCGCTCAGCGCGACGAGTGCCTCGTTCTGGATCCGGGCGAACTCGGACCCCCCTTCTGCCGGCAGGTGATAGAAGAAATTGGGGGGAGGGACCGAGATCAGTTGGATGTCGACCCGCATCCGATCCATATCCGCCAGCCTCTGCTCCGGAGCGAACATCCCTTCAGGGATCGGTCCCAGTGGTGCCCGTCCCGGATAGCGGAGGTACTTGCTTTCGCTCTCCTCATAGAGGGCCGGGGCGAAGTCGGGTTGGCTCGATCGCATGCGATCCAGTGCTTCCGGGACAATGGTATGGGCGTGGAGGTCGATGACGGTCACGTGTCGTTTCCTTTCTCGTAGTTGCCGAAGGCCCCGTACCCGGGATGGCTGAACTGGTTGGGGATCTCGATAACGACCGGGCCGGCATGGTCGAGTGCACCAGCCACGGTCTCCCCGATCCGGGAGTGGTTCTCGACCCTGATCCCGGTTGCACCAAAGGCCCGGGCCACCGCGACGAAGTCGGGAGGGAGAAGATCCACTCCGCTGCGTCGCCCGTAGAGATGATCCTGATGACGTCGCTCGACCCCGTACCCCCGGTCATTGAAGATCAGGATCACCGCCGGGATGCGATGTTCGACCGCGGTCATCAGATCCTGGATGGTGAACATCACCCCGGCGTCCCCGATGATGGCCACGGAGGGAGTGTCAGGCCGGGCCACCTTGGCGCCGATCGCCGCGGGGAGGGCGAAACCCAGGGTCCCGAAGCCCGACGGGACGAACCAGGTCCGGGGCCGGTCCGTGGCCCAGAGCGACCTGGCCCAGAAGGCGATGGTGGTGGGATCGTTGAACACCAGGGACTCGGGAGGAAGCACCTCGCGGATCTGCTCGACTACCTCGATCTCGGGATGGGTGCCGACGGCTTCTCGCACAGAGGACAGAACGAGAGCTACCTCTTCGGATCGCCACCTTGCCGGTTCATGACCGAGACGATCGAGCTCGGCATCGATCATGGTCAGGGCAGTCGTGGCGTCGGCTTCGACACCGACTTCGATGGGATAATTGCGCCCCAATTCGGTGGGGTCGATGTCGATCTGGACGATCCTCTCCGGGAGCCGGAGGCTCCAACCGCCTGTCGGGAAGTAGGAGAAGCGGGTGCCCACGGCGAGCAGCAGGTCGCAGTCGGCGATGAGCTCACGCACCGGTGGCTCGTTGGCCCAATTGCCGATGTGGAGCTGGTGATCGGCGGGGATGGCCCCCTTGCCCTTCTGCGTGGTGATGACCGGGGCGCCCAGGCGCTCGACCATGGCACGCAACGCCTCGGAGGCCCGCGGAGTTGCGATGCCGCCTCCTGCCCAGACCAGGGGTCGTTGCGCTGCGGCGATAGCCTCTGCAGCGGCCCCAATCGCCTCGCCGTCGATGGGCCGTTCTCGCCGTTCTGTCTGCAGCTGGGGTCTCGCGGTGGTCATACCGGTGAATGCCTCGTTGTAGAACTCGACCAGGGCAGTCCGGGGTCGGCGGTTGCGCAGTGCGTAGAAGGCGGTTCCGATCGCGGTCGGGATCTCGTCGGCCAGAGCCACCGTGGCGGCATGGGACGAAACGGGTCGGAACACCCCGAACTGGTCTGATATGTCGTGGAAGTGGCCTCGACCCTTCTTCCTCACCTGGGGTGGGTTCTCGCTGACCAGGTGCAGAACCGGGACGCTGTCGTTGTGGGCAGTTGCCATCGCGGTGATGGTGTTGAGCGCTCCCGGGCCGTTGGACGTGAATGCCACACCGGGCTCGCCGGTGGCCCGGGCGTAGCCATCTGCCATGAACACCGCCGACTGCTCGTGTCTGACCTCGATATGCCGGAGGGACGGGTGATCCACGAAGGCGTCATAGACAGCGAGGGTTCCAACCCCGGGGATGCCAAACAGCGTGTCGACCCCTTCGGCTAGAAGCGACTCGACGAGAAGATGGGCTCCCGCCCGGGTCGTGGTCACCGGCAGGCTCCTCTCGACCCCGTCGGGCTGGCCAGCCACATACCAGGTAGGCCGGTCCGATCCATCACCAGGATATGATCCTCGGACACGACAGCGTCGCCACCGCGGACGGGGTCGGGGAGCCGATCCCAGCACGTGGCATCGGTGGAGGTCCACCCCACCGGCCTGGACTCCAGGCTGTCCCGGCCCAGGATCACCCAACCGGCCGGGCTTGCCGCGATCCGGTACAGATCCACGGCTTCGGGCATGCTCGGAGTTATGTCAACCCAATCGACTCCGTTTTCTGAGGACCATACGGAGGGTCGGCCGATGCCCCGACCTCCGACTGCGACGAGGGTTCCATTCCGCCATGCGAGGTCGTAGACGTAGACGCCGCCACTGCTGAGAGTGGTGGTTGCCATCGACCATTCCCTGCCGTTCTCCGAAGTCCATGTGACCGGCTCACACACCGGCCAGATGCCGAACGGCTCATCGAGATTCGAGGAGGTCATGGCGAGCATCCGGTCGTCGGTGACGACCAGCGGCGGGACATCGGGCGAGCTGCGTGACGGCGGTCGGCATGCAGACGTGAACGGTCGCTCGACCCCGTGTCCCCAGGCCGGGCTCTCGACGACGCGTGCGGGTTCTTCGGTGGCATTGAGCCACCACACGTCGCCTGTCACGGAGAACACCAGGAGACCGTCAGAGGCACTAAGCACGCTGGGTCGACCGGAAGCCCGCCGTGCCCGGGTCGCCGCCGGGAGATCCAGATCCCGTATCGGGGACCAGCCACCGCCGATCCGGCCCCAGATGGCTCCAGTCCTCGAGCGGTATGCGATCAGCCGGTCGCCTGCCTCTGCAAGCTGCGTTGGTGCGTCTTCGAGCTCTTGACTCTGCCACGTCCCCGACGGGTCCCACCACCAGAGGAGCACGCCTCGAGATGTCACACCCGATAACAAGGCCACCCCGTCGTCCAGTGCCACGATCGAGTCGAAGTTCAGCGGGCCTGGTGGCGGTCCGATGCTCGACCATTCGAACGCGGGGGCCAGAGGTCTCGTCTGAAGGACGAGCAGAGCGGCCGCGATGACGAAGAGGGCGATCGCCCACCAGGCTGTTGACCGGCGAGCCTGGAGGCCCGGCTCGCCGTCGGACGGAGGGACGTGAACCACTTCTCCGGTCGTTGCCGCTCCTCCCGTTGCTCGGGTGCGTCATGTCTCCGGCTGTACCCGATCCTCATCGTTGCGGAGTCAGCTCGCAATCAGGTCCAGCTCTTCGAACTTGCGCAGGACCTGGGCTTTGGCAACCGCCACTTCGTCGTCCGACGGGTCACGGGGGAAAGGCAGGTCGATTTGGACGTCGTCCTTCAGCTTCCCACCCTTGGCAAACACGACGATTCGATTGGAGAGCTCCACAGCTTCCCCGACATCGTGGGTCACGAAGAGCACCGTCTTCTTGGTCTGTCGCCACATCTCGTGGAGCTCACGACGCAGGGCGCGAGCCGTTATCGCGTCGAGATGGCTGAACGGTTCGTCCATGAACAGGACGTCGGGTTCGATCGAGAAGGCCCGGGCGATGCCCACGCGCTGCTGCATCCCACCGGAGAGCTCGCCGGGATACTTGTCGATCTTGTCCCCGAGCTGGACCATGTCCAGGTAGCGCTGACATCTCTGCCTCGACTCCTCGCTACGGTCGTGCTGGACGAACAAGAGATTGTCCATCACGGTCCTCCACGGGAGTAGCCGGGCGGCCTGGAAGACATAGCCGGGCTCGGCGTCACGATTGTCCTGGGTGATGGTGACCTTTCCCGAGCTGGGGGTCTCGATGCCACTCAGGATGTTAAGCAGCGTCGACTTGCCGCAGCCTGAAGGTCCCACGATCGACACGAAGACGTGACCTTTGACGTCGAGGTTGACGTTCTCCAGCGCCACCACCCGGTCTTCGCCAATCCCGAATTCCTTGTGCAGGTCCTCAACCTTTATCTCAGCCATCGTGGGAGCGTCCCTCCATGCCGGTTACTTCAATGTCCTGGTCGATCTCGTCCTCCTCTAGGAGGAACCCTTCCTGACTCACCGCACCGAAGTCACCCTCGGCGAGCTGGTATGCATTGAGAGCGGGCCGCCACTTGAAGGTCCGGCGCGCCAACGGGTCGAACACCACCTTCTCCAGCGTCACCGCGAAGATGATGAAGAAGAGGGCATATCCGATGACACCCTTGGCCCGGTGTGCGTCATACCAGAACTTGATGGTCCACCCCATGCCGACCTGAGAGCCGAAGACCTCAGCGATCACGAGGCCCTTCCACCCGATGGAGTAGGCGTACCGCATGCCAGCAAAGAAGAACGGCATGAGTGAGGGCAGCAGCACATGCCTGGTGATCTTCTCCTGGGGCACCTCGAACGATTTCGCCATGTCGATGAGCTCCTTGGGGGTGTTCCTCACCCCTTCCCGCACATTGACGATCACGAATGGCACTCCGGCGAGGATGACAGTGAGGACGGGAGCGGTGTGACCGAAGCCAAAGATGATCGACAAGGCCAGCGCCCAGACCAGTGCCGGCATTGCGAGGATCGCCATGACCCAATCGTGGAAAAAGGCATCCACAGACTTCCAGAGCCCCATGGCCAACCCAAGGAGAGTGCCGATAGTCGTCGCGATCAGAAACCCGGCGGTGAGCCGGAGGATGGAGATGCCGAACTGCCCGTAGAGATTGGTGGCCACACTGCTGTAGCGAACCCCGCTGGTCAGTGTGATCTCCTCCCACATGAATTCGAGCACCTCTACTGGTGTGGGGAAGATTCGGGAGTCGATGGTGTAGTAGATGAGATACCAGACCGCGATCACAGCAAACGGGAACAGAATCCGGGCCGTCACTGGTGAGGTGAATGCACGGCGGAGCCGACTCCCCTGCATTGGGGCGGACCCGACTGGGGTAGCCATTAGTGGCTCACCTCCTCACGCCAGCGGAAGAACTTGCGCTCATAACGTTGTAGAACCAGCTTCTCCAGAGTGAGGGCGAACACGAAGAACGAAAGCGCCCAGGCCCAGAACTCGTCCATCCGGAACAACTGGGAGGCAACTCTCATCTCGAATCCGATACCGGCGTTCGATGAGAAGACTTCGGTGAGCACAGTCACCTTCCATGCGATGGAGAAGCCGAAGCGGAGAGCGGTGAAGATAAACGGAGCAAGAAACGGGATGACGATCTCACGCTGCCGACGCCAGGTTGTGACGCCGAAGGCCCGGGACATGTCGATGAGATCCTTGGGCAGGGCCTGGATTCCCTCGGCGACGTTGACGGTCACCAGAGCGAACGTGGTCAAGAAGATGGCGAAGATCCAGCCCTGGGGTTCGAAACCCCAAATGACGAGACCGGTCAGAGCCCAGACGAGACCCGGTGAGACCAGACCGATGGTGATGGAGTCTTTGAAGAAGCCGGCGACCCAGCGGATCTGGGTTGCCACGCCGAGCAAGGCGCCAAACAAGAAGGAGAGACCGAAACTGATGCCGATCCGAGTGAGGGTTGCCGCATAGCTCTCGGCGAATCTCCCGCTGTTCCACAAGTCGGGAAACACCTCAACGATCTGTATCGGCCCCGGGACGATGCGAGAGTTGAAGACGTTGCTGGAGAACCACTGCCAGGTACCCAGGATCACCACATAGCCGGCGATGCGCCAGAACCATTTGCGACGCGTGTCCCTCTTGCGAAGGGCGATGAGACGCTCTTCCTCTGCCGACCTTGGGGTCAGTTCCTTCTTGTCGAGTGTGGTTGCCACGTGTGTCTCAGCTGCTCCAGTCCTCGGACGGTGACCCGGAGGAGGGTACGCCCGAATGGGGCGACCCTCCTCCAAGTCGATTGCTCAGCTGGGTTCCTCGATGACGAGGAATTCGGGCTGTTCGAATCCGGGCTCCAGATAGTTCTGGTTCTCCGGGTTGAGCTCGGTCATGAAGTCCCAGATGGCTCTCTCGGACTCCACCCACTCTTCATCGAGATATACCGAGTCGACGAACCAGTTGCCGTCACCGGACATGAACTCCTGGATGAAAGCAACATCTGCTTCCTCCTCAACGGAGAAGTGTTGGGGGTAGGTTTCGATGATCTCCGCCTGAATCGCGGGATCGGCCCAGGCATCGATTCCGCGTTGCCACAGCACCAGGAAGGCCTCCAATGCCTCGGGATTGGCATCGGCGAACTCCTTCGTGGAGGTGAACAGGTTGGACATCACGTGTAACTCTCCGTCGTCCACGGTGGAGAACTGCGTGTATTGCTGGAAAGGCATCTGCCCGCCATACATCAGCACCAACTCGCCTGTGCGCAGGTAGGGCGCCGCCGCCTCGGGGATGATCACGGCCGCCTCGCAGTCACCGTTCAACAGGTTCTGCGGGTTCACGAAGTGGTCATTGACGATCAGCTCGTAGTCGCCGCCGCCTACCCGGTAGTCGATCCCGTGGAGCTCGTTCATGGCCACCGACCAATACTGGGTGTTGGACACCGGACTGCTCACACAGATCGGGGAGCCCGGTGGGATGTCGGGCAGCTCCTCATAGCCGGTGTCGGCCCGGGTCATCATCGGCGAGCGCTGGAAGTTGTACTTCCCGAACGTGACCGTGTCGATGCCTGTCTCCGATTCGAGAACGGGGATCTCCTGGGTGCCCATGGAGACGATGTCCCCGTGTCCACCGGCGAAGAAGGTGAACTCATCCCACGTCGAACTGGTCACGATGCGAGTGTTGAACTCCTCCTCCCATTCCACGATCATTCCCTGGTCGTTCATGTAGTCCCAGACCGGGTCGGGGGCGAATGCGAACCGGATGACAGTCCGCTCGTCTCCGTCCCCGGCTCCGTCTCCGTCCCCGCTTTCGCCACCACACGCGGCGACGACGAGGCCTAAGACTGCGATCATTGCGATTCCCAACCATTTCGGTCGTGCTCGCACTTTTACCTCCTCACTCATCGGTCCCTCGTGTCCGAAGGACGTGGAGGGATCATATATGAAACAAACCATACTTTGCATACTGAATCCGCTTCTTTCCGCGTCACAATGGTTGCGTGAATGTGCAGATCCGCGATCTCTCCTACCTGTATGAGGGGTCGAGTACACCGGCACTGTCCGGGCTCGATCTCGACGTCGAGTCCGGGAGCGTCCATGCCATCGTGGGCCCCAACGGTTGCGGCAAGAGCACCCTGCTTCGCATCCTGGCCGGCTTACTGCAGCCGACTGCCGGACGCGTCGAATTCGTAGGGGAGCGTCTTCGCGAGAACTTGACGGCATTGGTGTTTCAGGAGCCGCGATTGCTGCCCTGGTGGAATGTGGAGCGGAACATCGCAATCGGTCCGGAGTTCGGATCGAGACCGCCCTCGCTCTACCGCAAGGTCCGCGACTTCTACACCAAGCAGGTCGGTCTCGACCGGGTGCGCCGCCAGAAACCCCATGACCTCTCCCTTGGTCAGCAGACCATGGCCGGGCTGGGCAGAGGTCTGGCCCACGACAGCGACGTCGTACTCCTCGATGAGCCGTTTGCGCATGTCGACGCCCTAGCCAGAAGTCGTCTGCGCGAGGAGTTCGAAACCCACTGGCAGCTCGACCCCCGCACCGTCCTCCTCGTCACCCACGACGTCGCGGAGGCGGTGTCCATGTCCGATCGTGTCTCGGTGATGCGGGGCACACCGGGCCCGCTGATCGCGACAATCGAGGTCGAGGTGGATCGGCCCCGAGTCGATGTCCCCGTCCACCACCCTGGGCTGCTGGCCGCAGTCTCGAAAGTCTGGGAATCCTTGGGCTCGGCGTGATCTACACAATGCATCGTGCAAGATGTACCCTCTCGTTCCGATGCGGCTAGCCAGATTCGAAAAGAACGGAAAGACCGATCTCGGTGTCGTCGTCGACGACCAGATCACCGCCCTGTCGCGTGGTGACGACACCGTGGATCTGATCAACGGCTGGGATCCCGATGTCGTCGCAGAGTCGGCGGGCCACGGTGAGCAATCCGCCCTCGATGAGGTGAGACTGCTCCCGCCTCTCATGCCCCGCAAGAACGTCATTGCGGTCGGACGCAACTACCGGGATCATGCCGCCGAGTTCTCGGCCTCCGGATTCGACGCCTCGGAGAAACAAGTGGTGCCAGAGAATCCGGTGATCTTCACCAAGGCCACCACCTCGGTGATCGGCCCCGATGATCCCATCGTCCTGGCCAACGATCCCACCGGCACCACCGACTACGAGGGGGAATTGGCGGTCGTCATCGGGCGGTCCGCGCGCAATGTAAGCGAAGCGGCTGCGGCCGACTACGTGTTCGGCTGGACGATCGTCAACGATGTCACCGCACGTGATCTGCAGAAACGCCACGTGCAGTGGTTCGTTGGCAAGAGCCCGGACACGTTCTGCCCGATGGGCCCCTGGATCGTGACGAGAGACGAGCTTCCCGACATAGAGCAGTCATGGCTGCGTACCCATGTCAACGGTGAGTTGCGACAAGAGGTACCCATCTCGGCACTCGTCTTCGGCGTTTCCAGCCTGATCGCAACGTTGAGCGATGTTATGACTCTGGAGCCCGGTGACGTCATCGCCACCGGGACGGGTGCGGGGGTCGGAATTGGATTCGATCCACCGCGTTATCTCGAGACCGGTGATGTAGTCGAAGTGTCGATCGATGGGATAGGCACCTTGCGAAATCCCGTGAGATGAGAAGTGTGAATTGAGCGAACCGGAGGCGACGAGAGAGATGCTGGGTTCGAGTCTGGGCAAGGGGCCCCGTCCCCGCACCGCCACCGACTATGTGTCGGATGCGTTGCGCCGTTCCATCCTCAGCGGCGAGCTCGTGGGTGGGACCCGTCTCGCCCTCTCCGACCTGGCCTCGCTGTTCGACGTGAGCACGACACCGGTCCGCGAGGCCCTCCGAGAGTTGTCGTTCGAAGGCCTGGTGCGGCTCGACAGCTACCGCGGGGGGGAGGTCACGGCAGTCACCCGACGCGAAGTCGAAGAGATCGTACGCATCCGTCAGGTCCTCGAGCCCATGGCCATCGAAGAAGCAGTCGAAGGAATGACACCAGAGATCCTCGGCGCCGCCGAGGCGATTCTGGAGGAGATGGCCGGATCCGACACCTGGGACAACTGGGTGCACGGGAATCGCGCCTTCCATCGGACGATCTACGAGGCATCTTCATCCCGTCGCCTGGTTGCCCTGATCAAGAGCCTCCAGGACACGACCGTCGTGTTCGTGAGCGCCACTTTGAGGAGGAGCCCAATATTGAAAGAGACCGCCACGGTTGATCATCACGAGATGCTGAAAGCGGCCCGGGAGGGCGACGCCGCGCGGCTGACCGAGGTCACCCTGCGTCATCTGACCATTCCAGTCAGGGACTAGCACCAATGGCCCGGATCCCGGAGTGCCTTCCCCCGGTCCGTGACACCCGACGTGCGAATCTGGCAGTGCCCGAGGGCTCGGTCGATTCTCACACGCATGTCTTCGTCGACGGGTACCCGCTGATTCCAGAGCGCGGGTACACGCCACCTGAATCGAATCTCGACGACATGCTTCAGATGCACGGGGCACTGGGCATCGAGCGTGTCGTCCTCACCCAGCCGTCTGCGTACGGCACAGACAACTCGGCGATTCTGGACGCAGTGGCGCTCATCCCCGAGAGGGCGCGGGCCGTGGTCGCAGTCGGCTCCGGGGTGGGCGACGAGGAGCTCGACGAGTTGCACGAGCGCGGTGCTCGTGGCGTCAGGCTCAATCTCGACAACGTCGGGGGCATGCCGGTCGAGCTCGACGACGTGCCCGATCTCGCAGACCGGGTCGGTGCGCTGGGATGGCACGTCGAGTTCCTATTCCAGGGTGATCACCTTCCCGGGCTGGTACCGCTGCTCCGATCCCTCGAAGTCCCGGTTTCGATAGGCCACTTCGGCTACATGCCCGCGAGCAAGGGAGTCGATCATCCGCCCTTTCAGGCTCTCCTAGAGCTCGTCGGCGAGGGCAACACCTGGGTGAAGCTGTCGGCCCCCAACCGTCTCGGTGTCGGCGACCTTCCTCCCTGGCCATCCGTAGTTCCGATGGCCAAGGCCCTCATCGCCGCCAATCCGGAGCGGATGCTGTGGGGGACCGACTGGCCTCATCCCAACAAGTTCGAGATGCAGCCGAACGACGCAGATCTCCTGGAGCAACTCGCTCTCTGGGCACCCGACGAAGAGACGCGGAATCGGATCCTGGTCTCCAACCCCGAGACGCTCTACGACTTCTGATGGCAGCTCGGACCATCGCCGTGATCGGGCTCGGCCTCATGGGGTCGAGGATGGCGCGCCGGCTGGTCGATCACGGGTTCGAGGTGCGCGGCTTCGACCCCGACCCCGACCGGATGGCGGAGTTCGTGGGCGTCGGTGGGTCTGGAGCCGGGTCTCCTGCCCAGGCCGTGGCGGGAACGAGCCTGGCATTGCTCTCGCTGCCAAACTCCGACGTCTCGAGAGAGGTGTGTCTGGGGCCTGATGGCGTGTCTGGGGAGACTGGTCTCCATGTCTACGACACCACGACCGGCCGACCCTCCGACGCCGCCGAGATAGGCACAGCCTTGGTCGAGCAAGCGATCGTCTATTGCGACTCGACGGTCAGTGGAAATGCAGAGCTCGCCGAGCGAGGGGAGTTGGTGATAATGGTGGGCGGCCCCGTGGCCGCCTTTCGGTTGGGTATACCCCTCTTCGAGGCCATCGCCCGATCCCATCATCATGTCGGAGAGGTCGGGGCGGGAAGCCGGATGAAGCTGTTGGTGAATCAGGCCCTGACCATCCATCGCATGGCATTGGCCGAGACTCTGGTGGTAGCCGAGATGGCCGGTCTCGATCTGTCCGCCACCCTTGCCGTGCTCGAGGACAGCCTGGCCTACTCGAAGGCCATGGAAGTATGGGGCAAGCGAATGGTCGACGGCGACCACGAAAGGCCCTTTTCCCGACTGCGGCAGAACGGGAAAGACACCCGCCTCATAGTCGAGCAGGCACGTGAGTTGGGAGCTCCATCCAACCTGGTGGAAGTGGTCGCCGAAGCTCTGGCCCAGGGTGAGTCCACCGGCCTCGGCGATCTGGACAACTCGGCGATCGTAGAGGTCGTGCGGCGCCGCGCCGGCATAGGAAGACTGCCATGACCGATCCGGCAACTCCGGCGGGGTGGGTCGAGGCCTGGACCGACACCCGAGCCCCCAAGCCTGATGTGGTCACCCCTGATGTGGTCACCGTCGATGTCCACTCCCATCTCATGGTGCCCGAGTCGGCGGAACTGACCCGCCCCCACTTCAAGCCAGACTTCGAGCCGAGGACCTTCTACTCGTCACCGGTCACCAAAGAGATCAACGACGAGTTCTACCGGCTCGCCCGGGCCAAGTACACCGATCCCGCGACCCGGATCGCCGACATGGATGCCATGGGCATCGACGTGCAGCTGGTCGCGCTCTCCCCGTTTCAATACTTCTACTGGGCGGACGCCGAGCTCTCCCCGCGGGTGGCGGTGTTGCAGAACGAGGCCATCGCCCGGGCAGTCGAGTACGACTCCAGCCGCCTGATCGGAGTCGGCACCCTGCCTCTGGGCCATCCCGATGCCGCAGTGGCCGAAGTGAGCCGTGTCACCGATTTGGGGTTCCCCGCCGTCGAGATCGGCGCCGACGTGAACGGCTCCGATCTCGATGATCCGGCTCTGGAACCGGTGTGGTCGGCGCTGGAGGAGTCCCGTCTGGTCGTGATTCTCCACCCGGCCGGATTCACCGAGGCGAGGCGTCTGACCGACTACTACCTCGTGAACGTGATCGGGATGCCGCTGTCCACGACGCTCGCGGTCACCCGTCTGATCCTTTCTGGGGTCTTCGAGCGCAATCCGGGTCTGCGCATGGTCCTGGTCCACGGTGGCGGGTACCTTCCCTTCTACTGGGCCCGGACCGATCACGCATTCAGACATCGCCCTGAGATGCGAAACCACATCGATCGGCTCCCCTCGGAGTACCTCCAGGACCTGTACTTCGATCTCACCGTGTTCGATCCGGGGATGGTGGAGACACTGGCCAACCGGTTCGGTGCCGATCATCTCCTCATCGGCACCGACTATCCCTTCGACATGGGGGAGACCGATCCGCTGGCTCTCCTGGCACAGACCGAGCTGGGCCCCGAGGAACGCGAGCTGATCGCCGGGGGTAACGCCCGACGTCTCTTCGGGTTATGAGGCGCGACTCCTCGGAAAACTCTATATTGTGCATGATGTACGAGATTGGAGTTGTGGCATTTTGAGTGGTCCACGGGTGATCGACATCCATTGCCATCGGGAGTGCGCCGCCGCGGCGGCCATGGTGAAACCCGAAGCCGACCGGATCGGCAGAAAGCCGCTGCAGGTCGGCAATGAGCTGACCAAAAAGGTGAACAGACGGCAGCTGGCGGCGCTCCGGCCCAAGATGGAATCCATCGACATGCGCGTCGCCGACATGGATGCGATGGGTGTCGACATCCAGGCGCTCAGTATCTCCCCCTATCATCTCTTCCACTGGACTGAGGGCGACCTCGCCGTCCGCGCCTTCCAGACGATCAATGACGACTTGGCCAAGGTCGCTGCCGATCACCCCGACCGGTTTGTGCCCCTGGGGGCGATCCCGATGCAGGATCCGGCACCTGCCAGGGCCGAGCTGAGGCGTTGCGCCACCGAGCTCGGGTTTCGGGGCATCGAGATGGCGACCCACATCGAGGGAGTGGAGATCTCCAGCCCCGGATACGACCGGTTCTGGGAAGACGTGGAACAGCTCGGTCTCGTCGTCTTCCTCCATCCCACCGGTTTCACCGATCCGACCCGGCTGCTGGACCACTACTTCATCAACACCATCGGGCATCCGTTGGAGGAGACGATCTGCGCCGGGCGGCTCATCTTCGACGGGGTGATGGAGCGTCATCCCGGTCTCAAGTTCGTCTTCGCCCACGGTGGAGGGTTTCTCCCCCTGTACTGGGGTCGTTTCGACCACGCCTATCACGCTCGGGAAGACGTGAGGCAGAATCTGCCCAAACCACCCAGCGAGTACCTCGACATGTTCTATTTCGACACCATGGTCTTCGACCCTCGGCAGCTCGGGTACCTGATCGACCGATACGGTGCCGATCACATGTTGTTGGGGACCGATTACCCCTACGACATGGGGGAAAGTGACCCACTCGGACTCCTCTACAGTGTTGACGGGTTCTCAGATGCCGACCGGGCACTGATCGCCGGCGGCAACGCGGTCCGACTGCTCGGGTTGGACGCATGAGCTCTGGCGGCATCGGGTTGGCCGTCGTCGGCTGCGGGACCGTGGGACGGATCAGGTCTGTTCTCGCCAGAGAGCACCCGGCGGTGACCTGGTTGGGGTTGTGCGATGTCGACGAGACCACCGCTCGGACGCTTGCCGAGGACACCAACGCCGAGTTCTACACGACGGACCTCGACGAGTTGCTGGGGAGGGAGGAGGTGTCCGCGGTGATAGTGGCCACGGCGGAGAATGAGCACGTCACGCCGATTCTGTCCGCGGTGGATCTGGGGGTCCCCTTGTTCATCGAGAAGCCCCTGGCCACCGACCCGGTGGAGTCGGCCCGGGTCCTCGCCGCGATCGACGAAGCCGGTGTCGATGCCGTCATCGGTTACACCCAGCGGTTCCGTCGACGTTTCCAGACGGTGAAGCAGAGGCTTCGTGACGGCCAGATCGGAGATGTGACCAATGTGGTGACCCGGGCCTTCATGAATCGCATGGTTCCCGACGCCACACTGCGGAAGACGTCGCAGAGGTCCAACCTGACGCCGATGGTGGTTTCGGGAACCCACAGCCTGGACATGTGCATGTGGCTCATGGAGCCGAAGACGCCGATCGAGGTGTACGCCCGTTCCACAGACAAGGTACTTGCCGAGATGGGCACCAAGGACTCCACCTTCGGCTTGTTCACCATGGATGATGGTGCCCTTTGGAGCATGAACATCTGCTGGGCCCTGCCCACGGTATGGCCGGGAGCGGTATACGGTCTGGAAATCGGGATCGTGGGGACCAGAGGGGTGATCGACATCGAGGACACCCATCGCGACGTGATCCTGGCGACCGAGATCCCTCAACCCGCCGGATACACCTCCAAGGGCTACGAGCCCGACTCGCAACGCTATGTGGATTTCATCGGCAGCTACCCACCCGGAGACGTCTCCGACGGTCTGTTGTGGGGCCCGATGCGCGAGGAGACTATGACCTGGTTCCACCGACTCACCACAGGTGTCCAGACGCCTCATGCCACGGCTGAGGACGGGCACCGCAACCTGATACTCACCATGGCGATGGACAAATCGGCGAGGACCGGGCAACCCCTTGACCTACCCGTCGCACCGGAAGCACTACTGGACGAATGAAAGAGGACAAGACAATGGAGCAACTGAAAGTAGGGATCATCGGGACCGGCTGGTGTGGCGGCATCAGAGCGATTGCCGCCGCCAACTCCACCATGGTCTCCGAACTGCACATCGCCGAGATCAATCCCGAGAGGCTGGCCCAAGTGGCGGCGCAGACGAGCCCGACGACGGCGACCACGGACTGGGAGGATCTCGTCTCCAACCCGGACATCCAGGCGATGATGGTCTCGGCCACACCGGAGTCGACCCACTACCCCCTGGCGAAGGCGGCCCTGGAAGCGGGCAAGCACGTGTTGTTGGAGAAACCGATCGCGCTCACCCTCGCGGAGGCCGACGAGCTCATCGAGATATCCGAGTCCAAGGATCTCAAATTCACCGTCGGCTACTCGCAGCGATTCAACTCCAAGCAGGCCCTTGCGAAGCGGAGCCTGCGCGACGGTACGCTCGGCGAGCCTGTCAGCGTCCTGGTCAGCCGTCACATCTCCCGGTCGCTCGGCGGCAAGATCGGCTCGAGGACCAAACTGTCACCGGCTGCCATGGAGGCAACCCACGACATCGACTTCTCCTTGTGGTGTCTGGAGCCGAGACGACCGATTCGGGTCTATTCCCAGGTGGCCTGGGGTGCGCGCAAGGCAGAGCACGAGGTCCCCGACACGCAGGTCATAGTCATCACCATGGACGATGGTGTCACGGTCACGATCGGCGCCGGCTGGTCGCTGCCGCCTGGATACCCCAACTTCTCCTCCACCTGGATCGAGTTCCTTGGTACCGATGGTGCGTTGATCATGGACGCCAGCCATAAGGACATCATCCTGAACACGATGAACGACGGTGTCGTCTTTCCCCTGTCGACCATGCCCGGTGAATACGTCGACCACGTCTACGCCGGTCCTATGGAAAGGGAGACACTGCACTTTCTCGAGGCGGTCTATCACGATCGCCCAGTGATGGTCGAGCCGCGTCTCGCCCGCCAGACCATGGAGGTATACATCGCCGCCGATCTGTCGGTGGAGCGCAACCAGGTGGTCGAGCTCCCCCTGGACAGGGAGCTGGCGGAGGCGGGGGCAGGTTCGCTCAAAGGCTGAATCCGCTGCCCCGTTCGACCTCTGCAGAATCGAATGGGCCCCGAAGCGCGCTCAGCGCGTTCCGTTGCACACTCGCCATCCGGGCCAGATCGAGTGGCCCAGAGTGCGCGCTCACCGCGCCCTATTGCACACTCGATAGCGATAGGGAGACCCATCAGCCCCTGAGGAGATCTCCCGACGTCGTTCGGCGTGACATGACAAAACCCAGGGTCGCCACCGTGGCGCACACCGAGACGAACAACCAGGCCCCCGGATAGTTGGCGCTTCCGGCGAAGGCACCGACGATCAATGGGCCCATCATCGTTCCCGTCAGGTTCGAGGAGAGAACCAGTCCCGATGCCTTCGCCGGGAACTCCGGATAGCTGTGAACCACTGTGAAGAAGATGATGCCGGGCCACCCCCAGGCCCCGAGCAGAGCCAATGGCATGGAGATCAGGTATACCGCCGGTGACGCCGCGAGCATGAGGACGAAGGCACCCAGGGCCCCGATGCCGGCCATCCACGCCATCTCCCCGTGACCGGTGCTGCCACGTCTGTCGACGAGCCAGCCTGCGCCGATCCGGAGGGCGACTACGAGCAAAGAGCAGGCGGCCAGCACGCCACCGGCTGGACCCTCCCCGATCCCGATGTCTACGGCCGAAGGGACGATGAACAGCGACAGACCGTTTCCCGCCGCGGCACCTGTGATTCCCGCCAGGCCCAGCCAGAGCATCGAGCGGGTGGGCAGACCGACCGCGGCCTCTACTCGCCGCTCGAAGCCCTTGACGCTGAGCCTCGGTGTGGAAATGGTGAGTGCCAGAGCGAGCAGCCCAGCTCCGGCGAAGACCCACCTCCAACCGAAGACCAGACCGATGATCGGGAGCGAGAGACCGGCGACGACACTCGCCAGCGGCACGGACGCCTGTTTCGAGCCGAATGCGATCCCCTGGCGGGTCCTGTGCACACCGTCGAAGATGGCGATGTTGGAGGCGACCTGGATGAGACCGTTCCCGATCCCTCCCAAGAGGGTGGCCACGGGAATGAGCCACGGCACCGACGAAGTGCCCGCCATCACGCAGGCGACAACCGTCGCCACGCTTCCGGACCTGATCCCCACAGAGGGCCCATGACGGGAGACCAGCCTGCCCGCGGGGTTGGCTGCCAGAGCCGCGGCACCGAAGAAGGTTGCGGTAGCCAACCCGAGTTGGGCCACGCCGAACCCGATATCCCGGTCGAGCTGCAGTATCTGGGCACTCACCAGGAAAAGGGGGAGCATCCCGACTCCGGTATAGACGACAGCAGTGAGCAGCGGAGTGCGCTCCAGTCGGATGCGAAGCCGATTGGTCAATCTCGGTCACCGTCCTCGATAGCAAGACGAAGTAAGTGAAGCCCGGCAATGGCGGCGAACTCACGGACTGTCTCATCGTCGCCACCGAATGCGAAGGTGCGCGACCGGCCTCCCAGCGGCGTCGCCACCGAAATGGCCACCGGTCTGGTCCTGGCATCGCCGGGCCCGATGCCGATCGGGCCTACATCCACGATGACGTCACCGCGGGGGGGAAGAGCGGGGCCGGCTCCTGGGACCAGGGTCCCGGTGAACACGTCGCCGGCGCGGTCAGCGTTGCCGAGTCGGGCTCCGATTAGACCCTGGGTTGCTCGTTCCAGGGTGCTCACCGTCCAGCCGGCGTTCCGCATGGCATCGACCACCAGTTGTTCCACTGCCACGTCGTCTGCGGCGAAAACCACGTCACCAAGACGGCCGCGGATTTCGCGTTCCAGGGGGGCGATCAAGTGTTCGGCCTCCTCCGTGCTCCTCGCCTTGGCGGTGACCCGAACCAGCACCTCCATGTTCTTGATCATGTAGGCGACGGAAGGGTTCGCCGACTCGTACAGGTCGTCGAGAAGGTCTGCGATCGAGGACTCTCCCAGGCCCCAGCACTTGAGGACACGGCTCACGAGAGCCGCGGGCTCACCGGCGGCGGTGCGAAGCCTGGGAAGCACTTCGTCTTCGAACATCGGGATCATCTCGGCGGGCACCCCGGGCATGGCGAACAGCCAAGTGCCTTCATGCTCCACAGCGACTCCGAGTGCCACCCCATTGACATTGGGAAGGGGAACCGCCCCTTCGGGAAGGTCCGCCATCTTGAGCACATTCGGAGCCAACTGTCTCTCTTGGACGCGCACCCGGGACTCGATCCAGGCCGAATGTTCGGCATCGCGTGTCATCGGCCGGCCGGTGAGCTCACATAGCGCCTCCCGGGTGAGGTCGTCCTGTGTCGGACCGATTCCCCCGGAGATCACCACCGCATCCGCCCGATCGGCTGCCACTCGCAGTGTGGTGACGAGACGGGCGAGGTTGTCCCCGACCACCACCTGATAGTGAGAGTCGAACCCTTCGGCTGCGAGCCTCCTTGCGATCTCCGCACCGTTGGAGTTCACGATCTGTCCGAGGAGCAGCTCCGTGCCCACCGCCACGATCTCGACGATCAATTGCCCGGCTCCCACAAACCGAACTTCCAGTTCGGGTCGCCCGGCACCATCGTCCCCGCGAACTGGCTGGCCTCCCCCATCCCCCGGGTACGTCGCAGCGCCGACCGGGCCAGCTCGAGCTGAGCCGGCTCCCAGCGGGACAGCGCCGCGAGCACGTCACCTGGCGTCTGGCTCAACGCATCCCGGAGGGCCCATGCGTCTGCACACGCCTTGGCCTGCCCCGCCGCCACGTGGGGTCGTAGGGTGAAAGCCGCATCGCCGAGGAGACAGGACCTGCCGAAGACCATTTTCGGGCTCTCCACGTCGAAAACGGCTTGTATCAGGGGTCGTTCACAGTTGAGGACTACGTCGACCAACTGCGGAGCCAGGACCTCTCTCGCAGTTGCCCAAACTTCGTCGAGATGGACACCCCGGATCGACCCGGGCGGCATCGTCGCCGGTCTCTGCTGACCGTCTACGTCTGTCATGAGGTCCTCAAAGGGGCCTCCGGCGGCATAGTTGCGATACCAGACCCAGTTGATGATGCGATGCGGGGGAGTGGTTCGGCCCCGGCCGTCGGGAATGGCGTACACCAGGATGTGACCGTCGTCGAGCACCTGATAGATCATGGCGTCGGTGAGGTCGGACTGGGTTGCAGCCGATAGCCGCTCCTCGGGGACGGTGCCTCGCCATGCCACGTACCCCGCGTATTGAGGCTTCACCGAGGGGAGCAGAATGCCCCGCCCCGTCGAGGCCATGCCGTCGGCGAGGACCAGCATGTCTCCTTCGTCGCCGCCACCACCTTCGCTGAACTCGACTCGGACCCCGCTGGATGTCTCAGCGAAGCCGGTCACCTCGCGGCTGAAGTGATAATGATCCCGCCCAAACACGCGGAGAAGAGCGCGATAGATGGTGCTCCAGCCCGAGAATCGCAAATGGTCGGGATCGGAGCTGATGGTATTGCCCTCCCTGTCGACATACTTCCAGTACGTCAGCTCGAGGCTGACCCTCTCCCCGCCACCGCCCCCCTCCTCGAAATAGCGTTCGGTCACCGGGAGGACCACGATCCCCGCGCCACGGTCCTCGAGGTCGGTGTCGGCGCGCTCGTAGACCTCGACGTCACATCCCAGATCACGCAACAAAACCGCGGTGGTCAGTCCACCGATCGATCCCCCAGCGATGAGCACACGCGGCCAGGCCAACCCGAGCAGACCTCAATCGAGCAATTCGACGGTCACGAAACGGAGCATGGTGTCGCCGATGTTCTCCAGGTCGTGGATCAGCGCCGAGTCGGGTGAGTGCTCCAGATATTTCGTCTCACCCATCAGGTAATCGCGTACCACATAGGTGCCATCGGCGAATCGTTGCAGTCCTCGCCCCGGCTCCACGACCGTCCAGAAGTAGTTGGTGATATGTGAGTGGAAGGCACCGCGCTCACCAGGCTGGAGACGGACCTCCCAGACCCTGATCCGGTCGTTCTCGAACCATACGGACGTGCCGAGTTGTCTGTTGGACGGCGCGGCGTGAAGCTCCTCAGTGAACTCTGCGGGATCGAACTCTCCCTTCTCGACGATGTCGGGTAACGCTTCCATCTAGTGGCCCACCTCATGGATGATCGTGGCGTCTCTCCGGCCCTCGACCCCCCTGACTGCGCCGAAGTGCCCGCCACAGCTCCCCGTGCGAGACGCGCTCTTACTCCTCGTCAGGCGACTTCGATGAATCGGAGAAACGCGTGCACTATTTGCGCGGTAGAGCACTAATTCACCCGGTAGTCGGGTTCTTGCCCGGCCAGGACCTTGATCACTTGCGTGGCCGCCTTTCGTTGTGACTCCTGGAGGGCCTCTTCGGAGTAGTACGCCATATGCGGCGTGGCGATGAGATTCGGGATGCCGGCGATCCGGGCCGGGTCGACCGGCTCGATGTCGAAGACGTCCAGGGCAGCAGCGGACAGTCTTCCCGTCTCCAGCGCCTTTCTCATCGCATCGAGATCGACCAGCGGTCCCCGGGAGGTGTTGACCAGGATGGCTCCCTCCTTCACGAAACCCAATGTCTCTTCGCCGATGAGCCCTCTTGTCTCTTCTGTGAGGGGAAGGTGGAGGGAGATGATGTCGGCCTGCCTCAAGACCGCGTCCAGCGATAGCAGCGGAGGCATGTCCGGGCCCGGTTGGAGATAGGGGTCGTGGGCGATGATGCCCGCCCCCAGAGCCTGAAGAGGTGCCGCGATCCTCCTCGCGATCCGTCCATAGCCGACGAGCCCGACGGTGAGAGTCGAGAGACGTCGGATAGGCCGGAAGTTGTCCACGCTCCACTGACCTGCTCGTACCGCGGCGTCGGCGGCTACCACTTTGCGCAGCGCGGCGAGGATGAGGCCCAGCGCATGGGTCGCCACTTCCTCGACCGAATAGTCGGGCACGTTGGTGACCACGATGCCCGTCGCCCGGGCCGCATCGAGGTCGACGTTGTCGAAGCCGATGCCATAGCGGGCGATGATCCGGCATTTCTCGAGGCGGGAGATGGAGTCGGCCGACCAGGGAAGATACGTGTTGAGGATGGCGTCAGCGTCCACGGCGACTTCGAGAACCTGGTCGATGTCACCGGAGGCGACGACGAGGTCTGCACCGATCTCGGAAAGCAAGCTTCGCTCGATATCCACTGACGGGAACACTTGGTCACTGACCACCACTTTGTATTTGCTCATGCTCTCTCCAAGAAATGCTTGATCGAGTTCAGAAAACTGGCCGGTTCCTGGATCTGGGGGGCGTGCGCCACTCCGGGCAGGGTCACCAGCCTGGAGTCAGGCAACGAGTCGTGAAGCACCCGGGCCATGTCGGGTGGGGTGGCCTTGTCGTCCTCGCCCACCACGATCAGGGTTGGTCTCCTCATCCGGCTGACCTCGTCGGTGAAATCGACGTGTTGCAGGGCACGACAGGCGGTCACGAACGCACTTGGGTCGGTGGCGGCGAGGACCCGGGATCGCTCCTTGGCCTCGTCTGGATTGTCCGCGAGATACTCATCGGTGAAGATCCGGCGTAGCGCTATGGGGGTGACGGCTGCCATGCCCCCGGTCTCGACGGTATCGATCATCCCGGCGAATGCCGGCCTGGCATCTTCGGGGAAGGTGGCACCGCATCCGACCAACACCAATCTGTCGAGCCTGCTGTCGTCGGCGATGGCCATTCCCAGCGCCACGAATGCTCCCAGTCCGTTGCCCATCACTGTCACCGCATCGTCATCGGCGCAGATGGCACTGACCCCGGCGTTGATCAGAGCTGCGTACTCCTCGATCGATGGTCCGATCAATGCGGTCGCCCCGAAGCCGGGGAGGTCGACGGCGACGACTCTCCCCGGAAGGTCGGCGCTGACACGGCCAAATGCCTGCCGATCGGTGAGCAGGGAATGAAGCAGCACTATCGGCGATCCTGAACCCTGCTCGGCGTAGGACACCGGCCCCAGCGGTGTCTCGACTGTGGCTACGGTCGGCGCGGGCATAGACCTGATCCTATATCATGCAATATCCAGCTCGAAAGTGGAGCACGCTTTGACCCGTGTCCGGTTGATCGAAGAACGAGATCAGGCCTCCCCATCCCAATTGGATGTTTTCGACCATATCGCCACGAGCCGAGGTGGTCAGATGATCCGGCCATACGCCGCGATGTTGCACCGCCCCGAACTGGCTCGGGCGGCCGCCGACCTGGGTGCGGTGATCCGGTTTCAGTCCACTCTCTCCGACCACGACCGGGAGTTGGCCATAGTGACCACCGCGGTGGAGCGGGATTGCGCCTTCGAGTGGAACTCCCATCGACCTCTGGCCGTGGAAGCCGGGGTTTCTGAGGCAACGCTCGAGGCGGTGGCGGATGGCGGTGCCGTTACGGATTCGGACGACTCCGGGATCGTCGAGCTCGTGAGAATGCTGTGCCGCTCGGATGCCGGCGGAGGCAGTGTTTACGACACAGTGCTCGACCGCTTTGGCGAGACAGGTCTGGTGGAGTTGTCCGTGCTGGTCGGCTATTACTCGATGATGGCCGTCTTCATGAAGGCGTGTGACGCATGTTGAGTGAATCGAACGAGAAGGTGGGGCTCGGACTGGTGGGTCTCGGCTGGTGGGGCGGCGAGCTGGCACGAGCCACCGACACTGGCGGGGTGGCTCGTGTGGTCAGTTGTTTCGCCCGTAGGGAGGATTCACGCAACGAGTTCGCCCTCGCCCACGGCTGCCGACCGGCCGCCTCGCTGGATGAGATGCTCTCCGATCCCGACGTGGAAGGGGTGCTCATCGCTACTTCGCATCAGAGTCACCGCGATCTGGTGGAGCAGGCTGCGGCAGCTGGAAAGCACATCTTCGTTGAGAAACCCTTGACTACCACGGTCGCCGATGGGCGGGCCTCCGTCGATGCGGCGGTTGGGGCGGGGGTGATCCTGCAGGTCGGTCACCAGCGGAGACGCACCGCGGCCAACCGACGGATCAAAGAGATGCTGGGGGCCGGGGAAATCGGTGATGTGGAGACGGTGATCGCCCACCAGTCGGTCCCCAATGGGTTCAAGATGCCGGACGAAGCCTGGCGTTGGAACCCGGAGCAGAGCCCGCTCGGTTCGATGACGTCCCTCGGGGTCCACAAGATCGATACCATGCACTATCTGGTCGGCCCCATTGCCCGGGTGAGCACCTTCACCCGTCCCGGGCGGGAGCGTCCAATCGACGAGGCGACAGTGCTGGCGTTCGAGTTCGAGAACGGCGCCTTGGCCACGCTGACCACCTCGTTCTTCACCCCTGTGGTCAACGAGATCGCCGTCTTTGGGACACTGGCGGCCGCCTACAACACTGCGGGCGGGTCGAAGCTGAGCGTGCAACGCCGGGACGATCCGGTACCCGAGGATGTCGAGCTGACACCGGTCGATCCGGTGGTCGACGAGATCGTCGGCTTCGCCAAGGCCATTCGCGGCGACGGCCCGGTGGAGCCCGACGGGGAGACGGCGCTGGCAGTGATCGCCGTGATGGAGGCGGCAGTGGCCAGCGCCGAGACCGGGCGAGCGGTCGAGGTGGAGCGATGAGACCCCGGCTCGCCGACGTCATACACCGGACCCCACATTTCGCTTGAGATGACATGACACTTGCTGAAGAGTTGGCGGAAGGGATAGCTCGGGGGAAGAGACCACACTCCCTGAGCAAACCCAAGAGATGCACCGGAGGGCTCTGGCCGCCCTCGAGGCGTCCAGGCTCTCCGAACGTGCTCTACGTGAGGGGGCGAAAGCACCCGACTTCGAGTTGCCCAATGCGGTACGCGATCTGGTCGGGCTCTTCGGATCTCTTCGAGTCGGGCCCGGTCCTCCTCTCGTTCTACCGAGGTCAATGGTGCCCCTTCTGCAACTCGGAGCTACGACGATCGTGGAGAAACATGGCCTCACATTCCCGGTCCTCTCCGATCACGACAACCGCCTCGCCAAGCCGTTCAACCTGGTCTGCGAAATGACCCCCGAGAACATCGAGAACTGCAGGGAGAAGGGGCGTGATATCCCGGCTATGAACGGCACCGACAAGTGGGAGCTGCCGATACCCGCCACATTCGTGATAGACAGCGATCGGGTGATTCGTTACGCCTTCATCGGCACCAACCATCGTGTCCGCGCTGAGCCTGGAGAGGTAGTGGCTATCGCCAAAGTCTCAGCGGCCGCTAGGCCTCGAGCGAAGAGATGTGATGCGGGCTGTGCTCGTATCTTCACTTGTCGTCGACCCACCGTTCGGCTCCGAGGGCGTGGCGACCATGTCGTCAGCACCGCGTAGAAGCCGACCCAGCGCACATCCAGTGGGCTCCGAACGCGTTCGCCTGCTCGGGATGCACGCTCCGAGAGTGAGCCAGGACCGGTGGCCACGGTCGCTTGTCGACTTTCGAGGCAGCGAGTCGGTCGTTCCGACATATGACTCAACAGTCCTCAGACCGTCATCAGCACTTTCAGCGACGATGGGTCGTGGACCAGCTCGAATGCCTGTGGCGCGTCGGACAGGTCGAGTACGTGGGTGACGATCGGCTCCAGTTGGAGGGCACCGGCTGCGGCCAGCGAGACCGCATCGGCGTAGTCACCGATCAGAGCGGCCCTTGGGTTGTGGAGCGTGAGCTCCTTGTGGTAGAGGTCGTAGTAGGGAAGGCCTTCGCCCGAACCGGTGAGGGTGCCGAACACCAGTATCTCCGCACCCGTTGCCGCCATTGAGATCGCTTGGGCGAGCGTGCTTTCGATTCCCACTGCTTCAACGACGATCGCGGGTCCGAGACCGTCGGTGATCCCAGCCAGGACCTCGGCGGCGGCCGATGGGTCGGCCGTGGCCACCGCACCCGCCCGAGCAGCGAGTTCCCTCTTCCATTCCGATCTGGTGATTCCGACAACGTGCACTCCCTGGAGGCTGAGAAGTTGGCCGATCAGCTGCCCGGACACTCCCAAACCGATAACC
Organism: Acidimicrobiia bacterium; assembly: GCA_036374335.1. GTDB lineage: Bacteria > Actinomycetota > Acidimicrobiia > Spongiisociales > ZC4RG35 > JANQRA01. The sequence continues at coordinate 35,767 of DASUUC010000035.1, forward strand.
GCGGCGACCTGTCCCGGGAACGTGTTCAGCCGCTTGACGGCGTGAATGCATGTGCCCAAGACCTGGAGCAGTCCTGACTCCTTCTCGCCAATGCTCGACGGCACCGAAACCAGACGGGAGATGGGTGCAACCACGTACTCGGTGAAAACACCGTCGACATCCCGACCCAGGAGGCCACCGTTGAGACAGATGTTGGGGCGGCCGTCGAGACACATCGCACACCAGCCGCAGGCCACTCCGGGATCGACCAGAACCCGGTCGCCGGGAGCGAATGGTGAACCGTCGGGAGCAGAGGCCACCTCGCCGACCAGCTCGTGGCCAACGATGCGTGGATATGCCACCGGAATCTTCCCGGCGACGATCTTGGTGTCGGTCCCGCAGATGCCGACCTGGAGGGAGCGGATCACCACCTGACCGTTGGGCGCCGGTTCTGCAACGTCCGCCAGCTCCAGCTCGCCGGGACTCAGAACCCGTACTGCTCTCATATGAGGTTCCCCTGGGTCACGACAGAGATGGTAGGAGACGTAAGGCGAAGGTATCGACCCGAATGTCCAGATCCTGACCGGGGGATCGGCCGATCCTCCGGTAGCATCTGAGAGGATGGAGGAAACTACGCCAGAGTTCAAGGTCGAGCCGGTCGACCGCGTGTTCTCCGCCAGCCGGCAGACGGCGCACGAGTACGTGCTCGGGGTGTTGCGCCGCGCCATCCTCAACGGAGAGCTCAGCAGCGGCAGCCGGCTCGTCCAGGCCGAGTTGGCCGCCATGCTCGATGTGAGCACCACACCGGTTCGTGAGGCGTTGCGTGACCTGGCGACGGAGGGTCTGGTGCAGTTCGACCCCCATCGGGGAGCAATAGTCTCTGAGCTCAGCGCCGAAGACGTCCATGATATCTATGAGATTCGACGGGTCCTCGAGCCTCTGGCAATGAGGCAGGCGGTGGCCAACGTGAGTGACGCCCTCATCGCCCGTCTCCGCAAGCTGCACGAGGGGATGCTCGCCGAGCCCCACTCCGTCGACTGGGTCGACCGGAACCGTGTCTTTCACATGGCTGTCTACGAGACTGCGGCGTCGCCCCGACTTGCCGCGATCATCCGCAACCTCCAGGACGCCTCGGTCATGTACATCGGTGCTTTCCTGCAACAGAAGCCTGGTCTCCGTGAAGACGCCAACCGGGATCACGCCGAGATCCTCGATGCCTTGGAGCGACGGGACACCGAAGCCGCGGTCAAGGCACTGGAAGACCATCTGCTGACCTCGATCACCGCGTTTGCCGGCGGCGAGAATCAAGACTGACTCTCCGGTTCGGTCGCCGCGATCGCTGACATCCCAATGGTCTCGCCTGCTAACAGATTCAGGGTGACCCCGACGATGATCAACACCAGACCGCTGACCAGAGTGACCGTCACGTCCTCCCCGACGAGCAAAGCTGACGAAACCACTCCCACGACCGGCACAGCCATCAGGGTCAGGTTCGTGGAGACCGCGGCGAGGTTGCGGAGGATCACGATCTGAGCCCAGAACGCGGTGCCGGTGGCGAGGAGGCCTTGATAGGCGACGATCCAGCCGAGCTGCACGGTCCAGTCGACATCCGGGATGCCTTCGGTGACCAACGCCAGCGCCAGCAGGATGATGGCGGCACCCGTCAACTGCCACGGGACGGCCTGCAGGGGTGTCATCGTCCAACGATGACCGCGGATGTGGACCGATGTCGCCGCATTGGTGACCGCAGCGAGGATGAGAAAGACGTGCCCCAGGATCACGCCGGGATCCGACCAGGAGAGCCGCCAAGGCTCGAAGAGCACGACAACTCCTGTGATACCGAGCAACAGCCCCAGCCAGCGCTTACCGATCATCTTCTCACCGAGAAACGCAGCGGCGAGTGGCACGGTCCACAAACTGGCCGTCCAGACGATCACCGAAGACCGACCCGGTGGCACCAGTTGCAGACCGGTGAAGACGAGGGTGAACACCGCGGCCAGTCGGAAAACGGCCAGCGAGGAGATGATGGGCAGGTCGGAGCGCCCCGGCATCTTCAGATTCCCGGTCGAAGCGGTGATGGCAACGATGACGATCAAGGCGCCGACCACCCGGAAGACACCCATCCAGAGGGGGCTGATCGACTCGACCCCGGTGGCCATCACCGGCCAGTTGAGGCCGAGGATCAACGTGACCAGGATGAGGAGGGCGTAGAGCGCCGGGCGGCTCAGCCGTGGTTCGTTGGGGCTGATGTCGTGGGTCAGGTCGCGTGGAGATGTCACCGGCGACCCCCCCAGGGAGCGGCGCTGTAGGGTGCTGTCACCAGTCCGCCATCCCCCAAGGAACCATGACAATCATCGACGTCCACTGTCATCTCGCCACTCCTTCGAGCCGCGCCGACATCGAGCCGCATCGGCGCCCCGAGTATGAGCCCTACGTCCACTTCATGGGCCAGGACTCGGTCGCTCACAACAAGGTGATGTTTCCTTCGATCGCAGATCAGCTGGCCAATCCGGCGGCTCGAATCGACTACATGGACCAGATGGGTGTCGACGTCCAGGGTCTTGCCACGTTCGTCTCCGAGTACTTCTACTGGGCACCTGCCGGGGTCGCAGCGACGTCGGCCAGGATCCAGAACGACAACATCGCCGCCTCGGTGGCGGACCGTCCCGACCGGTTCGCTCCGTTCGGGGCCACGGTGCCTCTCCAGGACGTGGACCTGGCGATCGCCGAGATGAATCGGGTCGTCGACGAGTTGGGGTTCAAGGGTCTGCAGATCGGGGGCACCGTCGACGGGCACAATCTCGACGAGCCCCGATTCCGACCTTTCTGGGCCGCCGTGGAGGACAAGGGCATCCCGGTGATCCTCCATCCCAACGGGTATCCGGAAAGTCATCGCTTCGGCGACTATTTCCTCACCAACTGCATCGGCAACCCTCTGGAGACCATGGTGGCCGTGACCCGGATGATCTTCAGCGGCCTCTTCGAGGAGCATCCCGGCATCAAGCTGTTGCTGCTCCACGGCGGTGGATACCTTCCGTTCTACTGTTCGCGAGCCGACCACACCTGGGAGGTCAGACCCGAGACCCGGGCGAACATCCCCGACCGGCCGCCGAGTGACTACATGAAGATGCTCTATTACGACACAATGGTCTTCCAGCCTCTGTACCTCCGCCACCTCGTCGAAGTGGTTGGGTCTGACCGCGTCATGCTCGGGACCGACTTCCCCTTCGACATGGGTGAAACCGACCCGGTGGGGCTGATCGATTCGACCGACGGTCTCACCGACGACCAGCGCGATGGGATCAAAGGAGGGAACGCGGCGGCCCTGTTCGCGATCTGACCGGCTGCTCATTGCATCCCGGGCTCCTCCCCTTTGTCCGCATCGGACATGTAGCGGAAGAAAGCCGGTGCCCATTTGGCTACTCCCAGGGCACCGAGCACACAGGCGAGCCCGCCGGAGACCACCGAGAACCGGACCGACGTCAGGGCGGCCACAACCCCGGCTTCGAGATCACCCAGTCGAGGCCCGCCGGCGACCACGGCCATGTGCATCGAGGAGACGCGACCCCGCAGCTCGTCGGGTGTGTTCAGCTGGATGATGGTGCCGCGGAAGATGGCAGACACGACGTCGGCCGCTCCGGCCAAGGCGAGCATCGCCAAGCCGACGACCAGAGATGAGCTGAGCCCGAAGATGGCGATGGCAACCCCCCAGCCGACCACCGCGAGGACGACGGCGCGGCCCTGGCGGCGGACCGCGGAGATCCAACCCGAGGTGAGGGCCCCCAACAGGGCGCCTGCACCCGGTGCCGCGTAGAGCAGACCGACCGTGAACGCATCACCACCGAAGACTTCGGTCCCCATGGCAGGAAACAAGGCGGTCGGCATGCCAAAGACCATGGCATTGAAGTCGATGAGCATGGCTCCTTGGATGAGCCTGATGTTCTTCAGGTATTTGAAACCCTCGATGATCGAGGACATCTCCAGTCGCCGGCCGCCTCCCTCAACGGCCATGACGGGCAGGCCTCGCATGAACAACGTGGCGAGGAGGAAACAGACTGTCTCGGCCCCAAACGTGAACGCAAGGCCGGCGGTGGCAATGAGGATACCGCCAACAGCAGGGAAGGCCGCCTTGGCCACGTTGACCAGGGTCTGGTTGAGGGCCAACGCAGACGGGAGTAGGGTCCGGCCCACCAGGTTCGGGACCATTGCCTGCCGGGCCGGGCCATCGACGGCGGAAATGCCTGCATTGATCGCGCTCAGTACGAATAGGGGCCACAGCAAGGGTGTGTCCATGAGAGCGTTCCACATCAGCCCGGCCGACGTGAAGGCCAGGACGATCGGCGAGATGACGAGGATCTTCCGGCGGTCGATCGCGTCGGCGAGCGCCCCGCCGACCACGGAGACGATCAACAGAGGGACGAGCTGGGCCAACCCGAGCATTCCCACCGCCAGTGTCGAGCCGGTGATCTCGAAGACCTGGAAGGGGACGGCGACGACGGTGAGCTGACGACCGGCCTGGACGAAGAAGAAACCGAGGAAGAGCCATCGGAACCCCGGCACCTCGCGGAGGGGGGTCACGTCGACGACCGCCAGACGCCGCAACCTGCTCAGTCGATTGCTCACACGTTCACCTCGTATCAGAGGTCTCGCCCGCGTGATCTGCTGAGACCGTGACGACGATCCGGCACGACGGGAAGCTGACCTTCCGCGTCGCAGTGTATTGGCCTCTCAGGAGATCGCGCAGCCGGTGACATGCAGGGCTCGCCTGCTTCTCCTGGCAGGACCGCGACCGATATTGGATTGGCCGCACGTCATGACGGGACCCGTGGTTTGTCGAATCCGATTCGATCGGGTCGATCCCATGGAGGAACAGTTGGCCCATGAGGTCGGCGATCCCTTTGGCAAGGAAGATTCTCCGTGTACAGGGTGTCATCCTGGCCGTCCGTGTATCTGACCCAAGCATGCGCATGGCGGGATATCGAGGGAGTTTTCCTTGGATCTCTCGAACCGAGACGCCCTGCGGTTGTGTAGGAGCCTCTCATCGACTCGTCGGAGAATTCGTCATAGCCGAACACCGTCGCTCTGCGCAGCATTCACCCCGAATCCGGGAGTGATGAACCATTCGTCCTCCCGATCCAACAATCCCGCCCTCAGAAGGTGCCGCGGTAGGATCCGCCGTCCAGTTGTAGGTTCTGTCCGGAGACGTAGCCGGCCTGGGCACTGCAGAGGAAGGCGCAAGCGGCACCGAACTCCTCGGGTCGACCCATCCGACCGGCGGCGATGCTGTCGACGATCTCTTGGCGGGCGGCTTCGTAGGTGATCCCCGCACTCTCGGCCCGCTGTCTCGCCATGTACACCTGCCGCTCGGTGTCGATCCGCTCGGGGAGGAGGTTGTTGATGGTCACGTTGTCCTTGGCCACCTCCCGGGACAGGGCTTTGACCGCCCCGGTGAGCCCGGTGCGCGCACCCGCGGACAACCCCATCACCGGGAATGGTGACTTCACCATCTGCGAAGTGATGTTGACGATCCGCCCGAAGCGACGTCGCCTCATTCCGCCGACGACACCCTTGATCATCATGATCGGAGCCAGCATGTTGGCCTCTACCGCACCGAGCCAGTCCTCGTACTCGAAGCTCTCCCAGGCGCCGGGCGGAGGTCCCCAGTTGTTGTTGACCAGGATGTCGGGGTCGGGACATGTCTCCAGGAGAGCCTCCCGTCCTCCGGCGGTGTTGATGTCGGCTGGCACCGCCACGACATCGACCCGATGGGCCGCCGCGATCGCGTCGGCGGTCTTCTTCATAGTCTCTTCGTGGCGCCCGTTGATCACCACGTGGACGCCCTCGGCGGCGAGGGCTTCGGCACAGGCCCGGCCCAAGCCCCGGCTCGAAGCGGTGATCAAGGCACGTCTCCCTGCGATTCCAAGATCCATCTGTTCTCCTCTCAGCGCGTGGCTACGGCGGGGTCATGGAGAGCCTCACGCACCCATGCCGGGGAGACCGGATAGGGAGTGATCGACCCGGCTCTCAGACCCAGGGCATGCTCGATGGCAATGTGCGTGCCGTAGCTGAAAGCACTTCCTCCGTATTCATGCACGTGCTCCGCGGACGGCTGGCGCAGAGGCACACCGGTCAACGGGCCAGCCCCGCCCTGCGCTCGAGATGACGGCAGAGGGCCGCCGCATCGAGATCTCCGAGACCGGCAGCGCTGGCCTCTTGATACACCTGGAGGGCGGCATGCAGCAGGGGAGTGGGGGCGCCGAGGGAGCGGGCGTACTCCTCGATCATTGTGGCGTCCTTGAGGATGATGTCGAGTCGAGCCGCGGGGGGATAGTCGTTGGCCACCATCATGGGCCCCCTGATCTCGAAGATCTTGGACGAGCCGACCCCGTCTTCGGTCACTCGTTGCACCAAGTCCGGGTCCAGCCCGGCGGCAATGCCCAGGACGTGGGCCTCGGCGGTGGCGAGATTGTGCACCGCCACCAGGAGATTGGCGATGAACTTCATCCTCGAGCCGTTCCCGAACTCCCCCAGGTAGTGGGTGGATCGTCCGATCGAATCGAACACCGGACTTGCCGTCTCGAAGGCATCCCGGGATCCGGAAGCCAGAACCACGAGGGTCGCCTCCCGTGCCTGAAGACCCGTTCCTGACAGCGGAGCGTCGAGAAGATCGATACCGACCGTTGCCAGCAGCTCCCGGGCCCGCTGTTTGTCGTCGAGAGGGAGTGTCCCGGTCTCGACACACACCAACCCGGATCGACCACCATCGGCCACTGCGGATGACACCTCGTGGAGCGCACCTGGAGTGGGCAGCGAGAAGACCACCACGTCGGTGTGAATCGCGACGTCTTGGGGGTCCTCGGCGGCAGTCATTCCGGTGTCGGTGAGAGCTTTGGTCTTCTCCGGGTCGATGTCATACCCGGTCACATCATGGCCCGACCGGAGCAGGTTGGACACCATCGCACCACCCATGATCCCGAGACCGATGACCCCTACTTGCACGGTCAGATGTCCGTATCCAGCGACAGGGTGGCCACCATCCCGGTGTGTCCGTCCACGGCCACGATCTCGCTCCTGGGCTCACCCAGGTCGAGGCCACACACGGTAGGAACCCGCAGCGAGCGGGCTGCCTCGAAGAGATGTGCCGCCGGGCTGCCGGTAGACGTGACCATCGCCGAAGCATCCCAGAGCAAGGGAGCCAGGGCCGGTATCGGTCGTGTCGCTGTGATGACCCCCCGTGCCGACTCCGGGCTTCGCTGCGGCTCGATGCTGTGAGCGCGGAGTCCCGCTCCGATCCCCGGCGACGCCGGAGTTCCCCAGTTGACCTCGCCGGTGGACAAAACCACCGTGGCCAATAGAGGCTCCCATCGCCCCACTCCGAACCGGGCCGGGACGAGTAGGGGCTCTCCCTTCAGCGCTCGGTCTATCGAGTCCAGATCAACGTGCCATGCGGCGCGTTGATCAGACACCAACCCGCGAGTGGCCAATTCCTGTCGCAGGGACCGGAGCTTGCCGAGCAAAACGGCAGCGGCTTCGGGGTCGGGCCGGCTCAGGCTGGCGCTGACCTCAACGAAATGGTCGATATCGCCGGCGCTGAGCCGATCGAGGAGATCGCGGAACGAGCGCAGGGCAGACCCGGCCGGCATTTCCCAGACTTCCCCGGTCAGCTTCCGGCTCAGGTCACGGATGTCTGCGACCGTTGTTTCCTCGAAGCTCTCAGTGCTCGGTCCCATTTCGGGAATACCGGCGATCGCCCAGGGAAGCACAACGAATTCGCCCAGAGACCCCGGTGCCAGCGCCACGACCTTGACGAAGTCGACCAGCCCGCCCAGCTCGGGAACGTTTTCGATGCGCAGACCCGGAACGTCCGGTGCCGGGGTGCTCATGTCGAATTGAAGAGCCCAAACCCGGTCGGTGAGCGCCCATTCGCAGGTGTCGGCTCCGATCTGAGTTGCATGGATTTCGAGCAGGTCGCGGATCGTGTCCAGGTTGTCGAGTCCCACCAACTCGATGAGCTCGTCACCTCTCCATGAGTCGTTGAACCTGGCCTCCGACCCCGACACCCAGCCCTGCATGAGCGGCGCAGGAGAGCCTTTCACCGCCCGCACTACCACTGTCCCGTCGGGCGCGAGTTTGGCCCACCCACCCGCTGTTGGTTCCAGGGCCGGCTGAACCAGCACGGACATAGAGAAAGAACCGGGTTCGACCCCTGCCGCCTCCTGACGTTCCAATGCCGCCACGGAAAAGGCTGAAGCCCAACACCCGGTCACCGCCTTCGGCAGGTCGATCGGGGCCAGATCGAGATACGAACTGAAAGCGCCCGCCCACTCGCCGGAGTCCTCGAGGAGGGTCGACGACCGCGCCACCAGCCGTTGACCCAACTCCTCTCCAGCCGCGATGAGTGTCTCGGCGAAGGAGATGGGCTCGGCGGATACGGCGAGTCTGGCGCCACCGGAACCTCTCGCCGGCAGTGTCTCGGCACCGAGGGCCATATGGGATCGAGATGTCGCGCCCTCGACCACGAACCCGGGCAGGACCGCGGCGCCCGCCGCCCGGGCACGAGCCAGCCCGGCGGCCTTCCCGCCAACCCGCGACGGGTCGCGACTCGACGGCTCGTCGAGGTCGACGATCAATGGGTCACGTAACCGAGATGATCTCGTGGGAGGCGTAGGTGGAGACCATCTCGATACCCGTGTCGGTGACATAGAGCATCTCCTCGAGGCGAACACCGTAATCGTGCAGCTTGCCGTGTTGGGTCTCGAGGGCGAAGGTCATGCCCGGCACGATGTCGACGGGGTGATCGAGGGACCAGATTCTGGATATGACCGGTGGGTCGTATTGAGCCAAACCCAGGCCGTGTCCCCAGAAGTTGGCTGCAGCTTGGTCCTCCTCCTCGTATCCCCACACCTCTTTGGCGGACGGCCATTTGGAGGCTACGTCGGCGGTGGTCACCCCCGGTTTGGTCGCCTCGATCGAATCCCACAGCCACTTGTGGGCGAGGTCGTAGGTTTCTTTGTGCTCGTCGGTCGGCTGACCACCGACGCAGTAGGTGCGGTAGACACACGACTTGAATCCGTTCCAGGTCAACGCGGCCAGGTCGATGATGACTAGCTCGCCAGGACGGATCATCCGGTCGGAGAAGTTCCGCCAATTGGGCCAGGCGTTGGGGCCTGAAGAGACGATCACATCCTCGACGTCCTCCATCCCGGGTATCGAGTAGAGCTTCTCGAACCCGAAGGCGGCCACCTCGTTCTCGGTCAACCCCGGCTTGATGAAGTTGGTGATTTCATAGTGGACGTAGTCGCAGATCGCTCCGACGATGGAGAAAGCCATGATCTCGTCGGGGCTCTTGATCGCCCTCGCTTCCATCATCGGGCTCATCCCGTCGGTCCATGTGATGCCTCGCTTCTCGAACTCCCGGATCAAGTTGATGTCGATGAAGTCGACGCCGAGGGGTTCGTCTTGGACGCCGGCCTCCTCGAGGTCGTTCATCAGCGAGTTGACGAACTTGTTTACCTGCTGGTCGGCTGCCGGTCCGACTGCTCCTTTGATCCAGGCATAGGAGTAGCGGATGTTCTCCTTCGGGATCCACGGGTTGTGCACCTCGAGGTGGAACCCGATGTCGCCCTGCTCGTAGACGATCGGCTTCTTGCCGCGGGGGAGGACCACGTAACGAAGGCCTGGCTTGAGACGGTTCCAACCCGGGGTCAGGGTGGAGGAGACGTAACGCATGTTCTCGTCGTAGAACAACAACATCGCGCCCAGCCCGTGACGCTCCATCGCCTCATGGGCTCGCTTGAGTCTCCACTCGCGCACATTTGCCCAGTTGATTCCCTCTTTCCAGTCCGTGCTCAGCGTGAAGAATGCTTCTCTCATTTGCTTGGTGTTCGCTCCCTACTGGTTTCTGTCAGTCGACCTTATCCGGGAGGATCTCCCGGACGATGTCGAGGAATTCGTCGTCGTCGAGAAGCCCCTTCTTTGCCAAGGACCTCCCCTTCACTTCGGCGAGGATCGCCTCCAACTCTTTGGCCTCGGCGTCGAAGATGCCATGCCGACCGAGCCAGATCGCCACAGAGTCGAGTCCCGAGCCTTTGCCGAGGACGATCTCGGGGTCGGACTGCCCGACCAGCTCTGGCCGGAACGGGAAAGGCTCCAGCAAGTCGTCGCCGACGTTGTTGACCCAAGTGGCGATGATGCCCGACTCCACGTTGTAGAGCCGCTCACCCGTCACCGGGCGATTGGACGGCTGGGTGACGCCGGACAGCTCGGCGACGAGCCTGGCTATCTCTGTGAAACGTTCGGTCTTGATGCCGGTATCGATCCCGTACATCGTGAGCAATGCCAGGACAGTCTCCTCGGTGGGCGCGTTTCCGGCCCGCTCCCCGATTCCGCTCACTGTGGTGTGGATCACCGATGCCCCCTCGGCGACAGCCAGGATACTGTTGGCCACTCCCATGCCGAAGTCCATGTGGAAGTGCGTCTCCAGGGGGACATCGAGCCGTTCCTTCACACGCTGGGTGTAGTACCTGATGGCATGTGGCGAGGTCACGCCAAAGGTGTCGACGAGGGCGATGTTGTCGACATGCCCGTTGGTGGCTACCGCCTCCAGGTCGTCCAGGAGTTGGGTCATGGAGCTCCGGGTGGCGTCAATCGGGAAGAAGGTGACCTTGAGACCGTTCTCGTGTGCGTACTTGGTGGCATCGACCGACGCCTCGATCGCCTTCTCGACAGGCCATTTGTAGGCCTTCTCGATCAGGTGATGGCTGGCGGGCACCTCCATCACCACACCGCTGACCCCACAATCCAGCGCCAGCTCGACGTCCGGCACCAAGCAGCGGCTGAAAGCGTAGATCTCCGTGGGCAGGTCGGCCGCCACCATCCGCTCGATCGCCTCCTTGTCGGCGGGTGACACAGCAGGCAGCCCGGCCTCGATTCGATGTATCCCCGCTTCTGCCAACGCTTCGGCGATACGGACCTTCTCGTCAGCGGTGAATTCGACCCCGGCCTGTTGCTCGCCGTCACGGAGCGTCACATCGTGGATGGTGACCTCATCGGGGAACGACAAGCCCTCGGTTACCTCAGGGAGATAGTTCCAGGGGCTCGAGAACCATTGATCGGTCTTCCAGGGTTCGGCGGTCATGCGACTCCATCTCTCTTCGACAGACTGATCCTGCATCATATACGATTTGGGTGATGCGTGTTCTCACGCCGTTCAGGAGCTGGAAATGAGCCCAAGAACCTTGTGGATTGGTGGCTATGGGCCTGAGAAGAGCGCTCATGGCGAGGGTCTCGCGGCACTCCGTGACCACGTCACCACCGCAACTTCGGGAGACGTGGAGATCGAGGTCACCTGGAACATCATGAACGAGGGCAGGCCCAACACGGACCTGTTCGATCTCGTCGAGTCAGGCCAGATGTTTCTCTGCTACTTCTCGTCCAGCTATCTAGGGGATCGGGTCGAGGAGCTCAATGTCCTGGAGACACCTTTCCTCTTCGATGATCTGGTGATGGCGCACCGGGCCCTGGACGGAGAGCTCGGCGACCGCCTGCGGGCCGCGGTCCGGTCGAAAACACCATTCGAGGCACTGGGCTTCTGGGACAACGGATTCCGCCATATGACCAACCTCAAGCATCCCATCCGCGGACCCGAGGACTGCCGAGGGCTCTCGGTGCGCATGCAGCCCAATGCGATCCACGAGGCGTTGATGAGATCCTGGGGTGCCATCCCGGTCGCAGTCGAGCTCAGCGAGGCGATCCAACTGATCGTGTCGCGGAGCGTCGACGCCCAGGAAAACCCCCTCGCCAACACGGTGGCCTACGGGGTGGACAAGGTGCATCCGTTCGTGACCATGACGGGGCACCTCTACGGGGCGCGGGGTCTGTTCGCCAACCGGACCGCATATGAGTCACTGCCCGACGATCTGCAGGTCATCGTCGACGAGGGGATCGGACGGGCGATCTCGGTGCAACGCACCGCGGCGGCTGAGCTCGAGGAGACATTGCGTCGCAACATGGAGTTAGACGGCATCGACTTCATCGATCTCACCGACGACGAGCGATCCGCTTTCCGCGAAGCGGCCCGACCCGCCATCGAGATGGCGATCGAGACCGTACCCGGCGGCCTGCACGAGCTGGTCAGATCGTGAGCTCCGATCCCGATCGAGTCGCCATCGTGACCGGAGCGGCCACCGGTATCGGCGCAGCAACTGCATCGGCACTCGGCGAGGCGGGATACCGGGTGTTCCTCGTCGATATCGACGGGGAATTGGGTCCGACGGTTGCGGAGCAGAGCCCCGGCGCGACATTCGTTCATTGCGACGTGACCTCCGAGCGATCGATTCACCGTGCCGCCGCCACGATCGAGGCCGATGTGGATCACGTCGATGTGCTCGTCAACAACGCCGGGGGTTTCGGAGAGGCCAAAGGAATCGAGGAGACGAGTCTCGAGGAGTGGACAGAGATCATCGACGCCAACCTCACCTCGGTGTTCCTCATGACCAAGGCGACACTGCCCCTTATCCGGCGATCCGGTGCGGGGCGAATCGTCAATCTGGGCTCCCTGGCGGGACAGACCGCCGGCTGGCAGACCGCACCCCCGTATGTGGCGGCCAAGGGCGGCGTCCATGCCTTGACCCGGGCCTTGGCCGTCGAGCTGGCACCAAGTGGGATCACTGTGAACACCGTGGCCCCATCCGCCGTGCTCACCGACAGGATCAGACGGCTCCGCGACGACGCCGAGCTGGAGGCCACGGCCGCATCGATACCGCTCGGGCGTTATCAGACACCCGAGGAAGTCGCCGCCTGGATCGTGTTCCTGGCCTCTCCCGAGGCCGGCTTCATGACCGGTCAGACCGTCTCGGTCAACGGCGGTAGGTTCATGGCATGACCCATCAGGCTGCCCGGCTCATCAAGTTCGACGAGGCCGAGCCCGTGGCCCGTGGTGACGGCATCGAGAGCATCAAGCTGACCCCAGCCCCCCTCGAGGGACAGGACTTCACGATGGGGGTGACGACGTTCCCCCCGGGCACCAGCATCAGGCTGCACAGCCACAACACGATCGAACAGGTCACCGTGCTCGAAGGCGAGGGCATCGCCGTGATCAACGGCGAGGAGATCCCGGCGCGTCCCTACGACACGACACAGATCCCACCGGGTGAGTTCCATCGGTTCATCAACACGGGTCCGACGATCATGAGGATCCTTTGGGTCTACGGCAGCACCCATGTCACCCGCACCTTCGCCGACACCGGCGAGACCGTCGAACAGTTCGAGTCGTGAGATTCCAGCTCGACCGGCTTCACGCTTTCGTCATCGATTTGCTCACCCGTGTCGACGTGCTCCCGGAGCACGCCGACGTCACCTCTGCTCGTCTTCTCGAAGCCGACCTCAAGGGCCGCACCGGGCACGGGATCATCCGCGTCCCGCAGTATGTGACCCGCATCGAGGCCGGTGGACTCAACCTGCGGCCCGCGATCGAGAAGACCAGGTCGACCTCGGTGAGCTGTCTCGTCGACGGTGACAACGGGCTCGGTCAGGTGGTGATGACCATGGCTGCCGAGACCGCAATCGAGAAGGCGAAGGAAAGTGGGATGGCCTGGGTGGGGACAGTCCACTCCAATCACGCCGGGGCCGCCGGGGTCTACACCGACATGGCCCTGAAACGCGATCTGATCGCGATCTACATGGCGGTGGCCAGCGCCAACGTCATGCCGCCGTGGGGCGGTCAGGAGCCTCTGCTCGGCACCAACCCCATCTCGATTGCCATCCCGGCCGGGAGAGAACCCGGCTTCCTGCTCGACATCGCGACAACTGTCACGTCGCACGGGACGATCAAGGTCGTAGCGCAACGGGGCGACTCCATGCCGGAAGGATGGGCGATCGATCGCGATGGCAACCCGATCACCGACCCCAACAAGGCGAACGAGGGCTTCCTCATGCCGATCGGCGGCTACAAGGGCGCCGGTCTCAACATGGCCATCGGGCTGCTCGCCGGGGTTCTCAACGATGCTGCCTTCGGGTCGGACGTCATCGACCATCGGGCGGTTCCCGACCAACCGGCCAACACCGGACAGGCGATCTTCGTGATGCGACCCGACCTCTTCCGCGACCTGGACGAGTTCGAGGCCGACATCGACGGACATCTCAAAGAGTTCCGCGAGTCGGGGGATCCGGGCGCCGTCCGCATCCCCGGTCAAGGAGCCGCCGGTCTCGAGATGGAGCAGCGAGCCATTGGAGTCGATCTACCCGACGTGCTTCTGGGCCAGTTGCGGGACCTCGCGGTCAGATTCGGGCTCGACGACCGTCTCTCGGGGTGAGCGTCTGCGCCGGCACCATCCGCGCGTCCCATCGGTGTGAAAGCGAGGCTTGGCGCCGTTAACGGGAGGCGAGAGCCCGGAACCGCTAGCCAACAGGAGAGCCGCCAGGTGTCATTTGCCTCTGGCCGCTATCACTCGGGATGGGAAGAGCGCAACTTGAACCAACTCCTCTTCGCCTGGGGAAACGACCCTCGGATGGCCCAGCCAACTGCCGTGGCCGGTGCCAAGGACCCGATGATGGCGGCCGACGGAAACGTGGCGTTGAGAAGCCACGCCACCAGCGCGTCCTGCGGTCGAAGCATCGTCAGCAGCGCCTCGATTCGGGTGGTCGGCACTGATGGCCAACTGAGTCCTCGCTGGGCTGAGAGAAGCCGAGATGCCGTCGAAGTCTGGTTCATAACCCGAGCAAGCCGTTCGAGTTGCCCACCAGGATCGCCTCTTTCTCGGAGTCATCGAGCTCGCCCAATCCCCGTACCCAGTTGACCGGATCGTGGAGGAACATGGGGGCCGGGTAGTCGGTGCCCAAAACGACTCGATCGATTCCAACGGTGTCGACGAGGAACCTGAGCACCGGGCCGCTGTACGTGCAGCAGTCGTAGTAGAAGCGGCCCAGGTAATCGCTGGGGGGCAACTCGTGGTCGAACCCGTCGTTCGGCCCAAACGGAGGTCTCATCTCGCCGTCGAAGTCGCCGGGGAGGGCACCGGCCACCTTGTCCATTCGGGAGACCCCGTAAGGGACGTAGCCGCCACCATGGGCGAGGAGCATCTTGAGGTTGGCGAACTGGTCGAGTACGCCACCGAAGACGAGCGTGGCATAGAGAAGAGTGCGTTCGGTGAGGTTGCCCACCGCATTTGGGAGCTTGTACCTCGGGCTGCGTCCAGTGGTGATGGTCTCCCCTCCCTGGTGAAAGAACAACAACACGCCCATCTCCTCGGCTGCGGAGAAGAACGGTATGAACCGGGGGTCGTCATATGTGACGCCAGCGACGTAATCGTTGAGGATCACCCCGGTGAAGCCGAGGTCTCCCACTATCCGCTCCATCTCGGCGATGGCAGCAGCCGTGTCCTGCATGGGGACCATGCCGAGACCGAGGAAGCGATCCGGGTAGCTGGTGATCAAGTCGTGGATCTCTGCGTTGCACTCCCGGTGGATTCGCTGGGTGACATCGAGTGAGTTCTCGTACTGATAGAAGCCGATGGTGGGGGTGACGAGCTGCATGTCGACGCCCAGCCGGTCCATCTCGGCGATACGGTCGGGGATCGAGTTGGCGAAACCACCGTGGTGCAGCTCTCCTGCCCTGGAGTCGAGCCCATACCAGTAGCCACGGTTTTCGATCGCCACCTTGAATCTCTCTGGTGTGACGTGGGCGTGCATATCGACGACGGGCATTCGGGTGGTTCCTCCCTCTCGTCGGCGATCCTCCCTGAGGTCCACCGATCTCATAGGCTGCATCATACATTCTGCCGAATCTGGTTCTCCTTTGTGATGGACTATGCGTACTGACGACGTGCGAATCCTCATAGAAGAGGCCGAGACCAAGCGCGAGACGAGGAGTTGAGAATGGCGACGTTCAAACAGCGATTATTGGCAGGGGAGCGCCTGAATGTGTTTGCAGTGGGGAGAATGTTCCATCCCAACGCTGTCCATTTCCTGGGTGCGTCGGGGGAATTCGACGGTTTTTGGATCGATGTCGAGCACGCAGGTCTCACCGTCGCCGATACCGAATCGGCGGTGACCGCTGGCCGTGTGTATGGATTGGAGAGCTTCGTGCGCATCCCGCCCACCGATTACGCAACCGTGACCCGTTGTCTGGAGAGCGGAGCATCCGGGGTGATGGCGGCACAGATCGGTTCGGCGGCGCAGGCGGAGGAATTCGTCTCCTGGTCGAAGTTCCACCCCAGAGGTCGAAGGGGTCTCAACCCGCTTGGCCATGACGGGCGTTTCGGGACGGAGCCGCTGGCCGATTTCACCGTGAGGTCCAATCGCGACAGCTTCGTCGCGATACAGATCGAGACGGTTGGTGCCGTCGAGGAAGTGGATGTCATCGCCGCCATCGACGGAGTCGATCTGCTGTTCGTCGGACCATCGGATCTCAGCCAGGCGCTCGGCGTGATCGGTGACTTCACGCACGATAAGTGTCTCCAGGCCATCGATCGGGTCGAGGCCGCGTGCCGCGAGCACGGGAAACGATGGGGAGCGGTGACCCCCAACTCCGACTATGCCGCGTTACTGATCGACAAGGGCTGCACGCTGATTTCGGCGGTGAACGACGTGAAGCTGATCGCGGCAGGGCTCAGCGCCATGAGGTCTTCGTTCGCCGACGTGTGGTGAGCGGTCAGACCGGCTCGTCTCCCAATTCATCCGCTTCGAGGGGCAGGTTGACGTGGCGGTACTGGATCTCGAACGCCGCATCCACGTCGTTGGCGTCGAAGGCGTCCAGGAGCGCATAGTGATCCTGAACGGCGCGTTGCCGGATCTCGGGATGGATGCGCTGGGCCTGCGCCACGAACACGCCGCCGGCACTCTCCAGCGCCTCGAGGATGTTGGCGAGGCGATCGGTCGCGGTGGCGTGGTGGAAGATGCAATGGAAGTCCCGGTTCTTCTGGACCCAGGTACCGATGTCCTGTTCTCCGTCCAGCTGCTCGGCCAGGTCTCTCGCCATCGCCATTTCCCGGCTCGAGATGTTGGCAATCGCCCGCTTCAGGGCCAGTTTTTCGAGGTTCCTCCGGATGGCGACTATCTCCTCCATCTCCTCCCAGTCCGGTTTTCGAACGGTGCCGATCTTGTGGCTGTCGAGAGTGATCAGGCCCTCGCTGGCGAGGTCTCGCATCGCTTCACGGACCGGTGTCGTGCTCACGTCGAGCTGGGCGGCGATCTCGGTTTGGACGAGACGGGTGTCCCCGGGTAGGTCGCCGCGGAGGATGGCCGATCGCAGACTCTCTCGCACGAGGTCCACGGCGGTCACCCGACGTGAGTGTGAGGCAGCTACGAGTCTGATCGGTTCGTCACCGTTCATTGCGACCTTTCTGAGGACGGCACGAAGAGTGGGCCCGGATGGTTGCCCATTTCGAGGCGTTCTGTACTATACCGAATATAGACGACAGAGGGTGCCAGCTACCTCACTGCCTCTCTGCATGGCCAACGTCTCGACTTGGATAGGAGGAGAGGATCGTCAGGTACGCCAAGGGCCCGTTCGCGGTCGATTGGGAGGATCGATACGACTTCGCCGAGTTGCGTAGCCAACGCGTGCAGAAGACCGCTGATGCCCTCCAGGGCTCCCCGGCCGACATGCTGTTGGTGTGGAAGGACGAAAACGTCCGCTATCTCACCGGTCTTCGGGCCCAGTTGATCGCCGGAAAGACGACGTCACTGAATGGCGCCTTCCTCACCTCGGGGGAGCAACCGATCCTGCTCGGCTCCGGTGGGGAGATCGACAAGGCCGAGTTCGGGATGAGCTGGATCGGCGAAGCCCACGCCGTCCCGATAATGGAACAACGAGAGTTGGTCGACGGGTTCGTCACCGACATCCTCACCCCGATGCTGGCGGAACGGGGACTGTTATCGGGCCGGCTTGCCGTGGACCAGGCCAATATCTCGTTCATCCAGTCGCTCCAGACCCATCTCCCCGACATCGAACTGATCGACGGGGACACCGTCATGCAGCAAGCGCGCTGGATCAAGACCGATCTCGAGGTCGCCGTCATCGAGGAGGCCTGTGCCATTGGCGACTCAGTCACCCAGCGGGCCCTCGACGAGACCCGCGCCGGCCGACGCGAGCTCGAAGTGGCCGCCGACGCCATGCAGACCTTGTTCCGTCTCGGCGGCGAGATGGCGCACGTGATCACTCCCTTCGTGGCTTCCGGGGAGCACATGTCGCCGCCCCACCGTCTCGCCACCGACAAGATCATCAGGAACCAGGACCTCTGCTTCATCGACATCGGCGCCATGTGGAACGGCTATTTCGCCGACATCGGCCGAACCACGATCGTGGGCCGACCCTCCCAGGAGCAGAAGAAGATCTACACCGCGGTCTACGAGGGGATCATGGCCGGGATCGACAAGATGCGGCCCGGGCTCACCAACCAGGACTGCGCCGACGCCATCATCGACAAGATCGCTGATCACGGTCTCGACGACCATCTGTTCAGCCTGTTCATCGGTCATGGGATCGGGATGGGGGCCAATGAGCCGCCTTACATCGGAGAGACACTTCCGGGGGCGACGACTTACGAGTTCCAGCCCAACATGGTCTTTGCCGTGGAGCCCCTGGTCTGGGTTCCCGACGTGCGGGGTGGTGGCGGGGTGCGCATCGAGGACATGGTCCTCATCACCGACGGCGAGCCCCATCTTCTCTCCCGGGTCGAGTACGAGGAGCGGCTCCTGCTGTAACCGGACGGGACCAGGTCGACTGGATCTCCCGCTCAGCGGGATGAGCGGCACACGGAGGCTTCAGAGCACGGGTACCGCTACTTCCCGGATCCGGAGATGAGCCCGGCGACGACGTATTTCTCCACCCGCGTGTAGATCAGCACGAACGGGAGCACGGTGAGCAGGGTGAATGCGGCCTCACCGGGGAAGTTGGCGATGCCCTCGATTCCCTGCATCAGGTAGAGCTCGTAGGGGAGTGTCCGCTTTCCCGGTGTGCTGGTCAGCACCAGCACCAGCGTGAACTCGTTCCAGGCCTCGCGGAAGGCAAGGACCCCGATCATGATCATCGACGGTGCAGCCAGCGGACCCACGATGTAACGAAGACGGCCCCAGAGGGTCGCTCCGTCCACATTCGCCGCTTCCTCGATCTCTCTGGGGATCTGTTGGAAGAATCCAACCATCAACCAGACGGCGAGGGGGAGCAACATCCCGGTGTATACGACGATGAGGGTGAGACGGCTGTCGAGCGCCCCGACCGCGACCGCCAGCCGGTAGATGGGGACCATGATGCCGAGACTGGGCACCAACCGGGGGAGCAGGGTGAACAGGAGCAGTAGATGACGTCCGCGGAAGTTGAAGCGGGCGAACGCATAGGCGGCGGGCACGCCAATGACAATGGTCAGCAGCGTGGTGCCCACTCCGACGATGACACTGTTGAGGAACGACGTGGTGAAACTCTCGCTCGAGAGCACCTCGCCGTAGGCGTCGAGGCCAGGAGACGAGGGAATCAGGCCGGGGTCGGCGAAGACCTCGGCCCGGTCTTTGAAGGAGACCGAGAGCGTGACCAGGAACGGGGCCAGAGTCCAGACCACCAGGGCGATGAGTGGGATCGAGATCAGGATGTTGCGAAGAAGCCTTCGCACACGGCTCCCGACGGTGGGTGGCTGCTCCGGAGGCCCACCCGTCACCGCGGCAGTGGCTCGCGCCGTCGGCTCGCTCAAGGTTTCGTCTTGGTTGCCGATGTCGGTCATTGCTCGTACTCGTACCTGCGGCCGATCCCCACGTAGCCCAGGGTGAGGAGGGCATTGAGGACCAGGATGAAGGTGGCGATGGCCAGCGCCTGATTGAACTCCAGATTGCGGAACGCCACCGTGTACATCTCCATGGCAAGAGTCTGAGTCGCCTTGAGCGGGCCGCCACCAGTGAGGGCCAGCACGACGCCGAGACCGGTCAGCGTCGAGTAACTGAGCCAGACGGTGCTGATCAGGATCTGCGGGGCGAGCAGGGGAATAATGATGTGACGAGCCCTGGTCCACCCGGTGGCCCCGTCGACCAGGCTGGCGTCGAGATACGACTTGTCGATGGTCATGAGGCCGCCCAACAAGAGAAGAATGGTCAGCGGGAGGTCGGTCCAGACCTGGGTGAAGATGACCACGATCATGGCGAGACCCGGGTCGGCGAGCCACGAGGGCCCGTCGATTCCGAATAGACTCAGGAACTCGTTGAGCAAGCCGAACTGGCTGTTGAAGAGGATGCGAAACATGACAGCCGCGGCGACATTGGAGATGATGTAGGGGGCGACGGTCACCGCACGGAGAAAACGCAGCTTTCCCACCACCCGGAACAAGGCGAAGGCGAAAAGCAACCCGAGAGTTGTCCCGACGATCAGCGAACCGAACACGAAGATGGCGGTCCGGTTGAGGGCATGCCAGAAGGCATCGCTGGAGAACATTTCGGTGTAGTTGAGGAAACCGATGTACTCGGGGTCGGAGGCGAGGGTCTCTCGGCGGAACAGGCTCTGCCAGACCCCATACAGCACCGGGAATCCCAGGATTGCGGCCACCAGCAGGATCGAAGGGAGGCTGAAGAGGTACGGAGTCGCCTTGCTCTGGCCGACGACGAAGCTCTCACCTCGCCCCAGTGGTTCCGGTTGGCGCTGCCACCATCGGCGTCTCACTGGGCCTCGACCCCCGTCCGTCTGCGGCGATCTGGTTGCGGTTGGCGTACTCACTGACCTAGCCCCAAAGGACGGACGAACATTAGAAGAGCTCCCACCCACCAGGGGTGGGAGCTCTTCGCTCTCGTTCGGTGCACTTGAACTCGAGGCACCGCTTCTTGATCAGGCGTCGTCGAGTAGTGGCTGGTATTCCTCCGCCAACTGCTCGGCGGTCTTGTCGGTCCCGACGACGATCTCTCCGAACATCTGCTCGAGGATCGCCTCCACCTCTCCGGCGTTCGGGCCTGCGGGCGTCGGGGAGCTGCCCAAATAGGCCTCCTTGAGATCTTCGTTGAAGAACGGCCAGATCTCGAGCAATTCGGGCGAGTCGATCGCCTCGGTTTGCCGCATCGGCACCGAACCGTTGCCCGCCGCCTCGATGAGATTCTGGGTCTCGGCGATGTAACGCAGGACCAGCGCCGCCTCCTCCGGGTGCTCCGAATCGCAGGTTACGGCCCAGGTGCGCGCGGCCGAAAGCGCGACACCGTCGACGCCGCCACCGGATTTTGAAAGCGGTACGGGGGTGAGATCCCACTGATCCGGGTAGTCGAAATCGGGAGCCTCGTTGAAGTCACCAGCGGTGGTGAATCCATCGAGAATCATGCCTGCGTTCCTGCCCACGAAAGCACCACGGGACTCGTCCTCACCCCAGGCGATGGCCTCGGGGGGCAACAGCTCTTCGTCGGCCGCCTGGATGAACCAGCCGATGGTGTAGATGCCACCGTCAGAGGTCAGATCCGGGACGGCGCCGTCAAACGGTGCGCCTGCCGCGGCCAGCATGGTCTTGAGCGTGGTCACTCCCTGTCCTGCGATGGCTTGGACGGTGAACGGAATCGAATCGGGTCGGCTGGCCTTCATCGCCCGAAGACCGTCGAGGACCGCGTCCAGCGACTCGAAGGGTACGCTCACTCCGGCCTCCTCCAACCATTCGGGGTCGTAATAGAGGACGTCGAAGTTCGCCGTCACCGAAAGCCCGTACTTGGTTCCGTCCAGCGAGGTCTCGTCCCAGGCGAGGGGGAGCAGCTTGTCATACGACTCCGGATCCTCTTCCTGCCACGTCGCCGCGATCTCATCGTGGGAGCAGACGAACCCGGCTTCGACGTAGGCCTCGATCAGGAATGCGTCCTCTGCACCGAGCACGTCGGGAAGCGGTTGGCCGGCGTCGGCCATGAGCTGCCACTGCTGGAAGATGTCGTCGTTGGACTGAACGTCATAGGTGACGGCGATGCCGGTCTCCTCGGTGAAGTCGGTGAAGTCAGCCGGTGGTACGTAGTAGGGGCGGGTGACCCATATGAGTATCTCGACGTCTCCTGTGTCGTCACCGCCTCCATCATCAGCAGTCGTGTCGGTGCCGCCATCGGCCTCGGTGGTGTCGGTGTCGCCACCGTCGGCGGTGGTGTCGGTGGTGTCGCCGTTCCCGCAGGCAGCAGCCACCAGTGCCAGAGCCAGAAGTAGTACGAGGAGATGCGACGCCCGTCTCCCGGCCGACCCTCCTCCCGTGTCGCGTTTGCGTCGCCGTTTGGCTGGTGGTTGCACTTGGGTCCTCCTCCCATCCCGGTACCTTTGTGGTACTGAGAGTCGTCACAGGGCGCAGAATCGATCGCGTTTTCTGCACTTTGTAAAATACCGACTATCACGAATATGGTCAAGAGACTGCAAATCGACGGTTTCAGAACCGGTTGGAAACCGCTCTTGGCGACGAGAGGAGAGACGAAATGGAACCCCTCCGCGCAGCATCTATCGGACTGGGATGGTGGGGCGGAACGCTCGCCACCAAGGCCCGTGCGGCCGGAATCGAACTGGTCGCCTGCTACGCACGCACCAAGGAATCGCGCGAGGAATTTGCCGAGACCCATGGCGCCCGTGCCGCAGACTCGTGGGACGAGATCCTCTCCGCTCCAGAGATCGAGGCGGTGATCCTGGCGACACCGCATTCGACACACGCGGGTCTCACCGTCGAGGCATCGAGCGCCGGCAAGCATGTGTTCGTTGACAAGCCGTTCACGCTCACCGTCGCCGAAGCGAAACGCGCCATCGCCGCGGCCGAGTCGGAAGGGGTGATCCTCCAGGTTGGGCACAATCGTCGGCGTCAGCCGGCCAACCGGCGGCTCAAGGAGATGGTTGATTCGGGTCAGCTCGGGATGATCCACTACGCGGAGGCCAACCTCTCCTATCCCAAGGGCCTGAATCCGCGCAGTGGATGGAGGGGGACCCCCGAAGAGAGCCCGGCAGGCGGGATGACCGGTCTTGGCGTTCACATGGCAGACAACCTCAATTACCTCCTGGGCAAACCGGCGCGGGTCGCCGCGTTCAGCAAGAAGCTGATCGCCGTCGGCAATCTCGACGACGTGACCACGGCGACCCTGGAGTACGAGGACGGCCCGCTTGCATTTCTCGGAACATCGATGGTGATCCCCGACATCGCCCGAACCGCGGTCTGGGGGACCGAAGGCGCCGCCTGGAACGAAAACGACGGTGAGCGGTTCTACGTCCAGGAGGTCGGTTCCAAAGACCGGATCGAACAGGACATAGAGACTCTCGACACCATCGAGGACGAACTGGCTGAATTCGCCAGGAACATACGCAACGGCTCCCAGCCCGAGACGGGGGGTCGTGAGGGTCTCGAAGCCACCGCGATTCTAGAGGGAATCGTGGAGAGCGCTGCTATCGGCAAGGTCGTCGACCTCGACGAGGTGCGGGCCCGGGAGTAATCGGTCGGCCTGGCCTCTCGTCGAACAACGGCGTGCCCTGATGGAAGAGGAGTCGCCATCCTCTTGGGTGTTGGCCCACAGCGACGCGCGATGGCCGTGGCGTTCCACACCGGCGCGGGTCTCGTGTCGGATGTAGCGGACCAGGTGCACGCTTCGCCCGTGAGCTCGAGCCGAAAACCGACGTGAGGGAGACGGACTTCGAGGTCAGCGCGGAGCAAGTCCGGTGTTTCTTGTCTGGTATTTGCGCCGTGACATGGAGGCCGGTAGAGGTGCGGACATTCCTCAACGACGTCGTGAAGGTCCTCATTGACCAGCGTCTCGTTGTGAGATCGCCGGGGTCGCAGCTGGGAAGGACGAGATCGTTGTGCTCACCGAAGGGCTCATGCGCCACCTTTGGCAGTTACTTTCAGTCGAGTGGATGAAGCCGTCCTTTCGACGCCACGATGCAACCCGGTGGGGACTCGGCTAGCCCCGTTTGGGTCAGGCAGACTCGAGTTGGCCCTGCCGGCTGGTTGCGGACCGATCAGTGTGGCGCTTGGCGCCGTTTGTCGCGATCGCGTCGGCGATGTAAGCCGCGTCACGTCCCACGCCATGGATCTGCTCCGAGGAGACCGAGTAGAGGAACTTCAGACCCAGGAAGTAGAGGCCGGGCTCGGACTCGACGATGCCACGGTGATGGTCCGGCCCCTCGGGCCCGAGCCCCGGGAGATCGATGAAGGAATGCCCGGGACGAAAGCCGGTGCACCAGACCACATTGGCAACATCGAGGTGACGGCCGTCTTCGAGCTGGGGTTGACCGCTCTGGACTCCCGTGACCCGGGGGACTCGTTCCACGCCCGCTTCTGCGAGGTCTTTTGGCTTGACTCGGAGCAACGGCTCTCCGGAGGTCACCATCTTGGGTCGGGCCTTCCTTCCGATAGGCGTGCTGGTGGAGAGGATTCGGTGGAAGAGGACCCGCCCGATGATCGGCATGAGAACGCGAGCCACCACGCTCTCGGGGCGGAAGGGGATGTTGCCGGTGTCAGGTCCAGAGAGCCAGACGTGGTGGGTTCTCGCCAACTCCTTGGCTATCTCCGCTCCCGAATTGCCCGCTCCGACGACGAGCACATCTCCTTCCTGGAGTTGACCAGGGTTCTTGTAGTCGGCTGCATGGAGCTGAACGATTCCCTGGTCGAGCCCGTTGGCAAAGTCCGGGATCCTGGGTTTCTGCCAGCTCGACATCGCCACCACCACGTTGTCGGCTACAAACTCTCGGTCACGGGCGATTGCCACGAAGACGTCGTCGTCACGTGACAGCCTTTCCACCCTGACACCGGTCTCGACTGGTATGTCGAAATGCCTTGCGTAGTTCTCGAGATAATCGGCCATCTCGTTCTTGCTCGGAAACCCCCAGTGGTAGCCGGGAAACGGCATCCCTGGCAGCCCGTTGAGCCGATTGGGGGTGAATAGTCTCAGCGAGTCCCAACGGTTGCGCCAGGCGTCGCCGATCCGGTCGTTGGCGTCGACGATCGCATAGGACAGACCCTGTCGTGAGAGGTGGTAACCCATGGCGAGGCCGGCTTGTCCCCCTCCGATGACGAGAGTCTCCACTCGCTCGCGGCCAGCTCGGTCGATCATGTCGCTTCCTCCTCGGGGGCTGCATCTGGTTGCCCTATACTCCAACTTGGAGTAAAACATATACTCTAAAATGGAGTACGTCAAGAGGGTTGCATGAAAGGAAAGTTGACGACCACCTCTTATGCCGTGCTCGCCCAGGTAGCGGTGCGACCCTGGTCCACGTACGAGTTGGCTCAGCAACGAGTTCGCTATTTTCGGTACGTCTGGCCGGCGGCAGAGAGCGCCATTTACCGGGAGGCGAAACGGCTTGCCTCCATGGGACTCATCGAAGGAGAGAAGGAGTACACCGGGAAGAGGGCCCGTACGGTTTATTCGATCACCGGAGCCGGCAAGGACGCGTTACGGGAGTGGTTGGGAACTCCCATCTCTCCGTTTTCGATGGAGTTCGAAGCGATGCTGCGGATCTTCGTCGCTCCCCTCGGAACCAAAGACGAGATGGTTGGGACTCTGAGACAGGTGCGCGCCGACGCCCAGGAGATGCTCCGATTCGGTGGCGAGGTCAAACAAGAATTCATCGACGGCATCAATGTCACCCAGGATCAGGTCCATATCAGAGCACTGGCAGTCGACTTCTTCATCAGCCTCTTGAACACGGTCGAGGCTTGGGCGGACCGAACCCTTGCAGAGATCGAGACCTGGGACGATCTGGCGGCCACTGAGGAGAAGAAAAAGAGGGGCCTAGAGAAGATACGTCAGGTCCCCGTCGAGACCCCGGGCGAGTCACTCAAAGACATTTCCAAACCACCGGAGAGCCAGATGCGGGCTCGCTCCTGAACTCTGAATCAGTCGGTACCGATGCGCCTGATGTCTGGCAACATCCGAAGAATGGACGAGAACATTCCGGTTATCGGTGCTCGGTTCGCTCAAATCAACGTCGTAGTGGCGGACATGGAGCACTCGATGGCGTTCTGTCGCTTGCTTGGTGTGGAGCTGGGTCAAGGACCTCGGAGGTTTAGCTCGTCATGCTGACGGGTCCTCGGGGAGCGGCGTTCCCTGATGGAAGCGAAGGCGCCAACCCTCGTTGGTGTTGACCCAAATCGAGGTGCGATGGGCGCAACGTTCCACATCGTCGAGGATGTCGTGGCTGATGTAGTGGAGCAGAGCAACGTCTTCGTCGATGAGCTCCAGGGTGTACCCCTCGTGGGGGAGTGTCACATCTAGATCGGTGAGAGGGGCTTCGAGTGTTTCCGCTCGCGAGTAGGTCCGCCCGGACATTCCAACTTCGGTGAAGTCGGGGTGCAGGATCCGGTCCATCCACTCATGGTCGAACCTGGTCTTCAGCCACAAACCTTCTTCGAGATGAGTCAGATAGGGGCCGGTGGCCAACACGGCTGAGGCGGCAGCGGACCGTAGACATGGGGGAACTCTTCACCGAGGTCGTGAAGGTCCTCGTACAGCAGAGTCTCGTCGTCCAATGCCTCGGGATTGATGGTGAGAAGGACGAGATCGTTTTCGCCGGCGTAGAGCTCATGTGCCACGCGTGCCAGTTGTGCGGCGGTCGAGCAGTGGATGAAACCTTCCTCGTCGACGCTGCGCGGGTGGTACACGTCGATGCTCTTTGCCCAATCCTTCGGCCTGGCGAGGTGGAAGATCGGCTCGGTCAACTGATGGCCTTTCGGACTCAGTCGTCGGTCTCGAGGATGGTGAACAGGCGGTCCGACGATTCCTTGGCGATATCGACGATCGCCTGGTACTCGTCCGATTCGTAGGCGGCGACTGCCTTCTCGTAGGTGGGGAAGCGGACCAGGACGTTGCGTGGGTACTCCTTTCCTTCCTTTTGCTCGTAGCGTCCTCCTCGAGCTATGAACTCGCCGTCGTGGGCGGCCACCACCTGGCTCGATCCCTTGATGTACTCGGCGTACCTGTCGTCGTCCTTCACGTCGACGTGAACGACCCACATCCCTGCCATCTCATCTCCTGGTTGGTGTTGTTTCGACGGTACCGGGATCTCCTGGCGAAGCGCACCACCGGAATAATCAGCCACGCCACTACGTCACACGTGCATGGAGATCAGTGTGGTCGTGCGAGGGCCGGATGACGGCTCAGATTCCGATGAGATCGTCGGGCTTGCGTCTGTCGCCGACGAGCTCGGCTATCGCGAGCTATGGATCGGCGAGGGACCGATTTGGGACGCTTTCGCCCTGGCTACCGCGGTTGGGTCGGCGACACGGAGCGCATCGCTGACTGTGGGACCGGTGGCGGTGTCGGTTCGCGACCCGGCGACGATCTCACGTGGTGCTGCCTCGGTCGCTCGGTTGACCGGCCGCAAAGTCGGCGTCGCCCTCGGCACGGCCAGCGTCCGTGTGGTGGAGAAGCTCCATGGTCGATCGCGGCGCCGATCGGTCACCGACTTGCGGGAGTCGGCGCAGGCAATCCGTGGCCTCGTGGACACTCCAGCTGACCGCCTGCACTCGGGTGACCCTGATGCCGAGTTTCTAAGCCGGCTGGCGGCTCCCAATGGGCCGCTCACGGTTGCGGCATTCGGCGATCGTGCAATACAGGTGGCCGCCGACTATGCGGATCGGATGTTGCTCGACCTGGTGACACCGGAGCAAGTGATCGCCCTGCGGTCAAGGCTGGAGGCCGCCGTCGGTTCGAATGCTCCTCCGAGCCTGGCGGCCTGGCTGCCTGCCGTCGTGGAGCCGTCGGCTGAGGCATTGCAGCAGGTGAAGGCGGATATCGCGGGTTACCTCACCGTGGGCGGATATCGAGAGATGTTCATCGCAGCCGGGTTCGAGGAAGCCGTGGCGAGAGCGGATTCAGGGGCGGACGTTGGCGAATTGATCGAGTCGCTTCCTGTCGAAGCGCCTGCCATTGTCGGGCTGGTCGGGGACGAGTCCGATGTCGGTGAGCGGCTCCAGGCCTACGCCGATGCAGGTTTGGACGAGGTGGCGGTCGTCCCGGTGCGAACTGGTCCGGACGGCCAAAGGACCCTGCGTGCGCTTCGTTCTTTGGTCTAAGTCGGGACCGGGCGGATCTTTGGTGCCGACGTCCATCCAACGTGGCAACGCACCCGGTTGCGGTTTCGGTCATTGGAGTGAACGGGGGCCCGCGCGGTCTTTGCGTATGCAGGTCCGTCTCGGTCCCCGGGGGGTCTGGCTGCCCTCGTAAGAGGTCGCTGACCCGGATCCCTATGGTGCGACATCCGGGGCCGGCGTGTCCGGTGTTCATTCCCGGAAAAACTTGGCCGGATGACCGGGATTTCAGCCGAATCTGTCGGTGGCCTCTTGTACGTTCTCGGTATGGGGAGGGGAGAGGCTGCTTTGAAGGTTTCGCCGATCGTGATTCCTCGCCTGGAGGATCCGGTGTCGGCATCGGTGGAGGAGCGTGACGAGCATCTGATTTTGTTGGAGGCGGCTCGCCATCATCTCGACGTGGAGTGGACGGAGACTCTGGCTGCTGCGGAGGCGGCGGGTGACCATGATGTCATGGGGTTCCCGTCGATGGTGGCCTATTTGCAGCACCGGATGCGGATGGCGGGTGGTCGGGCCCAGCGTTATGTG
>DASUUC010000036.1:0-7752 GCA_036374335.1 Acidimicrobiia bacterium
TCTCCCATCAGCTCGGTGAGCTGACGGGAGACGGTGAGTCCGATGCCAACCGACTCGTGTTTGTTGTAGTGACGGGCACGATGATATAGCTGGAAGATCGCTTCCCACTCTCATGACCCAGGCCGGGGCCGTCGTCGACGAAGTCGACTGCGACCCATCGGTCACCAATGATGCCGAGATCGACACGTTGGGCCCGCCGTAGCGTTCCGCGTTGGTGAGGAGGTCGCGCAGGATCTGACGGACGCGGGCTGGGTCGGCGGTGGCGACGACAGACAGTTGGGGACGGACGAATTGGACTCCCACGGTGAACGATCCCCCGCGGCGAGGTCTGCTCTATCTGATCGTCGAAACCGGTGTTGCGCCGGGGCGAAACCCGCGCTCACCGCCCCCAGCCGACCGGTGCCAGATGCGTGCCTTCGATGAGGTTCCAGTACTCGCGGAGATCCGCGCAGAGACCGTTGTCTTCGAAACGGAGCAGAAGACAGCCGGCGAGTGTGACGGGTGCGTTCTCAATCGACATCGTGGTCCAGAATTCCAGGTCGGCTCGTGCGTCGTCGATGACGGGCTCGCCCATTCGAACCGTCACATCCGACTGTACAGAGGTGACTCCGGCCCAATAGTCGATGACACCGGCCCGTCCCTCGTGGGGCTCCTCGTAGATGTTCGATCGATAGGAGGCGTTCTCTGCGAAAAGCGACGCCGCCGCCTCACTATCCGCATTCTCCCAGGCGACCCGATACGCCTCGGCCCACCCCTTCACTTCGTCCTGTGTCGGCACAGCCACTCCTATCTTTCCGTGAAAGTGTGCAGCTTACGGAGTCGGTGGCGAACGGATCGACTGTCCAGATGAGGGCGCTCAGCGCGCCCGTGTGCACAGCGGACTGGGCCGTGAGATCGAGGGTGCACAGGCGCGCTCAGCGCGCGCCTGTGCACACTCGATCACCCGGGCCCTTTTCAGGGTCGGGTCGGCAACGGCTGTTGCGGGACGCTCCCCTCACCGTCGGATGGAGTCGGACCGCCCGGGGGCGTGGCCCCTGGCTCGGAGCCGCCGGTGTCGAGCCTGAACGGTGGGTACTCGTCACGCATCAAAGCGGCATAGGCAACGACTCTGAACACCCATCGGTTGAGACCCATCACCAGGTCGAAGAGCCCCTTGGGGTATCGGCCGCTGAAGAGAAGCACGATGGCGGCGATGAACACGAGGATGCCGATCAGACCGGCCCCGAATTCCAGCATCGGAGTTTCGTATGGTCCGATCTCGGTCGTCCAATAGATCAGCCCGCTGGTGAACAGACCCACGATCAGATAGTGGGGGATGGCGAGCAGCCAGGTCTTCACCAGTGCCAATCCACGGGAGAGTCGCTCCGGATATTCCACATCGAAGTGAGCGGGATAATCGGTCTCGGCGAGTGTGAAGGGCGGGTACTGATCCGTCCCCAGGGCGCCGTACGAGTAGTAGCTGACACGCCAGCTCCACCTGAGGACACCAACGTTGAAGTCGAAGATCGACCTCGGGTAGTGACCGGTGAAGAGGATGGCGAACCAGGCGACGATCGAGAGCAGCACGAATGCCGTCCAGAGGAAGGCAAGGGCGACGAAGTGGGGGATGAGCAGCAGCCACTTGAACAACCATTGCCAACGGCTCAGCTTTGGATCGAGCTCACCCTCCACCCTCACCGGGTAGGGACCGAACTCCCCGGCCTCTCCTGTTGGAGCCAGGGGGGCGGCAACCGAGCCACGGATCCCGGTCACGATCAGTACCAGAGCGATGATTGCGAGGATGGCCCCGATAGCGAGCAGACCAAGCGCAATCGGGACGAGTAGATCTGTCCTCGCCCCGGCGGAAGCCTCTACCGCTATCCCGCTGGTGGCGTCGGCATTCATGATGACGACCATCCAGCGTCCCGCTTCGAGATCCCAGGTCAGGGTCTGAGGGCCCGGCCCGTTGACCGAAGCCACCCAGAAAGGTTGCTCGAGGGGGGTCGCCGGGGTTTGATCGCCGCCGATGTCCCGATAGCGAGCATCATCATCGGTGATCATGCGGGTCACCTCGGTGTGAGCGACCTCATCGAGATATGCCTCGACCTCGTCTTCGGGGCCGATGCCCACGAAAACTTCGGTTTCGCCTTCGACATCGAGCCTCACCGTGGCGAGGCGGCCCGACGGGAACCAGTCACCCGGTTGTGCCCCCAGGTCGACGTCTGCGGAGGTCAATGCGTATGAGTCGGTCGACAACGAGATTTCTTCGGTGGTGAAGAATCCGTCGTCGGTCTGTTGGGTTTCGTTGGCCCACAGCAGGCCAGCACCTCCGAGGAGGAATCCCAACCCGACGAGACCCATGATGGCCCCGACGATTACTGCTGCGATCTTTCCTTTGCTCATGACAATTCGAATCCTTTCTGCTTTGTGGGACGCGGTCCAGGGTCGAAGGTCATTTCTTGACCTTGCGGTATTGCCCTACGGCGAGAGGGGCGAAGACAACGATGAGTATCCCGAACCAGATCAGCGTATACACGGCCGGATTCTGCAGTGGTCGATGATCCTTTTCTGAATGTCGTCGGCAAGGCCGGCCCCGGTGAAGGTGGCACCGAACACCGAGCTCAGGGCGAAGGCGCCGGCGACGAGGAACTCCCGGGAGGAGCCTCCGGCGACGTCTATGGAGCCGCCAAACACGTAGGCGAACATCACCACCATGATCACTGGCGTCACCAGGACCCGACCAGGATCTCCGGTACGCGGAGGATCTTGATCACATTGCGCCTCGCGACATTCAGGCCGTCTCCAAATGCGCAGTCGAACCGCTCCGTCAGGCCACCTCTTCCATCGGGACGGCGCCTTTTTAGATGCATTGTGCCCGGTCAGGGACAGGAACACATCGTCGAGGGAGGGACGGCGCAGCGCTACGTCGTGCAGCTTCACACCTCCGGCCTGAAAGCCACTGAGCATCTCGGTGAGGGGCTCTGCTCCACCCGAGACGGGCGCGGTCAGCTTCCGACCGGCGATCTGGATCTCCCCTACCGCGAATCGAGAGAGCGCTCGACGGGCGTCATCGGCATTCGTCACGGTCTGATCCATCCGGCAACGGCCTGAACGTCCCCGTAGCTCTTGGTGAGCCCATGGGCCTCGATGATGTTCTCAGCGCCACCTGGCGCGGTGGATAGATGCATTGTGATTGTTCTCCTCTGTCGACCAACGTCTCTCGTACATTGTAAGTTGTACGGCGTAAGGTATTCATACGACGTAAGGTTGTCAAGGAGAGATTCGGCAGAGGTCGGATCGGGTGTTTGCCGTGCCTGTGGCGCCGGGCTACTGGCTGGCGACGAGCCGACTCTCGAGACCGTGGAGCAACACATCGAGGCCGAACTCGAACTCGGTCTGGTCGTCACACCAACCCAGTGTCGAGTCGGGGCCCTCGTGGGCAATCTCAATCATCATCCCGGTGAGGTAGGGGAGTTGGTCGGCCATTGCTTCGAGCATCTCCTCGGAGGCCTCTTCGCCGGCGGCATCGTCGGGCTGGAAGAGCTCCTGGGTGAACCCGAGGGCACGGCTTCCCAGCGCGTGCATCGCGTGGTGCGCGAGGTCATGGGAGAATCCGCCCTTGCGGAGGATCTCGAGGATCCCCTCGAAATAGAAGATCACAGCCGGGCTCATGGTGGAACGTTGCTCGATCAACGCCGGTGCCCATTTGTGGCGGAGCAAGACTCGGCGAGCGGCGAGGATTCGCTCCCGAAGCGCCCTCCTCCAATCGTCTTCGGGGGGAGGCGACTCGACAGTGCTCACCTCCTCCGTGATCTCGCTGATGATCACATCGACGACGCCGTCGAGGAGGGCGGCCTTGTTCTCGACGTGGTAGTAGAGAGACATGGCCTCGACACCGAGATGGTGGGCGAGGTTGCGCATCGTCAGCGACTCGATGCCTTCTTCATCGGCGATATCGACCGCCGCGTGTAACACCCGCTCCCTGTTGAGTGGGATCCTCGGTTGTTGGCTGGCCTCAGCTGGGGTCGACATCGTTACTCGCACCAATCGTACAAGGTAAGTCTGGAAGATAGCGGATATTCCAGTTGACCCCTTGACAACCTTACATTGTACAGTTACCTTACAGCATATAACTTACAACGTACGATTGAGGGATGAAATGCAAGAGGACACAGTCTCCGCGCGGGGCCAGGAAGCGGTGAGAAAGCCGACGATGAAAGCCATGGTGCAGTCGCAATACGGATCGGCCAGCGAGGTACTCCGGCTGGCAGATGCGCCGGTGCCGGAAGCCGACGGAGACGAGGTGCTGGTACGAGTCCATTCCACCTCGGTCAACGCCATGGAATGGCACCTGATGAACGGCAAGCCGTACATCTTGCGGGCTGTTTTTGGCTTCAAGCCCAAAAGCCCCACTCTCGGTGCTGACATCTCGGGCACGGTCGTGGCCGTGGGGAAGGACGTGTCTCGATTCGAGCCGGGCGACCCGGTGTTCGGTGAGATCGGGTCCGGCGCCTATGCCCAGTTTGCCAAGGCCACCGAGCGCCATCTCGTCGCCAAGCCGGAGAACGTGAGCTTCGAAGCAGCCGCTGCGGTAGGGGTGGCCGGGTTGACCGCGCTCCAGGGCATGCGTGATGTCCTCGGAATCCGGCCCGGGCAGAAGGTGCTCATCAATGGCGCCTCCGGCGGCGTCGGCACCTATGCCATCCAGATCGCCAAGGCTCTCGGCGCGGAGGTGACTGCGGTGTGCAGCACCCGCAACGTCGATCAGGCTCGCGACCTTGGCGCTGATCATGTCGTTGATTACCAACTGGGCGACATCACTTCGGCGCGCGAGCGCTTCGATGCGGTTTTCGACATCCCCGGGAACCACCGCTTGCGTGACTGCAGGCGCCTGCTGGCTCCGGGCGGGGTCTATGTGATGGTCGGTGGTCCCAAGGGCGATTGGACCGGACCCCTGCTCCGGTTGATACGGGGGAAGCTCATCTTTGCCCTCGGCGACAAGAAGATGGCCAACTTCGTCGCCGAGAGCCAGGCCGATGATCTCACCGAGCTAGGAGCCTTGCTGGCGTCCGGGAAGATCAGGTCGGTCATCGAAGACTCGTTCCCTTTGGCCGAGGTCGGAACTCCGCTCGACCGTCAGGGAGCCTTCCATGCTCGGGCCAAGACCGTGATTCGGGTCGAGGGGGCAGTCTGATGCCGATGCCACTTTGGTGGGCACAGATCAACAAGAGGCTGTTCAACCCCCTTGCAATCAACAGTGGGAAATGGGACGTCATCACCCATGTGGGCCGGATCTCCGGCGAGATGCACCGAACCCCACTGGCCGCTTCCGAGGTCGACGGAACCTTCATATTCATCGTCGTCTACGGGTCGAAGTCAGATTGGGTGCAGAACATCCTTGCCAGTGGCCGGGCAACCCTGGACACCGGGGAGGAGGTGGTGGATCTCGTCGAACCACGCCTCATACCCGGCGAGACCGCACGTGCCATGATCGGAGATCAGGTCACGCTCCCACCGAGCTTTCTCAAGGTGAACGAGTACCTCCAGATGGACATCGCCGCCCGGCGGAGCGCCCACCAAGCCGCGTCGCCTGGGACAACTCATCGAAGCAGGTGACGTCTCGCACTCTTCGACCGTAAAGAACGGCTGAGTGAGGTTCCGGATGCGGTTCGCCATCTCGCCGTTGGTCACGCCCGCGGCAGCACGTCGTGACCATCTGAGAGGAGCCACCTCATCGTCTGGAAACGGATACGCTGCTGCGACTGACACGAAGGAGACGACGGGTGGCACGTTGGGACCGAATCAGAAGCCGGGGGGATGTCCAGGATCGACGGGGAATGGGCCGTCCTGGTTTGGCGATTGGCGGGCTGGGCGGCGTCGGGTTGATCGTCTACCTGCTCGTATCGCTGCTTGGGGGCGGTTCCGGGCTCGAAGACGTATTAGGTCAGCTCGAAGATGCTCCGGCTACTCCGTCCCGGACCCAGCCGGCAGAGTTTCGGGGCGAGGACGACTACGAGGTGTTCGCGTCCACGGTGCTGGGATCGACGAATGACACCTGGAATGTGATCTTCGACACATCGGAGTTGAGCTACGTCGACCCAACCCTCGTGCTCTTCCGGGACGCCACCTCGTCGGGATGCGGCACCGCAAGCTCTGCGGTCGGACCTCACTACTGCCCACTCGACGAGACCATTTACATCGACGAGACCTTCTTCGACGAGTTGGTGAACCGGCTCGGAGCCGAGGGTGGCGACGTTGCCGAGGCCTACGTGATTGCCCATGAAGTCGGACACCACGTGCAGAAGCGGCTTGGAGTGATGGAACAAGTTCAGCAAGCGCAACAGTCGGCGAGCTCACAAGAGGAAGCCAACGATCTCTCCGTGCGACTCGAGCTGCAGGCAGATTGCTTCGCCGGGGTATGGGCGAACTCGTTGCGTGATACCGGTGTGTTCCTGCCCGGTGAGATCAACGAGGCGATCGACGCCGCTGCCGCGGTGGGCGACGATCGTATTCAGGAAAGGGTCGAGGGTCAGATCAGCCCCGAGCGTTGGACCCATGGCTCGTCGGCGCAGCGTGTGGATTGGTTTGGTCGCGGGTTCGAGAACGGTGATCCCACCACCTGCGACACCTTCGGCTGATCGCGAGGAATGGCGCTGCGGCTTCGGGCTATGGAGAGATGGTGATTCTCCATAGCCCGAAGCCGGATCAACCCCCCGTTGTGGTCGTCGTCTCCACGGGACTCGTGGTGCTGCCGTTGTCGCCGGGATCGTTGTCGCAAGCCGCGACGGCCAACGTCATTGAGACGACTATCGCCCCAATTGCCAATCGTGATCTCAGCCGTTTCATGTTCATCTCTCGGCTGTAACCACCCGATGGGTGGGTGTCGTCCCACGACACGTTGCAGGACAGTAGAAGGCAGCATCGGCGATGTCAATATCTATTGCAGCAATAGGTATTGCATGGTCAGAGTCTCTCCGGCATGCCGAAGTCGTCGAACACGGATTCGGGAAACGTGACGATCTCGGCGATGGCCCCATCCTCGATGCGGAGCACGTCGAGCGGAAGCCGTGCGTAATGCTCCTCGCCTGGAGCGATAGGGACCATCTTGAAGTCCCCGATCCGCGCCGGGCCAGTGAGGAAAGGCGTCCAGCTCTCGATGATCACGCTCCGTCCCACGAACACACCAGGGTCGGGAGGCATCCAGAACACTGCATCCTCCTTCAGCAGTTGTGCCATGGCGGTCATGTCAGCTCGTTCGGTGGCTTCCATGAACGGTGCGAGAAGCCGCCGTTCTTCGGATGTTGGCTGCCAAGAGGTCGTCCGTTCTTCTCGGCTGCGGGCCTGCTCCGCCGAGGGTGGCCCGACCACGCTGCAGGGCACTGTTGACCGCGGCGACTGACATCTCGAGAAGTTCGGCAGTCTCGTTGGCCGACCAGCCGATCGCATCCCGGAGCAGCAGGACCGCCCTTTGACGTGGCGGCAGATGCTGGATCGCGGCGATGTAGGCCAGCTCGATGGTCTCCCGGGCGACCGTGGCCGCGGCGGGGTTGTCGGGGCCGGGGAGCCTCGAGTCGGGGAAAGGCTCCAGCCATCCCACTTCTGTTCGGGCATTGCTCACAGGATCGAATGACACCACACGTCGTCTCCTCTTGATCAGGTCCAGACAGGCGTTGGTCGCGATCCGGTAGAGCCATGCTCGGAATGACGACCGACCCTCATAGTCAGATCGGTTGGCCCAGGCGCGCAGGAAGATCTCCTGGGCGATGTCCTCGG
>DASUUC010000037.1:0-29816 GCA_036374335.1 Acidimicrobiia bacterium
GTGAGGGCGGCATGCTCATTGCGGCACTGGAGGCACCACGAGGCAAAGAAGTTGACCAAAACGATGTCCCCGTTCAGGTCAGCCAACGAAATGGGGTCGCCGCCTTCCAGCGGAGCGAGCTCGAATCCCGGTGCCGGCTCGCCCAACAGAGGTGACTCGACCAATCCCGGATCCGTGCCAAACCGCGAGGCCAGAACCACCGCAAAGGCCACAGCCGCAAGGGCGACGCCATATCCGACCCATCTGAGCCCTTTGTTCATGCGCATCTCTCCCCGGACCGGATCGCCTCGAGATCGGCGGTGACGAATCTCCGCACATCGTCGTCGACATCCGGATCGGCGCGGACGGCCTCCAGGAGAACTGAGGCCTCCTCGGTGTCCCCGGGTCCACACCACAACACCTGGGCCTTTAGGTAGCGAGCTGTGGTCGAGTCCTGGTCGATGGCGAGAGCCTGATCGAACAGGTCGATAGCCGTCTCCGCTTCGGCGTTGCCTTGCCATGTCATCCATCCCAGCCGGACGAGAGCGGTGACGACCTGGGGGTCGGTGGCATGAGACGACTCCGCCACCGCCAGGTAATGAGGGAAGGCCGCTCGGTAGTTGCCCTCTTCGTAATAGCGCTCGGCCAGAGCCAGGCGCATGCCGTCGACCTGCGGATGGTCGGCATTGGCGTCGATGACCGCTTCCATCGTCTCGTTCGACACATCCTCCAGGTTCTGACCGGAGATATCGGCAACACCCGAGTTGGGTCCGGCACGGTCCTGGAGGAAGAAGCCGGCGACCACCACGATGGCAGCGAATGCTCCGGCGAGGATCAGCAGGGGAGCGACCCGACGGGCCTTGGAGTGCTCGGCCTGTCGGACGGTGTCCGTGTCTGTCGGCACAGGATGTCGTCGCCACCAGACCACGACTGAGACGCCCCCGCCTAGCGCCAGAATCGGCGCCAGCCACAACACCAGCGTCCACCCACTGGCCGGAGGGTCGAGAAGCACTGCGCCGCTGTAGGAGGCGAGCAGTTCGTCGACGACTTCCTCGTCGCTCTGCCCCTCGGCCACTCGCTGCTCGACGACGGCCATCATGTCGCGGGCGAGCTGCGATGGTGAGTTGGCTATCGACTCGCCCTGACAGACCGGGCACTTGATCCGCTCCCCAATCGCCTCGACCCGGTCGGAATCGGTCGGATTGGTTGCCACCAGCAGGACCAGGGCACCGGCCATGGTCAACAACAGCCCCACCATGACGATATTGCGGAGACGCTCAGACATCGACGGTTTGACGGTCGTCCACCGTATTGCGGTCCCGCCGTCGGGCACGCAAGGCGAGAAAACCGCCGACAACGGTGACGAGACCGCCAAGCCAGAGAATCCAGATCATCGGAGAGGTGTCGATGGTGAGGGTCACGGCACCTCCGGCATCTGGATCCGGAAGATCTCTCAACGTGAAATAGAGATCCCCACTCGGGCGGTGGAGGACATCGGGGGTTCCAACGCCGCTCTGGCCGTCGCCGAAGAAATTGAACGAAGGCTCGACCATGCCGATGTATTCGCCGCCCCGGGTGACGGTCATCCTGGCTCCCACGATCGTCTTGCCTGGTGGGGTCTGTTGGAACGGTGATTCGTAGGTCACCGTGTAGTCGGCGAAGGCGGTCGACTCACCGGGAGAGAGATCGATCTCGGTGTGGGCGCCGAGGTTGGCGGCAAAGGCAATACCGATCGCCACCAGAACGACCCCGGCATGGCTCAGCTGGCCGGCCCAGAAGGCGCCGTCACCGGTGACGACCGTGTTCAGTGAGGACAGCAGGCCGGCCCCGGTCTTGGCGGACCGACGACGACCTTGCTCGACGACGAGACCGGTCATCGTCCCGATCACGAACACGCCGAGAGTGATGGCAACGACCGTCCAGCCGTTCCTGGTCACCAGGACCGCGGTGACCAACCCCGCGGCGAGGGCGGCCAAGGCCGGCGTCCGGGTGCGTCTCCAGATCAGGCCAGACTCGGTGGTTCGCCAGGGCGTGATCGGGCCGAACCCCATCACCAGCAGCAACAGGAACGAGAGCGGGACGGCGAGACGGTTGAAGAACGGTTCACCAACCCCGACCTGGGTGCCGGTGAAAGCCTCGAGGACCAGGGGATAGGTGGTCCCGATCAAGACGATGAATGCATAGACGCTGAGCAGCAGGTTGTTGGCCAGGAAGGTCCCCTCCCGGGAGACGAACGAGTCCAGCCTCGGGGAGGAGGCGACGAGATCCGACCGGGTCGAGAAGAGGATGAACGACCCGACCAGCACCAGTACGAGGAATCCGAGCAGCGCAGGTCCGATCGCCGACTGGGTGAAGGAATGGACCGAGTTGATGGTGCCCGACCGGGTCAGGAACGTTCCGAGGATGGTGAGCGAGAATGCGCTGATCACCAGGATGAGGTTCCAGGCCTGGAGCATCCCTCGTCGCTGCTGGACGATCCCCGAATGGAGGAAGGCGGTGGCGACCAGCCAGGGCATCAGCGAGGCGTTCTCGACAGGATCCCATGCCCAGTAGCCACCCCAAGAGAGAACCTCATAGGCCCACCAGGCTCCAGCCAGGATGCCCAGGGTGAGGAAAGACCAGCCAACCAGGGTTGACCGGTGGCTGCGACGCAGCCACTCCGGGCCGGGGACACCCAGAGCCATGGCGCCGATGGCGTGGGAGAAGGGGACTGTCATCCCCACGAATCCGAGATAGAGCACCGGAGGGTGAAATGCCATCATGAAGTGGTTCTGCAACAAGGGGTTGGGACCTGGTCCGTCGAGTGGTGCACTGACAGAGGCCAGTGGCCACGGGCTCGATTGTGCGCAGCCGGCTTCGACGGCCTGGACACACACTTCGAAGGGATTGGCCACCGTGACCATCAGACCAAAGAAGAAGATGGCCACGCCACCCATGACCGCGAGAGCCGCCGCACCGAGCGGGTCGGGTGAACGCTGGTAGCGGCGATAGACGAACCATGTGTAGCCCGCCAAAACCAGGCCCCAGAGCACGATCGAGCCCTCCAGGGCGCCCCAGGCAGTGGCAATGTCGAAGGGGAACGGCGTGAGTGACGAGTGGTGATTGGCCGTGTAGACGATGGAGAAGTCGTCGGCAATCAGCGCCAGTATCAGCGCCGCCATGGCGACGACGGCACCCGAGAGGAGAAGCTGGGACGGTCCGCCCAGTTCTGCCCACTGATCGGTACGTGCCGCCCTCACCCCTCTGATGACCAGGATCACGGCACTGACCAGGGCTGCAATCATGCCCGCCCAGCCCAGCGCGGCGATCATTCCTCGTAGTTCCCTTCGTCGGGAACCTCATAGTTCTCATCGTGACGGATGAGGGCGTCATCGGCGGTGAAGACCTCGCCCGACCAATGGCCTTCCAAGAGGACGGGCACCTTCTCGTTGAATAGTGCCGGTGGTGTGCTGACCAGGATCACTGGGATGGTGGCCGATCCGTCGGTGACTTCGAACGTGAGATCGTCTCCGCTCTCGCTGAGCGAGCCGGCCACGACCTGACCGGCGAGGCGGAACCGCTCCCCGTCGGGGAAGTCGGCTCTCTGGGCGACGGCCTCGTTTGGGTAGAGGTAGTAGGTCAGGTTCTCGTTGAGCCCAGCGACTGTGATCGCCACGACCAGTGCGACGACCCCTGCGATTCCAAACAGGACGAACTGACGCTGTCCCATCGCGCTCAGCGCTCGGTGCGCCGTCTCCGGATGTGAAGATAGACGGCGTACCCGAGGATCAGTGTGTACGAGATGAGGTAGGTGCCGGCGACGAC
Source organism: Acidimicrobiia bacterium (assembly GCA_036374335.1). Taxonomy (GTDB): domain Bacteria; phylum Actinomycetota; class Acidimicrobiia; order Spongiisociales; family ZC4RG35; genus JANQRA01. Next base: position 3,784 of record DASUUC010000037.1, read on the forward strand.
GACGGTCTCAGACATCTTCGACCTCGTTGAGACGGGGTGGGCGAACCGCTTCACCGGCGATGGCACTTTCCGGGGCGGCCGCGGCCTCGGTCCTGGCCACGTCGAGCCGGGCCACCATCAGGGCCAGGTACACCACCATGAGCGCACCCATGTTCACCAGCATCGCGATCAACATCTCATCCGGCATGGTGGACCCGTCGGGCCGGATCGACGGCCCTTGATGCAGGGTGCGAAAGAGGTTGACCGAGAAGTAGACCAGGGGCACCTGGACGACGGCGATGGTGCCGAGGATGGCCGAGCGCCGGGCACGGATGGTGGGATCGTCGATCGCATTGCGCAGCGCCAGGTAACCCAAATAGACGAAGAACATCACCGCCGTGCTCATCAACCGTGGGTCCTGCCAGTCCCAGGGTGTGCCCCACACTGCCTGACCCCAGACCATCCCGGTGAAAAGGCCGATGGCGGTGAAGATGATGCCGACCTCGACGGAAGCCGCCGCCAGTCGGTCCCACCGCTCGGCCTTCTTGACCAGCCACATGATCGAGCCGAGTGCAGTCACTCCGAATGCGATGAACGCCACCCACATGGCTGGCGGGTGAATGCCGAGAAGACGGCTGTACTCGCCCTGGAGGGCGTCGGGAGGTGCGGTCAGGGCGAACCACAGGCCGACACCGACCGCCACCGCAGCTAGGCCCATCAGCATTTTCACTCGCGTCATCGTGTTGCTTCCTCGAGGGGTTGCGCCAGAGCAACCCCGGCCACGGCCAAGGCAAGATCACTGGCGATCAAAAGAAGTATCCAGGGAAGGATACCGGTGTCTCGACTTAGAGCCCCAACCGACTGAGAAGCCCCGATGATCAGAGGAAGGGCCAGCGGGGCGACGATGAGCGATGCCAGCACCGTGCGGTTGGAAAGCCCTGTGGTCACCTCTCCGGCCAGTGTTCCCAACTCGGTGAGACCAATGGCGACGAAAAAGGTCGACATGATGAGCACCGGCCAGCCTCCATCAGGCACGTCAGGGTCGAAGAGCACCACCATCGCGAGCAGGACGATCAGGAGAAACCCGCTCATCAAGACCCCTCCGGACAGGAGCCGACCCACGAAACGCGCCGCGGGATCCACGCCCAGCAGGGCCTGAAGGTCGCGTCGCTCCCGGGTATCGGTGGCGGATTGACGCAATGCCACCTGCATGCCAAACAGGATTCCGAGAGCCCAGAATACGCCGATGCCAATGGTGGACACCAAGGCCAACCGCAGGTCGAGGGCGAGGGGAAAGACCATCAGGGCGACAACGGCAAAGGGCAGCGTGATCCGAAGCGTGTTCCCGATCCGGCGTTCCAGGGTGAGGTCGACCCGAGCGATCTCAAAGGCCTGGTTCCAGAAGCTCATCTCGCCGTCTCCAGCCGGCCGTCCGCCAACGAGGCGACCCGTGTGCAGAGTTCGGCGAGCTGGCCGCGGTCATGGGACACGACGATGCAGCCACCACCCCGTTGCCGCACCGATCCGACCAAGGCCTCGATCAGGTCTCGGGCGGACTCGTCGAGACCGGATGCGGCCTCGTCGAGAAGAAGCAGCTGAGGTCTGGTGAGGAGGAGGTGGGCGATCTCCACCCTGCGCTTCATCCCGAACGAGCAGGCCTCGGCCCGGCGATGCGATGCTTCATCGAGACCCACGACTTGGAGGGCTCGCCGAACCCGGGCGATGTCGACTCCGGCGAGCCGGGCGACATGATTCAGGTTCTCGACGAGAGTGAGCTCCGGGATGAGAGTTGGTTGGTGCCCGATCATTCCGATGGCGCGGCGTGTCGCCACCAGGTCTCGTTTCGCGGCGTCCTCTCCCAGCACCTCGAGGCTGCCCCGATCGGTGGAGACCAATGTCGCTGCAGTCCGGATCAGTGTCGTCTTCCCGGACCCGTTGGGCCCGGCGATGCCCACCGCTTCACCGGGCTCGACCACCAGGTCGAGGTCGCGCAAGACCAGGCGGCCTCCCAGGGAGACGCCAACTTGTTCGAATCGGACGATCGCAGCGATGCGGGGGAGTCTCATGCCCGAACCCGGTCGGCTCAAGTCGGCGCTGTCGCCTCGGACCGCGGCAACATCCAGCCGGTCGCCACGGCGACGAGACCACCCACGATCCCTGCCCAGTACCAGAGAGTGGGTCCGCCGGTGATGCTCGGTCGCAGCGGCTCGGTGAGCAGGCGAATCGCTGCAGCGGCGGCCAGTGCGATCCCGGCCCGCAGCCAGAGCCGCCAGCCGAGGCGGGAGACCAGCCATGCCGCCGCCGCCAGCCCGACGGCGGCATAAATCTCCACCGGGTGTCTGGTGACGTTGCTGCCCTCGAGCGTCCACGCCCAGGGAAGGTCGCCCGGGACACCCAGGCACGCTCCGCGCCAGAGGCAGCCGGCGTGCCAGCCGGCCAGTCCGAGGAGGATGGCCGGGGAGAGTGCATCCAATCCGTGACGTGTCGAACGCGTGGACCAGGAGAGCACGGCGATGAAAGCGATCGTCGCCGCTCCGGTGTGCACCCCACCGCGGATGATTATCAGGTCAGCCGGGTTGGTGATCGGGTTGATGCCCTGGAGAGCCATGGCGGCCACCCGCCCGACCAGCAGCCCCGCGACACCGGCTCCGACCAGGCGGTCGAATCCTCCTTCCGGGACGTCTTCAGACCAGAATCGCAGTCCGAGCCAGGTCAGCGCCACAGCGGTCAGCACCGCCCACAGCAGGGTGAACTCCATTACGAACTCGTTTGCCTCAGCTCGTCGATGTTGAGGGCGAGGGTGCGTTCGTCGATGACTCCGTTGTGGATCGAGACCAGCTCGCCGTGCGAGGCGAAGAACATGGTGATCGGTGTGCCGAGCCCGCCGTAGAAGTTGGGTATGGCCCGGTCCCGGTCGAAGAAATGGGTGAAGTCGAGGCCGAACTCAGAGAGAAATTGCTTTGCCGCCGGCTGGCTGTCCTGGACGTCGACCCCGATGAACGCGATCTCGTCGCCGAATTGGCGGTGAGCCTCATCGAGGAGCGGTGCCTCCGACCTGCAGGGGAGACACCACGACGCCCAGACATTGACGACAGCGGGTTTCTCCAGTTCGGCGAGGTGTGCCTCGAACTCGGTAGCGGTGACGACGGGCAGGTCGTCGACCACCGTTGTGTCATCGGATGCACCACCGGAGCAGGCAGCTACGACCAAGACCAGCAACAACAGCTTTTTCACGATGCAGAAGTGCCAACGGCGACAGCTTGTTCCTTATGCCGCCTCACGCCGGACCACGTGGAGCCGTTCGATACGCTGCAGCGGGTAGTCGAAGGTGCCGGTGCACTCCATCAGCTTGACGTGATTCGACTCCAGCCATCGCCAGATGATGGCAGCCTCCTCGGCAGCTTCGACGCTGGGAGCGACCGTCGACACCGCTACCGGCTCGGGGAGAGCGTTGCGCAGACGTGGCGGCTGTCCAGGACGCCGGGTCTCAACCAGTGATCCGTGGTCGATAACCGCGGTGGTCCCATCACGATGTTCGATCTCCATCCATCCCGCCCGAGCTAGGGCGCGCCACTCCCAGGTTCGCCGTAATGCCTTGACCAGCGCATCGTGGCGGTCGCGGGTCCACGCCGCCTCCTCATATCGCTGCTCGTTGGCGAGACGGGCCATTCTCTCCGTCAGCCGTTCGAGGAGGATCCCGGGGGAGTGGTCCAGGGCGGAGATCAAGTGGTCGACCACTTGGGCATACTCGGACGCATCGAGACTGCCGTCGCAGGGACAGCTGGCCAGACCCATCTGGGCGGAGGCGCATTTGCCGGAGCGGGAACCGGATCGGGCACGGCACCGTCTGAGCGGGACTGCATCCCAGATGGCGACGACCACCTCGTCGGCGGCGCGTTTCGAGCGAAACGGCCCGAGGTAGGCGAGACCATCGTCTTTCAGGGTGCGCACGACCGAGAGCCGCGGGTACTTCTCGTCGGTCAGCTTCACGAAGTGCGAGGACTTGGGAGGGCGGGAGCGACGGTTGTGTCGCGGGCGATGGGCGTGGATGAGCCGCACTTCGGTGATCTCCGCCTCGAGGATGGTGTCGCAGACCTCGTGCTCGATGGAATCCAGCTCCTTCATCAGGTTGGCAATCGATTTGCGGGTGTCGCCATAGAAATACTGTCTCACCCGAGAGCGCAGATTGGAAGCCTTGCCGACGTAGATCGGAACGCCGTTGCGGTCTTTGAAGATGTAGACACCGGGACGGCGAGGGAGACCTTCGGTGAGCTTGATCTTCGAGTAGTGGGCGCTGCCACGGGCGGTGGGGAGCTGGAGGAGATCGTCGAGATTGGTCACGCCCAGCGAGCCCGCCCGCTCCAGCAGGGCATGGAAGACGTGGGCGGTGGCGCGGGCGTCTTCCAGGGCCCGGTGGTTGGGGGTGGTGGGACTGCGGAAATGGGCGGCCAGGGTCTGCAAGCGGAGATTGCGCACCTCAGGGCGGACGAGACGCCGGGCCAGCTTGGCTGTGTCGGCCGACTTGTTGTCGAGACGGCCATAACCGAGCCGAATCGCGGCGGCGTTGAGAAACGAGAGGTCGAACCTGACGTTGTGCCCGACGATCACGGCATCGCCGATGAACTCGAGAAAAGAAGGCAAGGCCAGCGCGATGACGGGAGCATCGATCACCATTGCCTGGGTTATGCCGGTGAGGATCGTTATCGAGGGCGGGATGGGAAGCCCGGGGTCGACGAGAATTTGAAACGTCCCGATCAGCTCCCCACTCCGATACTTGACCGCTCCGATCTCGGTGATCTCACAGGTCGCCGGGGAGCCGCCCGTGGTCTCCAGGTCGAGCACGCAGAAGGTGACGTCGAAGAGGGGAGTGGACAGATCGTCGAAGCTCGGCTGAAAGGCGATGACATCTGATCCCGGCACAGCGCGGACGAGACTACCTCGAACATATGTTCGATTCAATCCTCTGCGCGGATTAGTGGGGACTCTGTCCCCATAGACCGCACAGAACGGTCAGGCGCGTTGCCGTCTAGCTTCGAACAAAAGGATGGCGGCGGCCACCGACACGTTCAGGGAGTCGACGATCCCGGTGTCCTGGGGGATGAGGACGGTGCAGTCGGCGAGAGCCAGTGCCGCGTCAGACAGCCCCAGGTCCTCGGCGCCCACGACTATTGCCAACGGTCCCGTGAGATGCGCCTCCCACACCGGATCACTGGCGTCAGGGGCGGCGCAGATCACGCGGATGTCGTTGTCGTCGAGCCACGGGGCCAACTCATCCCAGTTGGACATCGCCAGGGGGACCGTGAACAGCGCTCCCGTCGAGGCACGGACCACATTTGGGTTGTGGGCGTCGAGAGCCTCGCCCACCGTGATCAGTGCGTCGGCTCCCGCAGCTGCGGCCGTTCGCAGCATCGCACCCAGGTTGCCTGGTTTCTCCACGTTCTCGGCGATCAATATCAACGGTGGCTCGGCCAGATGGAGATGATCCAGTCTGGTGTCGAGCTGGGGAAAGACGCCGATCACCCCCTGGGACTCCCGCCGGTAAGAGGCCTTGTCCAGTGCCCCGGGATCCACCGTGATTGTCTTCCCCACGGTTTCGGCGAGGGTCTCGTCCGCAAGGAAAGTGATCTCGGGGACGAGTCCCGCCTCGAGCGCCCGCCGATATAGCCGTTTGCCTTCGACGACAAACAGGCCTTCGGCGTCGCGGTGTCTGCGATCGCGCAGTCGGGTCAGCCATTTGATGCGGTCGTTGGCCGGTGAGGTGATGTCAGGCGCCACCGGCCGCAGTATCGCACCGTCCACCCGTATCCTCAGACCATGGATTTGGTTCAGCTGGGCACCTACAACTCGACCACCGAGGCCAATCTGGTGAAGGCCAAGTTGGAATCCGAGGGAATCGAGGCATTGGTCCAGGCCGATGACCTCGGCTCCACGACTCCGACGCTGGGCGTGGTACGAGGTGTGCGGGTTCTGGTCAGGGAGTCGGACCGCGCCCGGGCGATGGAGGTGCTGGAGAGGATGCTCCCTTCGGGTGACTAGCCCCAGCGGTTCGAGAACACGACCTCCTGCGCTGTCTTCTTGGGCCTGTCGAGGCTTCCCGATCGCCGATCGGGTGCGGGATGGCCGACGGTGACTACTCCGATCGGGTGAAAGTGGTCCGGGATCCTCAGGAGGGCGGACAGGTCGGGGACCGAGTGGACTCCGAGAAAGCCGGCGGCGAGACCCTCGTCGACGGCCGCCAAGAGCACCGCCATCATCGACGCCCCTGCGTCCACCCACCAGTAGGGCACCGGCCACTCGATCTGCTCCCCGTCGGGTCCCAGCTTGTCCGGCTCCGAGTAGCGATCCCGGTAGACCTTCTCGCTCACCGATACCACGATGTGGGCGGGCGCCTGCGAGATCCAGGGGTCGAACCCGGCGGCGACATACGAGGGCTCGTCAGCGATCCCGGCGATGGCCCTACGGATCGTCTCATCGGTGACGACCACGACTCCGATCGCCTGACTGTTCCCCGCTGAAGGCGCCCGCAGGGCCGCGGAGGCGATACGGTCCAGGGCGTCGCCATCTACGGGTTGGTCGGTGTAGTTGCGGACCATTCGGCGTCGGGCGAGCACTTCGGTGAATTCCATGATCCCGATTCTGTCACTTTGCCAGGTCAGTGTCCTCGCGGAACTCGCCCACGGAATCCGGAGTTGGTGTATATGGTGACGCAGGTGGTGTTAGATCTATGCCGGGGCCACGGAACAGGGTCGTTGTGACCCCACTACCACCCAACGGTGATCAGCTGAGGGTCGTCTTCACCCGGGGCAAGGGCTGTCACGAGTTAGCCGAGGTCCTCGGCGGTGACCAAGTGGGCCGGGTTCAGGGAGATCTCGCCGAGAGCTGTCTCGACGAAAGGGCCGATGTCCTCGTCTCGAAGAAGCTCCCTTCCGCATTTGACCTCGTCAACGTGGTCGTTCCCATCGACTTCGAGCCGGATCGGGTGACCAAGGTGGTTGCCACCGTCGCCGGTGGTCCCCATTCCGTCTTGGCCGCTGAGACCGCCACCGCCGTGGCATCCCGTCTCGGCGTCGAAGCGGAGATGCTGTCGGCGGCGAGATCTGACGAGGAGATCGACGCCGCCGGGGAGATACTCGACCAGGTGGGTGCCCATCTTCCCGATCTGGGTCGGCGAGTGCTGGTGGTCGACGGCATCGCCGAGTTGGTGGGGGAGCTGGACGACGGTGCGTTGCTCGTCCTCGGCGCGCCGGGTGGGTCGTGGCTGAATCGGTCCCGCACCGGGCCTGGTGCCCGTTTGCGTCGCATTGCACAAGCAGGGGCGGTGATCGTGAGAAGTGCCCCCGATCGCGTCTTCCGGTTCATGGGGGACCCTGTCTATGTCTCGCCGCTCCGCCTCGCCGACGACACACTTCGTATTCACAGGGAGAACACGCTCGCCGTTGCCGATGAGGGTCTCCTCGTCGGGCTCGTGCGGCGCGAGGGCTTGATGAAGGCGGGGACGAGCCCGGTAGCGTCGGTCATGGAGGAGGCGCTGTCGGTTCGTCTCGACGAGACCATCTCCCAAGCCCGCGAACTCGAACCCACTTTCGGCCCGGATCCAATCCCGGTGACCGATCACGACGACCACCTCGTCGGCGGTTTGTCATTGCCTTCGGCCTGACTTCGACAAGAATCCTCTGTTCATGTCAGGGCGCAACGTCTTTCGCAGCATTCTCTGGATCCTGGTGGCGCTGGTGTTCTTCGCCCACGTTGTCGGTGGTTGGGCATATTCCAACCGAATCATCGACCAGGCTTTCACACCGAATCCGGGTGCCGCGGAAGTCCCCCGAGGCGACTACCAGCTGTCAGAGGTCACCTACCGGTCGTCGCTGGGCGAGATGGACGCGTGGTATCTGCCGTCTCCGGGAACGACCTGGGTCATTCATGTGCATGGCCTCGGCGCCACGCCGGCGGAGCCAGAGCCCCTGTTTCAGACTCTGCAAGAGGCGGGCTATCCGCAGATCTCCATCGCCTACCGCAATGATGCGAACCAGCCCGCCGACCCTTCTGGGTTGTATCAATACGGTGTGACCGAGTGGGAGGATCTCTCCGGTGCGGTGACCTTTGCCCGCGACAACGGAGCACGGGAGATCGTGTTTTCCGGCTACAGCAGCGGAGCCTCCCATGTGCTTTCTTACGTGTTCCGGCACAACTTCGACGATATCGCCGGGGTGATCGTCGACTCGGCCAACATCGACCTCGGGTCGACCATCGACTTCTGGAGGAGCCAGGAGAACCTTCCCGTCATACCCATGAGCATCCCGCCGACGGTGGCCTGGGTCGCCAAGTTCTTCACTTCGTTGCGGATCGATGTCAACTGGCGGTCGCTGGACTACATCGACAAGGCGGAGCGGTCGCTACGGGTCCCCGTGCTTGCCTTCCACGGGACCGAGGACGAGTCGATCCCGATCTCGCAGAGTGCCGCCCTGGAGGAGGCCCAACCCGAGTTGGTCGATCTGGTCAGGGTGGAAGGCGCCGGCCACGTCGGATCGTTCGAAACCGATTTCAACGGGTACACGGCAGCGGTGCTGGCCTTCCTGCAGGACGTCTCCTGAGCCGAATCCACTGAACGACGTCTCCCCGGAGAATCTGTCACCCGCTCCTCGTATTTTGTCGTCAGGAGGTCGAAATGTTCATCGATTGCGAACAATGTGCGATGCGGGACACGAGCGCTTGCGACGATTGTGTCGTCACCTGTCTGCTAGGTGGGGGCCCGGTCGATCTGAGTGACTCTCAGGTCGAGGCCGTGGCCAATCTCGCAGAGGAAGGTCTGGTGCCCAAACTGAGGCTGGTCCCCGCCGAGCGTCGGGTGTCGTAGGCCAGTCGATGCAAATCATTACCCTGCCGCTCGATGGTGAAGGTCTATGCAGTTGCACTCGCGTTAGGTGTTGTGGCCCTGCTCGTAGTCCTGCTCGGTGGAACCCTCGCCGAGAATCTCGGTCGGGCAGAGCGAGACCCGGGAGAGCGGTTGGGGGTCAACGGCAAGAGCGCCATCGGAGGCATCATCGGTTTCGGGATGGGTGGTCTTTCCGCTGAGTTCTCACCGCTCGACTTCAGTTGGCTCCTGTCTCTCGCCATCTCTGCTGGAGCGGCCCTCGTCTCCGTTCTCTGGGTCCGCTATGCGGTCCGCCAGACCGAGGCTTGATGCTCGTCATCTCCGACGTACACGACGCACCCGACGCCCTCCGGCGTCTGGTCGGGTTGGGTGGCGAGATCGTCATCCTCGGCGATCTGGTCAACCTGACCGACTATCGGACCGGCGAGGGAGCGGTCGCCACGGTCATGGGCATCGACTTCGCCACACGCACCTCTGCGGCGAGGGCCAGGGGGGACTACCGGGGGATGAGGGCCATGTGGCAGGAGGTGGCGACGATCTCCGGTGACGATCTGCGGGTGCGGATCGGCGATGAGCTGGCCAGTCAGTATCAGCGGGCCACCGATGCCCTCTCCGGGGGGCACGGTCTGGTCATCCACGGCAACGTCGATCGACCGGACGCGCTCCGCGCCGCGCTTCCGGCATCGTTCGAGTACGTCCACGGTCAGGTGGTGGAGCGCGGCGGGCTGAGATTCGGTTTCGTTGGTGGCGGTGTCCAAACCCCGCTCGGTGCCGATGGCGAGGTCTCAGATGAGGAGATGAGAGAGATCCTCGACGGGCTTGGCCCCGTTGACGTGCTGTGCACCCATGTCCCTCCTGCCGTTCCGCCGCTGCGCACCGATGTCATCACCGGCCGGGAAGAGCGGGGATCCGAGCCCATCAGGCAGTATCTCGAGGAAGCACAACCCCGGCTGCACCTATTTGGCGATGTTCATCAGCCCAAGGCGTCGACGTGGCGGGTAGGTCGCACCCTTTGTTACAACGCCGGGTATTTCCGGGCGACCGGAAGGTTTCTCCGTCTCGAGGGCACAGTCGTCGTTATCGGTTCGGTCAATTAGCGTCCGTCGCCCAGACACTGACGGAGTCTCTCACGCGCGCCCTATCTGAACGACGGACCACTAACCTCGCCGGGAATGGCTGAAGGAACCTTCTCCACCCTCGAGATCGACGCCACTCCGCAAGATCTGTACGACGTGGCAGCCGACGTCGCCGCCTACCCGGAGTGGGCCAGTGGGGTCAAAGAGGTCGACGTGCTCGATGTCGATGGCGAAGGTCGGGTCGATCGGGCACGCTTCGTCCTCGAGGGGTTCGTCAAGGAGATCGAGTATGTGCTCAAGTACACCCACGACCGACCCAACCTGCTCGGCTGGGTCGCCGAGGAGAGCGATGACCTCGAGATGCTCGAGGGCTCCTATCAGTTCGCACCCACCGAAGACGGGGCGACCGAGGTGGTCTACTCGCTGACGGTGGAGCCCAAGTTCATCATCCCTGGGTTCATCAAGCGACAGGCCGAGAAGCAGATCGTCACGACCGCTCTGCGGGGATTGCGAAAGCGGGTAGCCAAAGGGGGCTGACCATGAGGATCGTCCTCGTCACCGGCAAGGGGGGAGTTGGCAAGACGACGATCGCCGCCGCCACCGCGTTGGCGGCTGCCGATGCCGGGAAGAGAACCCTGGTCACGTCTACCGACCCGGCACACTCACTAGCCGACGCCCTCACCGTGAGTCTGGCCAGTGAGCCCACCCAAATCGTCGATCGGCTCCAGGGCCAGCAGATAGACACCCAACAACAGCTCGATCGATACTGGGGGTCGATCCGCAATCAGCTCATCGAGGTGCTCGACTGGGGCGGTGCGGCCGGGATCGAGGCCGAGGAGTTTCTCGTCTTCCCGGGCATGGACGAGTTGTTCGCCCTTCTCGAGGTGAACCGTCATGCGCGGTCGGGTGACTACGACGTCTTGGTGGTCGATTGCGCCCCCACTGCGGAGACTCTGCGTCTGCTCTCCCTTCCCGAGGTGCTCTCCTGGTACTTCGAGAAGGTCCTCCCCACCGAGCGCCGTCTGATGAGGGCGGCGCGACCACTGCTCAGCCGGCTCACCGACCTGCCCATCCCCGAGGACGAGGTGTTCACCGCCGCCCAGTCGGTCTTCACCAGCGTGGAGGGCGTGAAGGAGCTCATGGCCCAGCCGGAGGTGACTTCGGCGCGTCTCGTGGTCAACCCCGAGAAGATGGTCATCGACGAGGCCCGGCGAACGTACAGCTACCTGGGCTTGTTCGGCTATGGGGTCGACGGGGTCGTGGTCAACCGGGTTCTCCCCGATCTGGTGGAGGACCCATACTTCGAGCGCTGGCGTTCGATCCAGAAGGGGCATCTCAACGCGATCGACGACGCCTTCGCCGAGGTTCCCCGGCTTCGTCTCCGTCTCTTCGACGACGAGATGGTGGGTGTTGACCGGCTTCGGGTCATGGCATCAGAGCTCTACGGTGACCGAGATCCGATCGACGACTTCGTCGCCACCAGCCCCTTCCGCGTGGTGGAGAGTGGAGACGACGTGACCATGGAGCTCGATGTCCCTTTCTTCGACAAGTCGGAGCTCGAAGTGTTCCGCCACGGCCACGAGCTCTACATCCAGCTCGGCTCCTACCGGCGGTCGTTCCTCCTACCCGACGCCCTGCAGCGCCGCGAGGTGACCAGGGCCAGTCTCGATGGAGGAACCCTGCGCATCTCGTTCGGGATGAGGGCGGAGTGAGCGATGAGTGAGCAGTCTCCTACCGTCGCCGCCCTGACGCGGGCCGGTCGTCGGGTGGCCTATCACATGATCCAGGCGGCCATCGAAGGCCTCAAGGCCGTGGAAGCGGTCATCGAGGAGATAGGTGGCATTGGCGACGAGCGAGACCATGATGATGACGAGTCCAGCACCCGACAGAGGATCGAGATCGAGTGACGAGCGAACAGCCCAACCGGGTCAGACCCGACGAAATCCTGCCGCCGGATGGCAGAAGCCTGCAGGCAAGGCGTCTCATGGCCGACGCGGTCTTCATGATGCCGAACATCGTCAAACTAGTGACGCGCCTGCTCAAGGATCCCCGCGTCCCCCGTCGTGCCAAGATCACGCTCGGACTGGCGGCAGCCTACGTGGCGAGCCCGATCGACCTGATACCCGAGATCGTGCCGATCATCGGTTGGGCGGACGACGTCTTGATCCTCATGTTCGCCATCGACTCGTTGATCGAGCGGGCCGGCGAAGAGGTTGTCAGCGAGCACTGGGACGGCCCTGGGGATCTGCTCTCATTGGTGCGCGATGTCGTAGCCCTGTCCCGAGGACTCATCCCGAAGCGGCTCAGCAGCCTGATCGACCGTCTCAGCGGCTGAACGCGGACAAACCTGGCCTTAGCCGTCGATCTGATCTACCTTGATCGATTCCATGGACTTTCGCAGGATCGGCTCGCTTCCTCCGTATGCCTTTGCGGAGGTGAATCGCCGCAAAGCCGAGGTGATCGCTTCGGGAAGCGACGTCGTCGATCTCGGTTTCGGCAACCCCGACCTGTCTTCGCCCCCCGAGGCGGTGGACACCCTGATCGACGAGGTAAGACACCCCTGGAACCATCGCTACTCGGTGTCCCGTGGTGTCGACGACCTGCGGGCGGCACTGGCAGGCCGATATCAGCGTCGGTTCGGAATCGAGCTCGACCCCGAGACCGAGGTGATCGCAACCATTGGAGCCAAAGAGGGTCTCTCCCATCTACTCTGGGTCCTGTTGCAGCGGGGTGATGTCGCCATCGTCCCCGAGCCTTCCTACCCCATACACATCTATGCCCCGATCATCGCCGGTGCCGAGGTGCGCCGGGCTCCGATCTCGTCGGAGGAGGACTACTTCGAGGTGGTCAACCGGATGTTCATGAACTCCTGGCCGCGACCCAGGGTGATCGTCGTCAGCTTCCCGCACAACCCGACCACCAAAACAGTCGAAATCGGGTTCTTCGAAAGGCTCGTCGACTTCGCGCGGGAGAACGAAGTGGTCATCGTCCACGACTTCGCTTATGCCGATATCAGCTTCGATGGCTATCGACCCCCTTCGATTCTCGAGGTCGACGGGGCTTCGGAGGTGGCGGTGGAGCTCTATTCGCTCACCAAGGGCCACTCTATGGCCGGGTGGCGGGTCGGTTTCCTCTCGGGCAATGCCGAGATCGTGGGTGCCCTGGCCAAGCTGAAGTCATACCTCGACTACGGCACGTTTCAGCCGATCCAGCTCGCCGCCGCCACCGCGTTGGAACAGGGCGACGAGTTTGTCAACAATGTGTGCGAGACCTATCGAGAGCGCCGTGATGTCCTCGTCGATGGGCTCAGTGCCGGCGGATGGAAAGTGGATCGCCCGGCCGGGACCATGTTCGTCTGGGGTGAGATCCCCGGTCCCTATACCGACATGGGGTCTCTCGAATTCTCCATTCATCTCCTCGAGAAGGCCAGCGTGGCAGTCAGCCCGGGGATCGGTTTCGGCCCGTCGGGTGAGGGGTTTGTCCGATTTGCGCTGGTCGACGACATCGATCGCATCGAGCTCGCCACCGCTCGGATCGCCGACTCCCTCGATCGCCTCTAGTCACCACCAGTTCTACCATTTGCACATGCCCTTCCCCGACGGCCTGGCTGATTTCAGATCTGACACGGTGACACGCCCCACGGCGGCGATGCTGGAGGCGATGACAAATGCGCCACTCGGTGACGACGTCTACCACGACGATCCGACGGTGAACCTCCTCGAGGAGGAATCGGCCGGGGCCACAGGAATGGAAGCCGCCATCTTCGTTCCGACGGGGACGATGGGGAACCAACTCTCCATCATGTACCACACCTCGCCGGGTGAGGAAGTGCTGGCCAATGCGGCGAGTCATTTGCGCTCCATCGAAGGGGGCGCGGCACAGGCGCTGTCAGGCGTGGCGTTCCGCACCGTCGACCGTCCCGGTGGCCAGATCCACCCCGAGGACGTGGACGACGCCATGGAGGTGGCCGGTTTCTTCCCCCGGATCAAACTGATGACCTGGGAGAATACCCACAACCTGTCGGGTGGGCGGGTGATTCCTTTTCAGCTGATGGAGGCCACGAGCGCACGGGCGCGCCAACATGGCTTGGCTATCCACACCGACGGTGCCCGGATCTGGAATGTGGTGGCTGCCACCGGAATCGACGCTCCGGCGTGGGGATCACTGTCGGACACCATCCAGTTCTGCTTCTCCAAGGGTCTGGGGGCGCCTGTCGGCTCCATTGTGTGCGGCCCGGCCGACACGATCGCCGAGATCCGCTATCTGCGGGAGCGGATGGGAGGTGCCATGCGCCAGGCCGGGGTGCTGGCGGCCGCCGCCCGTGTCGGTCTCGCCGAGCGTGGCCGTCTCGTCGACGACCACGTCCTCGCCCAGAAACTGGCTACTGGCTTCGCCGAGCGGTACCCGGGCTCGATCGAGCCGTCCGAGGTCGAGACCAATCTCGTACTCGTCGACTTCAAGGCACTCGGCATGGGCTGGGATCAGGTCGCCGGACGACTTGCGTCAGCCAACATCAAGGTGAACCCTCCCCTCAAGGGAGCCTGGAGGATCGTCACCCACAGGGACGTGGACGAATCCGATGTAGAGCGGTTGTTCGGTGCTCTCGCGTAACCCGCACAGGGTCTGACGGGTCGAAGTCTCTTCATGAGTGTCGCGGTTCTCTTCCCTGGTCAGGGAAGCCAGTTCGTCGGTATGGGTGCCGAGCTCTTCGAGTCGCGTCCCGATCTGCTCGGGGAGAGTGCCGACGCGGCCCTCGGGTGGTCGCTGCGTCAGATTTGCCTGGAGGGCCCCGAGGACAGACTCACCAGAACCGAGTATGCCCAGGCGGCATTGTTCGCGGTCTCCTACGCCCTGTGGGAGGAGTTCCGCGCCATTTACCAGGGTCCTATTTCCGGAGCTGCGGGTCACTCTCTCGGTGAGTACACGGCCCTCTGCGCCGCCGGTGCTCTCTCCTTCGCAGATGCGCTTCGGGTTGTCGCCAGGAGAGGGGAGGCGATGGCCCATGCCGCCGATCTCGAGCCATCGGGCATGGCCGCTCTGATCGGCGGGGATGCCGGGTTGGCGGCCCGGATCGCAGCGAAACGACGAGACGAAGGCGGGCGCCTCGAGGTCGCCAACGTAAACGCCCCCGGCCAGGTCGTGGTTGCGGGGTCGACAGCAGACATCGAATGGTTGTCGGGGAACGCCCGGGACCTCGGGGTGCGGAGGGTGATCCCGTTGAAAGTGGCTGGGGCGTTTCACTCCGGCTTCATGGAGCCGGCTGCCGACGAGGTGGGCGAGGCGCTGTCGGCAGTCACATTCTCGGACCCGCAGTTTCCGGTCTGGTCAAACACCACGGCCCAACCCCATGAGGCCGGCTCGGTGGCCGACAGCCTCACGTCCCAGGTGGTTTCGACGGTACGCTTCGAGGAGAGCCTGATGCACATGGCCGCTGCCGGTGTAGACACGTTCGTCCACATCGGGCCGGGAGACGTGACCGCCGGCATGGCGAAGCGGACGGTGGGCGAGGCAACGATCCACACGGTTTCTGAGGTGTCCGACATCCCGGCAGTCGCCGACTCCCTCGTTACAGTTACCTGACGCAGGAGAACCCATGAAGAATTCAGAGATAACGGGTTGGGGCAAGTGCATGCCACCCAACATCCTCTCCAATCACGACCTGGAACAACTCGTCGACACCTCCGATGAGTGGATCACCACCAGGACCGGGATCAAGGAGCGGCGCATCAGTCATGTCGAAACCTCCGACATGGCCGCCGTCGCCGGCTTGCGGGCCCTGGCGGCTGCCGGCAAGAAGCCCGAGGACGTCGATCTCCTGCTCGTCGCCACCTGTACCCCGGACTCACTGATCCCGTCGACAGCTTCGATAGTGCAGAAGAAGATAGGAGCCTTCGACTGCGCCGCCATGGACCTCAACGCGGCGTGTTCCGGATTCGTCTACGGATTGGTCGTCGGCTCCAGCATGATCCGCGCCGGCACCAACGAGACCGTGCTGGTCATCGGTGCTGAGAAACTGCACTACGTGACCGATTTCACCGATCGGACGACGTGTGTCCTCTTCGGCGATGGTGCGGGCGCGGTGGTCCTCGAGCCCACAGACGAGCCCCACGGCGTACTCGCCACGGATCTCGGGCTGGACGGGTCGGTTCATCACATCCTGCAGGTGCCGGTCGACGGGACGATGGGGGACCGGGGCCAGCCCGACCCCAAGACGAGTGGTGTCTCCATGGAGGGTCAGGAAGTGTTCCGCAGGGCAGTTACCAAGATGAGCGAGTCGTCCATCATCTCGCTGGAGCGCGCCGGGGTCGCACTCGACGAGGTCGACCTCCTCATCCCGCATCAGGCCAATGTCAGGATCATCGATGCCACGGCACGCCGTCTCGGCCTCGACGAGTCGAAGGTCTACGTGAACATCCACTCATACGGCAACACCTCCTCGGCGACGATTCCAGTGGCCCTGACCGAGGCATTGGAGGAAGGTCGGATCACGCCGGGAGACACGATCGTCTTCGCTGCATTCGGCGGTGGGCTCAGTTGGGGCTCGGCGGTGTATCGCTGGGGTTCCAGGATCGATCCCATCGCCGAATCCGATGCCGCGTTGCCGCCGCCAGACCGCACCACGATGGAGCTGCTGCAGCCCAATTTCGACTTCTTCGGCTTGCCGGAGAAGTTGTCGTGACGGCGAATGCCGAGAGCAGGGTCGCCGTAGTCACCGGGGGCTCCCGAGGGATTGGCCGCGCCATATGTCGAGAACTCGCCCTGTCAGGACACCGGGTGGTGGTCAATTACTCGGCGAACGAGATCGCGGCTGGCGAGGTCGTGAATGAGATCGAGGTGATCGGCGGAACAGCGATGGCAGTGCGGGCCGATGTCAGCGATGAGTCGTCGGTGGCCGACCTCTTCGCCGCCGTGGAGGAGACTTTCGGGCCGCCGCTGGTTCTGGTCAACAATGCCGGGACCACCAGAGACCAACTCCTGGTCCGGATGCCGATCGAGGACTTCGATCAAATCATTGAAACCAACCTGCGTTCGGTTTTCCTGTGCACCAAGACCGCCCTGCGTGGCATGCTTCGGGCGAGATGGGGTCGTGTGATCTCAATCGCGTCGGTTGCGGGTCTCGTGGGCAACGCCGGTCAGTCCAACTACGCAGCCTCCAAGGCTGGCATCATCGGATTCAGCAAGTCGGTGGCCAAAGAGGTGGGGTCGAGAGGGATAACGGTCAATGTTGTCGCCCCGGGTTTCATCGAGACCGAGCTCACTGACAGCCTCGGCGACGAGGTCAAGAGCCAGGCGAGAAACGCGACCAGTCTGGGTCGTTTTGGCCGCCCCGAAGAGGTGGCGGGCATCGTTGGTTTCCTCGCGTTGGGCGGCGCCTCCTACATAACCGGTCAAGTTATCTCGGTCGACGGCGGTCTCGCGCTGTAAGTTCCCGCAAACAATCCACAAGGAGAAACGGATATGGACAGAAATGAAGTCTCCGAGCGCCTCACCGGCGTGCTCGTGTCAGAACTCGGGCTCGACGAGTCCAAGATCAACGACGAGGCTCACTTCGAAGAGGACCTCGACGTTGACAGCCTTGGAGTCGTGGAGCTGCTCATGGCCCTCGAGGACGAGTTCGACGTCAAGATCCCCGACGAGGAAGCCGAGTCGATCGTCACCGTCGGCCAGGCCGTCGACCTGGTCCACCAGAAGCTGAGCTAGAACGCGGGCTTCGGCGGGCGTCTGCCGCCGGAGGTCATTGCCGCTGCTGCCACTCGGCGAGGCTACGGAACACGAGGACGAGGAGCACGGCAACACCGACGCTCACCCCCAGAAACGAGATCACGGCGATGAGCGCCGCCCAGCCACCGCAGGTGCTGACCACACCGGAGACATCCGGCTGACGACAACTCACGTCGGTCACCACCCATCCCAGGATGGCGGCGAGCAGACCCAACAGGAGCGAAGGCACGACGATCCACGGATTGGGGCTGCGTCTCACCTTCTGTGACCCTTCTCGTCGATCTGGGCGGCGTCGAGCACCTCGCGTGGCGTGAGCTCGGTCGGTATGCGAAGAGTTGTGCCCACCTCGCGCGGCGGGTGATAGGACGCTTTCACCGAGGAATCCCAGGCAGTTACACCAACCGCGATGGCGAGAGCCGCGGCAACGGCGCCCGAGATCCATCCCAGGAGAGGTGAGAGCGCCAGGGCCGCCACCGGCCAGATGAGTCGAATCCCGAGCAGACCTCCGGGGATCACCCGGCTGTAGAAGAACGCCGCGCTCGGGGCGGACAATCCGACGACCAACAGTGCCCAGGGAGTTGCCTCGTTGCCCACGAACCCGAGCAACGCCGGCGTGAGCAACAGAAGGATTGGTGGCGTGATGGCAGCTGGCGGTGGTCCGGATGCCGAAGGCAGCTTGCAGATGTTCGAGGTCACGGTGGGGGAGAGAAGTCCCACCAACGCGATCACGGTCACGACCGTTCCCCCCACCCAGAGGAAGTCGATTTCCCTGACGATGGCGAGGACCACTGTCATGGCCAGCGACGCCAATCCCAGACGGTGGGCCCAGCGTCCTCCGACAACGATCATCCCGATGGTGGCGACGGTTCCGGTGGCCAGCAAGCCGACGCCGAGCAGGAGGGCGGAAGCCGGCGAGAACGGCTCGCTGTCGACGACGAGGGCTACCGTCCACACCAAGGCGGTGAGGAGAGTCGCAGCCGTGAGCAACGCCGATCGCACGCCCCAAGTCTCGCACCGGGGCCGGTGTGTCGTGAAACCCAGGGTTCCAGACTTCGCTGAGCGGTGTCTACAACCCTGGGTTCGCGAAGGGGTGGGGGCTAGGCGGGGGTCGGGCCTTGGGGGGAGCCTGAAGTCACCACACGCAGGTCGGACTTCTCTCCGAAACGTGGGGAGTCGCCCGGCTCCCATGACGTTTCCTCGCGCCAGGTCTGTCCCGGCCGCAGCGTGATCACCGATCCGTGACCAGGGCGACCGTCGTGCAAGGACTCCAGGCCGTCTCCGGTGAGATGGAGCCGCGCCGCTTGAATCGGGTCCTGGTGAGAGACGATCACCACATCACCGTGAGGATGCTCCTGGTCGAGCCGCCGAGCGACGGCGGCCACCCTCTCGGCCACATCGCCGAGCTGTTCGGAGACGAAGTCGAGTTTGGTGGGGTGGTCCAGATAGGCGTCGAGCTCGCCGGGGAACCGTGAGGAGATGCTGTTCCACGGGTTGCCCTTCCAGCGATCAGTGAGCTCCCAATCGGTGAGATCGGGGTGGACCCTCACCGGCACCGTCGATCGGGCGGCGATTTCCTCGGCTGTGCGAAGCGACCTCTGTTGCGGGGAGGACCAGATGGCGACCACAGGCCGCGGCCCGAGATAGCGGCCGACGCGGCGAGCCTGTTCGAGACCATGTGGAGACAGGTCGAAACCCGGCATGGAACCACAGACGAGATGATCAGGGTTGTCCACTTCTGCGTGTCTCACTAGATGAACCAGGGCGGCCATACCAGCATCAGTTTGGCGTCTCTTTGGAGAAACGCCGGTAACTTGGGCGAGCAGTGTGGAAAGAGCCCATTCTCCATGTCGATATGGACAGCTTCTTCGTCGAGGTGGAACGGCTCGCCAGGTCGGACCTGATGGGGAGACCTGTCGCGGTGGGGGGGCCCGGCCCCCGAGGGGTGATCGCCAGTGCCTCATACGAGGCACGAGAGTTCGGAGTCCACTCCGCCCAGCCCACCGCTACCGCCCGTCGTTTGTGCGAGGAGCTGATTGTGATCCCCCCGGACCACGGGCGCTACGGCGATGTGTCGGCGAAGGTGTTCGCCATCTTCCGTGAGTTCACACCGTTGGTGGAGGGTCTGAGCCTCGACGAGGCGTTCCTGGACGTCAGCGGGCTGAGACTCCACTACGAGTCTTCGGTCGCGGTCGGTGCTGCGGTGCGGGCGAGGCTCCGATCGCACTTGAGCCTGCCTGCCTCGGTTGGCGTGGCATCGGTGAAGTTCGTGGCCAAGCTGGCATCCGAGGCGGCCAAACCCGACGGGCTCTGCCACGTCCCGGTCGAAGACCAGATGCAGTTTCTCCGCCGGTTACCCGCCGCGGCGATGTGGGGAGTGGGACCGGCAACCCTGGCGGCGCTGGCACGTCTCGGAGTCGAAACGGTCGGTGACATCGCCGCGCTCCCGTTGCCCTCGCTGACCGGCGCGGTCGGTCCGGCTACGGGTCGACACCTTCACGACTTGGCGCATGGCCGCGACCCGCGTCGGGTGGAGCCCGACCTCGCCGCCAAGTCAATTTCCGTGGAGGAGACCTACGACAGCGATTTGGAGAGTTCGGATATCATCGAGACCGCCTTGCTCGCTCATGCCAACCGCCTCTCCGGACGTCTGCGCCGCGCCGGTCTGAAGACTCGGACTGTGACCCTCAAAGTCCGCTACTCGGATTTCACGACCCTCACCAGGTCCCATACCGTGCCTGCAGCGATGAACGGCTCACGCCAGCTCTTCCGCATTGCCCTCGAGCTGGTCCGCTCGCTCGGAGAGGACTCGCGGCCGGTTCGTCTCCTCGGTCTCGGAGGAGCGGCTCTCGAGCCTGCGGACACTCCGACCCAGCTCGATATCGACAGTGAAGTCGACTGGGAGAGAGTCGAAGACGCCGTGGCCGGGCTGAGAGAGCGTTTTGGAGAAGAAGCGGTCGGACCGGCTCGACTCTTGGACGAGAAGAATCGGGCCAAATCCGACAAAGAACTCTGATATGTGTTTCTCCAGGGGGTGTAATGTTTCCGGTGAGCACTTGGCCCGACCAGTGTGGTGACTGAATGCCATTGGATGACAAAGAACAGCGAATTCTCGCCGAGATAGAACGGCAGTTCTACGAGGAGGATCCGGAATTGGCTCGAGCCGTGCAGAAGATCGAACGGCCTGCCCGAATCGGAGTTCGCCTGTCGCTGGTCGGGGTCGTCATCGGGCTGGCCGTGGTCATCGCATACGTCAGCATCACCCCGATCGCAGTCGCCGGATTTGCCCTCCTGGTGGCTTCTGCGACCGCTCTGGTCAACGCGCTCCGCATCCGCGGATGGCGCTACGAGAAGTCAGAGCCAGAGGACACGCTGCCCGAGTAACAACGCTTCGGGCCCAGTCTGCGACACCCATCCGAAGGCGCTATTGTTCCGGCCCCGTCGGCCGTCCACTCCGGGCTGGTCACGGCCGAGGAAACAAGCGCGAACAACGCCCCGGTTCGCCTGGCGAGGATTTGGAAGGACAACGTGGAGCAAGCATTCACTGCCGAGCAGTCATGCCGGCTGAGTAACTGCACACATCACCAACTGCGCTACTGGGACAAAGTGGGACTCGTCAAACCATCGATACAGCCAACAGGGGGTCGTCCGGGAGTGAGACGGCTCTACTCCTTCCGCGATCTGGTGGCCCTCAGGGTGGTCCGCAGCCTGCTCGACAACGGGATGTCCTTACAGCGGGTCCGGCGCGCCTGGGACTACCTGCGTCGGGAAGGGAACATGGAGAGTCATCTCTCCGACATCAAGCTCGTCACCGACGGGCAGAGCATCTTTCGGGTCAGCAGCGACGAGGGGGAGTTGATGGATGCCCTCCGAGAGGGACAGCTCGCCTTCTTCGTAGCCATCGACGAAATTGCCCGTGAGGTGGAAGAGGACGTCACCCGTTTCGAGCTGGACCGGGACAACTTTCTCACGATGCTGCGCAGAGTCGAAGACGACGTCGAAGAAGAGTTGCGCGCTTCGGGCAGCTGACCCGCTCACACCCGTCGGCGAAATGACTTGAAACTGAGCGCAGCGCGCGCCCGCTGCGACCCCTCGAAGGTGCGCTCGATCCACCACTCAACAGAGACCAGATCGGACTCGCGCCCCTGACCCGCCCTGCCTCCGTAGACGGTGGATGAGTAGCTGTGCGCGAGTGGGAGCAGGGCATGATCGGTGCTGGCAGCCACCTCGACCGGGGTGAGTGACGGAGACACCTCGACACCGAGATCAGTCAGGCGATCGACAATCTCGTCCCAGGCCGCGGTGATGTCCCCATCCCGCACCCGGTTCAGTCGGCGCCTCCTTCTCAGGCGCTTCATCACCGGAGCCACCGCCAGCAACGGCAGCGCAGCGACTATCACGATCAGCCACCAGCGGACGGGTGTGTTGGCGGCGCCATCGGCGGACGCGGGCTCTGTGTTGCCGATTTCGTTGAGTTGATCTGTGAAATTGGGGGGGAGGTCGGCCGGGTTGTTCTCGGGAGCCTCCAGATAGTCGACGGGGTCGAAGCTCGCCGTGATGCTCGGCGGCTGGGATGCGAAGCCGTCCTGCTCAGACCGTGGAGTGGGGTCGAATGGGAACCAGCCGTAAGGTTCGATCCAGAGCTCCACCCAGGCGTGGGCGTTGATGTCGCGGACGGTGATGACACCGTTGGAGTCGACATCTCCCGGAGTGAACCCCCAGACCACGCGTGATGGAATATCGAGGCTGCGGGCGAGCACTGCCATCGCGGCGGCGAACTGCTCGCAATAGCCGGTGCGGTAGTTCCGTGACGTCGAGTCGTTGAGCCAGTCGTCGAGTATCAGGGAGTTGTGCCCGGTGGTCACATCTGTTGAATAGGCGAACTCACCCGAGTCCCTGAACCAGGACTGCAGCATCCAGGCCGCCTCGAAGTCAGTGGTGTGTCCGGCGGTGATGGAGCGCGCTCGGCGGGTGACCCCGCTAGGAGTGTTGGCGGGCAGTTGGACGTAACGCTCCCGATCGGGGAGGACCGCGATGCCGGTATCCACCGGGGATGGCTCGTGGGGGAACTCACCCGCCTCCGCCGCCGCGGCGAAGATTGGGCTCAGCTCTCCGGAACTGTCTGTGGCGAGGGCACCCAGATCCGCGGTTCGATCGACGACGATGGTGCGGAGCTGATACTGGTCGGCTCGGTCCAGCCCCCCCGATACTCCAACCGACACCCCTCCCACCGAATAGAACTCCGTTGCCAAGCGAGGGCTGGACACGCTCGAGCCGGGGTCCTGAATCTCGATGGGAGTACCGGCGGTGGGGGCCAGGACGCTGTTCAGGGCCTGGATCTGCACCGTCTGAAGGACCTCCAAGGCAGTCCCCTTATACAGATTGTCAGCGTCGGTCACCGGCACGTCGGGCTCGTATCGACGGCTGCTGGTATCGGAGCGACTCCACTCCTCACCATCGAAGGTGTCCAGCGTGTCGACCCTCCAATACGGGTTGACCTCGGGCGGGGTGTCCGCGGCGAGACGAGCGGTGAACACCGGCACCTCGCTCCGGTTGAGGATGCGCTGCCGGAGCTCGACGAGCCCGTCGTAGGCGACGCCGCTGCCGGGCCCGGGGCCAAGCCCGTCTCCATGGCGCCAAGGCGCGTTCCCGTACTCGCTGAACACGTCGGCGGCGCTGTTGGCTACCGAGATCGAAGAGATGCCCAGGATGGATGCCATCACCACCGCCATGACCACCGACCTGCGCCCCAGCGGCCGCCCTTCGGCGTCTCTGGCCCGACCGGTCTCACCGCGCAGCTCGAGGGCCAGCGAGATGACCGATCCGACGAGAGCGATGGTGGAGAAGAGCATCCAACCCATCCCGGCCTGGGCGCGATCGAAAACGGCGAATTGGAAATACACGACGAGGGATGGGAGAAACACGGCCGCGTGAGGTCCACCGGTGCTGCCCCACGAGAAGAAGGCACCGACCGTCCACATGAGCACGGCGAGAAGGGCCAGGATCCCGGCAAAAGGCTGTACCGGAGGAATCCCCGATTGGATGGTCCGCCAGGCGATCTCGAGCTCTGAGCCCAATTGCGCCATCGTGGTGCCGGAGGGGAGAATCCCGCCGGTGAGGGTCTCTGGGACGCTGATCCGGAGCACCAGCAGCAATGACCCCACAGTGAAGATCGACAGCTTGAGACCACGATTCGTGGTGAGTTGCGTCAGGAGCCACCATGCGACGGCCCCGAGGAAGGCTGAGGCGAGCAGGATCAGCTGCCATGGCGGATACTCGGGCCCACTCTCGAGAAGGCGGCCGAGCCGTCCCAGGCCGAGAACAAAGGCGAGAAGTCCCGCTAGCTGACCGACACGGAGTCCCATGTGTCTCCTATCGAGGTCATCCAGGTTTCCGCCCAGCTACCACCTGGCGGAACGGTCACCGTCGCCACTCCGAGACGATGGAAGCCGGCGAGAGTCTGCGGGGTGGTGCTGGATGTGCCGAGCAACACCGATGTCGGGTAGTCACGGCTGAGCAACTGTTGCACCGAAATCAGCGTCCGGTCAGCTGTGCCGGTGACGATGACCAGAGCCCCGCCCCCACCTCTGTGCCGGATCTGGGAGGCCACCGACTCGAGGTCGACTGCGAGAATGGGCTCGACCAATGCCAGTTTTTCCATCGCTGCCGAATACTTCGTCGCGTCGATTGCGTGCGGGTCGCCGGCCCAAAGGTCGGCATCGAACCCAGACCTGACGAGATGGGTCACCACTGAAGCAGCACCGGATACTGCAGTCTCGAATGCCTCGGCCGACTCGTACACCCGAGCTCGCACGTCCAGCATCACCAGGGCACGTGACTGCCACGGAGTCTCGAGCTGACGGATCATCAGTTGGTCGGTCTTTGCCGACGACGGCCAGTGCACCCGGCGGAGGTCATCTCCATGGTGGTATTCACGGAGTGTGTAGAAATCCTCGCCGCCTCTCTGGGAATGCTCAGGTCGGGAAGCGGCCATCGACGGGTCCTGGCCCCGGACGATCGGAAAGCCTTCGAGTATCTCCACGGTCGGATACACGATGAGCTGGTCGGCCGGGCCGTCGGGAGCCGACAGCTCGGCGAGGCGCAGGGGATCCGACGAAGTCGCTCGAGCCGGTCCCACCTGGTAGATGCCCCGCGGTCGGCACAACACCCGATAGGTTGCGGTGACGGTCTCGCCCTGGGTGATGCCATCGATCTCGAAAGAGGCGACGCCCAGGCTCTCCACCTCGTCGATCACCGAGATATTGCGGATCGAGTGCCCGGCGGGATTCCGCAGGGTCAGAGTCACCTGAACCGTGTCGCCGTTGTGCACAGCCGTCGTGCCGAGACGCCTTCCGATCCGGAGATCAGGGGCGTGTCGTTGCACGTAGACCACTGCGGCCAGGGCACCGAGAATGAAGAAGACTCCGGTGAGGAGCAGCTCCTCGTCACCCAACAGCCACCAGAGAACGACGAGTGCCAGGCCGGCCCCGAGGAGAGCCCAGCCTCGCGTCGTCGGCATCAGGTGGCGATCCGGGAGGTCGTGCCCGGGACCCGGATGCGGGCGATCACGTCGTCGATGATCGACTCGATTGTCTCCCCTCGCATGTGCGCTTCGGGTCGCAGGGCGAGCCGGTGCTCCAGGACCGGGCTGGCCAACGCCTTGATGTCGTCGGGCATCACGTAGTCCCGGCCATTGGCTGCTGCCCGGCTTCGGGCGATTCGCTGTAAGAAAAGGGCGGAGCGTGGTGAGGCACCCAGCATCACGTCCGGGTGTTGCCGAGTTCCTTCGACGAGGTCGACGATGTAGTTCTTGACCGAGCTCGACACGGACACGCCCCGGGCGATGTCCACCATCTCCTGGACCTCATGGAGCGAGGCCACGGAGTCGAGGTCGAGGAAGGTGGATCGCACCCCATGGGTGTCGAGGATCTCCAGTTCCTTCTCCCTACTGGGATAACCGATCACGACTCGCATCATGAAGCGGTCCAGTTGTGCTTCGGGAAGAGGGTATGTGCCCTCGTGCTCGAGCGGGTTCTGAGTGGCGATGACCATGAAAGGAGGCGACAGGGCGCGGGTCACTCCGTCAGAGGTGATCTGACGCTCCTCCATGGCTTCGAGGAGAGCGGATTGGGTCTTCGGGCTGGCCCGGTTGATCTCATCGCCGACGACGATGTTGGCGAAGATCGGTCCTGGCTTGAAATCGAAACGCCCCGCGTTGCGATCCCAAATAGAGCCACCGGTGACAGCAGAGGGGAGGAGATCGGGAGTGAACTGGATGCGATGGAACTCGCCATGGATGGAGCGCGCCAGCGACTTGGCCAGTTGGGTCTTACCGACTCCGGGTACGTCTTCGATGAGGACGTGACCTTCGGAAACCATGGCGAGAA